>DATGIO010000116.1:0-69461 GCA_035295685.1 Candidatus Angelobacter sp.
ATTGTCGACAATGGTGCGCCCTTCGCGGTCGAGGATCTTACCCCGAGGCGCGAGCATGGGAATCTTGCGTGTGCGGTTCTGCTGCGCGCGCACCTCATACTCCTGGCTCATGCGCACCTGCAGGCTCCACAGCCCATAGGCCAGCACCAGGAAAACCGCCAGCACCATGTACTGCACAACCGAAAACTTCACCGGCGGGATCTTTTCGTCATTACGGCCAAAGACCGGAACGCCCATCGTGTCCAATGCGATTCTTTGTAATGTAGATTTTTTGCTGAAGAGAAGCGCAGCAAGAGTAATCGATTGCCGGACTTTCCGTAAACGAAAAACGAATGCAGGCCGGGCATTCTTCAGATCTTCTACCAGAGAGAGCGACCGGGGCGGCTGTCAGGCCATTTGGCAAACGCGAAGACTGGATAAAACCTTGCCCTAAATTTCGCCTTGTTGGAAAGCTAAGAAGCCCCGCCCAATGGCGAGGCTTTATCGCAAACACACCTTGATTCTCTCTTAGTGGTCCCGATGTTCATCTCTGTGCTCATCCCGATGTTCATCACGCCACTTCCAGTAGGACTTCTGCTCCTTCTTGCTGGCCTTCTCCCACTCGTGGTCTTTTTTATGATGCTCCTTCAGGTATTGCTGCCAGTGGTCCCGTTCTTGGTCATTCCACTCATGTTTCTGCTCGTGTCTGTCCCGATCGTGATCCTGAGCCGCAATCGCAGCCGGAGCGAGTAAAGAGAATCCCAAAACAAATGCCGTTAGGTGACGCATGTTTCCTCCTCAAGTTCGCATTCTACCTGCGTGTGATGGGTGGATTCTTAAAAAATGAAGAGTCGCGTCGACAAAGAGAATCGCAGGCTGGAATCTTTGTAAAGAAACATGAACTTCAGCCGCGTATTTTCAAACGATCGAGCAGGGAGAACAACGGAACCGCCAGCAGACCATTGGCAAACGCGGAAAGCAGCACGCGGCCCCAATTCGGGACGCCCTTGCCACCGACCAGGACAATATCGATGGCGGTATAGATGACCTGATGCATGAGGTAGAAGACGAAGGTCATCAGGAAGCGCGAACCGGGGTTCTCAACATCAAGCCTAAGGCCCAGGGACGACGCAAAGTAGCCGATGATGGTCTTGGCAATGCCATTCAAACCGGCATACACACCAGCCAGATAGTCCTGGACTGAGCCAATGAGGGCGCCTGTAATCAAACCGGTGATCGGCCGCCGCCGGGCGACGCCAAAGAAAATCGTGACCAGCAGGGGCAGATCGAAAATCGTAATGAAACGAAACGGCCGCGCGAGAAACGTTTGCAGTAAAAGCGCCAGGAGGGGAACGCCAAGAGCTGCAACCCAACTAAACTTGTGAACGGCAATCTCTTCCCTTGATGTATAGGAAATCGTGATGCTCATCGCGGAGGATTCTCCGTGGCGCTTGGCGTTGGCCTGGGGGTAGGACGGGTGCCTTTCTGGCCGGTGGCGGGCGAGGCATTGTGATGCTCCGCATTCTCTCCGGTCTTCCCTTCGGTCTTCTCTTCACTTCTGGGAGCGGGAGTGGCACTGGGAGAAGATTGGGGCTTGGCACCAGCCGATGGGCGCTTCGGCAGACCCGCAGGCTGTCCAACGGGCGCCGCAGGCTTTTGGCCTTGCAGAGGGGCATTCGAGCCTGGCCCTACAGCGTTCTTTTGGATATTGGCCGGCTGTTGCACCGCTCCCGCGGTGGATGGCGTAGCCGGCTGCGCCGTCGTTCCAGGCAACGCAGGGGCACCTGCCTTGTTGGCATTCGAAGCGGGCACTCCTGGCAATCGCTGCGCCAAGACATCAGCGGCGCGGGTGGGAGCCGGACCCGCAAGGACATCTGGTTCCGCATCGGCAACCTTGGTGATTACGAGTACTTCCTCAAGCCGGTCGAGGTCGGCGGCCGGCTTCACCTGGATCGCTAGAAATGGATCGTTGTCGCGGTCAGGAGCAATGCTGGTGACAACGCCCACCGGGAATCCTTTTGGGTAGATGCGATCGCCGCCGCTGGTCACAACCTGCTCGCCGACTTCTACCTTTTCGTCCGACATGATGTAACTGATGAAGACCTGGCCGCGGCTACTGCCCTTTAAAATGCCCTGCAGGCGGGATTGCCGCATCACAACGCCCGCGCCGCTCTCCCGATCGTTAATCAGCAAGACCTGGGCACTCGACCGGAAGACATCTTTGACCTTGCCGACAATTCCGTCGGGCGTGACCACCGGCATATCGACGGCAAGGCCGGAAGACGCGCCACGGTCGATCGTAACGATCCGCGATTGCTCCGTCCCGGAGCCGGCAATGACCTGAGCGGGAACGGTTGCGGAGGCAAAATGCTCTTTGAATCCTAGCAGTGCCTGAAGACGGCGCGCCTGCCCGGCTTCCTCGCTCAATTGAGCTTTTTCCATGCGCAGGTGATCGATCTCGGCTTGCAGCGCCAGGTTCTGCTTGCGCACATTGTGCAAGTCTACGTACCCATACCATGTATTGCGGAAGAAATGGCCGGTGGAAATAAGCGCATGCTCGACCGGCGTAATCGCACTCACGGCCCAAACACGGATGAGGCGTGTGCTGCCGGTGCGAGCAGAGCTTTGCGGGTCGGGACGTTGAATCTGGGTCGCCAGGCCGATGGCCTGGATAAAAACCACCGCTATCAACACCAAGGGGTTCTTATAGCGGGTGTAAAAGCTTTCCATGGTTCCAAGTCAAGCCGGGCCGAGACGAATGAGGTTCTTGTTCTTCCAGCCCGTGCGGTCGCTACTCAATTGAAATCTTGCGTAGGAGCTTGAAGTCGCTGAGCATCTTGCCAGTGCCCAGCACCACGCTCGCCAAAGGATCGTCGGCGATGGACACCGGTAGGCCGGTTTCTTCGCGGATTCGCTTGTCCAGGTTCTTCAAAAGCGCTCCGCCTCCGGTCAGGACAATGCCACGATCGCTGATGTCGGCGCTCAACTCGGGAGGCGTACGCTCCAAGGCAACACGAATGGCATTCATGATGGTGCTGATGCACTCGCTAAGGGCTTCCCGAATCTCACTGTCGTCGATCGTGATCGTTTTGGGCACGCCTTCTATCAGGTTGCGACCCTTGATCTCCATGGTAAGCGGCTTGTCGAGAGGATAGGCAGAGCCAACTTCAATCTTGATCTGTTCGGCTGTGCGCTCGCCGATGAGCAGGTTGTACTTCCGCTTGAGGTAATTCATGATGGATTCGTCCATCTGATTTCCGGCCATGCGCACCGAGCGGGAGTAAACGATACCGCTGAGGGAGATGACGGCAATATCGGTAGTGCCTCCTCCAATATCGACGACCATGTTGCCGCTGGGTTCGGTGATCGGCAAGCCAGCTCCGATGGCAGCGACCATGGCCTGCTCCACAAGATGCACTTCGCTGGCTTTCGCGCGGTAGGCGGAATCCATCACGGCCCGCTTCTCGACTTGCGTAATTTCCGAAGGCACGCCGATCACAATGCGCGGATGCACCAGCATCTTGCGGTTGTGCGCCTTCTGGATGAAATAGTTCAACATCTTTTCGGTGACCTTGAAGTCCGCAATCACACCGTCTTTCATCGGCTTAATGGCGACGATATTTCCAGGCGTGCGCCCCAGCATCTCCTTGGCTTCTTTCCCCACAGCCTCAACTTCATTGGTGTTTTTGTTCATGGCCACAATAGAAGGTTCGTTGACAACGATGCCCTTCCCCTTGGCATACACCAGCGTGTTGGCGGTGCCAAGATCGATGGCTAGATCGCTTGAAAACATGCTAAAGAGCGAGCGCAGATTGTGGATGCGTGCGCTGTCCGACTTATAACCGTTTGACGCCATACCCTGCTTCTTTCCGTCCTTCTAATTTCCCTACTTCAAAGATTCAAAAATTTTGGCCACACTACGGACCTGCGATTAAAACCGCCCGGCGCATCAAAATCCGCGGGCCCTGCCTCAAAACCTGTACGGGTATACACCAGATACTATACTGTGGGGCAAGAATCAAACCGGAGCAATAAGAGATTCTACTGGATTAGAATGCGTTCCTGCTTGGTATTGGCCCCGCCTTTGGCATTTTGTACCGTAACCGTAATCGTGTTCATTCCGGGCTGCAACGCCGGCGTGAAATGATGGAAGGTGCCATCGGCAAAAACCGGCACCCCTTGCCCGTTGACCATGACTTGCGCCCCGGCCTCCGTGCGCCCCTGAACTTCCAAGACATGTCCGTGCTGCACCAGAGGTTCAAGTTCCAGCACGATTTTTGAACTCTCCGCAGCCTTGGGAATCAGCGTGAACTTGTTCTTTTCGCTGTCCACGGAGTCTCTGCCGCCGTTTTCCGCGATCGATTGTACCGCCCAGTAATAGGACCCCTCCTTAAGCGCCGTCACCTGAACCTGAGTAGACTCGGTCGACTGCTCCAGGACCATGGAGGAAAAATATGGGTTCCGCGAAATCTTGAGCCGATAGCGTTTGATGCCGTCCACCGGAGTCCACGCAAACGTGACCGGGTTGCCGGCAGTCCCCGGTTCCATCGCGACCGACTGCATATTAGATGGCTCAATCAGCACGGGAGGGCCAAGTTCCTTGGTTTTTACCATGTCCGGCGCATCGGCGGTAAAAGCAACTTTATCCAGGGTGGCGAGCTTGACCGTCTCGCCGTTGCGGGTAACTTCACCAGCACCCTTCTTTAACAAAATCTCATGCTCGTCATGCCGAGGATCGCTCAAAACCTCTGCCTGAGTGTCGGAGGATAAATTTGCCGTGGCTCCGGCCACGATTACCTGCGACTTCGATCCCTGGCCGACGCTCGAGGTGGCCAGATCGACCGTTCCGGTGGTGACTTGTACCGCTACGTTGGTCTGCTGGTTGGAGTTGATCGAGTTTTCCTGAACCACGATCAGGGAGTCGGGTTTGACTGTGTAATTCGTGCCGTCGGTAAAGACGACCTTCGCAATCCCTTCAGAAGAGGTCTGGATCACATCCCCGGTTTCCAGCGTAACGTTGTAATCCGCAGACACCCAAGAGTTGGTAGCTCTTTTCTTGACCTTCACGGCTCCATCGATATTGGTGAAATGCGCCTGCTGGGGACCTGGCTCAATCACCGAACCATTCGCGCTGGGATTGCTGGCGAGACCGGCCTTGACCAAAGCTCGATCCATGAGATTTGCGCTGGCTTGAAGCAAACGGTTCGCGGTGCCGGGAAAGGCAAAATAGGTGACGATTCCAGCCAACAGAAACACGATCAGCAAACCCAGCAAGACGCTGCGATAGGTTACCGTGACGTAGTAAATGAGGAAATCGGATTTTCGCTTCTGCGCCACAACCTTTGATGACGAGGCCTTTTTCAGTTGGTACAGAGTACCACAGATTTGTGCGACGTTCCCCGAAGAAGGACTCTCACTTTCATGTTACCGAAGATTAACTTCAAGCGAGCCGACCCGGGCTGGTTTATTCCATTTCCAGCTACCGATGACAGAGCCCCGACAAGCGAATCGTCGCTCCGCGCTGGTCGTTCGTAGACTACCGCCAAATGCGGTCACCCGCAGTTACTCTTTTGGCTACCTTAGCACCACCGTGGTACAGGGACTCCCCATTCGCCCCCTCGCTATTGGCCAGGATTGCCTGAGCCAGGATTGCCGGCCTGATTGAGCTCGCGTGGATGAGCTCCATGCGGGGCGCTATTGAGATGACGGGTATCTTCACCGCGCTGTAAAATTCAAAACGCAATGTCACAAACAACCCAGAACCCTCTTATTAGCCCTCAGCTTCTTTCTCGCATCCAGGACCGTACGGCAAAAATCGGCATCGTCGGCATGGGTTACGTTGGCCTTCCTCTTGCACTTTTGTTTGCCGAGCAAAACTTTCCGGTAACCGGGTTCGACATTGACGGGGAAAAAGTGAAGGCCTTGAATGCCGGCCGTTCCTATATTTACCGGATTCCCGGCGGTGAGATCGAGCAGGCGCGCAAGCGGGGCTTTGCCGCAACCGGCGACTATAGCCACGCGGCGGATATGGATGCCATCGTCATCTGCGTTCCAACGCCTTTGAATGAGTACCGCGAGCCCGACCTGAGCTACATTCGGGCGACGGCTGAAGCCATTGCGCCCCACCTTCGCCCCAACCAACTGGTCGTGCTGGAGAGCACGACCTACCCAGGCACCACAGAAGAGGTCTTAGTACCAATTCTGGAGCAACACAATAAAGCCAAGCTCAAAGCCGCAAGATCCGGCCAGAATGGCAACGGATCGTTCCTGGTAGCATTTTCCCCCGAACGCGAAGATCCAGGGAACGAGACAGTGGCTCGCCGCGATATTCCTAAGGTTGTCGGCGGCCTGGATTCGACGGCCTCGGATGTGGCGGGGGCGTTATACAACTCTATTTTTAACCGGGTGGTGCCTGTATCCAGCCCCGCCGTGGCGGAAATGACCAAGCTGCTTGAAAACATTTACCGCTGCGTCAACATCGCCCTGGTCAATGAATTGAAGCTTCTCAGCCTGCGGATGGGCATCGATATTTGGGAGGTCATCCAAGCGGCTTCCACCAAACCCTTCGGCTTTCACCCCTTTTATCCCGGACCGGGATTGGGCGGGCACTGCATCCCCGTCGATCCGTTCTATCTTTCCTGGAAAGCCAAAGAGTGCGACTTCCACACGAGATTTATCGAATTGGCCGGCGAGATCAACACAGGAATGCCCTATCACGTGGTGAGTTCAGTAGCCGGAGCCCTCAACAAGCATAAAAAAGCCTTGAACGGCTCAAAGGTCTTGGTCTTGGGCGTGGCCTACAAAAGGGACATTGACGACTTGCGTGAATCTCCCGCCCTCACCGTGATTGAAGAGTTACAACGCCAGGGAGCAGAGGTCTTTTACAACGACCCCTATTTCCCCAAGGTTGGCCGGGGACGGAAATACAACCTCCAGATGAGCTGCACTCCGCTAGAAAACCTCGATCAATATGACTGTGTGCTGATCATCACCGACCACTCCGATTACGACTACAAACGGATTGTGAACGAAGCAAAGCTGATTGTAGACACTCGAAACGCCACGAAAGGCATCTCATCGGAAAAGATCGTTCCCTGTTAGATCAAGACAACCAGATTCAGAGTCACGGAGGGTCCGGTGAAACCCGGGCCTAGCTTTTGAGGGAGCCGGGAAGGAAAGAACGAGCCGCATCTTTAATTGTTATTGTCGACTGACCGGCGTTCCAAATTGCGCTTTATCGCTGGTCGCTACAGCGCATTTTTAAGAATCTCTATAACCTTCTAAATAGAAATATTTTAATTTGGCAATAAACAAGCGCCTCGGTTTGCATCAACGACGGGTCATTTTTCGAGACGCGTCATTTTTCGAGACGCTCTTCCGTATTTGTGGCCTGGACCATCTTGCCAAGAAGCTCCAGGAAAAGTTCACGCTCGCCGGGGCTCAGCGGCGCCAGCATCTCACGCCCCATCGCCAGCCGGTTCTTCAGGAACTGGCGCTCTCTTTTCCGGCCCTCGCTGCTTAGTTCCACGTGAACAACGCGGCGGTCCTTTTCAGAACGCACTCTCATTACGAGGCCTTTTTTCACAAGCCGTTCCACCATATGCGTCGCGGTACTAAGGGGCACCCCAATCGCACTGGCAAAATCGCTCATGATGGAACAGCCCCTGTTACCCATGACCACGATTGCCCTCATGTCGCGGGAAGGCAACTCGCCCTCCAACTCTTCGGTTGGATGCTTTTTCATCAGGTTGGCGAAGAAGAGCGTGTCTAGATGGGCCACGAGCTGGCGCGATTGCCGCTCCATCAGGTCGGTGGCATCTAAAATTCCATTTTCAAATTGTTTCATTTCAAACGTTAACTAGGTCCGCAAGTCAATAAGTCTTTTACTTTTATTTGTTGGCATATCCTAATAATTCCATACTTGAAAAGGCAAGAGTACGCCGGGCCAAGGAGCACAAATTTCTTGAGACTACCAACATCTTTTGACCAGGCATCAAGGACAACAGTGTGCTGCGCGGACACCCCAAGCAAGAAGCGAACCAAGCCGCCTCCTGCCGCCAGTTAACTTTGTTTTTTTACTTACAACGAACTCATGTTCGACAGGAATTCCGCATTCGAGCGCGTCTTGCTCAGTTTATCAATGAGTAGTTCCATTGCCTCTACCGGTGAGAGAGGATTCAGGACTTTGCGCAGCACCCAAATGCGCTGAAGGTCTTCTTTCCCGATCAGCAGTTCTTCTTTTCTGGTGCCGGAGCGCTGAATATCGATGGCCGGGAAGACACGCTTGTCGACAAGCTTGCGGTCGAGGATGATTTCCATGTTGCCGGTGCCCTTGAACTCTTCAAAAATCACATCGTCCATGCGGGAGCCGGTTTCAACCAGGGCCGTAGCGATAATCGTCAACGATCCGCCCTCTTCGATGTTACGAGCGGCTCCGAAAAATCGCTTTGGCCGCTGCAGGGCGTTGGAATCGACGCCGCCGGAAAGCACCTTGCCGGAGGGCGGAACAATCGTGTTATAGGCACGGGCCAAACGCGTAATCGAATCCAGAAGGATCACCACGTCACGCTTATGCTCCACGAGGCGCTTCGCCTTCTCGATGACCATTTCGGCAACCTGGACGTGGCGGGCCGCGGGCTCATCAAACGTCGAAGAGATGACCTCGCCTTTGACCGACCGCTGCATATCCGTAACTTCTTCCGGACGCTCGTCAATCAGCAGGACAATCAGCACAACTTCGGGATGATTGGTGGTGATTGAGTTTGCGATGTTCTGCAGCAACATGGTCTTACCGGTACGGGGAGGCGCCACAATCAGTCCGCGCTGGCCTTTACCCACCGGGGTGAGCAGGTCCATGACACGCGCGCTGACATTTTCCCGCACGGTCTCCAGCTTCAACCGCTCTTGCGGATAAAGAGGCGTCAGGTTATCAAAGAGGATTTTGTTGCGAGCCTCTTCGGGGGATTCGAAGTTGACGGCTTCGATTTTGACCAGAGCGAAATATTTTTCGCCTTCGTGTGGCGGCCTTACCTGGCCGCTGATGGTATCGCCTGTTTTCAGATCGAACTTGCGGATTTGTGAAGGAGAGACGTAGATATCGTCTGGACCGGGGAGGTAGTTGTAATCGGGAGAGCGAAGGAATCCGTAGCCGTCGGGCAGTATTTCCAGCACCCCTTCGGCAAAGATATGCCCTTCTTTTTCACTCTGAGCTTGCAGGATCTTGAAGATCAAGTCCTGTTTGCGAAGGCCGCTAGCGCCGGGAAGCTCGAGGGTCCGGGCTATCTTCGTAAGCTCAGTGATATTTTTTTCTTTTAGTTCAGCAATTGTCATTATTCACCTACGGGAGTTTTTCGATTGATGGGGAGGGTCTGGTCTGAATTTCAGGCGAGAAACACTCTTTGCCCCGGATTTTCCGGAGACCCGCCAGGGCCCTTGTTACGGCCTGGCGGGATTTTCAGGAAAGCTTATTATGCTGCGCGACGCTCTGGCTCCGCAAGTTTTTCTGCGGGCAGGTTGATCACCGAATCGGTTTCGATCGCTTTTCCAACCCTCACTAAAACGTCGTTCATGGTGTCTTGAATGCGGGTATTCGGCTTATGAAACTTACGTGTCGCTTTCGAAATAAGCTGGCACAAAAGATAGCGGTTTGTTACCGGTCTTAAAGATTCGTATATGAGATCAGAACGCATAATCTCCTCCTTTATTCTCCTCAGAAATATGATTCAAAACTTTTCTGCTTTTAAGTAGAAAAGCCGCCGCAGCTACTCAGGTGCCTATTCCCAGGCACTCGCTACATTTTGTGGGATTTGCAGAGAACCCTCGCGCGGTATTAGACGCAAAAGGCAGCTCCTGAGTTGCTTTTATTTCTACTTTTTTGAAGCGGTCCGACTTTTTTTACCCTAAATCAGCCCTGAGCCTTGGGCCTTGCAGTTGGATGTTCTACGCTAAACGGAGAAGTAAATGTCGTCAAGTAAATTCTATCGCCGATGACATTTTTTGTCACCCTTGTTAGCGAGTGGTTCGACTATAGTGATTCCTTCGGCAACTGTAAGACAAAAAAGGACTAAAAAGAGGAAGCCCATGGCCGATCAGCGATATCCGGTAGGAAAGTTCGTTCCCGATAGTAACCACACCCCCGTAACCCGGGCCAAGCACATTGAGGAAATAGCAGCCGCTCCCGCCCTTCTGCGCAAGGCAGTCGAAGGCCTGACCAAAGAACAATTGGATACTCCCTACCGTGACGCGGGTTGGACCATTCGCCAAGTCGTACATCACGTTCCAGACAGCCATATGAACGCTTACGTCCGGTTCAAGCTCGCACTCACCGAGAATGTCCCGACGATCAAACCCTATGACGAAAGCGCATGGGCCAAGCTGCCGGATACCGAACTGACCTCTATTGAAACCTCGCTGGCGCTGTTGGACTCCGTTCATGTGCGCTGGGTCAACTTGCTCAAGTCGCTCAAACCCGACGATTTTCTTCGCAAATTCAACCATCCCGAGCTAGGCCCCCAAAACCTTGATCGCTCACTTGCCATGTATAGCTGGCATGGACGGCATCATGTGGCCCACATCACCTCGCTGCGCGACCGGATGAGGTGGTCGTAATCGGGAGTTCGGCCGTAGTTCAAGAAACGGTTTCGAGGGCTTTCGCGGCAGCGTCCTAAGGCTTTTTCACCAGCTTACCGTCCTTCATCACAAAGGCGATGTCTTGCAGCCTGGAGATATCCGCCAACGGGTCGCCGGAGGTGGCAACGAT
Source organism: Candidatus Angelobacter sp. (assembly GCA_035295685.1). Lineage (GTDB taxonomy): Bacteria > Acidobacteriota > Terriglobia > Terriglobales > Acidobacteriaceae > Angelobacter. Next base: position 10,739 of record DATGIO010000116.1, read on the forward strand.
ATCGGCCAGCTTCCCGGTCTCAATGGATCCGATTCGATCTTTCACGCCCAACAGATCGGCTGCCTGAATGGTGGCCGATTGAATCGCCTGCATGGGGGTCATGCCGTACTTGATCATCACCGGAAACTGCACGGCTGGTGTGATCGTCCATTCAAAAGCCCCGGCATCGGTGCCATAGGCGATTTTTACGCCCGCGGCCATTGCCCGCCGAAATGTGTCCTCGGCCACCTTCATCTGCGGGAGCATCCTGTCCGCCTGCTTGGGGAAGACCTGGGCGCGATAAAAGGCCAGATACGGCGTAGGAACATACCAGATTCCCTTGGCCGCCATGGTTTTGAGATCCTCAGGAGCGATATAGCTTCCATGCTCCACAGTATCGACTCCGGCTTCCACCGAGTTGTGCACCCCGTTGATGCCGGTGGCGTGAGAAGCGATTTTCCGATGTTGCCTATGCGTCTCGTCGACGATGGACTTAAGTTCATCGAGGGTAAATGTAGGAATGTCTTCCAACACACCATCCGGGCGAAGAACGTTGCCGCGATCGCTATAGACTTTGATCCAGTCGGCTCCATGAGAAATCTGCTCGCGAACCGCCTTGCGGCCTTCTTCCGGGCCATCCACTACCTGGACGCCATGAGGCATCTCTAAATCCCAGGAATAGCCAAGCAGAGGATAGGCCCCGGTGACATCCATCGCGCGGGTAGCAACCTGCATTCTCGGTCCCGGAATGATTCCCTTATCAATGGCGTTGCGAAGATCCACGTCGGCATAACCGGCGCCTTCGGTTTCCAGGTCGCGGATCGAGGTGAAACCGAATTCCAGGGCGCGCCTCGCCGCCACCGTCGCCCGGATGGCTCGATAAGCTGCTGATTCCTTCAGCAATTGCTCGTCGTAATCGACGATGATGTCTCCTTGCAGCAGCACATGGGTATGAACATCGATCAAGCCCGGGAGGCAGGTATAGTTTGCGAGATCGATGACGTAGGGGCGACCTCCGAGCGGGCCGGCGTTCCAGTCGGGATCTGCCTCCGGCGTAATCGCTTTGATTTTGTCTCCCTGAACGTCGATCCTCACGTTTCGGTGCGGCTTGGCAGAGACTCCGTCAATCAAAGTGCCGCAAAAGATGACGTAAACGGTAGGAACGGCCGGTGAGGTTGTAGCGCCGGTCTGAGCCTGCGCCACGCCTAGATCTAGGAAAACCAGAGCTAGGAAAACTAGACCCGGGAAAACCAGAGCCAGGAAAGCTGAAATCACGCTGACAAAAAAAGTCTTCACCCTGTTTATGTCTCCTTTGCCGATCTACCCAATTTTTTGAAATTCCGCTTCAGAGTCACCGGATATGTATGTTTACAAGATATGGGCTGCTGAATTCGGTCATCTCTCCCGCTCGCTTGCCGGCCACCGGCAGCAAGCGGACCGAAAGCGGCTTATGCCACTTCACCGCCAGGCTGGCCATGTCCGCAATGATGTTCTCCAGGCTCTGCTGGGAAATTTCCCCTGGCAACGGAATCGCATCGAGCCCGGTGCTGCACACCGACGAGTACGACATGAGAGCATCCCGCCCTATCGCGCCCTCTTCCCAGCGTTTGGCAAGCACGGCATCTTCCAGCACAGGAAGCATCAATCCACTGTAACCAGCATGCTTTACTGGAACACGGCCCATTGCCGAGGTAATGGCGTACGCGGAAGAAAGGCTTCCAGGCGATCCGATCCGATCGCCGAGAAGGGATTCCAACGCGGCCCCAATCGAAATCTCTTTCAAAGGCACAGGGGTGAGATCGATGCCTTCATATTTCCAGCCGGTTTTCGCCTCGATGCCTTGAGCGAGGGCTTCAACCTTTAGGGCGGCTATTCCTAAAGCATCCGTCAGGCGGCGGCTTCCACCAGAAAAATCGCCCTTCGACTGACCAAAGACTTCCTGCGCAATATTGGCGGATTCCATGCCGATCGCAAATTGATGTCCCGCCCCAGAGGTGTGCGAAACCGGAAAAAAAGGTGCGATAGCTGGAGGAAATGCCCCCGCCGCAAACCTGAAATTCCCTTCACTATGGACGGTATGCTCTTCCAGATACTTGATAACGTGCGCGGCCGCCCTGACAGAATTCCAGTGGATGCCGTCGTCACCTGCCACGGCAACAAAGCCATTCACCGATTGCGTCGTAGTGATGATTTGGGCCAGAAGATCGGCCTGCGCCGGATCATCGTTATCTTTCACCATCGCCGGGCCGATATCGGGAGTAAAGCCTTCCTGTAAAGCCAGTGCGTCGTACTCATGGAAGAAAGCCAATGCCTGCTCGGGGGTGAGCCCTTTGACGATTTCAGGAAATGGCTGCGTGGTAATCCGAAGGGTCTCGATTTCGTAGCCGGCTTTCGTAAATTCCGTCTTGGCGGCCTTCAACATCACCAGGGCCGACTCGACTTGCTTACGGTACGTTTGCCGGTCGAGCCTTACAAAGGCGGTGATCGTGCGGATTTTGGGGAGCGTACCTGAGTCCGGCTGCGACTGGGCGGCAGCAAGCGACACACATAGAGAAAGCGCACAGACTATCGGGTAAAGATTCTTGCGCAGCATTTTTCCTCTTTCCTCCCGGGAAAATGAAACCGAGTCACGAGCGGCCATGATTTTGCGTGATTCACTATACAGACAAATCCTTTGCAGGGCCGCCTTTCCATCTCCAGCAACGCACGGCGCCATCGTACGTTGACCGTTGCAAAGCAAAAACGAACGCTTATACTACATGCCGTTCCGGAATCTTTGCATGGAACCCATGGAACAAATGGAACAATCGAACGATGGAAACATCTCGTTGGAGCTTGAATGAAGCAACTGCCGCTGAAGGGCCTCAAAATCGTTACCGTGGCCCTGAATGTACCCGGCCCCGTGGCCGCCTCGCGCCTCATGCAGCTAGGGGCGGACATCACGAAGGTTGAGCCACCGGACGGCGATCCTCTGAAGTCCGGCGCTCGCGCATGGTATGAGAGCCTGTCCGCCGGACAAGAAGTGGTTACGCTTGACTTGAAGAGCCCAGAGGGGCAGGCGAAGATGGCCGCCATCCTCGCCAACGCAGACCTTTTTCTGGCCTCGTTTCGACCATCCGCCCTTCGCAGGCTCCGGCTGGATTGGGAAACCCTTCACGGGCTTTATCCGAAACTATGCATGGTGAATATCATCGGATTTCCGCCTCCCGACGAAGAGATCAGCGGCCACGATCTCACCTATCAGGCTTCCTTGGGCTTGCTCGACCCGCCCAACCTTCCAGTCACGCTCCATGCCGATCTTGCCGGTTCGGAGCGCGCGGTGGGCGCAGCACTCGCTCTATTACTGGATCGCTGCCGTTATGGGCATTCCGGCTCTACCTACGTATCTCTCTATGAGGCCATTCGAGACTTTACCGGCCCGTTGACCGCCGGACTGACGGCCAAAGATGGCAGGCTGCGTGGAGGATTTCCCTTCTATGCGATCTACCAGGCGAACGATGGATGGATCGCCCTGGGCGCGCTTGAACCTTCATTTATCCGGCGGCTGCGCGAAGAGTTACACCTGACCGAAGACGTTCGCGGCGATCTGGCGCGCATCTTTCTTACTCGCAGCCGGTTCGAATGGGAGGCGTGGGCGCAAGAGCACGACATTCCGCTGGTCGCGGTGCAATCCGCTGCTACCCATTCGAATGAAGCTTGAGTTTTATCGAGGCAGTAATCCGCAGAAAACGGAGCTCCTAAAAATTTCGGCCAATCGTCTTATGACTTCTTGCCGGTGAACGCCGGTTTGCGGCGCTCCAAGAATGCGCGCACTCCTTCCGAAAAGTCAGGCGTCACCGCACAGTCGGCAAAGCTGGTCGCCTCCGCCTCCAACTGATCTTCGAGCTTCCGGTCGAAGGAAGAGAGCAACAGTTTCTTGGTTCTTCCGTACGCCTGGGTCGGACTTGCGGCAAGGCGCGCGGCGAAGGTCGCTGTTTCAGAATCTAGAGAAGGGCGCGGAACAACCTTGTAAGCCAACCCCACCGCATGAGCATCGTGGGCGGAGATGCGGTCCCCCAAGAGGGCAATCTCTTTGGCCCGGCGCAGCCCCACCAATCGCGGAAGAAAGAACGTTGAAGAGCCGTCGGGCGATGTGCCCAGGTGAATGTAGGCAAGAGTAAAAAAAGCGTCTTCCGAAGCAATCACGAAGTCGCACAACATGGTCAAGCTCACCCCGAATCCTGCAACGGCTCCATGCACTGAGGCCACCACTGGCAGCGGCAAATTGGCAAGCTGCTGAACGAATGGATGTATCCCCTCGACAAATTGCTTGAATTGGCCATGAAGACCGTTGCTGGGTGCAGAAAGACTCTGCTGAAAGAACTTGATATCGCCACCGGCCATGAAGCCTGCGCCAGATCCTTTGAGAACAACGCAGCGGACAGCAGGGTTGTTCGCCGCTTCGTCCACGGCGGCCGCGAGAGCTTGCATCATCTCCGCATTGAGGGCATTTAAGCTCTCAGGGCGATTCAGCGTGATTTCAAAAATGGAACCTTCCAGCTTCGTGAGAACAGGATTCATGGCAGGCGATTATAGCCGCTGGCACCGCCGCATGAATGCGGGGAACGGAAAGCACAAAAGAACGAAAGCACCCAAGAAACTGAACTGAGATGACGGCCTTTCGATCTTGTAGAGCCGGTTGGAGCGCTTCTGCAGCGAAGGTTACTGCGGTTTTCTGGGCGCCGCAGGGTTGTTCTGCAACTGAGGGTTGTTCATTAATTCCTGCTGCTTTTCGCGCAAAGCCCGGAGCCGATCCATCACTTCCTGGGGAATCTGGACTCCGTCGAGCGGCTCGCCCTGCACCACACGCTGCAAGGGAGATTCCGCAGCCTGGGTCTGCGGCACGCGCCCGTCCGGTTCTTCACTCTCATCGTCTGCCGCAGACTGCCTCTGCTGGCCCGCTACGAGCGGAGTCTGCACCGGCGGCGCCCCATTGGGCGAGCACTCGCTACGCGAACTCAGGACCACCTGCTCCACCTTTGCCGGGGTAGTTCCGGCCCCCAGGACGATGTAGTTGAATTGCGACCCATGCAATAAATCCGCCATGACGTTATCGACAGGGGCTGGGCCCAACTTGACTGCAACCGGTTCATCCGCGCCATCCGCGCCCTGAAACTCAATGCCGGTCGCCTCATGGATCGCTTCCAGGACGGAGCTTAACGTGGAATTGGAAGCTTCTACGCTCAATAAATTATCGCGATACTTGACCACAGGCGAGGTGCGCCATACACGAACGGTATTCCCCTCGGGCCTGGCGATCATCATGTAGTCGAAAGGAGAATCTTTAAACAACTGCTTCAGAGCGTCGCTGATGGGAGCAGGAGAGATCTTGACCGCCACCCGCTCGGTGGTCTTGGTTGTGCCTTCAAAGGCGATCCCAGCCTTGTTGTGGATCACTCTCAAAACATCGGCCAAAGTGGAGCCGGGCGCGTCGATGCTCAACAAACGATCGCGATAGACCACTCGGGGAGGCGCTGAGATCGGCAAATTCTGGGCTTGCGAAGGCACACACGGTAAAGTTGCCTGCCCTTGGGGGGCATTTGCCGGAGGGGGAGCAGCCTCTTGTTGCGGAGCGCCCTGCTCCTGAGCTACCTCCTGCGTCTCACCGGCGGCAGCGCCGCGCATACGCCGCCGTTGTCCCAGGCCATTCGTGGTTAAGAGGCCAAGGAGGACAACGACCCAGCAAATCGTGGCGGTGCTTCGCGACATAGAGCTCAATCTTAGCCCTTTTCGAGGAGTGATGGCCGTGGTTTTTTCGCCCTACGGCATCCATTTGCTATTCCTATGATGCCGCTCTCCTCGACCAGGACCGGGACGATAAAAATTTAGGCGGAACTGAGGGGCGCGTCAGGGAGCGCTTCAAGACGTTCCATGAGCGGGTCGCTGCTGGAGACGCCAATCCTCGATGGCTTTCCTGATAGCCTCGGGAGCGATATTGCTGCAGCGCATCTTATATTCGGGAATGCCGCCCAGGGCCTCGGCAACGCCCTGCTCGGTAATCTGCGCAGCCTGATCGACGTGCTGGCCCAGCACCATTTCCGTGGCAATGGAAGCACACGCGATGGCCACGGCACAACCCATACATTTGAATCGAATCTCTTGAATAATCTCGTTTTCGATCCTCAGCGTGACCAAGACCGTATCACTGTCCGCGGGGCTACGTACAATCGCCTGGGCAGAGGGATTCGGCAGCCTCCCGACATTCCTAGGATTGGCATAATGGGAGCGCACTTGGTCGCTGTACAAGAGATTCCCGCCTTGGATTGAAATCTGGGAGGACGTGAGAATATGATACGTGCCCGGTAATGTCAACGGATCTCTACTCCAAGGCTGGTGAGTTGGCTTCGCAAGGAAAGCCCTTCGCGATTGCCACGGTCGTCAGGGTAACGGGCTCCTCTTCCGCCAAGCGCGGCTCCAAGGCCCTGATCGATCATGAGGGAAAAATCATCATGGGCTGGGTTGGCGGAGGCTGCGCGGAGAGCGCGGTGCGCAGCGAGGCCCTCAAGTGCCTAGCACTGGAAAGGCCCGAATTAATCACGCTCGACATGCAGGACGAAATCCTGGGCGTGGGAATGCCATGCGGTGGGATGATGGATGTTTACATCGAGCCGGTGCTTCCGAAGCCCGAACTCCTGATTGTGGGTCATGGGCGAATTGCGGAGACACTGGCCAGGCTTGCCAACCTGATGAATTTTTCGGTAACGGTCAGCGATCCCGCCGCCGATCGAGCCGCTTTTCCAACAGCCGACCACCTGGTGACCGAGGACTTTGACCTCACAGAGACACCGATCGGTCCGCGCACTTTTGTTGTCATTGCCACCCTGCACAAACGCGATCACATCTGGCTCCAGAAAGCCCTTCAAGCCGAAGCCGCTTATGTAGCTCTGATCGCCAGCCCCCATCGCGCGCGACTCGTGCTGGATTATCTCGCTCTGGAAGGCGTTACGCCCGAGAAGGTGAACAGCGTGTGGGCTCCCGCCGGTCTCGATCTTGGCGCCGCCACTCCGGATGAAATTGCGTTGAGCATCATGGGGCAGATTGTGAGCCTGCGTCGAGGCGGAGGCACGGGCTCCATGAAGGATCGCCAAACCGCACGCGAGATTGCGCAACCGGATGTGGACCAGGTAATTCGGCAGTGCGAAGCGGGCGGCAGCGAGCAGTAAAGTCGGACAGCCGTCTCGCGGGATGGAAGGGCGCGATGTGTGCATCTACTGCAGCTCTTCAACGCCATTGTTTGGAAGTGTTGTTTAAGAGTGTTGCTTGAGAGCGTTCTTAAGAACCACGCGACGCTCTCGCACAATTTCCGCGAGGATACTCAAGGCAATTTCTTCTGGGCTCTCGGCTCCGATGTCGATGCCGGCGGGTGCTTTAACAGCGGCCAGTATTTCCGGCGGCACCGACTTCGATTCAAGGCTCCGCAAAACCTCCTGCGCCCGACTTCGATTAGCCAGAAGCGCGATGTAACCGATTTTCGCCTTTACCGCCTGCTCAATCCCCTCCTCGTCAAACTTACCCTGGCTTGCCACCACAACAAAACGTTCGGCAGCCGGAGGCAGAACGGAAAAATCGAGAACGCGCAAGATTTTATCTACGCCTTCGAGCTCGCCCAGCGTGAGAAATGGATCGACTATGGTCACGCTGAAATTCATGGCGTGCCCCAGTTTGGCCAACGCCCGCGCAACCGCATCGCGACCAACGACAATCAATTCAGGAGAAACGGGCTGCTTCTCTTTGGAAATTGCTTGGGGAATTGCTTCTCCGGGAGTGGGAGTTGCTTCGCCAGGAGTTTTTTCGCTGCCAAAGACCAAAGGGCCGGAGCGCAACTCTCTACCCTGCATATCCGCGACAGCCAAAAGCGCCCCTTCGGCTTCAAGGCGATTGCCGGCGCGGCACGCTTTATCAAGATCGTCGAGGGTATCGATATCCAGCAGAATTCCGGCATCATCGACTGGCACTTTGAGAATGCCTTCCTGATGGGAACCAAAGATAGCGCGGCAGCCGACATCACCACTGAGACTCATCAATTCCGGAAAAACCGAACGGTCGAGCAAAACCGGGTTTCCACGAAAGCCTTTGTAGGTGGGAAGAACAATCTGTGGCTTGAGCCGTTGATGATGCTCGATGAGCCGATCAAATGTTTCAGGAAGCACCAAGGGCTGATCGGCCAGCACAATCAAGGCCGCTTCCGACAATGGCGACACAGCAGAAAGCCCCAGCCGCAAGGAACCGCCCATTCCTTGTTCAAAATTCGGGTTGACGACCATCCTTACGCCTTCAAGAACAAGCTGCCGCTGGATCGAATCCGCCTCAAAACCAAGAACCAGGACGATCTCGGCCGCATGAGAGGCGCGCACGTTGGCCAGCACATGCTCCAAGAGACTCTTCTCGCCCAGACGCAGGAGTTGTTTGGGAATTCCCATGCGCCGGGACATACCGGCAGCGAGGATCACGGCAGAGACGTTCGAGGATGAGGTCATCAAATCTTCTTGTGGGAATCTTCTTCTGTGAATCTTCCTCTTGGAGCCTACTTCAAGCCGAAATCGATTGTACCCGGCGTGCCCCCTGCTTGTTCGCGGCCTCATTCCCGGCTCAGTCTTCAGTCTCTTGGTTCTTAGCCTTTGTTCTTTGTGATAGGCTTTTTGCTTCCGTCGCCAGAGTATGTCGCGATAGGGCGGCCAAGCGATTTTGTTGACAGCCCCTGCTGTGTTGAGCCTTTCAATCAACATTCAACATTCAACATTTATCCAGCAGATTTCAAGCAATCAGATTTCAATCGAACATCAATCAACCAAACTTCAATCAACATTTATCAAACAAGGAAAAGGTGAGTTTTGGAATACGTGAATCTTGGTTCAACCGGCCTCAAGGTTTCCCGAATCTGCCTGGGCGCAATGACTTATGGCTCAAAGAAATGGCGCGAGTGGGTGTTAGAAGAACCCGAGAGCAAGCCCTTCTTCAAACGTGCGATCGAACTGGGCATCAACTTTTTCGATACCGCCGACGGATACTCGCTGGGTGTAAGCGAGGAGATTGTGGGCCGCGCGCTCAAAGAGTTCGGCCCTTCACGCGATCGAGTGGTGATTGCCACCAAGGTTTTCTTCCCCATGGGCAGCGATCCCAACCAGAAAGGCCTTTCGCGCAAACATATCCTGCACTCGATTGACGACAGCCTGCGGAGGCTCGGCACTGACTATGTGGATCTCTATCAGATTCATCGGTTCGATCCAACGACGCCAATCGACGAAACCTTGGAGGCATTGAACCGGATTGTGGAGTCAGGCAAGGCGCTTTATATCGGTGCATCCTCAATGTACGCATGGCAGTTCGCCAAGATGTTGAATCGTGCCGACACGAACGGCCTGCACCGTTTCGTGACCATGCAGAACCACTACAACCTGATCTATCGTGAGGAAGAGCGGGAGATGAATCCACTCTGCAAGGCTGAAGGGATTGGCTTACTGCCTTGGAGCCCGATTGCGCGGGGCGTGCTGGCCGGCAACCGCAAGGCGGGAACGCTCCGCTCCAAAGCTGACGACTATGGAAAGAAGCTCTACTTTGTAGAGGCAGACGACCAGGTCGTCGACTGCGTGGAGGAAGTCGCAAAGAGCCGTGGAGTCCCTCCGGCACAGATCGCGCTGGCATGGCTTTTGGCCAAGCCTGGAGTCACGGCGCCGATCATCGGAGCATCGAAGCTGGCCCATCTGGACGATGCAATCGCCTCGGTCGCCGTCCATCTGACCGGGGAGGAGATTGCCAAGTTGGAATCGGCGTATGTGCCGCATCCGGTCTTAGGACATAACTAGCCGGCGGACATAATTAGCCGGCCAGAACATTCAAAAGCATTGAGCGGTGAATCGTTTATGACGATTGAATCGCGACGATTGAATCTCTTGGCAACTTGTGCCGCAACTTGTATCGGACCGCTGTGTTCAACCACTGTAACAGCAAGACAAAGAGCTTCGGAGGGAATCGATGAACACGCAAAAACAAGTTTTATTCGTGGGTGCGGTCCTGGCGGCTATGACGCTGCCTACTATCGCACAGACTACAAACGGCTCTAGCAACGGCTCGAATCCGCCTACGATTCAACAGCGCAAAGAAAACCAGCAGGATCGAATCGCCAATGGCGTGCAGAGCGGCCAGTTGACCGCCAATGAAACGTCCAATCTGGAAAAGAAAGAATCGAACGTGAACAAAGAAGAGAAGCTGATGCGGAGCGAGGACAACGGCAAGCTAACCTCCTCGGACCGCAAGGCTCTCAACCAACAGCAAAATCAGCTCTCAAAGCAGATCTACAAGGACAAGCACAACAGCGCCGTACAAAACACCAACCCCAAGAGCGAGGTAGGCAAGCGCGCAGAGAATCAACAGGACCGCATTGCCCAGGGAATCAAAAGCGGCCAACTGACGGCGGGTGAAGCGTCCCATCTGGAGAAAAAAGAGGCGGGCATCAACCGCGAAGTGCGCAATGATCGCGCCGCCAATGGCGGCAAGCTGACGGCCGGCGAGCGCGCTCAGGTGAATCGGCAGCAGAATAAAACATCGCGCAAAATCTATCGCGACAAACACAACGCAAAGCGGCAAGGCTGATTGCATTGAACGGAATCTTCTACCAAATCAGGCGCCTTTCGCCTCTGAGCGAGGGCGCCTGATCTGTTCTGGCAATGCCTTCTTTGACTGTTACCCGTCTTCTTTTGTCTTTAAAAGTTGCCTGGCTTTAGAACTGCAGAGTTGCAGCTCTTGAAATTGCCAATCCTCTAGGTTGCCAATCTTGAAGTTGCAGGTCGTTTGCATTGGCATCCGATTCGCATCGTGTGACAGATCCTGCAGAAAGTCATGGGCGCCGCTAACGCCGATTTTGGCCTTGCAACAATCAATACGTGGCCTAAAATCTTGAAAACATTTCATTTGGCGTCAGAGGGATACGATAGAATTTCTTCTTCTCTGCTCCAGATGGATTTGCGCACACTCACAGACCAGGAATTGATGGGGCTTTGCCTCCACCCCCAGGGCCAAGAGGAAAGGGACTTGGGGTGGTGCGAATTCGTCGGGCGATTTCAGCCAACCATCGCAGTCGTGATCTCCAGAAGACTCCAACGCCGCCGACTTGCGAATCCCGCTCTGGTCGACGATTTGGTGCAAGAGACGTTCCTGAAGTTGCTGGGCAACGACGCCAAGGCGTTGCGCAACTTCGACTTCCGCCACGAAAACGCGCTTCGCGGATTTCTCAAGGTCATTGCCGCCAATGCGGTCGAGGACCATTTCCGGCGGAAAAAGCAGCCTGCCGCGGAAGCAGAAGAGCTCCTGGCCACTGTTCCCGACAGACAAGCCTCCGAGCAGTTCGAATTCAGGCTTCGGTCCGAAGAGGTCAACCGGGTTTTGAAGAGTCAAACCTCCACCCGCGAACAAGCCCTTTTCTGGTTTTACTTCCGGGAGGGATTCAGCGCACGAGAGATTTCGGAGCTGCCCTCGGTTGCGTTGAGCGTGAAAGCTGTTGAAAACACGCTGCTTCGCCTTGCCCGCCTGGTTGCGGCTGAGCTTAAGGGCAGCAAAAGAAAATAAAGAAAAATCGGCGACGCGGTAGGGGTTTTATTCATCCACTACGTTAGTTCAGATAGACGGGAAAAGGCCGACGAACGTCATGCCTAAGTCTGAACGCTCCATTCTCCATGCACCGCCCCTTCACGATCGTGAATTAGTCGAGCTGTGCCTCCACGCAGGAGACGAAACAGAGAAGCAGTGGGCCTGGAGAGAGCTTCTTCGCCGTTTCCAGCCGGAAATGGCGCGGGTGATCTACAGGAGCTTGCGTCACTGGATGAAGCCAACCGCCACCCTGGTGGACGATCTGGTGGCTGAAACCTACGTTAAGATCGTTACCAACGAATCCAAAGCACTGCAAACATTCGACTACCGGCACGAAAATTCCCTGGGCGGATTTCTCAAGACCATCGCCGCCAACGTGTGCGAGGACTACCGGCGATCGCGGCAATGCGAAAAACGCGGCTGGGGGAAAGAAGAGCAAGAGTTGACCGAGACCCCAGCTTGCGCGGACAGCAGCGTTCCTCAAAAGCTCGACCAAGATGTACTCTTCATGCAGATCGACCAGATTTTGCAGGGGTGCGCCTCCACGCGGGACCGCTCTATTTTCTGGCTTTATTTCAAGCAGGGCTTTGCGGCCAGAGAGATCTCCGAGCTTATGTCGCCCTCAATCACTACAAAAAACGTGGAGAATATTCTTGCGCGGCTGGTGCGCGTTGTTTCGGAAAGACTCCATGGGGCCGCCCCCAAGAATAAAGGCCGCGAAGCGGCGATTCAGTCCTTGCAGCCGGGCGGCGCCAGGCTGGACTTGAAAGAATTCAGCGAAGATCTTCAAAAAGCAGATCGCCACGCAGATCTCAAAAATAAGGATCTTCAAAATAAAGAAATTCAAAACAAAGATCGTCAAGATGGATAGGATTTCTTCGTTAAGTTACGTTATTTCGGATTAAGAGGAGATGGGCAATCGTGAATGAGCACCCCGAACATTTAACGGACGCTCAAATTGAGGGATACATACAGCATGGCTCCGGCGGACCACCGCAGATGGACGCTCATCTCTTCGAATGCGACTCCTGCTTGAATCGAATGCTGGATTCGCAGCGCGCCCAGTTTGGGCTCTTGAGGAGTGTCTCCATGAATCAAGAACGCCATCCGGATTGTCCCGATGAGGACATCATCAGGCGGCTGGCTGCGGGAATATATTCCGACGAAGATGCCGATTACCTGATCCAACATATCGCCGTCTGCGAATACTGTGGACCGCTGCTGAAGCAATATCGGGAAGATTTTTCCGATGAAACCGACCCTGTGGAACAGGATCTCCTGCGCGGGTTAAAAAGCTCGACACCTGGATGGCAGAAAGATGTGGTTCGAAAGCATTTCGAGGGCGGACTCGGGCTGCGGTTAATTCAGGGCTTGAAGCGGTTTTTCACGTTCAGCCCGGGCATGGGAGCCTGGCGATGGGCGAGCGCAGGAGCCGGACTCGCGGCAGTGATCGTGGTAGGGGTGATCGCCGGCCCTACAATTCTTACCGGCTACAACCTGAGCAAGACCTCCAGACTGGTTGCCAAAGCTTACCAGCAGCATCGCACCACCGATATGCGGCTTACGTCCGTAGACCATGGGCCATACATTGAGCCGAGTACACAAATGGGCAGCGGCGAGCAAGAAACGGAGGACATCCCCTCGGCGCTCTATGAGGCCAAGAGCACATTGGCCAATGAGAAACAACGACTGAAGTCCGGAGATCCCCAATGGCTTGCACAGGAAGGACGTGTTTTCCTGCTGCAGAGAGACTCGGGAAAAGCGGTCAACTCCCTGAAAAAAGCCCATTCCGCGAGTCCCGACGATCCAGCTATCGCGATCGATCTGGCAGCGGGATATTTTGAGCAGGAGAGCCGTAACGATCATCCCAGCCTTCTGGCGACCTTTGAGCTGCTCCAGAATGTTCTGAAAAACCCCAAGCTCACGCGGGACCAGCGGTCTTCAGCATTGTTCGATCTGGCGGTCGCTCACGAAAAAACAGAGGGATGGGGATTGGCCGTGGAGACCTGGAAAGAGTATTTGCAGAACGATTCCTCAGGTCCATGGGCGCAGGAGGCGCAGGCCAGACTAGACCGCGCCAAGACCCACATTCCAGCTCCGAGACCACAGGCTTACGCGAACCCCTCTTTTTTTTTGAGCAGACTTACCGAGTTCACCCGGCCAGAGGATGACGAGATCTACCAAAGCATTGCGGTCCGGTTTTGGCTGCCAAAAGCCGTAGGCAATCCCGCCAGCGATTTCGCCCAGGCCTCGCAACAATTAGCCGGGCGAATGACGGAGCGACATGGCGATCCCTGGCTAAAGGACTTGCTTGCGGCGAGTTCGCCCGCCAGCCAGGAAGCAACCCGCGCCATGAGCAATGCAGTCGAATCCAACCAAAAAGGCCTCTATAAAGATGCCCTCGCTCAGGCCCAAACGGCCACAGCTGCTTTCAGCCAGGCTCACAACTTGCCAGGTGAGCTGCGCGCGAGCTATGAAGAGGTGTATGCCCACCAACGGCTCATGGAGGGAGAAGGCTGCCTCGACCTGGCAAACCGGCTCGAGCAGCGACTCTCGGAAACAAAGTATCGCTGGCTACAGGCGCAACTTTCGCTGGAACGAGCCACCTGCCTGAACTGGAAGGGCAATCTAGAGGGCGCGAAGGAGGCGGTGGACGCTGCCGGAAAAATCGTTGCGGCCTCCTGGTTTCCCATGCTGAACCTGCGCATCATGGGGCATACCGCCGGAATCGATCTTTGGCAAGGACGCACAGAAGAAGCTTATAGGGCCAGCGTTCAAGGCGTAGCCAGCTATTGGAAGGGCTCCTACCCCGTCTATTGGCTCTATCAGTTTTATTCGCTGATGGAAATCTGCGCAGAAAAAAACAACTCCTGGCATTTAGCCGAGGCACTGCAAAGACACGCAATCGACCTATTAGCTAACACCGCAACGGAAGATCGGGACGCCGTGCTGGAAGGATTGGCCCACGCAACCCTCGGCAACATTCTGTTCGCAGAGCATGAGGATTCGCTTTCAGAGAACGAGATTCACACGGCCATCTCCAAATGGGAAGAAGCGCCGGGCGAGCCCTCTGCCGTGAAATACCGCTTTGTGAACGAAATCGGACTGGCAGAAAATCGCTTGAGACGCGGGAAGCCGGAGCTTGCTCTGCAGGCGCTTGAAACGGCGCGCCCGCTTCTACCCACAATCCAGGCAAGCTATGTGACCGGCGATTACTACAAAGTCCTGGGAAATGCGTACTGGACGCTTGGACGCCTCATCGAAGCGCAAGGGGCTTACGAGGAGGGCATCCGCACGGTCGAAGAGGCGCTGAGCACGGAGACGGATGAATCAAGGCGGCTGCGCTGGGTCACGGCTTCCGACGAAAGCTATCGCGGACTCGCCCACGTCCTGCTAAAAGAAAAGAAGCCGGCAGAAGCCTGGGAGCTATGGGAGTGGTATAGAAGCCGGTCTCAAACCAGCACCGATGCCAATCTTCTTCGCGGGTCGGCGCGCAAAGTGGCGTGGTCTGAGTTACAGCCCAAGATTTTCAGGCCACTCACGCATACCTCGCCTGAAACGCGCCTGGTTTATGCCGTGTTTGACGATGGCTTGCAGATCTGGACCGTGAACAATGGGGCACTCTCGGGCAAATGGGTCGATATTCAACGAGACGAACTGCAAAAAATAGTGCAAGAGTTCGCCACGGAATGCGCTACCGAAGGGTCCGACCTGCAGGAACTGCGGCGCAACGGCCAAAAGCTCGAGGCCATACTGCTTGCTCCGGTCATTTCCGAATTGCCAAGCTCGCGGACGATCGTTGTCGAACTAGATGAAGGCCTCACTCATCTTCCGCTCCTTGCCCTGGTCGATCCCACCGGAAAGTACTTCGGCGAGCAATATACGCTGGTGCACTCACCGGGTATTCTTCTGGAAGACAATCTTCGACTGCTTCCTCAAATCGAAGCATCCGATGCTTCCCTAATCGTGGATGCCTCCCAATCGAACGGCATCGGTAACTTGCCCGGCCATGAGTTGGAGCGCACGTCCATCTCTAGCTTCTTCGCGCACACCAGGACGCTGAATGGAACTGAGGCCGCAGGCCCGGAATTTGCTCCGGCATTGAGCAGAAGCAACCTGCTGGTGTACATCGGCCACGGAATACAAACCAGGACAGGGACAGAACTAGTTCTCTGCGCACACGGCATCAATTCATGCCCCTCGGATGGACACGATGCAATCACTGCGAGGGACTTTTCTCCACCCGTCTTGAAGCACCTGAAACTGGTGGTATTGGAGGCATGCTCCAGCGGCGTTGCGAAGAGCGAGTACGGACTGCTCGATACAGGAGGGCTCGTCCATTCTTTGCTTTCCGGTGGAGTGCCTTTTGTAGTGGCGAGCGATTGGAACGTGGATTCGAAGCGGACCGCCCAACTAACCGCACGGTTTTTCGAACATCTGGGAAAGGGCGAGGGGCCCCCGCAGGCGATGCTCGATGCGCGGCACGATATGATCGCCGAGGCGCAGCATCCTTACTTCTGGGCGGGATTCGATGTTTATGGGCGGGCGAACTAAATCGGCGTATGGAAAGGATTGCGAATCGTCAGCTTCTTATCGATCTTTTGGCCGTCATGAAGGTCTTCGGAATACAGGATGGTACATCCGGCTTCTAATGCAGCGGCAACCACCAGTGCGTCATAGATGCCGTAGCCATGCTTCTCGGCTATCTTGAGGGCCGCTTCGTGCGTTTCTAGGTTCAACGGAATTGGCGAGGGGCATAGAACCCGAAAGGCATCCAACGCTTCCAGAACATCACTCCAAGGCATCATGATTTTCCGCCGGGCGACCGAAACAAACTCATTCAAGACTTGCACGCTAAGTACGCCTCCAGCCGAGAGAAGCTCCTCGGCTTTTTTGCTGCGAGGATCATTTTGCGCGACGGCATAAACGAGTACATTCGTATCGAAGAATGCCTTATCGGACATTCGCATCGTCTCGATCAAAAACAAATCCAGATGGCAAAGGACGCTGGAGCTTGCGCAAGCGGGCAAGCGCGCGTTCAATCTTTTGATCGCGCTGCACTTCAAACGCCCGTTCGCCCACGACGCGAATCTCTATCTCGTCCCCTTCCTTAAGCTTCAATGCGTCAACCACAGCCGCGGGGAGTCGAACGGCCAGACTGTTGCCCCACTTTGAAACCTGCATTCGTTTCTCCTTGATATACATTAACTATTGTATATCCTTAGCTCTTAAGAAGACAGGTTAATTCCTCCCCCCAAAAAAGAGAAAGCCCATCGCTTTCAGAATCACCAAGCAATGGGCTCTTTTTTCTTGTTTCCCTTCAAATACGTCAATCGTGCTATTTATCTCTGACCGGCACCGACAACTGCCACTTGCCTCTGATGCTTTTGCTGCAGGCTCTCGGCTACTGAAATAAGATCCGGAGGAACGACACGGGTTCTCTGCAGGGCGTCTTTCAGAGGCACGGAGGCGATATCCAAGCCGCGCATGGCGACCATGTGCCCAAATTCGCCACGGTGCACCATATCGATCGCACCAATGCCGTAGCGGGTCGCCAGCATGCGATCGAATGCGGTCGGCGATCCGCCGCGCTGAATGTGCCCCAAGACCGCGGCGCGGGTCTCATATCCGGTACGCTTCTCGATTTCCTGAGCCACAGCATTGCCGACCCCACCGAGACGCACGTGGCCAAACTCGTCGACACGCGCACCGCTGTGCTGCTGACCGGACTCCAATTTAACGCCCTCGGCGACCACGACAATGCTGAAGTAGCGCCCGCGCTCGTGGCGAAGCTTCAATGTCTCGGCGACTTCGTCAATATCGAACGGCTGCTCGGGAACCAAAATAACGTCGGCTCCTCCGGCGACACCGCTATAAAGGGCGATCCAACCGGAATCGCGGCCCATAACTTCGACGACGATCACTCGATTGTGGGCTTCGGCGGTGGTGTGAAGACGGTCGATGGCTTCGGTCGCGATGGTAACCGCCGTATCGAAGCCAAAGCAAAAATCGGTGCCGCTCAGGTCGTTGTCGATGGTCTTGGGAACACCGATAATTTTTACGCCCAATTCGTGCAACTTCTTCGCGACCGATTGGGTGTCGTCGCCGCCAATGCAGATCAACGTGTCGATGTTCAGCTTTTCCAGATTGGAGATGCACTGGGCAAGGCCGCCCTCCCGCTTGGCGGGATTCGTCCGGGACGTTCTGAGGATCGTGCCACCCCTGTGTACGATTCCAGCTACCGCTTTGAGATCAAGCGGCATGGAGTTGCCTTCCACCACGCCCCGCCAGCCTTCGAGAAACCCAACGAACTCGTCACCGAAGTGAAAAATGCCTTTCCGCACAACAGCGCGGATCACAGCGTTCAGGCCGGGACAATCCCCGCCTCCTGTAAGAATGCCGATTCGCATGAGTTATTTTCTCCGCAACAACGGGTCTCAGGCCCGCGTTCAGTTTGGTTGGAAATTCATGGCCAAGCTTCCCCGCAATTCGCCGCTGCGTTTCGACTCTCAGGGCGTTGATCGCCGGAGCTGGGTTCTATTAAATCGTTTCACTAAAACGGTAATTCGTTCCTGACACGGTGTCAAATCTGAAATTCGGATGCGCGAGATCGCCGCGACAAATCGAAGGGGTAATGGAATAACCCAATCCTGAGGCCAGCCGCCTCAGTCTCTATTCTTTAGGCTTTCGTCTTTAGTCTTCGCCGGAGTCTCTAGCCTTCGCCGGCGGTTCTTTTGCCAAAACTTGCCTGGCCAAGCCCTGTGGGTCTTCCATTGCGTTTCTGGCGTTCCATACGATCGTCATCACCCACGGTTGGGAGGGGGATGCTTCCGAATCCCGTTGCATTCTCCGGCACACCGTTCTTCGTGAGGCTCTCCAAGGCGCTTGGTTCCCCGAAATCGTCGCCCAGAACCCGAGGCAGTGCGATGCCCCAAAGATACCTGCCCTCTTCCGACGCACGAAGGCCGATGTGCCCTTCCCTGGGCGTGCCTTTATGTCCAACCCATGTGACCACGAAACGCGCCTTTCGCATCTCGCATTGCATGCCGATTACAAAACCGGGGTCGACTTTGGCGGTAACTCCGCGAAGACGGGCTCCTGTGGCGGTAATATCGACGGTTTCCACGTTTTGCGAAAATAGCTTGCCGTCTCGATCCAGGCCCCAGATGCGCACCTTGACGGGCACAACAAGCCGCTTTTCCCGGCGATTTCCCATGGAGACATGGTAGGCGAAAAAACTCATCCTCTCGACGGCCTTTGTACACCCGCTGGTTACGAAAGAAACTTGTCCTTTCGGGTGAAATGTTGATGGCTATTGTGAGCAAACCAAGGGGCGAATTGCCTTGGGGTGAAGGCCGAACGACGATTTTGATTTCTTCTCCGAAAGCGAGAAAATCAGCCCTACCCCCAATAGATCGGCAGTTCCATCGCGTCCACGTCACTCTGTTAGCCTTGCCCCCTCTACCCGTCCCTCCACTTGATCCCCTACCTCTTCCCTCTAATTTGGGGGTTAAATCATTTTATTGTTTTATTAAAACGATTCATTGCATATAATTCCGCGCTGCAAGTCCCATCAGGGAAACCGAAGCAAACCTTTCTGTGTTCCACTCTCTCGGCGATGGCTTCCGACCATCGCCTTTTTTATCAAGGCTTCCTGCAAGGCGCTGTTTTCAGGCAACAAGTCGGACGAATCTTTATGAGGTTGTTACTTGAGCTTTTTGTCAAACGGACATCGCGGGCGCGATAGGGAGCGGTTCGTCACCGAGACAATACAGACAAGGAAAGATTGAGACCTGCGGCTCGAATATCAGGGAAGCGGCTATTGCGGCTGCGGTGTGACGGGCACGGCTCCCATATGCTGCGGAATTGGGCGGGACGTTCCCGGCTGCCCTCGATCCCGGTACATCTGATCCATTGCGCGAGAGGGCTCCGGATCCGGGTTATTCACTGGGGGCTGCTTGTATGCGTTGGTGTAGTTTGCCTGGTAAGAAGCAGGCGTTTCGTATGGCTGAGGGGGTTGGGGCGACTGAGCAGCGACTCCATTTTGTACCAGCGCGGTGGAACGCGACAACAGGATGAGTTGCTTCACCGAACCGGGATCGTCCGGATCACCGACCGCGATAAACCCATAGGAAGAGCCCTTCAGCAGGGCATCAAGCACGGCAGCGGGCACATCTGGGCCGAACTGCCCGAAAACGCGCTCCGTGGCAGCACCGACATCACCTTCCTGTTTGGCGCCGGTTGCTTTACAAAATCCCCCGATCACATCCCCAAGTGTGGAGTTGTTGGCGACAATGGTGAGTTGGCCCTGTGCAAACGTAATCTTCGGAGGCAATGGAGGCTTTTCTGAAAGAAGCTCGGCGGCGGATGGAGGAGCGGAATTCAGCGCGGGTGCCGGTTGCGGAATGACCGGAACACCGGCGACCGGTTTAGCAGCGTGGACTGACGCCTGGTTAGCCGCTTCATCGGCCTTTACCTGTTTGTTCTCCTGGTCCGGAATCTCGCGGGACTGTGCTTGGTTCTGTTCTTTTTGGGATTCGTTTGGGGTTGGTACGTTTTCGGCGGGTTTGTTTTCAGTTTGATTGTCGTCTTGCTTCGATTCAGCAAGCTTATTTGCCGGCGGAGGCGGCGCCGATGGATCCCTGGGGACCTTCAAAGGCGCTTTCTCCGTAACTTGAGCAAAGCCGCCAGTGGCTCCAGCCAAAAGACACGTTAGGACGAACAGGATCGAACTGAAGCGAGACAGGGACATATTTTGCGACGCAACCATGATAACCCATGAACCCGTCCATCTTCCCCAGGGGTCGAGCCGCTCGCAGTATTGAAAAAGCCGTTTAGTTCGAGACCTTTGCTCCCTGCTGCAGCCCAGCCCACTTCTCCAGCAACATAATGGTGGCAGCGTAGTCCAAGTCATTGAAGCCGGCTTTCCCCGCCTCCTGATAGATCTGCTCAACACGCTCGAGGCCGGGAAGCTTAACGCCGTTCTGATCAGCCGCTTCCAACATGAGCTTCATATCTTTGTGCATTAGGCGGAGGGGAAAGTTCGGGGAGTAATCTTCCTTGAGGATAAACGGAGCTTTGTAGTCGGCTACGCCGGACCGGATCATCGAAGCTTGTACCAACTCAATCAGCTTCTCCGGCTTCACTCCGAGTTTTTTAGCCAGCGTAAGCCCCTCGGCGAGCCCCTCATAGATGAGGGCAATTTGCAGGTTCATCGCCAGCTTGGCGGCCTCACCCAAGCCATTGTCGCCCACATGAATGACCTGCTTTCCCATGGCGTTGAAAACCGGACGGACGCGCTCAATCGTCGCCTCTTTGCCGCCAACGATAAAGATCAAGGAACCAGCCTCGGCAGCCACTTTGGAGCCGGTAATCGGGGCATCCAGAAAGTCGCAGCCGCGCTCGCGAATCTTCCGGGCGAACTCCACGCTTGCAGCGGGAGAAATGGTGCTTGAATCCGCAACAACAGCCCCGGCCTGGAGCGATTGCGCCGCTCCGCCTGGCCCAAACAATACATGGTCAACCGCATTGGTATCGGAGACGCAGAGCCAAACAACCTCTTTACCTTTCGTGGCTTCAGCGGGGGTAATGGCAGTCGTCGCCCCCGGAACGTCTTTGCCGCCACTGCGGTTCCAAACGCTTACGTCGTGTCCAGCCTTGACCAGATTCGCGGCCATGGGCCTTCCCATAATTCCCAATCCCAAAAATGCAACTCGCATATGCAGGCATTTAAATTGCCAGAAAGAATTGCGTCAAGTCGGCGGGCCACATCGGCAATTGGCGATACCATTTCCTCAGTGGCAGTGTGACGAGTGCTGTCGCAAGCAACTTCCAATCCACTCCTGATGTCCACGGCCGAAATTGTTCCGGCAATTGCCCGATTCAACCTCAGCCACGATCCCTGGCGACCGTGCGCGGGTGTTACAATTTTCCGTTTGCCCATATCCTGATTTCGCAGAAGGATTCCGCATGGCTCAAGTGTTAACGCAAGCTGCTCCCTCCGTACCACCTCTTGTGGCGCTCAGTGAAGACGAGATCCTGTTTCGCAATAACGTGCGCCAGTTCGCCGAACAAAGCATCCGTCCCAAAGTCAGGGAGATGGATGAACATGGCGTCTTCGATCCGGCCCTTATCGAGCAGTTCTTTCATCTTGGATTGATGGGCATTGAGATTCCAGAGGAATTTGGCGGCGCCGGAGGTAAATTCTTCGATGCGATCCTGGCGGTCGAAGAAGTCTCACGCGTGGACGCATCTGCCGGCGTGATCGTGGATGTTCAGAATACCCTGGTCAACAATGCCCTCACGCGCTGGTGTACGGAAGAGCAGAAGCGGCGCTACCTGCCCCGAATGGCAAGCAACCTGGTGGGCGCTTATGCCTTGAGCGAATCGGGCTCCGGATCCGACGCCTTTGCCATGCAGACCCGCGCCGAATTGAAGGGCAGCGAATACGTGCTGAACGGCCGCAAGCTATGGATTACCAACGGCAAGGAAGCCGGCTTGTTCGCTCTGTTTGCCACTGTCGATCCCTCCGCCGGCTACAAAGGCATTACCGCTTTCCTGGTTGAAAAGAGCTTCCCTGGTTTCGCGGTAGGCAAGAAGGAAGACAAGCTGGGTATCCGGGCCTCCAGTACCTGCGAACTGATCCTGGAAGATTGCCGGGTCCCCAAAGAGAATGTTCTGGGCGAGGTTGGCAAAGGCTACAAAATCGCCATTGAAACACTCAACGAGGGAAGAATCGGCATCGGCGCGCAGATGATTGGATTGGCGCGCGGCGCCTGGGAATACGCCCTGAAGTACTCGCAAGAACGGAAGCAGTTTGGGAGGAACATCTCCGAATTTCAAGGGATTCAATTTCAGCTCGCCCAGATGGCAACCGAAATTGAAGCAGCCCGCATGATGGTCTACAACGCGGCCCGCATGAAGGACGCGGGAATGAACTTTGTGAAAGAAGCAGCTATGACGAAGCTGTTCGCCTCGCAGGTAGCGGAACGCGTGGCTTCGCTTGCAGTGGAAATTCACGGCGGCGTCGGCTTTACCAAGGATTACCCGGTCGAGAAGTACTACCGCGACGCCAAGATCGGCAAGATTTACGAGGGCACATCGAATATGCAACTGCAGACCATTGCCAAGCTGCTCATGGAGGGTAAATAAGAGAAATCTAAAAAAGGTTCGGGGCGGCCAGCCCGCTGATGTTGCGAAGGAACAGTCTTAAAATCAACGCCTTATGCCAGGGAAATCGGGCTACAAACGCGTTTTTGATTGTCTCGCGCATTAAACTGGTTTAAACTTGCTGACAATTGTCTCCCCCTGCGGAATGATCTGTAAGGCTCAGGAGTTCGCCCGTGGGACACCAGTCCCAGACAGAATTACAGGATTTAACGGCAATTCATACGTTTCAAGTGTCTCTCCTTGAGAAGCACCTGGAACACCGTATACCCTTGCCTGCTCAGGTTGAGTCTCTTCCGGCCGAACCGGAATCCACCGAGGCTGTTCAACCCCTCAAACACTGGCTTGGCCTTCTCGATATGGCAATTACGCCGCCGATGATCCGCGAAGCCCTTAAGTGCACCGACGGACCTGAAACGGCACACTCGCTTTTGCGCTACTTTGTCGGCAAGGCTTCCGCCCACTCAAACGACCGGGACAAGACAGATTGCGTGATCACACACCTGTTTCGGCGGCCGCAGCCGGAGTCTCCTGGCAGATGGCACCGACCTGAGGTAGACGCTTCTTATTACTTCATGAGTCAGGCAGCCATGGCTTTTGAAACCGAACTATATAAGGCCCTGGGCGAAGTCCAATTCGACTCCGTTCCCCCAAGCCATGTACAGCTTCTGCATGAATTCGAATTTTTCCATCAGGAATTGGAGGAGTTCCGCCACTTCGATCAGGTGACGGATTCCAACATCGTGCAGCGCGTCCGGGAACTCAAACAGTCCTTGGGAAGATCGTTTTACCATCCCGATTCCCTGGCCACGATCGCGGTGTGGAACGATGTTTTTGGGCGCAAGTTCGACGATCTCTTTCACGACGCCACGAAGCAGATCAAGGTTTTCGCGGAGAACGTGCAGCGCGAGGGCGGCAGCATTATGAGCCGGGTGGATGGCGACATCACGATCAAACACCTGGCAGAGATCGAAACAAAGCAAATACTGACCGAAGACTATCAAAACGCCCAGGACCAGTTCCGCAAGCTTTCAAAGTACAAGAAGGCGGTTGATAGTAAACGCTCCGGAAGAGTGACTCCCGCTCCAATACCGTCACGGTCCATCTCTGTACCGGCACCGCCCCAGAGCCAACCGCAGGCGGCCAGCACTCCGGCACAGACAGCGGTTCAGCCAGTCGTGATGGCTCAAGAGTTAAATTCAGCTGCGGCCAATGCTGGGAAGGCACAGCCGGCTCCCCCGTTAAAAATGGCGTCCAAGACGCCTGTTCAGACAGAAGTTTTGGCGGTACCGCCATCCCAGGCGGTACAAAATGCGGTCCAAGAAGGCAAGATCCACAGCGCGCGGGAAACCATCAAAAACCACGTTCGCACTACAGAACCGAAGTTTGTTCACATCGTGAACGTCAAGAAGAGCAAGATCACACTTACGCCAGCCGAGGTTGAAGCCTTCAAGTCCGATTATCAGGGTGAAAAGAGCTTCCGGGCGGATTACGTGAACATCATGATGACCATGGTCGCCTACCATTCGCGCATGCTGGTGGAAGTGGATGAATACAATCAAAAAGCCAGTTCGGCGTACCTCTGGAAGCCCCACGCGGATGCGCTCAGCTACCTCCTAAGCACCCTGGAACGAGTGAGCCTGGAGGCCGAGCAGGTGAAGGCAGTCGCAAGGACGCGAGGGCTGCACGACAAGGTATCAGCTGTGGAAGTCTCTCTCGAAAAATTAAAAGAGTGCGGCCAGAACGTCTCACAAACATTGCACGCTGCCGATCAAAGCTACAGCGGTTAACCCCAGCTTTTCGATCCTTCCGACAAGCGCTTCCCGATAGAGAAAGTTCCTTTTCATCGCCTCGCCGACAGGTTCCTCGACCTGTTATTCTCTTTCGCGGCTCAAACTTAGAGCCATCCCGGAGGTTTTGTGCGAAAAACGGCCTTGCTTTTTCTATGCAGCATCCTGCTCCTTCTTCCGGCTTACTCCCAATCGGCTTCCGATAGCCACTTCGATGGAAAATCGTGGTGGGACTACGTCAAGGTTTTGGCGGATGACAATATGGAAGGCCGGGAAACCGGCAGCGCCGGCTTGCGTAAAGCCGAAGCCTATATCGTGGAACAGCTTAAAAAGGGCGGGTTAGAGCCTCTCGGCATCAACGGCTATTACCAGCCGGTCAAATTCGAATCGCGGGAAGTCGTCGAACGAGAATCATCGCTGGCGCTGGTCAACAAAAAAAGCGGTGCGATTAAGCCCCTCGTGATTGGAGATGACAGCATCTTCAATACGCGAGTTGACCTAGCCGAGTCCGTGGAGTCTCCTCTGGTTTTCGTTGGATACGGACTCAGCATTCCCGAGAAGAACTATGACGATCTCGCCGGCCTCGACCTGAAAGGTAAGACGGTGGTCATCCTCGCAGGATCGCCGGCGGAAATTCCAGGCGCTCTTTCCTCGCACTATCAATCCGCGGGAGAGCGGTGGAAGATCTTGCGGAAGGCGGGCGCAGTAGGGATCATCACAATCCTGAATCCGGCGGCAATGGACATTCCCTGGTCCCGGATATCCCTGAATCGTAACCACCCGAGCATGAGCCTCGTAGGCAGCGAATTCAATGAGACCGAAGGCCAGCAGCTCGGCGCTACCTTCAATCCCGCCAAGGCCGAGACACTTTTTGAGGACTCAGGCCATACGTTTCGCGAGATTCTTGAGATCGCCAAAGACCGCAAGCAGCTTCCAAGATTTCCGCTGGTGTTTTCCATTCGAGCGCACGCCAAACTCGCCAAGACAGCGCTGGAATCGGCGAACGTTGTAGCCCGCATTTCCGGCTCGGATCCAGCGCTGAAAAACGAATACGTGGTTCTCTCGGCCCACATCGACCATCTCGGCGTAGGAGAGCCCATCAACGGCGACCGGATCTATAACGGCGCGATGGATAATGCGTCCGGCAGCGCCGTCCTTCTGGATGTGGCGGCCTCGCTCAAGAAATCACCCGAGAAACTCAAGCGATCCATTCTGTTCGTGTTTGTGTGTGCAGAGGAAAAAGGGCTGCTGGGCTCAAGGTATTTCACCACCCATCCCACAGTGAAGCCGGATTCCATGGTGGGCAATATCAATATTGACATGTTTCTCCCGATCGTTCCCCTCAAAGTGCTCACCGTTCTGGGCCTAGCCGAATCCGATCTGGGAGACGACGCCCGCAAGGTCGCCGAGTCTCTTGGCATCAAAACCCAAGCGGACCCCGAACCCCAGCGCAATAGCTTTATTCGCAGCGACCAATACAATTTCATCCGCCGCGGTATTCCCGGCCTCGCCATGAAAGTAGGCTTTGAGCCAGGCACACCCGAACAGAAAATCTTTAAAGATTGGCTCACGCAAAACTACCACGCGCCCTCGGACGATCTGAATCAGCCCGTGGACCTTGCCGCAGCCGGTAAGTATGAAGAGATTATCCGCGGCATCTTAGTGAACGTGGCGAATGAAGGGCAGCGACCGCAGTGGAAGCCCGACAGCTTCTTCCGGCGCTATGCACAAGCTAGCGGTATGCAATAGCCCAGACTTGAAGATAGTTTCAGGTTCATCCGATGGCACAGGCTTCCCAAAAAAGGCTGTGCCATTTTTATTTTGTTCCGTTTCATTTTATTCAGGCCATTGGGGGATGGCGTGAGCGAATTGCAGCTTGTCTTCAACCTTCAGCTACAATCCTAATCTTCAAAATCTCGGGAATTTAGATCCAGAAATCAATCCCAAAATGCAGCAAGAGAAAATCTGAGACCAGGCATTTTGTAATTGATCGATCTATTTTTGTTTACTGGATTGGTTTGCTGGTGTTTTGAATGAATAGCAGTGGCATTAAAGGAATAACAGCGTGTACACAAGCTGACAAAGGGATCAATTTTTTGAGCAGAGGAGTGACAGAAGGGCTGGAATCCCAGGATACTGCGAGGAAACTACAGGGTTTTATCGAGAAATTTTAATCATCGCCGCCATGACGACCGTGTCCACCACGGCCGCCATGTCCACCTGAATCACCATTCGAGGCGCTACCACCACCACCGCCGCCTCTACCGCCCCTTCCGCTACCACCGCTGCTTCCGCCACCACCACCACTGGTACCGCCTCCTCCGCTGGTTCCGCTGGGGGGGCCACCCGGGCTGCTACCGCCGCCTCCTCCGCCACCACCACCGCTTTCAGTGCCGGTAGAACAGCCATCATCGCTGCCTCCGCCGCTGGAGTTCGTGAGGGCTTGTAGCAAATCGATGCGACCATGACCCATCTGTGGAATTGCCACCGCATGCCATAAGGCTTTGACTACATCTCCCGAGCGAATTCCCGGCTGCTGCTGCTGCAAAAGCGATGCGGCTCCTGAAACGATGGGAGCGCTAAAGGATGTACCCCAAGCGGCGGCATAATTGTCGCCAGGGAAAGTCGTGATGACTCCCTCTCCGGGGGCTGCAAACATAACGTTCGCGCAACCAAAGTTGGAAAACGAGCTTTTTGCATCGGCATTACTGGTGGAACCGATGCCAAAAACATTGGGGAGGCTAGCCGGCGTAACTGGGGTGGCAGCGTTGTCATTTCCGGCAGAAGCAACCGTAAGAACGCCCTTGCTTTGAGCATAGTAGATTGCGGTCTGCAGGCCAGGAGAAGCCTCGGCCATTTCGAAGCTCATGCTGATTACATTCGCTCCATGATCGGCCGCAAAGTAGATCGCTCGAAGAATATTGAGTGAATCGGAGCTGCCATCGGCGCTGAACGCTTTCAGGGGCATGATCTTCGTGTTAGGAGCAATCAGATGCACAAGGCCCGCAGTCATGGTTCCATGGCCGAACGCACTTGGCAACCCCTGCAAAATCGCTTCCGTAGACTGATCCAAGATCGCCAGCGTAGAAGCATTCAGCTGGACAACGCCTTGGCCCTGAAGAATCGCCTCCGTAGACTGCTCCAATGCGGCCGCAGTCCCAGATGAAAGATCGGAAAGCTCCGAAGCAGACGCTACGTTGTGGACGAAGTCGTAACCGGCCACCAAGCTGCTCTTCAATGCCGGATGGTTAAGATCGACGCCCGTATCGATCATCGCGACAACGCCGTAACCAGTCAAACCTGTAGCCCCGCGAGCATCAGGAAGCCGGATGATACTCGTGGCAGTCTGCTGGACATAATTACTAGGAACGCTGGAACCAAAATAAGAGACCGCAGTTCGGCCGGGCAGACCCTGAAGAATCGCTTCCGTAGATTGCGCAAGATTCGCCGATGTGGCGCCGGAAAGTTCCGGCAGGCTCACCGGCTGAACGGCCTCAAAACCATCGACATCTGGATCGGACAAAACCTGCGATTCCATGGTTTCGATACTGGTAGAAGAGGAGCCAGTAACCAAGTAGACCGCATACGTATATCCAGGGTTACTCCACACCGTATTGGTGGTTGTGAGACCATGCCGGGAACAAATGGCGTTCAGGGTCGAAGGAGAGGAGGTCAGGATATACTTGGTTTGTGCCGTCGACGACAAACCAATGAGTAAACAGGCACCAATAAAAAATAAGAATTTCCGTGTCGTTAACATTTCTAAATGTTCCTCTTCTATCCTGTGTTCTTGCAGGAACAGGATTGATAAATTTAAGAAGAGCCGGAAGCAACAGTGAACACGACGTACCGACTAATCATTTCCCCGAGAATCTAAAACCACTTCAAGTTCCTGCCCTTTGGCTTCAAGAGGCACACGCAGGTGAAGATCGGCCTGCGGAGTATACTCCATTTGGAACTCTCCAAATGAGTTGCTCAACGAGCGCGTTACCTCCCGAGAACCAGCAACAAGAATTACCGGCATATCCGCTAACAATTCTTCCGGCTCTTTCTTATTGGCAATTTGCCCCACAAGAACCATGTTGGCGGAACCCTTTTCATGCTCAAAGCGCAAATCGACGGAGTAATCCCCGGCTTCAAACAGAACGTGACGGCTGATCTGATGACCCGAGCGCACTCCCACAGGTTGTGGAGCGTTCAGGCTGTCATAGATCAAGCTCGCCAAGATTTGTTTTAGGGTAGGAATCCTCTCGCGTTTGTGCAAAGCAAAATAGGCTCTTATCGGCCTTTCTAAACCCTCAGGAAAATCCAAAGTTGTTTCACGGGTGCAGACCCGCATAAACTTCTTCAGTAAGTCACTTGTTTTCTGACACTTCAGGCAACCAGACTCGAGATGGCTCAGCATCTCCGAGCGCTGCTCGGACGAACCTTGCTCTCTCACATAGTCAGACCACTCTGAGATATCGAAATGGCGCTCAACTTTAGGCATAGCTTACCTTACGGAAAGGAGGATACAGCTTCCGGGTCTGTATCCTCCCTTTTAGCAGTCGACGGATGAGCCTGCTGCGTATAAAGAGTTCTCAGACGACGAAAAAATATATCCCCATTCAAAATTTAAAAGACCGATTAATTTCTTAAGATAGCTTCCCGGTCAAAGAGAAAGCCGCCCAATAATAAGGATGAGGGCGCTCTTCTCGCGCACACAATATAGCACCTCTTAAGGCCTCCGCCTTATTATCTGATCGCTTGCACGAACGATAGAAATTCCGCATCAGCTCGGCCGTGCTTTGGTCATGAACCTCCCACAAGCTCACCATCAATGTTTGCGCACCAGCATAAAGCAATCCCCGCACCAAGCCAATAAGCTCGTCGCCGCCGATCACTACATTCATGCCAGTCCCGCACCCACTCAAGGTGACCAGCTCCGCATTTAGTTGTAACTGATACAAATCAAATAGGTTAAGCATGGAATCGCCAAGCCGGATTGAGGAAAACATAGGGTTGTCCTGGCGGAAGTAACCGTGGGTTGCAATGTGAATAAACCGGCTTGTGGGTCCGTAAAACCGCAACCTTTCTTCTTTGGCCTCCTCACCAAGAAAGAGCCTGGCGTTGCCCAATGCCGCGCTCACAAATTCCGCCTCCCGCACAATCTCCGGCGCCCGCGGGTCCGGCACCGCCAAGACCAAGGCATCCTCCGAAGTGGGCTTGGGCTTCTCCTGGCACAATGCGAAGATGCTTCCGCTAGGGGCGTATGAAATGGAAAAGTCGTCAATTAGGTAGCGGTCTCCATTCAACAATGCGTGAAAAGGCAAATAGTGAAGGAATCCATGGGGAACGATAATGAGGTGAGAGGCCTTCAGATGCTTCAGAATTGGTGCAATCAGCAGAGAATGGAGAGCCTGAAGATGCGCGTTCGTGGCATCCAGTCCAAGCCGCTGGAACGAACGAGCATATTGATCGCCGAGGCGGAATTTTGCCAGCTGCAGTTGGAGGAGGCGCAATTGCTCCCGCACCGCGCCGATCTCCGCTAAAGGAAAGACCCGTACTTGTTTCTGGCAAACGACGCACGCATAGAGGCGGTTCCTTGCCGAATAATATTCAACCAGCAGCGCGTCGGAAGGCAATTTAGCCTGCATTTCCTGGACGGGAACCGTTCCGGCGTTTTGCAGCCCCACAAATTCCTGGTCGATGCTTTGATACTCGGAAAACGTCTTCATCAAAGCATCTTCGAATTCACGGCTTTGCCGCCGTAGATTCGGAATATGTTCCGCTGAGCGTTGCCCTGGGCTCAGCTCCTCTAATTCGATCTGGTGGTAGACCCAATTCAGCTTCTCACGCAAGGCGCGCATTTGCTCCACCGCAGCCGCATGTTCCGTGGTCCTTGCCCGAAACGACGAGGTACGAAATGCAATCAGGTCGGCAAGGCTTCTCGACTTGGCTTGCTCTACATACTGAAAGGCACGGTGGCCACCGGAGATTCCCTTGTTTGTGGCAAGGGTGGTGACGAACAGGCTTTCGTATACAGAGAGCTTGTTCTTGAGAAATGCTACCTTTAGCTCTTCCTTCCCCAGATGACTTCGCAGATCTTCCAACTTGTGATGAGCTTTTTCGTAAGCTTGACGAGCAAGCTCCGTGTTGCCACTGCTTTCCTCTACCTGTCCCAGGACGAAATATGCCTGGTATGTTACCGGAGACTCAAGATGGACCAAGCGCGTAAGCGCAGCGTTGCAATAGGAGCGCGCGGCTTCTGTGTCTTCCACCCGCAAGGCGATGGTGGCCAACAAAAGTTCACAGATGGCAGCTTTGGCGGGCAGCGGAGAAACATCGAAAAAACGTAACGCCGAGACGGCTAACTCTTCCGCCTGATCCTCATCGGATTCGTAAAGGACAATCGCTTTATAAAGATCGATCAAGGCCGGCCAAAGTTGATTTTGTTCTTTGACGAAAAGATCTCGTGCGCGATCGAACATGGCAATCGCTTGCGGCTGATGGCCTTGCTGACTCACAGCGATGCCAAAGAAGGCAGCCGCCTTGGCAGCTTCGTACCGCAATCCCAAGGATGTGAACCCATCGAATGCCGCGCGAGCCAGCCCCTCACCGCCTTCCGTAAGATTCAGCTCAAGGTAAATTTCCGATTCATCAAGATCGCAAAGCGCCTGGTGATATCGATCGCCAAGGCTTTCGCAGAGACGCCGAGTCGCGTCGTAGAGTTCAATGGCCCGGAGATATTCGCCACGAAGATAGTAGAGGTAGGCGACGTTGTAGTCCGCCCGGGCCGCCAGTAAAGGGAAGTTATGACGCTCGCAATGACGCCGCGTCAATTCATACATTTCCTGCGCACGATCAAACTCGTTCAAGCTGATGTAACAGACAGCCAAGTTTCTCAATACAGCGGCGACATCCTGAGCTTCCCCGATTTGCAGAAGATTTTGATAGGCTTTTTCATACATTTCGGCCGCATCCTGGAACCTATCCTGACGATAAAAGATGTTTCCCATGTTGCTTTCAAGACGGGCAAGACAAAGCTTATTGTCTAAAGCGACGAGGGTTGTCCGGGCATCAGCGGCCAAGGCATACGCCCTTTCATACTGGCCGTCGTAAATCAGGGATTGAAGCGCGCTGGTAATGGTAATGGCTACTTCAAAATCGTCTCGCAGCAATTTGAAGTTTTCCCACGACCGCTCATAATGAGCAATCGCCTGGCGATATTGTCCCTGTAAATAGGAAACATGCGCTTGTGCCCGCGCGCTCTGTGCCAAGGCTCGAAGATCGCCACTGGCCCCAGCGAGCCATCCCGCAGCCTCCGCCAGCCGATGAGCACGCTGAAGATCAACGGGTAAAAGCTGCATGACCGCCTTATACAGCTCTTCCACCTCTTCTATGGGGCCTTTCGATTGTCTGGCAAGCAAGCTACGCCGTTGATCCTCGGTGGGAGTCGTCGAGAGCTCGACGATCCATGGCTTCAGGGCGTCGATCCCCCCACTTTCCGCCATCAGAATCCCAGCTCCACCAGAATTTTTTGCAGGCGGGTCAGACATCGGCCCCGGATAAAGCCAATCGAGCCTGTAGCTAGTCCCAGACGCTTAGCGACATCCGCGTAAGGCACCGGCGGTTGCTCAAAGAAGAGCATGCGAACCATCTCCGCACATCGGGGCGGGAGCTGCACGATGGCATCGCGAACCGCCTGTTCCTCCTGAATTTCCTGGAGAACTTGGGGCGTGGCAGCGATTTCCTCTGCAATCTCCCGCTCCATGGCATCCAATTCGACATCCTGGCGCTGCTGTTTTTTCCAATGGAAACATTTGTGCGTAGCGACGGTGATCAACCACGAGCGGAGCGACTCGATCTTCCTAACTTTTGACAGATTGGAAAACAGATCAATGCACACCGACTGGAAGATATCTGCCGCATCTTCGGGATTAAGCCCGTATTTGATCGGCACGGAAAAGATCAGGCGCTTGTATTTGTCAATGAGCCTGTCCCATGCCTGCTCATCGCCATTCAGGCACTCCTGCACGAGCCGTTCATCTTCCGCAGAGGTTGCCGGTGCCGCGATGCCAAGCAGATTTTTACCGTCGTTGTCCATGAAACATTTTTAGAAGTGGGCCGCACCGGCTGCCGACCGAAGATGCGAGCGAACCGAATGCCGTTTCCAGCATCCGTTAGGGTGTCCTTCCATGATCCGGCCAATAAAGCTCATCCGCATTCCACAAGATGTAATTGTCGATGATGGCTGGACGGAAATTTCTCAAGGCGCTTTGCGCGCCGGTAAGGATATTCGGACTCGCCAAAAAAATCATCGGTTTTTGTTCGGCGATAATCTCTTGGACACGATCATAGAGTTTCTTGCGCTCGCGATAATTCACGGTGATTAGCTGCTTGTCCATGAGACGGTCAATTTCCGCCTCCCATGGAGTCGCCGGTTTCTTCTCCCCAAGGTGCCACAGGTGCGTCTGCCCGCTTGATACCCAAACATTCATTCCAGGGGTAGGATCCACGTCCGGACTTCCCAGGCCCATGAGCGCCGTCTCGTATTCATGCGATTTCGTGATACGGTCGAGCCAGGAGCGAAACTCCAGGGAGACGATCTGCACGTTCATTCCTATTTTTTTCAGGTCGTCCTGGATGAGAGCCGCCATCTGCGCTCTCTGAGCATTGCTGGAATTGACAAGGATCGTAAATTCGACCGGTCCTCCCTGCCGGTCTATGAGGCCACCATCCTGCTTCCAGGAAAACCCCGACTTGCGCAACAAGTTCTTTGCTTCCTCGATCGACTGAACGGGAGCCTGCAACGCCGAGTCGACCCACAGTTTGTTTCCCGGCGTCACCTGGGAAGCGAGGGGAGCGCCGCGGCCGCCAAAAACCAAGCGCACCATGGCGGCGCGATCAATGGCGAAGGAAACAGCTTGCCGAAAAGAGAGATCTTCAAACCAGTGCTGCCGCCGCGCAATCTCCGGATACCGTCCCTCCGTATCGTCATTCAGATTGAAAAGCAAGAAGTTGTATTCCAATCCAGGTCCCGCGTCCAGCAATTTGTACCCATTTGATTGCTGCATTTTGGCCAGATTGGCAAAGTTCTCCGCGCTTAAGCCGCTGATCGCCTGCGTATCTCCAGCCTGGAATCGAACTACCTCCGCATCCTGGTTAGGCACTGTAAGAAAAATCAGCTCATTGAGATACGGAAGCCTTTCGCCCTTGGTATCCACCCGCCAGTAATACGGATTTCTTTCCAGCACGATGCGGTCACCGGCAACGAATTGCTTCAATCGAAAAGGCCCTAGCCCTGCGATCTTCTCCGGCGAGGTCGCCAGGCTCCAATCCTGCATAATTTTGCCTTCGGCGTAATCTTTTTCCAAAAGATGCCGGGGAAGAATGGCAAAGCCGTCAAAAACCCTTTCCGCGGCGGCATAAGGGGAAGGGAACAAAAAGCGCACGGTATAGGCATCGAGTTTTTCAACGGAAATGGGCTTACCTGAAATCAGCAAGAGATCGCGTTGGGGCGAGTGGACGTTTTCGTCAAGGTATACCCTGAAAGAAAAAACCACATCATCGGCATCCATTGGAACGCCATCGGAGAAACGCACTCCCCGCCGAAGTTTCAGCGTGAAGGATTTTCCGTCGGGCGAAGCCTTCCAGGATTTGCAGAGCGCCGGTTCGGTTTTCTGGGTATAACGATTGATGTGAATAAGATCGGCTGTCATGCGCTGGATTACATCGCGCGAGGGCCGGTCAACTGGTGCGACAGGATTCAGTGTTTTGGGTTCGGCGCGCTGGGCCACAACCAGTTTTCCGCCCCGCTGTCCCGGCTCCCCTTCGAAGCGGGCAAAGTCAGCCGCCTCTTGTCCCCATCCACGACCGACAACTGAAAAAAGAATCGTCCAAAGAAAATGAATTTTTCGCGAAAACCGCACAGTTCGCTGGCCTTCTTTCATGGTTTTTATAGCACTACCAGCCGCGCCATCTCCTCATTTGCACTTTTCTCGGTGCGGCTTTCTGCCTTTCCCTCTTTTGAAACGCCGAGTGACGCGCCTTGTTCGTGGACAACATCTACGCTGGCAATGCTTTAGCAGTCTAAACGGGCATGAAGATTGTCCGACAGAGCATGATACGCGATAAAGGTGGGTATTGGGACCAGTCCGGGAATCAGCATCCACCAATACGAGACCAGAACATTGTAGTGCTGGGCGGCAGCCAGCATATTGCCCCAACTTGGAACCGGCTCGGCAACACCCAAGCCAAGAAACGAGAGCGCCACCTCCGTCAAAACGAATTGCGGAACAAGCAACGTTATCTGGGTAAGCAGCACCCCCGAAGCCGCTGGAGCGATATGTCTTTGAAGAATATGGAACGTCGATGCCCCAAACCCCCGGGAGGCAAGAACAAAACTACGTTCCTTCGCGCTGAGGATAACCCCGCGCACCAGTTTTGCCGGACGTGCCCACGCAACGAAGCCAACCGTTATTACGACCAAACTGAAAGACGCCGAGGGATCGAGGTGCAGCGGTAGAACCGCGCGAACGGCCACCAGAAGGTAAAACCACGGAACCGCTATAAAAACTTCGGCAAATCGCATCGTCAGGTCGTCGAGAGCGCCGCCATAGTATCCAGCCATCCCGCCGATCAAAAGCCCCAGGCAGCCGGCGAGCGCCGCCGCCAAAAGTCCGGCAAACAACGAGATTCGCCCACCGTAAAGCATTCGGGAGAATTGGTCGCGGCCGAATCCATCGGCGCCGAGTAAATAAAACCGTTCCGGTCCCTCAATTCCAAATAGGTGCAGGCTGCAATGGAATGGCCCTACGGCATATTCATCCCCGCTTACAAGGAACTGTATTGGATAAAAGATGGAACGATCTTCCGTGTATCCAGATCCAAGATCCTCGCTCTTTTCTATGCCGTAAACAAAGGGGCGCAGGTGAAATTTTCCGCTGGAATCGACGAAATGAACCCTTGTTGGCCCAGCAAAAGGACGAGTCCGTTCCTGCCGAGCAAAATCATAGGGAGCCACGAACCCGGCAAAAATCGCAATCAGGTGCACCCCGATGAGATACCACAGGGAAAACGAGCGCCAGACACGGCTCTTCACGACTGCATCCTGATTCTGGGATCAAGTAGGTACAGAAGAATATCCGCGAGCAGGCCGCCGGCGATCAAGAAAACTGAAAAAAACATTACGGCACCCATCACCAGAAACAAATCGCGGCCAAGAACCGCTTCAAGCACCAATGGGCCGATGCCCGGCCAACTCACGATCACCTCCACCAGCAGCGAGACACTCAGGAGCCCCCCAACAGAAATCCCTAATAAGGAGATCAAAGGATTGGCAGCCGCTGGGAGGGCGTGCCGGTAGAGGGTAACAAATCGAGAAAGCCCAAGGCCGCGCGCCGCCCTGACATATGGGGAGTCCAATACCTCCATCATGCTCGCCCTCGTGTGCCGGAGGATCATTGGAAGGGCGCCGAAAGCAATTGCAAGCACGGGCAGGAACATGTGCCAGGCCGTGTCCTTCCAGCCACTCCACCATCCCGGGGGAATGACCACAGAATTCATTCCACCCACCGGAAACATTCGCGTTCTCAAAGCGAACAGGAGAATCAATAAGGCAATGAGTAAGTCGGGTAAGGCAAGCATGGCGGAGGTGCCCACCGAAAATATCCGATCGACGAGGCTGCCTCTTCGGGTGGCTACCAAGATGCCCAGCGGCACAGCCACAAGCCACGAAAGCAGAAGCGCCGGAACCGTAAGCAGCAGAGTGTGGCCCATCCTCGGCCACAATATCTTTCCTACGGGCAGATCATAAGCAAAGGAATATCCAAGCTCGCCCGTCCCCAGGGAGCGCAACCAGCCCCAATAACGAACAGGCAGGGACTTCTCCATCCCGTACCGAGCACGCAGAGCGGCAACAGTTTCGGCGGAAATCCGCTGGTTGATGGTTGCATCTGAAAAAAAATCTCCGGGGGCGGCCTGAGCCAGGCCAAAGACAATTGCAGATACGACAACAAGTAAGAATAGCGAATTCGCAAAACGACGCGATATATACCGAATCATGATGTACTAAATCATGTTGTGCTAAATCGATGTCGTGCAAAATCGATGTCGTGCAAAATCATGGAGCCGCTTCAACTTCGGGCCGGCTGGAGCCTGGATCGACCGCCATCGACATCAGCGCGGTGGTATCCCGGCTGTTCCGGATTTCTTCAGAGGAGAACTTTGCGGCGATTCTACCATCTCCCATCACCAGGATCTCGCTTGCCAGCAAGGAAGCAAAACCGACATCGTGCGAAATATGCAGACAAGCGAACCCATGACGCTGCTGCAGAGTTTGCAGCAAAGCACCTATTCGAGCCTGGCGTGGACGATCAAGGCCGGAAAACGCCTCGTCCAGGATCAGGAGCTTCGGATCGACAGCGAGAGCCCGCGCTATTGCAATCCGTTGACGCTGCCCACCGCTAAGCTCCGCGGGCAATCGATCTGCGAACTTGAGATCAAGCCCCACTTCTTCCAGAAGGTTCAGAGCGCGGCGGCGGCGTTCAGCCTTTGTGCCCCTGCCCAGAATATCGAGAGGCTCGGTGATCAACCGCTCCGCGGTAAATCGCGGATTCAGCGAGCCGGCGGCATCCTGAAAAATCATCTGGACCTGCCATCTCATCTGCCGTTTCAAATTCCTGAGCGGAAAGCCATCCAGCAGCATCTCTCCGGCATCGGGAGTTTCGAACCCGGCAATGCAGCGGGCCAACGTGGATTTGCCTGCGCCCGACTTCCCTATCAGCGCAACCGTCGCCCCCCTATTCAGTTCCAGGCTTACTCCGCTCAAAGCCTCCACGATAAACGCCCTTCGTGAAAGCACCTGCCTCTGAACGTAGCGCTTCGTCAGATTCCTTACGCTTAGCAAAGGCGTTCCCGCCGCTTCTTCAGCAGGTGTTGGCGCTTTCAGACTGGCGCCCGGAGAGATTAGGGCCCGGACGTACCCGCTCGAATTGCTTCGCAGTTCCTGGATGCTGCCGCCCGCTACAACAGTTCCTTTTTCCATGACCACGGTTCTGCTTGCAAAAGCCGCCAGCGTATCTGCGTCGTGGCTGATGAATAAGATGGCCAATCCAATTTCCGACCTGAGCCGCTGGAGCAATGCCAAAGTTTCCGCTTGCGTAGCGGCATCCAGCGAACTCAACGGCTCGTCTGCGATCAGCACCGCAGGACGGCAGGCAAGAGCCTGAGCAATCGCAACCCGTTGTCTCTGCCCTCCACTGAGCTGATGCGGATAGGCGCGGGCGATTCGCTCGGGATCGTTGAAGCCCACCAAGGCCAGCATTGCGTGGACTTCGGCAATCAGTTCACGGTTACTCAGCTTCTTATGAGCGCGCAAAACATAGGAAATCTGCCGTCCCGCTGACAGCACGGGATTCAACGCCTGCGCCGGCTCCTGAAAGATATGCGAAATTTCCGCGCCACGAACCTTCGCCAGATCTTTCTCCCGCAAATCGAGCAGATTCCGCCCGCGAAGCCTGATGCGACCCGAGCGGATCGCGGCATTCGCGGGCAATAAGCGCAATGCAGACAACCCCATGGTGGTCTTACCCGAACCGGATTCCCCAAGTACGCCAATAATCTCGTGTGCAAATACTTGCAATGAAACGTCGGAAAGGGCGCAGACCGTCGATCCACCGGCGGTGGTGTAATCCACAGTTAAGCCCGAAATTTCCAGTAACGGTTCCACAAACGATTTGACGTTAAAATACTCTTAACTTGGCAAGACTTAGGATAAGTCGCAGCATTTTTTATCACAAAAAATTTAGCAGTCCTATATTTTCGGCGTTCACCAAGCACCCTTATATGACAGTTGTGTGGCTTTATAGCATTTCCAGCGACTCTATATATTCTGCTGCATGGGTATCCGCACGTGTGTTGCGGAGTGCATCTGCGCTGGTAAAGCTTTTAGGGTGACCGGTTTAAAGGGACTCATTTTTTATTCGGCCTCTTAGAACCTCCGTCCGTGCCGGGAAGATCGTGGCAACCCTTGAAGCCACTTGCAACTCCATAAGTTTAGCCAGCAGTCCCGGCTGGATTACATTCGAAAGTAATCTCTGGGAAGTGCAACCGACGCGAGCAATAGCTGGCATAGGGTGTAGGTTTGGGAAGGCCTGCACCCTATTTTTCTCTTTCTATACCGATAGAAATCCAGAAATCTTTGCAAATCGCCTGAGTAAAGGCGCTTTCCTGCCAAGAGCATTTTCAATCGCTACTGCCATCTGCGACCCTACGGTATATCACGGACCTTGAATCCCAAAATAGCCCGAGGCTTGGACGCTACGCCCGGTTGCTTCTCCTCCAACCTCAAAAAGAAAAGCATTCCGCTTCATTACGGGATAAACCACAAGGTCGATATGAGCGTCTTCAGGTAGCCAAGGCTAACGCGAAGCAAGCTGGGCCATCGAGGCGAATGGCTTGATTGACAGGAGGATATTCAGCGATGCTTTTACATCTTCGTCTTTGGACGAGTTAGATGGCCCTAACCCGATCCTTGTCGAAAACCTGGAATACCTGATGGATGGTCTCTTCCAGAACCTTGCTGCTGACGGGCTTGGTGATATAGGCATTCATTCCCGCGCCGAGGCACATCTCTTCATCGCCTTTCATCGCATGAGCAGTCATGGCAATAATCGGAACATGCGTGCCCCTGCTCCTCTCCCACTCGCGAATGGCAATGGTAGCGGCAAAGCCGTCCATTTCGGGCATTTGGACGTCCATCAAAATCAGATCGACCGGCTGCGTGCGAACATGCTCCACCGCTTCTTTCCCGGTCTGCGCCAAAAGGACATCGTGTCCCATTTTTCTTAGAAGGCGAACCGCAAGCCGTTGATTCACAGCATTGTCTTCCGCGAGCAAGATCTTCAGCCGCCCCATCAGGCCATTTTTTTCGATCCGCGGCTGGGGCGCACCAGGTACGGCGAGGTGTTTGGGCAGCGCCAAAGCACGCCGTATCGCCGCTAGAAGATCCGATGGCTTTACAGGCTTCATCAAACGTTCTTCGAGTCCAATCGCGGACGAATGTTCGGGACCATTCTGGTAATTGTCCGAGGTGAGCATCATGACGGCGATTCCGCCGAATTCGGGATGGGTCCTGACGTGGCGAATGAACTCCAGTCCCGTCATTCCAGGCATGAGGTGATCTGTAAGAATGAGGTTAAACCGCGGTGCATTCGCTCCAGGGTGAAGCAAGGCCGTCAAACCCGCCTCACCCGATTCCGCCGAGACCGCTTGCATTCCCCATTGCTCCACCATGCGGTGCAGAATCTGACGGTTCATGTCGTTGTCGTCCACGATCAAGACGCGCCTGCCGCGCAGATCCTCTTGCTGTGCCAATGCTAGAGGAGCACCCACGTTGAACTTGGCGGTAAATGAGAACGTCGAGCCTTTCCCCGGCTCGCTCTCCACCCAGATGCGTCCATCCATAAAGTGAACGATGCGCGAGCAGATCGCAAGACCAAGGCCAGTACCGCCAAACCTGCGTGTGACCGAGGCGTCCGCCTGTTCGAACGCTTCAAAGATCATGCGCTTTTTTTCTTCAGGAATGCCGATGCCGGTATCGGAAATCGCAAACTTCAGCTCAATCTTTCGCTCATCCCGCCATACCGTTTCTACATTGAGGGAGACGTGCCCTTCCGACGTAAACTTGATGGCATTGCCAATAAGATTCACCAGCACCTGCTTGAGCCGTAACGCATCGCCCATCAGCAGATGGGCAAGCGGCGATGAGATGTGGTAGGTCAACTCC
The DNA here is from genome assembly GCA_035295685.1 of Candidatus Angelobacter sp. GTDB lineage: Bacteria > Acidobacteriota > Terriglobia > Terriglobales > Acidobacteriaceae > Angelobacter. Next base: position 51,065 of record DATGIO010000116.1, read on the forward strand.
AGCTTCTTTTGATGGGCTCGCAATGCCATGGTGCGCGCGGCTTCGGCCACCGTTTCCGCAAGGTCAAAGGCCGTATTTTCGAACTCCAGCTTCCCTGCCTCGATCTTGGAAAAATCGAGAATGTCATTGATAACAACAAGCAGTGTGTCGGCCGATTCCTGCGCCATTCCAAGCAGTTCTTCCCGTTCGGAGGCCGAGGGCGACTGACGCAGCAATTCAAGCACACCCATCACGCCGTTCAGTGGCGTCCGCACCTCATGGCTCATGTTCGCCAGAAACTCGCTCTTGGAACGCGTTGCCGCCTCGGCGGCTTCCTTTGCCAGTTGCAGGGCTTTTTCCGTCTTCTGGTGCTCGACGATCTCCTCTTTTAATTCCTTCGTCCGTTCCCCAACCTGCAGGACCAACTCTTCTTCCCTCTTGCGGATGTTGCGCAGCCTCAATCTGTACAGGCCAACGCCCAGCAGGAGCACTGTGAGCGCGCACAACGCGTAGAACCAGCGCGTCTGATAGAAACTGGGCTCCAGATACACCTCATAGGTGGCGCCGGCCTGATTCCATACACCATCGTTGTTGGCGGCTATCACGCGGAAGCGATATCTTCCCGGAGCGAGATTCGTATAGCGGACTTCGCGTTTCGCGCCGGGGCCGATCCAGCCGTCGTCAAAGCCCTCCAGCATGTACTTGAACTCGACTTTCTCAGGAGCCACAAAACTCAGGGCGGCAAAGTGAAACTCCACCTCTCCAATCCCCACGGGGGCCTTGTGCTCTCCTCCGGCCGGAGCCATAGGCACTTTGTTGACCATCACGGTCTCAACCACCACCGGTGGCGGAAGCCGGTTGGTCATTAGCTTGTCTGGGTTTATCTCGACAACGCCTTTGCTGCTTCCAAAAAGCAGCCTGCCGTTGGCAGTCTTCACGCCGCTCGCCTGGGCTCCTCCATTGAAATCGGTCGTCGGCAGACCATCCGTCAAGCCGTAGGATGTAACCTGAATCGACTTGACCTTGCCGTCGGCGAAATCATCGAGAGCGCCCTTCGCAATGCGGAATAGACCGCGATTGGAGCTCATCCACAGATTGCCCTTATCATCCTCAAGAATGCTCCAGACAGTTTCGTCGAGCAGGCCGTCCTTTACGCCAAAAGTCGTGAATTTATCGTCCTTTAATCGCACCAGGCCGGCGCCATAGGTACCGATCCAGATGGTGTGAGCCGCATCCTCGTACATACAGACGGCTCCCCCTGTACCGCTTCCCGGCTGTTTCTGCATGTGGAAATTCTTGAAGACGCCATCCTTCAAACGAGTCAGGCCCTCTTCCGTACCGAACCAGAGACTGCCGGCATGATCTTCCATGGCCACGATCACGCGTCTTGACGCCAGCCCATCCTTTTCCGTAAAGACGGTAAACTTACCGTCCTGAAAGCGAGTTAATCCGCCGTCGCGATTTCCGATCCACCAGGTTCCATCATGGGTGCGAAGAAGGGCATGCACCGGATCCCTGGCCAAACCATCGCGGGCAGAGTATGTCTTAACGATCTTGCCGTTGCGAAAGAGCTTCAAACCGACGTCTGTCCCGAGCCAAGCGGTGCCGTCGATGTCCTGGGCAATTGAATCCACCCCGTTATCTCTTTCGCTTGCTCCCAGCTGATACGGGTGGAAATGTCCGTTTTCATCCATGATGGTCAATCCGGAAACGCCGCCGATCCATATATTCTTGGTGGCCTTATCCTGATAGAGCGCAATCACGTTTTCATTGTCCAGCCCCGTATGGCTGCCGTAGCTGGTAAACTTTGCCTCCTTGACCCTGGTGATTCCGCTCGTCTCTGTCCCGATCCAGAGGTTGCCCTCACGATCTTCTTGAATGCTCCGGATCACGTCGTTGTTCATCCGTGGAAGACAATCCAGTTTGGAAGCTCGCAACCTGCAGACCAGGCCGGTTGTCGTTCCCAGCCACAAGCTCTGCTCGCGATCCTGGTAAACCGCTCCGATGGTGGCATTCCTGAGTTGGGGAAAGCGGTCTTCTTTTCTTATTTTTCCTTCGGACATTGTGTAAAGACCGTCCGTTGGAGTACCAATCCACGCAACGCCCTGATGATCGAAATAGAATTCTTGGGCATTGGGAAGAGCAAATTGAAGCTTGAGAGTGTCTCCGATGACTCGAAAGATTCCGGTGGCGGTGGCCGCCCAAATCGAATTGCCAGGCCCGAGCTTTACCGCAGTGACTTCCTCCGTAGACTCTTTCACAAGTTGGAAGTGTCCGTCCCTAAACTGGGCGAGACCCTTATCGGTGCCGACCCACAAAGCCCCTTGCTGATCTTGCGCCAAACCCAAAATGAAGTTGCCCGGCAAGCCATCCTGCACGGTATAGGAGTGGAAGCTGCCACCGCTATAGTGCGTCAGGCCGCCGCCATAGGTGCCGACCCAGAGGGTGTTGTCCCTGCTGTCCTCTAGAAGGAGCCGGATATTGTTGTGCTTGATTCCCGGCGTGTTGTACTTATCGAATGTGGAAAAACGCGCGCCGTCAAACCGTACAAGTCCCTCCTGAGTGCCGAGCCAAAGAAACCCATCTTTGGTTTGCAGAATTGCCGAGACCCAAGGACTTGGTAGATTTTCGGAGATGCTCCAGGAGGTACGTACATACTGCTCGACGGGTTTGGAGGGATCAAGCGCGAGCACACAGCAGGAACTCAGGAAGACGACAATACCAGCCAACCCGCGGAACATAGCCGTCTTGCGGCGATGGTTCTGTGTCATGTACGCCTTTTCCAACCCCTTAAGTCTTCAAAAAAAATCTTCAATAAGCCCGGAGGGAGATGGGGGAGGCGCCGCCGTCACGTAAATCAGGATTCGCCGTTTTCAAAATTAAAAGCCGCCTTCTGAGAGCAGGAGCGTGAACCGCAACACTCTATGGCGCAAATCATTATTAAAATTATACAAGGCAATAACTGATTTTCTACGGTGTTTCCACATCCTACTGCCCTATTATGGGCACTCTCTAATTAGGGCTTTCCCCCACGGAAAGGCCGTTCCAGATGTCTAGATCTTAGATTCTCAGGTCCACCAACCCCTTGGAACATCCCATGATGGGATGCTCCTAAACCTGTCCAAGATCAAGTTCCATTCAGAATTGGGCACGAAAACAAACGGCAAGAGGGAGAGACCCCCTCTTGCCGTTTTCATCTTTCATCGATCATCGACAGCTTTATCGAACTCTTTACTTCTGAATCTACTGCTCGTCGTTTTCGCCGAGTTCGGCGGCCACAGGAGTCAGGGTACCGAACAACCCATTCGTCTCGTGATCGGGGCCGGCAGTGAAGAACAAGGTATTGCCGGGACCGGAAGCGCCGCCATTGCCGAAGTTGAGTGCCCAGAGGCCGTCAATGTTCAGAACAGAGCCATCGGGATTCAGAACGTTGCCCAGGAACTTGCCGGTCAAGGGGTTAAACGCGGCAATTGTTCCACCACGGAAGTTGCCAATGAGCAACGTGTGGGTAAATTCGCCGAAATCGGCGGGCGTCAACACAGCGCCCCACGGCGCGTTGAACCAGTCGCCATGTTGAAGGCGCGCGAGCAGACGGCCATGTGAGCTGAACACATCGACGAATCCAAAGCCTTCACCGCCGACGGGATCGTGCTTGGCAGCATCCTGCTTCGCGTAGGTCACGACGATATTCGGTCCGATTCCCTGAATGTTGAATGGAGCAAAATCACGCGGGATGCTGTCGTCGTCAAAAGCCTCTTCGCTGATCCGGACCTGGTTAAAGGCGTTGTCGAAAACATCAACGCGGCCGCTGCGGAAGTTCGCCGCCAGAATGAATTTCTTTCCGTCGATTTCGGCGATGGTGGCTCCCTTATAAACCGCACCGTTTTTGGCATTCGGCTTCTGGGAGTTGTCCGCCTTCAGAACAGCATTGGTCGGAGCAGCGCCGGGATTCCAACCGGAAATGGTTCCATCCTCGGTCACGAAAATAAAGAGAGCCGCTTTTCCTGGCGCAAGCAAAAAGTCGGTCGGGCTACCATTGAACAGGACGCCAGTGGGGGAACCAAGAGCTGTTTGGCTGGGAGCGTTCGGGATGGCCACAACCAACGGGACGATTGCCCCGGCGCCACTGTAAAGAGTTGAGGTACCGCCCGCATTGTTGGAAACCCACCAAGGGCTTCCAGGCGCGTGAACCAGACCCCAGGCATTCTGGAGATTGGGATCGGTTACCGGCGCGCGGCCAGCCACATTCGAAACCAGATTTGTCTGCTGATAGTGCTGCGCAAAACCAAAGGCTGAAAGCATTAGAACAATGCTGAAGCCCAACACCAACGACTTCAAGCGTTGAACAGAAATCTGACGCATGGATTTTTCACCTTTCGGAAGCATTGAATTAGCGATTCTTAATTGTTTAAGATTTTGTGAAACTCTCGCCCCTTGCGAGGTTCCTCTTACAGAAAGCCAACTACATTTATTTCAGTGAACAGCCGCAGGAAAGAGCAGCAACTAGAAGACCAACTTGTTGCATTGCCGCCTCGATAAGATTTGATGCAGAACCAGTAGGTTAGCTTCAACCTAAAAGCATAGTTTTCCACAATTGTTGTTCAATTTTGGAAGATGCATATCTACGCACTACGAAAAAACATAAGCCCACGTTAACACATCGTCCTTAAGGACGATATTTTTATATCAAAATATCCTTCTCTGGGGATGAACTAAAGAAATTTAAATCAGGGGAATATTTTTGAGTCGTGTAGATTTTCCAGGACGCAATAACCTTTGAATGAATTTTGAGGTTATTGAGAAACATATCTCTCAAAAATCAAAAGTATAGTTTTGATTTTTCGAAGGATAGGTATCCAATATCTTGCAGTTTCAATCTACCCCAAAGTTCTCATTAACAAAGCTGTGGTGAAGAGATTCACCAGCTATCGATACACGGTCTCTTCTTCGCTGTGCGCAACGGCAGCGGAGGCGCCGAACGCAATGCGGACATGATCCACTTTCTCGATTCCGATGGATCGATCACATCGTCGATCTCAAAATAGGACGCCATATTGACTGCCTTGCCGTGCTCATACATGCGTGCCACCATCTGGTCGAACAAAGCCTTGCGAGCCGCGGGGTCTTCTACGGCGGCCAGTTCCTTGCGATAGCCAAGCTTTACAGCACCCTCCAGCCCCATGCCGCCAAATTCCCCGGTGGGCCATGCCACAGTAAAGAATGGCGCGTGAAAGCTGCCGCCCGCCATTGCTTGCGCACCGAGCCCATATCCTTTGCGAAGAATGATCGTAAAGAACGGTACCGAAAGACTTGCGCCTGTCACAAACATCCGTGACGCATGGCGCACCAATGCTGTCTTCTCCGCCTCCGGGCCAACCATGATTCCCGGACAGTCGCAGAGAAACAAGATAGGAAGATCAAAGGCATCACAAAGCTGCATGAAACGCGAGGCCTTGTCAGCTCCAGCACTGTCAATCGCTCCAGCCAGGTGCAAAGGATTATTGGCGATTACGCCGAGAGGTCGGCCCTCCACACGAATCAAGGCGGTCACCATGCCTGGGCCGAATTGCCGCCGCAACTCCAGTACAGAGTTGCTATCCGCGAGCATGGCCAGCACCGTGCGCATGTCGTAGGTACGCAGACGGTTCTCGGGAATCGCCGTTCGCAGCAACCGCTGGTCGACGCATTCCCACTTTCCAAGACTGCCCTGAAAGTATGAGAGATATTTCTTGGCCGTCTCGACCGCCTCGATTTCATCCGCCACCAAAATATCGATCACCCCGTTGGCGGCTTGCACCTCCACGGGGCCGACATCTTCGGGGCGAAAAATCCCCAATCCCCCTCCCTCGATCATTGCTGGGCCGCCCATCCCAATGTTTGAGTTGCGGGTGGCGATTACCACGTCGCAGCAACCAAGCAGTGCGGCATTGCCCGCAAAGCACCTGCCGGAGTTCACGCCCACCAAAGGCACAAGACCGCTCAACTCTCCCCAATAGGCGAATGCCAGGCAGTCGAGACCTGCGACGCCAAGTCCGTCTGTATCTCCCGGGCGCCCGCCGCCGCCCTCCGTAAACAGCACCACTGGGAGGCGAGACTTCTCGGCAATCTCGAACATGCGATCTTTCTTATAGTGGTTCTGCTTGCCTTGCGTGCCGGCGAGCACCATGTAGTCGTACGACAGAATCATGCACCGCGACTGGGATTCCTCGAACAGGCTGCCGTTCACAGTACCGATTCCTGCAACCAGGCCGTCGGCCGGGGTATTGTGAATCAGATCGTCGAGCGCGCGGCGGCCTCGCTGGGCGGCAATGACCAGAGGACCATATTCCATGAACGTTCCCGGATCGCATAGAGCGGCGATGTTTTCGCGGGCTGTACGCTGGCCGGTTTTGCGTCGGCGCGCGACCGCCTCAGGACGAGCTTCATCCAACCCCGCCCCATGGCGGCTGCGAACTTCCGCAAGATCGGCTCGAACATGATCGAGATCTACAGCTACGCTCTCTGCCGCCGCTTCCACGTCAACGTCCGCCTCCTTCATGAACAGCAGAGGATGGCCTTCGAAGACCGAGTCACCCTTTGCCACATCCACCCTGGTCACGATCCCGCTCACGTGGGCCTGGATGACGTGCTCCATTTTCATGGCTTCCATCACCGCAACCTGCTGCCCCTTGCGGGCCGTATCGCCTACCTGTACATCAACCGATACCACGGTTCCCTGCATCGGCGCCGGAACTGCAACCACGCCGATTTCTTGCGGGACATCGCCCTGCTGCAAAGGCTGGGCGTGGCGCGATGAAATGCCAGCTTCAGTCGATGAAGCAGACTCACTCAAACCAGACTCACTTAAACCAGGCTGACCCGGACGATCCCGATGAACGCGCTCTCCCTTGCCATAGGCCAGCACCGCCAAAGGATCGCTCGCATCCACCTTGGCTCCGGCTCGCGCCGCCGAACCACGAGGCTGATTTGAGGGTTCAAAAAAGAGCCTCCGATGCTCGCCTGCGGCAACCAGGTCGGCAATATGCTCCTCGACAAAGCGCGTATGGATCTTGCCTGAACTAAAGTCTGGATGACGCAACAGGTTGAGGAGAAATCCCCGGTTGGTCTCCACTCCTTCTATCCGAAACTCGCAGAGAGCGCGATAGGTGCGCGCAATTGCATCGGAAAAATCCGGCAGGGGCGAGTGAACAATGAGCTTGGCCAACAAAGGATCGAAATTGGGGTTGGTTACATAGCCCGCATACGCACAAGAGTCGATGCGCACGCCAGGCCCCGAAGGAGATTCAAAGACCTCTAACTTGCCGCCTGAAGGCTTGGCACGGCCATCCGCCTGCAAAGACTCCGCATTCATTCTCGTTTGAATGGCAAAGCCACGGGGCTCCGGTACTTGGGATTGCTCCAAGCCAAGCCCCGCCAGAGTTTCTCTAGAAGCAAGCTGTAACTGAAGCCGAACCAGATCCACACCCAAGACCTGTTCGGTGACCGTGTGCTCCACCTGGAGGCGCGGATTTGCTTCAATAAAGGCAAAGCGCACCGAGCCATCGACGCCCTCGGCAGAACCATCGCCGACTTCATCGCCAATTTCGGTGTGCGCAATGAGAAACTCAAACGTGCCCAGATTGTTGTAGCGGACCTCGCGAGCCAACTTAAGGGCGGAATCGATCAGCCGATGGCGCAAAGCGCCAGGCAAGAATGGGGCCGGAGCAATCTCAACGATCTTCTGGTGTCTCCTTTGGACGCTGCATTCGCGCTCCCACAGGTGAACCACATTTCCGGAGACATCACCAGCAATCTGCACCTCGATATGGCGCGCCCGTGGCAGCAACTCTTCCACGTAGACATCGCCGTTCCCGAAAGCAGCCTGAGCCTCCGACCGGCATCGCGCCAGCGCCTCATCTATCTCCGATAATTGGTGAACCACACGCATGCCCCGCCCGCCGCCGCCGGCAACCGCCTTGATCATCATGGCTCCGCCGGGATCAAGAGAAGCAAAGAATGCTTTTGCTTCCTCAAGGCCAGTGGCTGCGCCGGTGCCGCGAAGCAGCGGAACACCACATCGTTGCGCATGTAGCCGGGCTTGAGCCTTGTCACCAAATAGGGAAAGCATGTCCGGACGAGGACCTACGAAGACAATGTTTTCCTCGGCGCATCTCCGGGCGAATACGGCGTTCTCGCTCAGAAAACCATAGCCCGGATGGATCGCGTCACATCCTGCTTCTCGAGCGACGGTAAGCACCTGTTCGAGATCGAGATAAGCGGCCGCTCCCCGGCCGCGAAACGCGCGGGCTTCATCGGCCTTGCGTGTATGAAGCGACGGCGCATCGTCTTCAGAGAAGACTGCAACGGTCTCGATCCCTAATTCGGCGGCTGCACGCATGATGCGTATGGCGATCTCACCACGATTGGCAATCAAAAGACGATGCAAGGGCTTACTCCCCTCCAATGGCGACGAATGGATAACGCGGCATTATATAGAGCGTGGCTGTCTCACAGGCTCTGGTTCTTCGCTTCAGGCCGCTCGATCCCATCGACCTTTCCGACCCAGCATTTCGGGAGTACTCTCGGCTCCTTTGCCACCCGACGCTGGTTTGGTCAAATCGCGTTGCATCCATCCGAGCGGTCAGCGGAGAGACTCACGATCAGCCACCCCCAGCCCAAGCAACGGCAACCGCCGCTTCCCTTTTTGCGATAGACTTTGGTTTATGTCGAATCTGCAGAATGCAATCTTCGGTGGCGGGTGTTTCTGGTGCCTGGAGGCGGTGTTTCAACGCATGACCGGCGTTACCCAGGTGGAGTCAGGCTATATGGGCGGCCAGCCCGATAACCCTACCTACGAGCAGGTTTGCAGCGGCGGAACCGGCCACGTCGAGGTGGTGCGAGTTACCTTCGATCCGCAACAAACGAGCTTTCACGACCTATTGGAAGTATTTTTTGCCATTCACGATCCCACCACGCTCAACAGGCAGGGCAACGACATTGGCACGCAGTATCGCTCCGTGATTTTTTACAACTCTGAGGAGCAGCGTAGCGAGGCGGAAAAGACGATTGCCGAGTTGAATGCCTCCCGGCAGTGGCAGAATCCCATCGTGACAACGATTGAGCAAGCAGCCAAGTTCTTCGTAGCGGAAGGCTACCACCAGAATTACTACCTCAATAACTCCTCGCAGCCCTATTGCCGTTTCGTGGTTGCGCCCAAGGTGGAAAAATTCCAGAAAAAGTTCGCCGAAAAGCAGAAGGCGGGCTAGAGCATCAAGCTCTCCAACCTTTCGGGCAAAGTTGCGCTGCCTTTGGATTGCCACTCGATATAATCTTACGTAATGGTCCGCGATGGAATCTATTACGCCCTGGGATTGATTCTTGCGTCCGCAGTCATCTGGAAGCTGACGATACCCGCCTTGGCCGTAATACCACTTCTTTTGGCCGTATTTTTCCTCTGGTTCTTTCGTGATCCGGAGCGCGCCATTCCCTCGGGGGCGGGATTATTGGTTTCGCCGGCGGATGGCAAGGTAACCGACATCTCACAGACCGAGATGGGTGGCAGGCATTGCACCAGAATCAGCATCTTCCTCAACGTATTTGACGTTCATGTAAACCGCTCTCCCGTTTCGGGAGTTATCAAAGAAGTCGTTTACCGCAAGGGAAAATTCGGCAACGCGATGGGGCCGGTCTCCTCGGAAGAGAATGAACAAAACATCGTTACCGTTGAAGGCGAGGGCATCACGGTTGTATTCAAGCAAATTGCGGGCTTGCTGGCCCGGCGGATTGTTTTTACGAAGAAAGTTGGAGATAAGCTTGGCAGAGGCGAACGCGTAGGGCTTATCAAGTTTGGATCGCGAACCGATGTGATCTTTCCTTCTCCCGCGGAAATCAAGGTGAAGGTGGGTGACAGAGTGAAAGGCGGGGCCTCTGTACTCGCCAGAGTGCAGGTTGCGCAGCAAGGTTCCCAGGAGCCCAAGGAAAGTTCGGGGGTGGCACGATGAAGACATCCGAGCAACGCCGCTGGGAGGACCAGTTTCCGGAGCAGAAGCGCCGAATGCGGAAGGGGCTGTATATTCTTCCGTCGCTTTTCACGACCGCCAATATTGCCGCCGGGTACTATGCCATCGCGCATACTCTGCATGGCACGCCGGTGGACTTCGACGTGGCTGCCAAGGCAATCGGCGTGGCTGTGGTGGCGGATGGGCTTGACGGCCGTATCGCGCGCATGACCAGCACCACCAGCGATTTTGGCCGCGAGCTGGATTCCCTGGCCGATGTGATCACTTTTGGCGTGGCCCCAGCGGTACTCGCCTGGGTATGGGGCTTTCGCAGCTTGCCGGATTATGGCCAGCCTGAGTTACAGCAACGACTGGTGCAATGGGGGCTGATTGTAACGTTTCTTTTCGTGGTGGCCGGAGCCAGCCGGCTCGCCCGATTCAATATTCAGACCAACCCGCGGCCCTCAAATCCAGGAAGGCCCGGACGAAAATATTTTGTAGGCATGCCGATCCCGGCCGGAGCGGGAGTAATTGGCGCGGTGGTCCATTTCATGGGCGGCCAGCCTCTCCCTAACATATGGCTGGCGCCCGTGTGGCTCGCGTTGTTGTTTGTGGTAGCGCTGCTCATGGTGAGCGCCTGGAGGTTCTACAGTTTTAAGGAGCTGAACCTGCGCAGCCGCCATCGTTTCCAAACAATCCTTCTCATTGGCATTGTGGGAACGCTCATCTGGTTTTACTCTCCTGTGGTGCTTTTCATTCTGGCCATCGGCTATATGTTGAGCGGCATTTTTACCCGTATCTCTTACGGGCTGCGCCGCCGTCCGGTGGACCCTTCGTACAAGGAAGCAGCCGATCCGCGATGAAAACAGAAAATCAAAAATGGGGCAGCCTGTTTCGTGTGGCGATTGTTGGCGCTGCGACCATGAAGGGGAAAGAGCTGAAGGAAGTGCTGGAAGAGCGGAATTTCCCCGCAATGGACATCAAGCTCCTGGACGACAACGAGTCTTTAGGACAACTGGATAGCGTGCAGGAAGAGGTCTCTTTTGTGCAGCCGGTTGGCCGCGATCAGCTTGAGAACGTCGACTTTACGTTTTTTGCCTCGGACGAGCGCTTTACGCGCTCCAAATGGAAATTGGCAAGGGATGCGGGCAGCGCGATCGTCGACTTGTCGTATTCGCTGGAGTCCGAGAAGAACGCTCCCGTGCGCTCGCCGTGGATCGAGCGTGAGCTCGGCCGCCAGACACAAGTGGACTTGGAATCCAGCGCCATTACGATTGCCCATCCTGCCGCGGTGGTGCTGTCTTTGCTGCTTCTCCGCGCCCAGCGTGCCGGAACGATCCGCACAGCCGCTGCCACCATCTTCGAACCTGTTTCAGAACAGGGCAGGCGCGGCATGGATGAATTGCACGAACAGACCGTCAACCTGCTCTCGTTTCAGCAGATGCCAACCACGGTCTTCGGGTCCCAAGTGGCCTTTAACGTGATTGGACGATATGGGAAAAGCTCGTCCGACAAGCTTGAAACCATCGAACGCCGGATCGGAAGCCATGTCCGCCAGCTGCTTCAAGATCAAGCGCCGTCGCCCGCCTTAATTCTTTTGCAAGCCCCTGTGTTCCATGCACATACCTTTTCCATTTATGTAGAGCTAGAAAAAAGCGTTTCCAACGGGGACTTTTCGCAGGCGATTGCGGGCGAGCACGTTGAACTGGCACGCGCGGAAGAAGACGCTCCCAGCAACGTGAATGTTGCGGGAAAAGACGAAATCTTGGTTTCAGCGCGTAGGGATTCCGTCCATGAAAATGGCTTCTGGTTGTGGGCGGCGGCGGACAACCTACGGGTGGCGGCTATTACCGCGGTGGAATGCGCCACGGCCCTGGCGGCCGTTCGGCCCCATGGAAAGGTGCAATGAGGCGGCTGGGCGTTTGCCGGCTTATGGCCGTCGTTTCGGCCATGATACCGATGCTGTTAGGCTGCGGATACCACACCATGGGCCATGCCCACCGCCTGCCGGCGAGCATCCACGTCATCGCCATTCCCGCATTTATCAACCAGACCCAGACCTACCGCATTGAGCAGATTCTTACCAAAGAGGTGGTGCGGGAGTTTATCGGCCGCACAAAATATAACGTGGTCAATGAAGCCTCGACAGACGCCGATGCCACGCTGAAAGCCACCGTATGGGCTACCCAGGCGTCCCCTTTGACCTACGACGCACAGACGGGACGAGTCTCGACGGCCACCATCACCATCAGCTTAAGAGTTTCGCTCACCGACCACACCGGACGCATTTTGTTCGAGAATCCCAATTACGTATTTCGGGAGCAGTACCAGGTATCGCGGGAAATCGCCAGTTTTTTTGAAGAGGCGACGCCCGCCCTACAGCGCATGTCCCAGGACTTTGCCCGCACGCTGGTAAGCGACATCCTGGAGGCGTACTAATGCCCGGCCGTAGTTTTGCCTCATCCGAACGTTTTGTTTCGGAGGTCGTCGGTCGCAAGCTTCGTCCCGCTTATGTGTTCATTGGGGACGAGGTATTTTTTCGCGACCAGTGCCGCAAGGCGCTTCTGCAGCATCTCGCGCCGGAAGATCTCAGGGAGTTCAGCCTGCATGAACTGGACCTCTCCGAGGTGAGCATAGCGGACATTCTCGACCGCGCCCGCACTCCCTCGCTGATGGCTCCGTTCCAGGTGTTTTTCATTCGGGGCGTCAAGAACCTCTATGGGCGCGGCTCACATGCGGAGCAGTTTGCCGCCATCGAGGCGTATGTCAAAGACCCGAATCCGGCGGCCGTGCTAGTTTTTGTTGCGGACCATCTGAGCATTCCCACCGACGTGCGGCGCATGGACATGGTGGACAAAGACCGCTACGAACGCATTCGCGAAACTCTGGGAGAGTTTTGCGGCATGGTGGAACTGGCCCGCGTGGATGAGGGCGACGGAGCACGATGGGTGATAGAAAAGGCCCAACAGGAGGAAGTCAAGGTCGACCAGGATGCCGCGCGCGAGCTCGTAGATGCGCTCGGAGCGGACATGCTGCTGGTGAGCCAGGAGCTTGAGAAACTGATTCTGTATACCGGAGAAAAAAAGCGCATTGCTCTCGGCGACGTGGAAACCATGGTCCTGGCTGCCAAACAGCGATCCCTGTACGAACTGACCGACGCTATCTCCTTGAGAGACAAAACCAAGGCGCTCACGGTTCTGGACGCGATGCTTTCCAGCGGCGACGGCGATGACGCCGCAATAGGCCACCTCTTTTTGCTCGCGAAGACTTTTCGCCAGATGCTGGTGATCCTGGAAAAGAACGTGCGTGACACGCGGGCTATCTGGCAGGCTCTTTGGCAGGGGTTTCGAGTGCCCCCGTTTGCCGCCGAAGACATTATCCGCCAGGCGCGCCGCTACAAATCTCGCCGGGAACTTACCCATTCGCTCAAGTTGGTAGCTCGCGCCGACATGGCCTTGAGGTCCAGTCCGCCAAGCAAACGTCTTGTTCTGGAGCAACTGGTCCTGCAACTTTGCGAACCGCCACGTAACAGTGGCTCTACGTGGCACCAGGAAGAGATTCGTGTCTGAGCAGTGAGTTGGAGGCTTGCTTGCCCGGCCAGAAAGCCGGGCCTCAGCATGAGAGACTTATTTTGCGGCTACGGCGTTCAGGCGTGCGCTAAGACGGGATTTGTAACGGGCTGCTGTGTTCCTGTGAATTACACCCTTTCTCACCGCCTTATCGATCATTGAAACCGTTGCTGGAAAAAGAGACTTTGCCTGAGCGTGATCTCCAGAATGTAATGCCGTGCGGAACTTTCTGAGCGCCGTGCGAAAGCGTGAGGTATTGGCGCGATTCTGCGCAGTTTTCTTTTCCGTCTGCCGGGCGCGTTTGACCGCCGAAACATGATTTGCCATATCTACTTTGTCTTGTTCCTATTGAAATCGTTGAGTATAGCCGAAACACTTATTTTACCGGTCGTCATTCGGATCGTCAATGCAGAATACCTTGCACCGTAAGCGTTTTCCAACTTCGTGCAAAATTTGTGAGTACCAAAAGCAAGGGAGCGCCTTTGCAACACAGGTTGGGCAGTGCACAAATCTTCTCCACATTCCTTGTTTTCCGTGGCATCATAGTGCTGTAAGGCTTTTGGAGGTTCCACGCAAGAATTGCTGACTTCGGCTGATCCGGGGGTAGGTTTAAGAATCCACCTTTGCTCTCGCCTTGCCTTTGTGGTGAACGATTTTCTCGCCCATTTCCAGAATAGAATATGTGACCCTGAAGCAAGGACGCGGATGAGTGCCCTTGCGCCGGCCTTAGGAGGGAAGGGCCAAGCTGGATGAAGAAAAGCATCGAAATTGTTCCGAACATCGAAAAGCTCATCGGCACCCGTGACGAGAACCTGCATGTGATGGAAGCAGGGCTTAACGTCACCATTCACTTTAGACCCGACGGTATCGAGATTGAAGGCGCTTCGCGCGATGTTTCCAGAGCGGAGCAGATCCTCGTCGATTTCGACCATTTGAGCCGCAACGGACATGAGTTCAAGAACGGCGACCTTGGCTCCATGTTGAAAGTTGTGACGCAGGATCCCTCCACGACACTGCGTGGCCTGGCCGAAGCCGGGAAACAGCGATCTTTCGGCAAGCGGCAAGTGCAGCCCAAGACCATGAACCAGCGGCGCTACCTGGACTCCATCGAGAAGCACGACATGGTGTTCGGCATCGGCCCCGCCGGCACGGGAAAAACCTATCTGGCTGTGGCGATGGCCGTATCGGCCCTCAACAATAAAAAGGTGAGCCGAATCGTTCTCGCACGACCGGCGGTGGAAGCAGGCGAGCGGTTGGGTTTTCTACCCGGCACACTTCAGGAAAAAGTCGATCCCTATTTGCGCCCTTTGTACGATGCACTCTACGATCTGATGGACCAGGAACGCGTCGACCGCTTTCTGGAAAAGAACGTCATCGAGATCGCTCCCATCGCCTTTATGCGCGGACGCACGCTGAACGACTCGTTCATTATTCTCGACGAAGCGCAGAACACGACTCCGGAGCAGATGAAGATGTTCGTCACCCGCATGGGCTTTAATTCCAAGGCGGTGATTACCGGAGACGTCACCCAGATCGACCTGCCGAATTCGCGCAACAGCGGCCTTTTAGAAGCCATGGAAGTCCTGAAGAACGTCGAGGGAATCTCTTTCAATTTCTTCGGCGAAGAGGACGTGGTGCGTCATCACCTGGTGCAACGGATTGTCCGCGCCTACGATGATCGCTCAAAGAGCTTACAAATGTCGCTGGAGCTTACGAAGCAGCCTCGCGAGGAGCAGGAGTCACAGGAACCCCTACAGCAGTAGATCGAGGAATTCCATCGGGAGGGCAGCGAGCAGGCCCTCCCGAATCTATTTGAGCAATTGTGATTATTGTGGACAAGCCATCCGAAGACGCCGATCCTGCACAACTAGCCAGATTTGCGCGGAGGGCGAAAAAACTGGTTGGCATTCCCGGAGAAGTGGCCGTGCTCATCACGGAGAACAAGAAACTCCGGGAACTGAACCGGCAATTTCGCCGCAAAGACAAGCCTACAGACGTGCTTTCTTTTCCACGTCCCGACGGCGGAGACATCGCCATTTCGTCGGAGATCGCTCAACAAAGCGCCGCACGATACGGCCACTCTCTCACGGATGAATTAAAGATCCTGATCCTTCACGGTATGCTGCATCTCGCCGGATACGATCATGAGAATGATGAAGGACAAATGGCGACGCAGGAAGCCGCCTTACGCAAGAAACTCAAACTGCCCACCTCTCTGATCGATCGGGTAACGCCGGCGTCTCACACCGGAAAGCCAAGCCGTAGGAGCTAGCAATGCACGCATTCGTCTATTGCGCGATCCTATTTTTTTGCGGCGTTCTCACATTGGCCTCCTACGTCGAGCGTCTTTATACGGAGAGCGGCAAATTCCTCACGCGCGAATTCCAGGAGAACATTGAAGCCTTCGACCGCTTGGTTGAACCACGCCTAGCAAAAGCCAGTTCGAGAGCCGATCTCGCCATCGGCGTGCTTGCCCAACTGAGCACGGCTGCCATCGCCATGTCGCTTGGCTATCTGGTCTTTTCCGGAGGCCGATGGACTGGGCCGGAGCTCATTCAAGCCGCAGTGGCCCTGATTTTGATCGTGCTGGTCTGCAATCGTCTCCTACCCTATGTGATGTTTACGCGCACGCGCGGGGAGTGGCTGGTCTCCTTTGTCACGGTCTTGCGGCTCCTGATTTATCTGATGTCGCCCGTGACCCTTGCCCTGAGCTTTGGATTGTCGGTCGCCGCCCTTTCCGGCCCTCATGAGCCTGAACAGCCTGAACACCCTTCTGAAGCCGTGGACGCCCTGATTGAAGCCGGTCAAGAAGAAGGAATTCTGGAAGAGAGCGACCGCGAACTCATCCAATCGGTTGTGGAGTTCGGGGACAAGACCGTTCACGAAGTGATGACCCCGCGGCCGGAGATCTTCGCCATTCCCGCGGATACAACGGTAGAAGAATTTACGGACATGCTGCGGGAAAAGCCCCACGCCAGAGTGCCCATTTACGTTTCCACCATCGACCAGATTCAGGGAATGGTGCTGGCCCACGATCTCATTCAGATTCCGGATGAAGAGGCGCGAACCACGATGGTTCGCAAATTGATGCGCCCCGTGAGCTTTGTTCCCGAAACCAAGAAGACGGCGGAGCTTCTCCGTGAGATGCAGCGGGACAACATGCACATGGCGATTGCCATCGACGAATATGGATCGGTTGCCGGCCTGGTTACCATGGAGGATCTGCTGGAAGAGATTGTAGGAGAGATACGCGACGAGCACGAAGAGATGATTGCCGACGACGTAATTCCGGAAGGAGACAACTCTTACGTTGTTCGTGGTAACGTGGACATTGATCGCCTTCAGGATCTTTTCGACATGAGACTTGAGTCGGGCGAAGCTACAACCGTTGGCGGGCTCGTCAGTGCATCGGCAGGGCGTATCCCCAAGCCTGGTGAAGTTGTGGAGGAAGACGGATTGCGCTTTGAGGTATTGGAGTCCACGCATCGCAAAATTGAAAAGCTGCGAGTACGACGCACTCCGCCTGAAGGCCCTCCAGCCAAGGAAATGCCCGCTTAGGGGTCGCGGGACGGGCTTCCCAAGTTTTTGAGCGCGATTCAGAAGAGATTGGATTATGGCATTTCGTTCCGGATTTGTTTCGATTGTAGGCCGTCCCAACGCGGGAAAGAGCACTCTGCTCAATGCGCTTGTGGGCGAGAAGATCGCCATTGTTACAGAAAAACCCCAGACAACCCGTTTTCGGATCCAGGGGATGGTCAATGTAAAGGCGCAGAAGGGGCGTCCGGCGGGCCAGATCGTCTTTATCGATACGCCCGGAGTTCACAAACCGGACAGCCGGCTCAATCGGAAGATGATGCAGGAGATCTACGACGCGCTCGACAGCCGCGACCTCATCTTACTGCTCATCGACGCCACCGAAAAATTCGGCCTTGGAGACCGGTATGCGCTCGATATTGTGAAGAAGACCGGAGGCCCGGTCTTCCTGCTGCTGACGAAGATCGATAAGATTCGCAAAGAAGATCTTCTTCCTCTTATTGAAAGTTACAGCAAGCTGCACGACTTTCAGGAGATCATTCCGATTTCATCCACAAGGGAACAGAACCTCGACGTTCTTGTGGATCAGATTCTCCGGGTTCTGCCGGAGGGCCCGCGGTACTTCCCCAAGGATCAATTCACCGACCAGCCCGAACGGTTTCTTGCAGCGGAGATTGTCCGCGAAAAGGTCCTTCTGCAAACGGGTAAAGAGGTGCCTTACGCCACTGCAATCCTGATCGACCGTTATGAAGAGACGGACCGTCTCGTCCGCATCGCTGCGACTATTTTCTGTGAACGAGATGGCCAAAAAGCGATTCTTATCGGAAAGAAGGGTGAGCGGCTCAAAGAGATCGGCACGGCGGCGCGGCTGGAAATAGAGAAGCTGGTGGGACGAAAGGTTTTTTTGGAGTTGTTCGTCAAGGTTAAGCCGGAGTGGCGATCCTCCGCATCATTTGTGGAAGATCTCGATTGGAGGCGGCAGCTTGAACAGATGAGCGTGCAAGTACCCGCAGAGGACCAGCAAGAATAGAGAAGTAAGCGCAAGAGGCAGAGAGGGGACTTGCAGGCTTTCGTTATTATCTGCCGATGATCATTGCCTGCCGATCGTTGAGCCCGTTCTCGCCTCCTTCAGAACCCTGTCTTTCTTAAGGTGTGACCCTGACCACGATTGGAATTTGCAAATCGCAGGGCACCTGACCGGTAACCCCCGTGACTGTCTTGGGCGTGCAAGCCGGATCTTGCTGCGGCGCCGGGATGCGCGTGATATTGCCGTTCAGATCTGTGGTCTCTGTGTCGCTGGAGGTCTTGATAATGGACAGGCTGCCGTTGCGGACAGGC
>DATGIO010000117.1:0-15264 GCA_035295685.1 Candidatus Angelobacter sp.
CGCCCATCCTTGAAAATATCGAACCCCTGGACACCGACTTTGAGCGCAACAACGACGGGGAATTCGTTCTTCATTACAACAAGGGCAGTTCGGCGACGCCCACGGACTTTGAACCTTTTGAAACCGCACTTGCGCCTGGGGATGTGAAGGAGTTTAGTCCGGTTGGGGGCAGGCCGACCAACGGCGCTTGGCCCTACTTTAATGTCGTGCGGCCCGGGGGAGGAATCATAGTGGCGGTGGGATGGCCAGGGGAATGGATGGCGCGCTTTTCCCGCGATGGGGGGCAGGAACTCCGAATTGAGGCTGGCCAACAACTGACTCACTTTCTGCTGCATCCGGGCGAAGAGGTTCGTACCCCGCTGATCGCGCTCCAGTTTTATAAAGGTGATTGGATACAGGGCCAGAATATCTGGCGACAATGGATGATAGCGCACGTCCTGCCTCGTGTAGATGGAAAAGTGCCGCCACCGCAGGTGGCAGCTAACAGTTCGCACGAATATATCGAGATGCAGGACGCGAACGAGGAAAATCAGAAGATGTTCATTCGCCGCTACCTGCAGGAAGGCTTCAAAATCGATTATTGGTGGATGGACGCTGGCTGGTATCCCTTCAAGGGGAGTTGGGTGGATACGGGAACATGGGAACCAGATCCGAAGCGGTTTCCCGACGGCCTGCGGGCGGTATCGAACTACGCCCATTCGAAGGGTATCAAAATCATCGTGTGGTTTGAGCCAGAACGGGTGATGCCAGGCACATGGCTTTATGAGCATCATCCAGAGTGGTTGTTAAAACCACTTCCCAATCCCGGGAATCAGGCCTACGGAATGAATTTCCGCCTTTTGAATCTGGGCAATCCTCAGGCACGAGAATGGCTGACAAAGCACGTCGATAGCCTGATCAAATCCCAAGGAATCAACCTGTACCGGCAAGACTTCAACATGGATCCGCTCTATTTCTGGCGGGCGCACGAGTCAAAAGATCGTCAGGGAATAACCGAGATCCGTTATGTTACTGGCCTTCTTAAATACTGGGATTCATTGCGACTTAATAACCCAGGACTCTTGATCGATTCGTGCGCCAGCGGAGGGCGAAGAATGGACCTAGAAACACTGTATCGTGCAGTTGTGCTCACCAGCAGTGACGATGTCTTTCCAGCTGTCGACCAGCAACTCCACACATATGGTCGTTCGCTATGGGTCCCGTACGGAGGAACCGGTGTCAATGGCCTGAATCGGTACGACTTCCGCAGTCAAATGACACCTGGGTTGACTATCAGTTGGGACTTGCGTGAAAAAGATCTGGACTATTCCTTGCTTCGCCAGCTCGTTGCTCAGTGGCGCGAGGTGGCGCCGGATTATTTCGGGGATTATTACCCGCTAACGCCTTACAGTGTCGAAGAGGATGTTTGGATGGCCTGGGAATTTAACCGTCCGAAGTTGGGCGAAGGGATGATTCAAGCTTTTCGGCGCCCCGCCAGCCTCTATGAGTCGGCCCAATTCAATCTCCGTGGCTTAGATCCCGATGCCCGGTATGAGGTCCGGAATGTGGATCTTCCAGGTTTGCAAACGCTTTCCGGCCGCGAGTTGATGGACGAAGGCATCCGAATCACGCTCGCCCGCAAACCAAGTTCAGCTCTTTTAATTTACAACCGGATCAAGTCAGAAAGATGAGGGGCCTGGCAACCGACGAAAACGGAGTTGTTGTCCTGATCCGAAAGCAACTTTCGGGCAGGCATGGAAGGATTCAGGGTAACACCAATCGAGCTGCTTTAACGACTACTGGGAGGTAGAAGCGAGGGTGCGCTTGGCTGCGAAAGTTTCAATCGTTACCGGTGCTGGGTCGGGCATTGGCGAGGCGACAGCCAAGCTGTTCGCCCGTGAAGGCGCCCGCGTGGCAGTCGTAGATGTGGATGCAGAGGGCGGGGCCAGGGTCGCGTCCGAAATTGGTGAGGCGGCACTGTTCATTCGAGCTGACGTGACGAAAGCACAAGACATGGAATCGATGGCGCGAGTGGTTCTGGACCGCTTTGGAGCGATCGATATTCTCTTTAATAATGCAGGCATTTCCTGTGTAGGAACACTTGATTCGACTTCCGAGGAAGAGTGGGACCGCGTCATGAGTGTGAACGTTAAGGGCGTGTACTTCGCGTGTAGGTCAGTTATCCCGATCATGATCCGGCAAAAATCCGGTTGCATCATCAACATGGCGTCCGGAGCTTCTTTGTTGGGCCTACCGCAGCGGGCTGCCTATACAGCGTCGAAGGGCGCCGTCTATTCCCTGACTCGCTCTATGCAGGTCGATTACGTCCAGTACGGTATCCGCGTTAACGCGCTGGTGCCAGGGACGATCTACACGCCTTTTGTTGAGGGCTACTTAAAGCGCCATTATTCCGAGAGCATGGACCAGGCCATCGAGAGCCTAAAGAAGCGCCAGCTCTGTGGCAGGCTGGGAACGCCTGAGGATGTCGCATATGCGTGCCTTTATCTTGCCTCGGACGAAGCGAAATTTGTTTACGGCAGTGCATTAGTCGTAGACGGTGGATTTTCGGCTGCAAAAATTTTTTGAACAGGGGGAGGCATCCGCAGCAATCCTGTGTGCGGAAGTGGCCTGGGAAGAATCATGATTCTCCTAACCGCGAACACGCCTGAAGGACCGAAGCTAGCCGCCAAGACCCAGCAGGGCATCCTGGTATTGGCCGAAGCAAGCAAGCTGTTGGGAGCAAATGGTTATGGCGTTCCCCAAACGCTGCGCGAGGCTCTATCTAATCCTGCTGTACTGAAAAGGCTCGAAACTGTTATTAGCTCAGTCTTGAGTGATGACAATGCTGCAAAAAGTTTGCACAGACCGGAAGAAGAGGTGCGAATAGCCGCTCCTTTCACACCTCGCAGTATCATTTGTGTGGGGCTGAACTACAAGGACCATGCCGCAGAAGGGGGTGTGAAGGTACCCGAACGGCCAGTTCTGTTTGCAAAGCTGCCAAGTAGCGTCATTGGGCCAGGGGAGCCAATTATTCTGCCTCCGGAAACTAATGAGGTTGATTATGAGGCTGAACTTGCGGTCGTTATCGGTCGGCGATGCAAAGGGGTGGCTGCGGACCAGGCTCTCGACTATGTTGCCGGTTACACCTGCCTAAACGACGTTAGCGCCCGGGATTTTCAACGCGGCGATGGGCAGTGGGTCCGAGCCAAGAGTCAAGATACATTTTGTCCATTTGGTCCCTACCTCGTGACCCGGGATGAGATATGTGACCCTCAGAGACTGGCGATTCGCTGTTTGGTCAATGGGCGGGCCCTCCAGAGCTCAAACACGAACAAAATGATCTTTTCAGTCGCGGAAATCATTGCTTTCACGTCGCGCGGAATAACCCTGGAGCCAGGCGACATTATCAGTACAGGAACCCCCCACGGAGTGGGGTTCGCGCGAAAGCCGCCGGTGTTCCTGCGAGATGGCGATGAGGTGGTCGTGGAGGTCGAGAAGGTTGGCCGCTTGGCTAATCCTGTAAAGAAAATCTCTTAATGAAGTGTGATATGGGAACGTATCTCTTTAGACGGCATCGATCGACTGTTCTGATGCGGGGGAGAAGCAAAGGACGTCCACTAACGACGACCGTCTGCCGTCGGTCTTCCTGTCTGTGATGAGAAAGGACCCTCTTTGTGAACTCCTGGGCCTACTTGATTGAGGATGAGTTTTACTTTACAAGGCCGATCAATCGAAATGGAAATTGGCGTAAATCGAAATGGACGATAACGGAGGGGACAAGCTGCCATGAAGCGCCGACAGTTCTTGAAAGACGCGGCGGGGTTCAGTGTCGGTTATACGGGGGCGTTCATGGAGAGGAATACGCTCGCGTCTTCGTCAGAATCGCTTGTTCATCCAAAAGGAAACTCCTTAGAGAGCCAAAGCAAGAACTTAGGGCCTGCCAGCGGGTCAGCAAAAACTGACTTAGTTGAAAAGTTGGCTGGAGAGTGGTTGATCTCGATCGATCCCAAAGGCAGTGGTCTGGGGGCGCAATGGTATGCACGCCCGGCACCGGATGCCCGGAAGACTACAGTACCGTCAATCATCCAGCAGGTTTATCCCAGCTATCACGGACTGGCCTGGTTCTGGCGAGAGTTTATCGTTCCTCCAAATCCCTATGAACACGGGAGATTCCTCCTGCGATTCAGCTCGGTCGATTACCTTGCTGATGTGTGGGTCAACGGAAGCCATGTCGGACGACACGAAGGGGCGAATGCCCCTTTCCTGCTCGATATCACGGATGTCGTCAAGCCTAAAGTCCCGAACCTATTGTCTCTTCGAATTTTGAACCCCACCAATAAGCCGATCGATGGAATCGTCCTGGCACAAACACCACATGGAAATAAGAGGATTCCGTTTCTTAATGGAAGCACATTCAATTTTGGCGGGATCGTCGGCCCGGTAGAGCTTCTCATGTCTCCTGCGCTTCGGGTGGAGGATCTCTATGTAAAGCCAGATTGGAAGACAGGCGCGATTCAAATTCAAGCGGCTGTGCGTAATGCGCTCCCAAAAACTGTTGGGGCCCACGTGCGTCTGTCCGTTATCGCCGCTGGGCGCGGCGAGGTGCTTCAGGCGCGCGATTTACATTCCGAATTGTCATTTGGCAAGACGCTCATTGAGGGTCAATTGCAGGTTGCGAATCCACGCCTATGGGAGCTTAAAGATCCATACCTGTATCAAGTGGCGGTGCGCGTGGCACCGGAGGCAGTAAGTAATGATCACGAGTGTTCGGTGCATTGCGGGTTTCGTGATTTCCGTGTAGTGAATGGCTACTTCCAGCTTAACGGAAAACGCTTATTCCTGCGATCTACTCACACTGGCAACCACTGTCCCATCGGTCAAATACTTCCTCCACCGCAGAGTCCCGATTTGTTACGGCTTGACATTGTGAATGCGAAAAACTCCGGCTTCAACACGATCCGCTTCATATCGGGCTTTGGACCTGTACCCTATCAGCTTGATCTTTGTGATGAGATCGGGATGTTAGTTTACCAAGAGCATATGGCGGCATGGCTATTGCAGAATTCACCGAAGATGAAGGAGAGGTTTGACTTTTCAGTCCGCGACATGATCCTTCGTGACCGAAATCATCCCAGTACGGTTATATGGGGCTTGCTGAATGAAACCGAAGACGGCCCTGTTTTTGACCACGCGGTCGAGAGCTTGGAGCTTGTTCGCTCACTGGACGACAGCCGGCTGGTGCTGTTGGGCAGCGGAAGGTTTGACGGGCGCCTGAACATTGGGTCTCTTAGCAATCCCGGAAGTTCACAATGGGAATTTCAATGGGGCAGAGAAGGTCTTGGAGAGCCCGTCGTGGCAATGAAATATCCATCCGGATTAGGAGTAGGAGACTTCCATTTCTATCCGGGAGTCCCGCCAACACCCCAGGCAGACCATTTTCTTCGGGCCCTCGGAGAAAATAGCAGGCCTGTTTTTCTCTCCGAGTACGGGATCGGCAGCGTGATGGATGTTGTTCATGACATGCGCATGTACGAGCAATTTGGCGCGGATCCAGAGCTCGAAGACTATGTGCTGATGCGCTCCATGGCTGAGAAGCTGCTCAAGGATTGGAAACGTTTTGGATTGGAGGGAGTGTATCCGTTTCCCGAGAACATGCTCGCCGATAGCCAGCGTCTGATGGGCCGGCATCGCTTGCATGGCTTTGATCTGATCCGCTCCAATCCGAAGCTCTGTGGATTTAATCTGACCGGGATGCTAGATCATGCGATGACCGGCGAAGGGGTATGGAGGTTTTGGCGCGATTGGAAGCCAGGAGTTATGGACGACATGCGAGACGGCTGGGCGCCTCTGCGTTGGTGCCTATTTGTCGAACCTTTGCACACGTATGTGGGAAGGCCTCTTCGCATCGAAGCGGTCCTGGCAAACGAAGATGTGTTGAAGCCGGGTGAATACCCGGTAGGATTTCGAATCCATGACCTGCAGCGTGTGGTTTGGGAGCGGAGAACCTCCGCACGAATTCCACAGCCGACGGCCGGGCAGTATGGTCCATTAGCTGTCCCGGTGCTAAGCGAGGAGGTTAGATTAGACGCGCCCGCAGGAGTCTACAAATTCGAGGCCAGTATGGAAGCTGGAGGGTCGCCGGCGGGCGGACCTTTGGAATTCTACCTCTCCGATCCTCCGCCGAAATTAAGACAATCGGTAACGATTTGGGGGCTGGATGACAAAACTGAAAAATGGCTGGATGCCCGGGGCGTAAAATGCGACCAATTCGGCACCCGAATGCCCAGCCGTCGCGAGATCATTTTAGTCGGAGACATATCAGCAAAGGGAGCGCAACTCCCAGAGTGGAAAGAATTGGCGTTGCGGGCCGCTCGGGGGAGCGTCATCGTTTTTCTTTCACACTTTGCCTTCAAAAGCGGAGCTGACTCAGTAAGATGGCTGCCGCTTGAAAAGAAAGGGCGATGCTACGAATTCAACGATGGCCTTTATCACAAAGAATGCGTGGCAAACGCCCATCCAATTTTCGAAGGTTTGCCAGGCAAAGGGATTCTGAACTGGTATTTCTATGGGCCGGTCTGGCCGCATTATCTGTTTGACGGCCAGGAAACTCCTGACGAGGTGGTTGCAGCAGCTTTTGCGGCAGGCTATCCCACCCCTGGGGGGTACGCTTCGGGCGTTCTGTTGGGGTGGTACCAGTTTGGAGAAGGAAGATTCATCCTTAACACTTTTCCGCTCCTCGAAAATTACGACACACACCCAGCTGCAGGACGTCTGCTCATAAACATTATCAATTATGCTGGACAATTTGTCGCGCAGCCGCTGGCGCCAGTTCCAGCAAGTTTCGACAGCCAACTAAAAGCGATCGGTTACTTTGAATAGAGGGGACAAGACCGTGAAGAGACTGGTTTGCTCAGTAAGATCTGTATTCCTAATTTTGCTCACTCTTGCTTTCGTAAATTCAGCGCCCGGGGTCTCAGTCACTCCCAATGAATTAGGGGAGGCAGCGAGATGGGTGGCGGCGAAGTTCGAAGGTCAAATTCAGGAAGCCCCGCCGGAATCCTACCTCATCGTGCCGGACGGACGAGGGACGTTGGAGCAAAACGGGCGCGGTGGCGGACCGCTTCAAATTTTCAAAACGACGTACTATCGTGGCTTGTACATGGATGGCATCAACAAGGTAACAGTCCACTTGGCTAGTCCGGGGAAGGCATTTCACGCTGTCGTGGGCTTGGATGGTCGCTTCGATGCTTGCGGATACACGAACGCCCGACAGACGTTTGAGGTTACTGTCGACGGTCAACGGAAGTACCAAAGCCCGAACGTCAAGGTATTCACCGAGGGGGTCCCAGTAAGCGCTGAATTAGACGGCGCAAAAGAGTTTGTGCTCCAGGACGGTGATCCGAAGGAGGGAAATTGGTGCGGTGAGGCCGTGTGGGCCAACGCTCGAGTGACTCTCGAAAACGGGCAAACCCTATGGCTGGGTGATCTTCCCATTGCACCTTTGAACCGATCTTTTTCAACGACCCCGCCATTTGCTTTCACTTACGGTGGTGTGCCGTCCGCTGAATTTCTCAAGACTTGGGTGCTACATCGCAGCAGTCAAAAACTCGATGCACAGCGGACGGAATATGACCTCACCTATACCGACCCCAAAACGGGGCTGGTGGTTCGGTGCGTCGGCATCGCGTATCACGATTTTCCTACGGTAGAGTGGACGCTCTACTTTAAAAATACTGGCACTGGCGACACGCCCATTTTGCAAGACATTAAAGCTGTGGATACGCGCTTGAAGCGCGACGGGGGTGGGGAGTTCGTTCTTCACCATTTCCAAGGCAGCTCGGCAACTCCAACTGACTATGCACCTATCAAGACCGTTCTTGGACCTAAGGCGACAAGGAAACTGGCCAGCGTAGGAGGGCGTCCCACAGATGGCAATCTTTGCTATTTCAATATCCAATGGCCCGGCCAAGGGATCATCGTCGCTCTGGGATGGCCAGGGCAATGGGCCGCACAATTTACACGCGACGACGGGCGAGGGCTCCAGGTTAGCGCTGGCCAGGAGTTGACCCATTTCGTTCTGCATCCGGGAGAACAGATCCGAACGCCGCTAATCGCGCTGCAATTTTACCAAGGGGGATGGGTCCGTTCCCAGGATATCTGGCGTCGGTGGATGCTCGCGCATGTTGTTCCGCGTCCTGGAGGAAAACGCCTAGGCCCGCGGGTGGCGGCTTCGAGCGCCCTCTGGACTGACGAAATGACGCACGCAACTCAGCAAATTGAGGAGTTTTTTATCAACCGTTACGTAGAAGAGAAAATCATACCCAACTATTGGTGGATGGACGCTGGCTGGTACGTCAACAACGGGAGTTGGGTTAACACGGGAACATGGGAGGTCGACAAGAAACGATTTCCGAATGGCCTTCGGGCAGTGAGCGATTACGCCCATGCGCGAGGTATAAAAACCATCGTGTGGGTGGAACCGGAGCGAGTGACCCGGGGAACTTGGTTATGGAATGAACATCCCGACTGGCTGCTTAGGACACCGGAGGAAGAGAAGCACGGTCAGGCGCTCCTTAACTTAGGAGATCCAGCCGCAGTCAAATGGTTGGTCAACCATATGAGCAATCTCATTACTCAGCAAGGTATCGATGTATATAGGACGGATTTTAATATCGCGCCTTTGCAATTCTGGCGTGACCATGATACGCCGGATCGCCAAGGGATCACGGAAATCAGGTACGTAGAAGGTTTCCTTCAGTATCTGGATGGGTTGCACCGCCTGCATCCCAATGTTCTTTTCGACACGTGCGCCAGCGGCGGCCGGCGGAACGACTTGGAGACGCTGCGCCGGGCAGTACCCTTGCATCGCAGCGACTACACCTATGAACCGGTTGGAGTACAGAACGCCAGCTATGGGATCGCCTTCTGGATTCCTTTCTTCGGAACCCCAACGGTGGCCCACGACGATTATGATTTTCGCAGTGCATGGGGACCCCAGATCAATCTTGCTTGGGACATGCGACGAAAGGACACAGATTACAACCACCTTCGTCATATGCTTGCTCAGTGGAGGGAAGTCGCTAAGGTCTTTTTCGGCGATTACTATCCGTTGACGCGTTATGATCCGACGAATAAGGCTTGGATGGCATGGCAATATAATCGGCCGGGTCTTGGCGAAGGGATGATCGAAGCGTTCCGGCGTGTGCGGAGTTCGTGTCAATCCATGTGCTTTCGCCTGCATGGGCTTGAACCAGATGGAAGCTATAAAGTGAGGAATCTGGATAACCCAGGCGTGACGCAGATGACCGGCCGGGAACTTATGGAACAAGGGCTTCAAGTGATATTGAAGAGCCAGCCTGAGTCGGCGGTGGTCGTTTACAAGCTGATGGAGAAGAGCAAGTAACACAATGCGTGCGTTGCGCCGGGGCAGCGCCTGAATGTTGCTGCCTTAAGAAGCGCTAGGACTCCGCACTGGGCTGAGGAAAATGAAGATAACGCGCGTCGAGACTATTTGGTTTGAAGCTTTGCCCCACTCCGTTTGGGTGAAAGATCATTCAGCGTCCCGCCAGGCCTTACCGAACAACCTTTGGGTTCGGATCTATACTGACGAGGGATTGGTGGGATTAGGCGAGACTTATTATCTGCCGCGCGCGGTGAGCGCCATTATCCACGATGTATTCGCAAAGCTATTGATTAATCGCGACCCGCGGGACATTGAGAATCACTGGAACAACCTGTTCTCGCTAGTTAACTTCTGCGGATTCGCCGGGGCGGAGATGCGCGCAATCTCCGCGATCGATATCGCCCTGTGGGACCTCGCGGGCCAAATCACGAGCCAGCCAATCTATAACCTTCTCGGCGGGCGGAACCGCGTATGCGTTCCCGTGTACAACACATGTGTCGGATATGGAAAATACGCTGACTATGATGCTTGGATGCACGGTCGGGCGGGGGATCTCGCGCAGGATTTGTTGCAGCAGGGTTTTAAGGCGCTGAAGATCTGGCCCTTTGACCAGTTTGGCCCGACGCTTGCTGGGCCTGAATCTCCGAGCGACAAGGTCATTATCTGGGGCGCGGAAACTGCTGCGGGGGTGCTGGGGCATCGTTTGGACAAAGATGATTTGAAAAAGGGAATTGCTATTATTGAGGAGATTCGCCGGGCTACAGGCGATACGATGGCCGTTGCGGTCGAAGGCCATGCCCGCTGGGATCTGCCGACTGCCACACGGATTGCCCGAGCGCTCGAGCCTTACAATATTATGTGGTTGGAGGAGATCATGCCGCCCGACAACCCCGAAGCGTTCGTTCGCTTGAAAGCTTCAACAACTGTTCCTTTATGTCAAAGTGAGCGAGTGTTTACGCGCTTTGGATTCCGGCAACTGATCGAGAAGCCGGTGGCGGACATCATTATGCTTGACATCAGTTGGTGCGGCGGTTTCACTGAGGCACGGAAAATTTGCGCTTTGGCAGATACCTACTATCTGCCCATCACAATGCACGACACCATCGGTCCGGTCGCGTTATGGGCTTCGGCCCATCTGTTGATGCACATTCCCAATGCCATGATTATGGAGGTTGTTCGAGGTTACGTCGAAGGCTGGTACAACGACGTAGTTACAGATCAAATTTCCATTGCTAACGGCCAGTTAAGTTTGAACGGGAATAGGCCGGGATTAGGTACAGCCCTCCAGACGGATTTCACGAAGCGTTCGGGATGTCATGTGGAAAACACAACAGGAGACGGCTTCCAACCATAAGGCGGCTGCCATGCGCGTGTTTAAGCTGTTTTTTACAGGCGATTACCTCAACGAGCAGGGAGAGTTGGCGGTGGGGGATATCGGACTGGATGTAATTGGAGACGCCCCGCACATAGAGGTTGGCTTCCTCGGGGACCAGAGGCCGTTGCCGGGTGAGGAAAATTACTGGGACCGTTTGTATTCGTTGGAAGTCTGCCCTCATCACATCAAGGAAGCGAATGGTTTAGTGATTTTCCGTCCCTGGGTGAGGGCTTCAGCGTTCGCTAATGGGGCGGAAAACCTGGTGGCCATCGGGCGCGCCGGGGCTGGTTACGACAAGATTGACCTCGAAGCGTGCACAGCTAACGACGTGGTCGTGTTTAATGCGCCTCATACACTTGTGCACTCAACGGCTTCGGCGGCCATGACGCTTATTTTGGCGCTTGCCAAGAAACTGGAACAACAAGAAAGGCTGGCGCGTTCGGGCCGTTGGGACCGGCAAGGTGACATGATGGGCGATGATCTTAGGGGCAAGACCTTGGGCATCGTCGGCCTCGGAAAGACAGGAGCAGAGTTGGTTCGCCTTGTGGCTCCCTTCGAGATGCGTGTGCTGGCGTACTCACCGAATGCAGATTCCAACCAAGCCAGGGCGCTTGGGGTGACGCTCGTTTCAACGCTGGAGGAGGTTCTCGGTGAAGCAGATTTCATCAGCCTGCATTGCCGGCTGACCGAGCGAACCCGCAGGATGTTCGGCGAAAGGGAGTTTCGGCTGATGAAGCGGTCGGCCTATTTTATCAATGTCGCGAGAGGAGAAATCGTCCACCAACCGGCACTGGTTCGCGCTTTGCGAGAAGGCTGGATCGCGGGAGCCGGCCTTGATGTGTTTGAACAGGAACCCCTACCCGCCTCTGACCCTCTGTTGAAATTTGAGAATGTCATCCTTACACCGCATTGGCTCGCGTCAACGCGGCAAGCCGGCCGTGCGACGATGAAATCTATTATGGAAGGAATGTTGCGCGTAGCAAAGGGAGGCATCCCTGAAAATGTGGTAAACACAGAAGTTCTCAGTCGCCCGGGCTTTCAAAAAAAGCTCTCTCGCTTTTCTGTCTGAAAGCGGGGAGGATGCGGGCACACGCGGCCTCGCATTTCGGATTTGTGATTTTTGGATGCAAGGAGGTCCCGAGCGATTCGTCATGTTGGAGGTTCGGAGAACTGCTGAGAACCACCTTGATGATAAGGAGGGATTAGATTTTGCGGATTTTAATTACCGGCGGAACAGGCAATCTCGGATCTCGGCTGTTGGTTCCGCTCGTCCAACGTGGCGACCAGGTTGTGCTGTTTGATCTGAATCCCCGTCCGCATGTGGAGACGGCTGAATTCAGACGGGTAGTGTTCGTCAAAGGAGATCTCGGCAATCGAGAAGATGTTCTTCGATCTGTTCGCGATCATGGCATCGAGAGTATCTTTCACCTGGGAGCTGTTTTGTCGTCCGTGGCCGAGCAGCAGCCCGCTCTAGCTTGGCGCGCCAACATGGATGGAATCTGCAACGTTTATGAGGCGGCGCGGCTTTCGGGAGTCAAACGGCTGATTTTTTCGAGCACTGTGGCGACCTATGGTGCGGGCCTTCCTGATCCGCTTCCAATTGATGCTCCCCAGTGGCCCGTGAGCCTTTATGGAGTAACCAAAGTTGCCGGCGAGCGGCTGGGGGTTTACTACCACCACCGCTTTGGAATCGATTTTCGCGCGGTTCGATTGCCGGCAGTAGTTGCTCCCCACGGTGCGGCGGGCGGGGTCAGCGCTTACTGTTCCATGGCGTTTGAGGAGTCTGTCCTGAAAGGACGCTATGAGTTTTTTATCAACCCGACGACGCGCGCACCCATGCTATACATCGCCGATGCGGTACGTGCTCTGCTGGAGCTGCATGACTTGCCGGAAGAAAAACTCAGACGCCGAGTCTACAATCTGGCAGGAATCAACCCTTCCGCCGAGGAGATGGCTGCTGCCATTCAGCAACGATTGCCTCACGTGCAGATTACTTACAGGCCTGATCCATCCCGTGTCGCGATTTTAGAAAGCTGGCCTCACAGGATCGACGACTCAGAAGCACGGCGCGATTGGGATTGGAAAGCCACGTATGACCTTGCGCGGATGACGGACGAGATCATTGAGGCGCTCCATCATGGGCCTGGCAAAGAGTGAAATCTATCGCGGCACGATTGAAAAGGCTTACTGGAGCCATCGTCATAATCGAAACGTGTTTCACATCAATGAGTCTGACACAGTGCTGGCTCGCCTGTTTGCTTATGGCTATCGCTCCCACACCATAGGAACCTTTAGCGCAACCAGGACAGCCCTTCAGGCGCAACTAAGCAATTCAGGAAGTAGCCGATGCTCCGACTGTCTCGACCGAGTGACGATGTTGCTTCAACAACTCGAGACCTTGGCCGTCGCTTCGGTACCGTCGGATTTTCGCGCTCTCATCTTCAACCTCTATTATTACGACTTATGGATCGGTCAGGTGCTCGACCAGCTCGAAGCCGCGTATATGGTTGGATCAGACAGGGCTATCGAGTACATTAAGGATTGCTTTCTAACCAATTTGCAAGCGATCAGCACGGGTAACGGCATCTACATTGCCAGTTCTGCGCATGTTCCTGAACTGGCCAGCTTCGTGGTCCCAAACCTCAACATCGTTATTGTTCCGTTGATTTACGGAGATCACCATTCGTGGAACTTGGCGCTTTTGAATGCCGGAGGTTATGGTGTTCCTCTGCATCGCCATTGGAAGGGCGTTGAAATCCACCTGGGATATTCTCCGCTCAAGGGCAGGACCTTTCTAGGACCTTATCGGGCGGAAGTGAATGAGGGATATGCCATGCCGATCCCGCCGATGACCGACCACGGTTTTCAGAATCTTTCCGGTCACGAGCACACCGTGCCTTTCATTTTCGGCTCTCTGATCATGGGAGGATGGGGGATCTTCTTTGACGTTGACCCCAGCTCAAGAGATCCATCTGCAGCGAAACTTGTTGGGATGGGTGCAGAAGAAATGAATGGGACAATTTTCTTAGAACGCGCCATTCGTGACGCCTCAACCTGGGAGAAGGCGGGGAGGCAAGTGCTGATTCCGGCGGCGAGGACGTACAGTCCTGAAGTCGGAGGCCTGGAGCTAGCAGTGCTGCGAGTGCAATCTAACGAACTTCCGCTAACTGCTGGGCAGTACAGAATCATTTCCGTGCAAACTGGGAGGGCCAAGATTCGTTTGGGAGATTCAGAAGCAGAGCTAAAGGCCTGCGATCACGTCGGCATTCCGGCTGACATCCCCGCCTCCATTCGTCGGGTTGGCGATGAGGATCTGGTAATTTTGGAATCGCTCCTTCAGTCCGAAGTTCCATGAGCGCCGAGGGGATATTTCGTTGACTTCCAGAGGGATAGTCTAAAGGTCGCTTTCCTTCTACTGAGAACAGGCGAAGCAATTCATAGGCTCGAGCCTGCAGCGGCGTGGGTTCCGGTACCTGCTGGAAGCTCAGTTTGGCGTTCTCCTCCGACTTGCCCGACTTGGAGCCGGTAAGTCACGCGCGCTCGGCTGGCCAACGCCGACAGCAGCGTCTGGAAGCTGTGCACCGGAAAGCCGTCCACGGTTTGGTGGGAACGCTTCTTGGCCTGAGCCGAGGCTGAAGGCGGGGCGGGCAAGAGGGGATCGTGCCGCCTCCGTTCTTCCTGGCGCTCCTCGTCCTCAAAATATTTTCGTGCCGGAATAAAAGAGCAGCGTTTCTGTCGGTTTGATGGTCAGCAGCCTCGTCTGCGAGGAGGCGGTAAAAACTCTAAATGAGACTCTATAGGGACTGAATTTTTGATCGGTGCTTTCGGGTTGAGCGAGGCTTCCGGAGAGAATGAGCAAATCCCATTCTGATCCGGAGCCGCCCCGATGAGTTTGCGTCGTTGCCGTTATTGCCAGCAAGTTTTTCAGCTTGCTCCTTACCATCTGTCCGCGGCAACGAGAAAGAGCAGCAGTCTTGGCAATCTGATGAGCAGTGGCCCCATCCGCGGGGAGGCGGTAAAAACTCTGCATGAGACTCTATGTGGGCTGAATTTTTTGTCGGCGGCTTCAGGTTAAACGCAACTTCTGGACAGAATGAGCGAAGGACATTCTGATCCGGAGTTGCCTGATGAGTTTGCGTCGTTGCCGTTGTTGCCGGCGAGTTTTTCAGCCTGCCCCTTACCATCCCCAACAACAGGTTTGCAGCCAGCCCGCCTGTCAGCGTTAACGACAGCGGGATTATCACCGGCGAAAAATTCGTTCCGATCCCCTCTACGCCCAGGTCGTTCGCGAAAGCCGCAAGAAGTGGCGAGACGAGCATCCCGGTTACCAGCAAGTGCTATCGCCAAACTCACCCCGGAGCCGTCGAGCGCAACCGGCAGCGACAGCATTTCCGCGACCAAGGCCGCCGCCTCCAAAAGCTTGTAAAGAACAACTTGGCTCTCGACCTAAGACGTTGTCCTTCTGAGGTTTGGCTGCTGGGACCGGCCGCCGACGAGCTTGTAAAGA
>DATGIO010000118.1:0-20962 GCA_035295685.1 Candidatus Angelobacter sp.
CTCCGCCGAGATCCTAGGCGTTGAGATCGATCATGCAGGAGCCGAAGAACTTTCCCATCGAGCGCGCGGAACTCCGCGCATTGCCAATCGGCTGCTACGCCGGGTGCGCGATTTTGCCCAGGTGAGGGGCGCGGGGCGAATTGACCGGCCTACGGCGCAGGCAGCGCTAGAGATGCTGGAGGTCGACAAACACGGATTCGACGAGATCGACCGGCGACTGCTGCTGACGATTATTGAAAAGTACAACGGCGGCCCGGTTGGCCTCAGCACCCTAGCCGCGGCACTCGCCGAAGAGCAGGAAGCGCTGGAAGAGGTCTACGAGCCGTTTCTCATTCAAATCGGATTCCTTGACCGCACGCCCCGTGGACGCGTCGCAACCAAGCTAGCCTACGATCATTTCAACATCCGCTATGGCCGCCAGCCGCAGTTGTTCTGAAATCTTCGAGGCCGTGTGAGTGTTTCACGGCCATGATTTTTCTTCTTGGTTCTACCAGAAGCAACACCACTGTTCTACTAGAGCAACAGCACCGCGTTATAGACCATGTGCAGCACAATCGCTGGAATCCAAACTCCCGGTTTTCTTGAATAGAAACGCATTGATGAGGCCTGGGCAAACCGACCGGCAGCCTGGGGATGATCAACGGCAAAGAAATGCGGCGCTGCCAACCAAGAGCGCCAACCACCCCATTGGCGAAAGAATTCATGCGGAACAATATTCGCTGGCGAGGACATGCTCTCTTCCGTTTGTTTTGAAGGGTTTTTCACTTTCTAACCTTTTGTCGGGTCCGGCGTCTAATGCTCGAACCACGGGTACCCAAGCTGCGTTTGACGGAGTAGGCTTCGTCATTTTTCCAAGCCTCCACCATCCGCCGAGGCCAGGAGGATCGAGGGGCCGTGGATGAAACTGGGCGGTCCTTTTGCGGCCAACCGTTTGATGACCATCGATACCAGCTTTTAGAGGTTGAATACCGGCGGCGCCAGGCAACGATGTTAGAGTCTTTAATTCCGGGACCAACAGAGAGAGGGATTCGTGTTACGGGTGCTTGCAGTAACGGGCGTGCTGATGTTGTCGTGTTTGACGATGGCTCAATCGCGCTCTTCTCCCTTGAAGGGACAAGGCCCGCCCTTCGCAGAGATTTCTTCAAGCGAGATTCCCCGGCTGGAAAAACCCCCTAAGCTGGCCGATTTTGAAGGCATGGAGCCGGTTACCGAACTGGCCCGCAAGATGCTGAAGATCGACAAGTTTCTGCAGCGCGAGCCGCACGATGGCATCCCATCGTCTCAACGGACGGAGGCTTATCTCGGCTACACCGATAAAAATTTCTACGCTCTTTTTCTGGCATTCGATACGGAGCCCGCGAAGATTCGCGCACGCATGCTGCGGCGCGAACTGATCGATGACGACGACCAAGTGGGCTTGTTCCTAGACACCTTCCACGACCGCCGCCATGCGTATTACTTCTATGCCAACGCTTACGGCATTCAGCAGGACGGATTATTTGCCGAGAGCGGAGGGCCTGACAACAGCTTTGACACGGTCTGGCAGACCGACGCTCATCTAACGGGCAACGGCTACATGGTTCTCTTTGAGATTCCATTCAAATCGCTGCGTTTTCGGCAGTCGGATTCTACGGCTTCTAAGGCTTCCACGGCTTCTACTTCGTGGGGCATTTTTCTGGCTCGAGTGATTCCTCGCAACGCGGAGCGTTCGTTCTATCCACTGAATACACAGCGGCTGCAAGGCTGGCTTTCGCAGGAAGGAACTCTCGACGGATTCCGAGACATCTCGCCGGGGAAGAACATGCAGTTTATTCCGTATGCTTCGCTCGGAGCTTTCCGGTCGCTGGACGACCGCGATCCCGCTGGAGAGCGCTTTACCGGCAAACACCTGGAACCCAAGGTCGGCCTGGATTCCAAGGTTGTGATCAAAGACAGCCTAGTGCTGGATGCGACCATCAATCCCGATTTTGGCCAGATTGAATCCGACGATCCGCAGACGACGGTGAATCAACGCTTTGAGGTCTTTTTCCCGGAGAAGCGCCCTTTCTTTCAGGAAAATGCAAACTACTTTCAGACGCCCTTCAACCTCGTCTTTACAAGGCGCGTGATAGACCCGCTCTACGGACTGCGGCTCACTGGTAAGACCGGTCCCTGGGCCATTGGCGCTTTCGTTGCCGACGACAAAGCTCCAGAAAAAAGTGTGCTCAAGAGCGATCCGCTATCGGGCAATGACGCCTACTTTGGAGTTCTTCGGTTGAATCGCGAGATCGGCAAAGACAATACGGTGGGATTCATTTATACCGACCGCGAACTGCATACGTCTCCGAACAGCTTTTGCACGGCCACCTTCTGTGAGGCTGGCTTCAATCGCGTGGGCGGCGTGGATGCCCACATCAAGATCGACCAGAACTGGCAGGTGAACGCCCAGGCGATTACGAGCGAGACGAAATTGAACGATGGCACGCACGAAGCCGGTCCCGCTTATCAGATTGCGCTTGAAAGAACCTCACGCAAGATCGAACTTAACACCACATACCAGGACATCTCGCCAGGCTTCAACACAGATACCGGCTTCGTGCCGCGCACCGACTTCCGCCAGGTTGCTAACTCGTTCAACTACAATTTCTTTCCCGAAGGCAAGGTGCTCATCTCCCATGGATTCCACATTTTTGACCAGACGATGTGGGACCATAACGGAACGCGGCTCGACTATGTGGCGAACCCAAACTATTCATTTACCTTGCCCCGACAAACGAACTTGGGGTGGTTCGGGATGCTGGAGCATGAGCGACTGAGGCCGTCGGATTTCTCCGCCTTGGCGCAAAACCGGGACTATGCGCACTATTTGACAGGGCCATTCGTCAACACGCAGTTCCTGAAATGGATCAGCTTGAACGGAGAGCTCGATATGGGAACCGCCACGAACTTCGTTCCACGCACGGGGCCGCCAACGCTTGCCAAGTATATGGCGATCAACGCGAAAGCCACGGTGCGCCCGGTGAGCGGGTTGACCATTGAAAATACGTATCTACTGAACCGGTATCTCGATAATGGAACAGGCATCGGGATTTTTAACAACCACATCGTGCGCTCGAAATGGAACTATCAGTTTACGAAGGAGTTTTCCCTTCGAGTGATCGGGCAGTACACGGCGACTCTCTCCAATCCCGCGCTCACGACACTGCAAAATGCGAAAAACTTCAACGGCGACGTCCTGTTCACTTATCTTGTGAATCCGGGCACGGCCGTTTACGTTGGTTATAACAGCAATCTCCAGAACCTGGATCCCTCACTGGCGCGCATTCCCGATGGCTTGCTGCGGACCCGCAATTCATTTATCAACGATGGCAGACAGTTTTTCGTGAAGCTATCCTATTTGTTCCGCTACTGAAAAATTTTCCAGCAAATTAGGCGAGACCTTTCCACACTATGGACAGCCGCGGTCTTGCGAATGCCGCGGGGCAGCACTCGTGATTTATGATGACCTATCGTTATGAGTGTAGTTGCGCGGTCTTTTGCAAAGATCAATATTGGACTACGAATCGGCGCTCGGCGCGACGATGGATTTCATGAATTGCGCACGCTCTACCAGACCGTGGCGCTCTATGACACGATTCGCGTGGAGACTGGGCGCGGGGTCGGCATCGAAATTTTCAGCAGAGATCCCAAAGTCCCAACCGACGAGAGCAATACCTGTTGGCGGATTGCCGAACGGGTTCTGAAGGCGCTGAAAGTCCGGACCAAAGTTCGCATTACGATTGAAAAGAGCCTGCCTGTACAGGGCGGGCTGGGCGCGGCCTCTTCCAATGCGGTGGTCACCATGCTGGCCATGGAAAAGGCATTGAAACGTAAGCTTACGCCAGAGGACCGGCTGCGCGTGGCAAGCGAAGTGGGATCCGATCTTCCCCTTTTCCTGATTGGCGGAACCGTACTAGGAACCGGCAGGGGCGAACAGGTTTACTCAATGCAAGATTTACCGGCTATTCCGTGCGTGATCGCAACTCCCGACATTGGGGTTTCCACACCGGCGGCATTCGCGGCCTGGGACAGAGCGGCGGCGGGCTTGGAAAGC
The DNA here is from genome assembly GCA_035295685.1 of Candidatus Angelobacter sp. Classification (GTDB taxonomy): domain Bacteria; phylum Acidobacteriota; class Terriglobia; order Terriglobales; family Acidobacteriaceae; genus Angelobacter. The sequence goes on from DATGIO010000118.1 coordinate 4,073, forward strand.
CGTGCATTCGAAGACCGAGATCTTGAGAATCGAGACTCAGAGAATCCAGAGGTCGAGAAACGGTCAATACCAGCAAAGAAATTGACCGCCGCTGCAACGTCCGCTACAATAAACACGTTCAGCCAATCGCTGTATGGATGGCAGAACGGCTGTTTTTCCCCAACCGGTGTCCCAGACAAGGGCTGGGACCGGGCCGAGACAATGCTTCTCGACCTTGTCCGTGCCGGGATCGAAAACGACTTCGAAAGTGTCGTGTTTCCAATGTATCCCGCAATACGTGAGGTCAAACGTGTTTTGGAACGCAATGGTTCCGGATACGCTTCCCTCTCCGGCTCCGGTTCTACAGTGTATGGGTTTTTCAAGGAGCATGGAGAAGCAGTTAGGGCAGCACGAGCGTTGAATGAGCGGGAAATACCGGCTCGAGCAACGATGACTTTGCCACGGCGACGGTACTGGAAAGAGCTTTTCCAGCGCTAAAGGGATTGGGCGGTCGACTAATGGTAGGTCAAGTGCCTTTGGAGCACTTTGTCTAGGTTCGACTCCTAGCCGCCCAGCCAGATTCAGCAAGCAATCTCAAAGAATGGGAAGGATAGCGGATTTGCGGCCCGGCGGGTTGATTCAACAGCCGTTGCGCAAACGAATACTCGAAGTTTGGTGGACGCCTATGGCAACGACAGCACCAGCAGCCGAGAGAATCGAGAAGAAAAATCAGCAGATGCAGCCTAAGAATGAACAGAAGCCGCAGAAATCGCGCATGGACGAAAAGTTCAAGATTTTCTGCGGAACTGCCAATGAAGCACTGACTGATGAGATTTGCGCGTTCCTGCAACTGGAGCGCGGCAAGGCCACGGTAACGCGTTTCTCCGACGGCGAAGTGTATATCCAGGTGCTCGAAAATGTGCGCGGAGCCGACGTTTTTGTGGTGCAGCCCACGTGCTTTCCGGTGGATGAGCACTTGATGGAGCTGCTGCTACTGGTGGATGCCCTGAAGAGGGCCTCCGCGCGGCGTATTACAACCGTGATCCCTTATTACGGCTATGCCCGCCAAGACAGGAAGGACAAGCCACGCGTTCCGGTTTCCTCTAAGCTGATTGCCGATTTGCTGACTACCGCAGGCGCGCATCGCGCCCTGGTCGTTGACCTGCACGCACCGCAAATCCAGGGCTTCTTCAATATTCCTGTCGATCACCTGTTTGCCTCCCCCGTTCTGGTGGATTTTTTCAAGAAGATGTCGCTGCCCAATCTGACCGTGGTTTCCCCGGATGCCGGGGGTGTGGAGAGGGCCAGATTCTTTGCCAAGAAGATTGATGCGGCGCTGGCGATCGTCGACAAACGCCGCACCGATATGAACGTAGCCGAGGTGATGCACGTGATCGGCGATGTGAAGGGCCGTACCTGCCTTATTATCGACGACATTATCGATACGGCGGGAACTCTGGTGAAGACGGCCGAGGCGCTGCTGAACGCGGGGGCCTCGAAAGTATACGCTTGCGCTTCCCATCCGGTGCTTTCAGGCCCGGCGATTGAGCGCATCTCCAAATCCAGATTGGAGCAAGTCGTGGTGACCAACACGATTCCATTGACCGAGGCGGGAAAGGCAGAGCCGAAGATCAAAGTTTTGTCGATTGCAGGGCTGCTGGGCAGGGCTATCCAGTCGATTCATGAAGAGACTTCTGTCAGTACGCTGTTTGCCTAAGAACGAAGAAGCGAGACGAAGAGGCGAACGGCAAATCAAGTTAATCCGGCCCGCGGGCCGTAGAAGAAGGAACAGACAATGAGTTCAAAGGAAGTAGTTTTAGCAGAAGCACGGCAGGACAGCTCACGCGGGAAAAACGAGGCACGGCGTCTGCGCACGAAGGGGCGCATTCCGGCGGTTGTCTATGGAGCAAGAAAAAGCTCGGTGGCGGTAAGCGTCGATCCCAAGCAGATCTCGAAGATTCTGCATTCGGCCTCCGGCCACAACTCGATCTTCGACCTGGACATGGGTAGCGAACAGACCAAGGCGATGATCGTCGATTGGCAGTACGAACCGTTGAAGGGCCACCTGCTGCACATCGACCTGAAGCGCATTGCCATGGACGAGAAGATCAGGGTCAAGGTACCGATCCATCTTGCCGGCGAATCTGCGGGCGTAAAGCAACAGGGCGGAATCCTGGATCAGGTACTACGCGAGGTCGAAATCGAGTGCCTGCCCGGCGACATTCCGAGCCACATCGAGGCCGATGTTTCCCAACTGGTTTTCGGACAGGTGCTGCGTGTGGCAGACCTGCATCACGGCGACAAGCTCAAGTTCCTGACTGATGCGAACCAGGCGGTTGCTCACGTTACATCCGTGAAGGAAGAGGCAGCCGCGACGGTTGAAGCGACAGCGGAAGGCGCGGCGGCGGGAACCGAGCCAGAGGTCATCAAGAAGGGCAAGCAGGAAACCGAGGAGGCTTCCGCGACGCCGAAGAAGGCTGAAGGCAAGAAGTAGCCGGCGTGAAGCTGATTGTCGGACTAGGCAATCCGGGAATCGAGTATCAGTTTACGCCGCACAATATCGGTTTTCTTGCGGTCGACCGGATCGCCGAGCAGTGCGGCGTTACGGTGGACAACCGGCATTGCAAGGCACTTACAGCTCGAACCAGGATCGGCAATGAAGAGGTTCTTCTAGCCAAGCCTGAGACGTTCATGAACCTGAGCGGCCAATCGGTGCGGGAGTTGGTAGACAGATACGAACGTGACCCGGAGAAAGACCTGATCGTGATTTACGACGAACTGGACTTGCCACTAGGGGCGATTCGCGTACGGGAGCGAGGGTCTTCCGCCGGGCATAACGGCATGCAGTCGATCATCAATTCGCTGCAAACGCAAGAAGTCCAGCGTATCAGGCTCGGCGTGGCGCCCGATCATCCGGTGAAAGAGGGAGCACGGTACCTTCTTTCGCAGATCAAGAAATCGCAGCTAGTTGCGGTGGATGAGCTGCTGGATCGCGCAGCCGAGGCGGTTACAGCGATCGTGAACGAAGGCATTGCAACAAGCATGAACCGGTTTAACCGCAAGAACAAACCGGAGATGGACAAAGATTAGACAGCTCGTCTCTGTATTGCTCACGCAAAGCAAGGACGAAGATGGAGAAAAGAATGCAACGTACCTACGAGGTAATGTTTATTGTGCGGCCGGACCTGCAGGAAGAGGAGACAGACAAGCTCCTCGCCACGCTCCAGACGCACGCAACCAACGCCGGGGCCCAGGTGCAGAGCCTTGATAAATGGGGCAAACGACGGCTGGCTTATGACGTGAAGAAGTTCCAGGAAGGGCTCTACGTGCTGCTCACGCTGCAAGCCGATGGCAAGGCCATTCATGAGCTGGAACGGCGTATGAGGGTCGCGGAACAGATTCTGAAGTTCATCACGGTCCGCATGGATGAGGAGCAGCAGAGGCTGGAGAAGATCCGCAAGATCCGCGCGTCGCGCGTGAAGCGTCCTCCGGTTGAAGCCACGCCTGCCGCCGAAGCGGAAAACCCGCCGGTGACTGCATAGAAATAAAACAACGGATTTCAGGAAGGCCGAAATATCGAGCCGGAGACATTGAGGAGAACTATGGCTGACGAAACAAACCAAGGAAGCACACCGAGCGGTCCTCGCCCACCAGCACGGAGCGGCGATCGCGGCGACAGACCGGACCGTGGGCCGGGAGGGCGCGGCGACGCTGGAGGCCGGAAGTTTTTCCGGCGCAAGAAGGTATGCAAATTTTGCGTCGAGAAGATTGACGATATCAATTACAAGGACGTGCGCCTGCTGCAGGGATTCGTTGCGGAGCGCGGCAAAATCGTACCCCGCCGGCTGACGGGCGTGTGCACTCCGCATCAGCGCCGCCTGTCCGCGGCCATTAAACGGGCGCGCAACATTGCTCTGCTGCCCTTTGCGGCAAGATAGAAATTCCTATTGGAGACTGGAAATGGAAGTTATTCTCAAAGAAGATGTTGTGAACCTGGGCCACCGGGGAGAAGTAGTGAAGGTAGCAGAGGGCTACGGCCGCAACTACCTGCTCCCGAAGAAGCTGGCCATTGAAGCCACACGGGGCAACAAGGCAGTCATTGAACAAATGAAACAGGCTGCGGTGCGCCGCAGCGCAGTGGAAAAAGCCGATGCCGAAGCCCTGGCGCGGCAGGTGGAAGCCGTGACTCTCACGTTTCTGCGGAAAGCCGGTGAAAAGGACCACCTTTTCGGCTCGGTCACATCGGTGGATATCGCCGAGGGCCTGGAAAAGAAGGGCTTCAATATTGAGCGCCGCAAGATCCAGCTTTCGGATCCGCTCAAGAGCCTGGGCAGCTTTGATGTGGCGATCAAGCTGCATCGCGACGTGACCAGCCATATCAAAGTGGTGGTAGAAAAAGAAGGCGAGGAAGCTTAAGCAGGTGCGGCGTGATTCGCGCGGGGAGCGCGGCCGGTTTTGAAGGCCCGCCCCCATGAGGACATGCATCTTCTCGCACTTATTCGGAACTGTTGCAGGTGCGCGGTCACTTGCTATTGTTCGGTATTTTCCATTCAACAATTCAATTTTTCAGGACTTTCTGCGGACTTACCGTCCCCGAGTCCGATTTTTCCTTCTTTAGGGGGAAGCGCATTCCTTATCGCATGCCGCGTCAGCCTCAGTAGAATTTGCCTTGAAGAATCAGTGGCATCCAGGCTTTTTATTTCCCCGCAAAACCGTTAATCTGGGCTTACGTTTTGCAGCTTGTTCCGTCCAAAGTAATACCGGTAGAGAGGGTTACGAGGAGCGGAACAGATGCCAGCCGAACTCGCATTGGTTCAAAATTTGGTTGGCTCCAAGGGTGCAAGAACGAACTCCCAGAACTCGGGAGCCATGGTGAGCCAAGCCCTAGGCCGAGTGAACGACAGCGAACTGATCCGAGCCGCACAGCGCGGCGACCGCGCCGCGTTTGAAGCGCTGGTACGGCAATACGACCAGGCGGTCTTGCGCTTGGCGCTGCATCTTACTGGCTCCGACTCCGACGCACGCGATATCTACCAGGAAGCGTTTCTTAAAGCCTACCGCCATATCGGCAACTTCCGTTTTGAATGCTCGTTCTATACGTGGATCTACCGAATCGTGACGAATCTGTGCCTCGATCATCTGCGCAAGCGACAGACGCGCAAGGAGGATTCGCCGGTCATGATCGATTCAAGCGGACAGGAAATCGATCTTCTCGATCGGGTATCGGACGACCGGGCGGGAGCTAATCCGGAAAAAGATTTGATGCGGCGGGAACTGGGCGCAAAGATTGCCCAGGCGCTCAAGCGGCTGACACCAAGGGAAAGAATGGTCTTTGAACTGAAGCACTACCAGGGGCTGCGCCTGCGCACCATTGGAGAGATGCTGAATACCACCGAAGAGACCGCCAAGAATACGTTGTTCCGCGCAACGCAAAAGCTGCGCGGCGTGCTTGCGACCATGCGTTAAAAAGGCGGAAGAGACTGCAACCATGAACTGCGACTGGACCAAAGAAAACATCGTTCTGTACATCTACGACGAACTGGCGGACGACGCCAAACATGGGATGGAGCAACACATACGCCAATGCCCGGCGTGCGATCAAGAACTACGCTCCGCCATGGCGTTCAAGGGCACGATGTCCGTGCTGCCGGCGCATGAGGTACCCCCCAATCTGCTCGCGGCGAGCCGCATGAAGTTGCAGGAGGCCCTGGAGGAAGCGGAGCAGTCCCGTGGATGGAGCCGGTTTGCTTTCGATATCACCGGCTGGATGCACCAGATCAAGCTTGCCCCGGCGCTGAGCCTAGCTCTTTTGATCACCGGCTTTTTCGGCGGGACTCTTACCACCTATCGAATTGTAGGCTCTCACCAGGCTGCGCCAGCGCCGATCAAGCCCGCCGCTGCAGAAGCCAATATTGCCGCAGTTGAATCCATTGTGCAAGATGCAAGCACCAACCGGGTTTCAATCAAATACGACACTTTACATCCACAGGTGGCTGAAGGCTCAGCCAACGATCCTTTGATCCAGCGGCTTTTGTTGGTGGCGGCGCGCAATAACCGCGATTCCGGCCTGCGACTGGATTCGATCGACCTTCTGGCCAAAGCGCCCGAAGATAATGGCGTGCGCGAGGCCCTGATTTATGCACTGCGCTACGACAAGAATCCAGGAGTGCGCTTGAAGACCCTGGATGCCCTCAAGGGTTATGTGAAGGACGATGTGCATGTACGCGATGCGGTCTTGGAGTCGCTGATGCACGATACCAATCCGGGAGTGCGGGAGCGGGCCATGGTGCTTCTCGGTCCGGTGCGCGCCGACATGAGCGTGCGCGAGGCCCTCCAGGTACTGGCAGAGCACGATAAAAGCAAATTTATACGTTCGGAATCGCAGCGGCTTCTGGCAAGCACTCCCGATCTCGATTAGCTCAGGAGTCCCCTAAAAAAGGCGCACAGTTCGACCGTGGGCCGCTGCCCTGAAAGAATAGAATCTTGGCTCCCGAATTTTCCGGCGTGAAAGCCGGTGATGAAAGGTTTTTTCGGTAAGTTTGCCGATGACGAAGCAAGCACAAATTGCCGCTCTGGTTTTAGCGGTTGGCCTTGTGGCCGCCGCCCAGGATTCGTCGTCGCGCATCTACCGCTCGGGAAGCGCATGGATTGAGGAAACAACTGGTACCCTGCCCGCCACCAGGATGTTGAAGATCAAGACCGTTGTGGGGGCCATTCACGTTGCGGGCGGCCAGCAGGGTTCCATCACATACACGATTCGCAGGCAGGTCCATGCTTCTTCCGAAGATGGAGCACGCCGGGAGTTTGCAAGGATACGTGTCTCCACCTCGTCGTCGGGAGACACCAGCACCATTCGCGGCGAAGAAAGCTCGGGACGAGGTTCCCTTGATATCGATGTTCACGTGTCGAGTCAAGTCTCCGTGGTAAGAGCGGAGACCGGCTGCGGGCAGATTGGCGTAAAAGGCATTTCAGGGACAGTCGAGGTCAGCACCGGCGGGGATACGATTCGCCTGGACGATATCAGTGGAGATGTTAGGGCCTCCAGCGGTGGCGGCTCGATTGAAGTCGGCAAAATCGGTGGCAACGTTCATGTCAACACTGGAGGCGGCGACATCCGTGTTCAGTCTTCGGGCGGCCAAGTGGTTGCGATCTCGGGAGGAGGCTCGCTTTTTGTGGGTACCGCTAACTCGATGACCCTCGAAACCGCCGGAGGGTCGATCAAGGTTGACCGGTGCAGCGGCGATGTAAAAGCCTCTACTGGTGGCGGAACCGTCGAACTCACCGAGGTGGGTCAGGCGCAGGTAGAAAGTGGAGGGGGCTCCATACGGATCGCTTCGGTTCATGGCAGCTTGCGCGCCGAGACCAGCAGCGGCCCCATCGTTGCCTATTTGACCCCTAATTCAGGGGCATTCGCAGATTCACGCCTGGAAACTTCGATGGGAGACATTGTGGTCTATATTCCAGAGAACCTGGGCATCAATATCCGAGCCGCTGTGGAAGCCGCCGGCAAAGCAGGTATCAGCAGCGATTTTCCGCTCAAGGTCGTGTTTGGCGATCAGAGGTGGGGTCCACGGGAGGCATACGCTGAGGGAAGCGTGAATGGAGGCGGCCCGCTGCTGCATGTACACACATCGACGGGGAGTATTGAATTTAAGCGCAAAGACAAAGAGCGCAATTGAGAGATTCGAGAGGAGGGAGTATGAAGATCGTTCAGAGAATCGCTGCCGCAGGGTTGATGCTATGTCCGTTGGTAGGGATTGCCGTTCCGGGAACATACGCCCTGGCATTGGAAGACCCGGGGCGTACAGGCACGAATTCGGAGGCGGGAGTGCTCTATCCCGTGGGACGCTCCTATATGGGCGTTGAAATTCAGGACATCACCTCGGACCGCGTAAGCGCACTCAAGCTCAAGGAAGAGCGCGGCGTTGAGGTCACCATGGTGGACCAGGACGCGCCTGCTGGCAAAGCAGGAGTGAAGGAACACGACGTGATCCTGGAGTACAACGGCGTGAAGATCGAGAGCGAGGAGCAGATTCGGCGGATGATTCGCGAGACGCCTCCGGGTCGGACAGTGGCGCTCGGCATCAGCCGCGACGGCAGCCATATGACGGTCAATGTTCAATTGGGAGACCGGGCGCAGGTGGCTGCGGACAATATCCATAAGCTGAACCACGACCGCTTTGCGGTGGTCATCCCTGGCGAGACGATCGAGTTGCCCGACTTCAATTTACCGGCATTCGATTTTCAGGTGGGCAGCTATGCTCCGGTGCTCGGCGTGCAGGTAGAAACGATCGGGCATCAGCTTGCTGATTTCTTTGGCGTCAAGAACGGTGAGGGGCTGCTGGTGAAGTCGGTGGAAAAAGGAAGCTCTGCTGAAAAAGCGGGCATCAAGGCCGGAGACGTGATTACAAGAGTAGGCAATGAAAACATAACCGACCGTTCCGATTTGCGGCGGGTATTGCGCGCACATTCCAAGGATGGAAAGGTGGAGGTAGGGATTGTCCGCGATAAGCATGAGCAGACCGTCACGGTGGAGGTAGCCAATCCTAAGACAAAACAGTCCTCAAGCTGGAAAGATTATTACCAGAACAGCCAAGAGACGATGGAGCACATGAGAGCGCAGTGGGAAAAGGCAGCCGAGGCAAGCAAGGCAGAGTGGGAGAAGCAGGCGGCTAAGTGGCAAGGCTACGGCAAGGAATGGGAACGCTATGGCAAAGAAATGGAGCGCTCCATGAGCCGATGGAAGGCCAATTTCAGTAGCCAGTGGATCTAGTTACTAGTTAGCCCCCGATTCTTCGCATTCATGGAGCGTAGTTTGTAGTTGAGATTGGTTTTGAGATTTTTCCTGTGTCGGTTAATTTGTAGTCGTGGCATCGGAGGTACAGTAGTGGACCGTGCCGCCGCCCAGAAGTCGTAACCGATGGAGCGCCCTTCTGGGTTATGTTCAACAGCTTGCTAACTTGGCCGGTATTTCATTTGCTACGAATAGATCTGGCCTGTGTCCGCAATTCCAAAAGTAATTGTTTGCGACTATTCATTAATTGTTGGATGAGCAAACCCCTCCGCTTCAGGGAAAAGGCCTTCAGTGGAGACCAATTGTTGAATGCGAGTCTCTTCGGGTTCTAATCGCCTAAGCATTCGTCGTAGATATGCGATCCTCACATTTTTCATTTGCATATGATTACTCCGCTTTGATCTAGCATCATTGAAGGCCCTCCTTGAAATAACAAATCGGGTGCTTGAAACCCAACAAAGAACGAGCACAGGCAATCGTCTAGCCGTAGGACATCGGGACTCGGTGGGTCCACTTTCCTTGGACACCCCAGCCTCAGCTCTCGTTCCTGTGTTCCTGATGATTGTTATTGATGTTCGCTGTATAGTGCGTGCGGATTTCGGAACGTTACAGGAAAAATCGAAAAATTTGTTTAGAGAACAAAAATCGGGGATATAGGATCGCCGGAAGACCCTTAGTACATCAAGAGTGGTGCATCATTGCTACAGTTTCTTTGCTCTTTTTTTTATAGCTCTCGGGATGCACATGTATGGAGATATGGATAAACGCCTACCGATTTTGAGCAGAAGCAAAAAAATCCTAACGACGCCGGACGCGAATTACTCCGCCCAGCGCCGAAAGATAAGAGAGCCGTTGGTTCCGCCGAAGCCGAATGAATTGGAAAGGGCGATATTGACAGGGGCTTTGCGGGCCACGTTGGGCACGTAGTCCAGGTCGCACTCGGGATCTTGATTTTCCAGATTGATGGTTGGAGGCAGAATCTGGTCGCGCAGTGTAAGGATCGTGATGCCAGCTTCGAGTCCACCCGCTCCGCCGAGGAGATGGCCGGTCATCGACTTGGTAGAGCTAACCGCTACTTTGGTCCCATCACCAAAAGTCCGTTTGATGGCCTTGGTTTCCAGCAGATCGCCAATCGGGGTGGAGGTGCCATGAGCATTCACGTAGTCGATATCCGCAGGAGATATTTTGGCATCGCGGATGGCATTCGTCATAACCTGGTAACCGCCTTCTCCTTCTTCAGCGGGCTGGGTGATGTGGTAAGCATCGGCGCTCATGCCGTAGCCTATGATTTCCGCCAGAATGGGCGCGCCACGACGGCGGGCATGCTCCAACTCTTCCAGAATCAGGATGCCCGCGCCCTCGCCGATCACAAAACCATCGCGACCCGCATCCCAAGGACGGCTGGCTTTTTCCGGTTCATCATTGCGAGTGGAAAGGGCGCGCATGGCAGCGAAGCCGCCAACGCCCATGGGCGTAATGGCTGCTTCCGTGCCGCCGGCGATCATTACATCGGCATCACAGCGTTGAATGATTTTGTAGGCGTCGCCAACCGCGTGGGCGCTGGTAGTACAGGCTGTGGAAGTGGCCTCATTGGGACCTTTGGCGCCGTAGCGAATACTGACCTGTCCGGCGGCGAGATTGATAATGACGGCAGGAATAAAAAAAGGCGAAATCTTGCGTGGGCCGCCCGACAGAAGAGCCTCGTGCTCGCGCTCGATCACATCGAAACCGCCAATCCCCGAACCAATGTGAACTCCCACACGAGCGGCGTTTTCGGGAGTGACCTGAATACCCGACATCTTCATGGCTTCATCCGATGCGGCAATGGCCAGGTGGATGAAGCGGCCCATTTTCTTGAGTTCTTTCTTCTCAATGAAATTAAGTGGGTCAAAGCCTTTGACCTCGGCGGCGATCTGGCAGGCAAACTTGCTGGAATCAAAATGGGTGATTTTCGCCACCCCGCTTTTACCCGCAAGGATGTTCTTCCAGACCGTTCCGGAGTCGTTACCGACACTGCAAATCAGGCCAAGGCCTGTGACCACTACTCTTCGCGACAAAACTACTTTCCACCTTTCGCATGCTTATCGATGTATTCGACGGCATCTTTGACGGTGCGAATCTTCTCGGCGTCTTCGTCCGGAATTTCGATCTCAAAGGCTTCTTCGAACGCCATGACCAGTTCCACAGTGTCGAGCGAATCGGCTCCCAAATCGTCTACGAAAGAGGCGTTGCTGGTGACCTCTCCCTCATCCACACCAAGCTGCTCCACGATAATCGACTTTACTTTTTCTTCCACTGCTGTTGCGGCCATATAATTACGTCTCCTTCTCTCTTGATTCGATTTTTATCCGTAAATCATTTCCGACTCATCGCACCCGCGCGAATAAGTCCGCATGCGGCAAGTTCCCCGCAACGATCCGTTCCCGCCCCGCCGGTTCCGCTCAGCACCCAACTTATGACCGGCAGCTTACATAAAGACGGTAAACCGCTTAGTGTAATTGCTGCAAAAAAGATGTGTAAAGTGCTGTCATGTTCAGTCTATGACATTTTCGCGGATTACGTGCCGCAAGAGCCTCTCGCCGCTATTGCAGGGTCACGGTTTGGGCAGCTTCCAGGAAGTCGCATACAATGGCGGATTGTCCCTTAAAAACAAAATTCTGCTCCGATACGGCGCCCTGGTCGGCGCTTTGAAAGCCTTGGGCGCGTGGGGTGTCCTGATTATTGCCATGCTGGATGCCGCGGCCTTCGGCATCCCAATGGACCCTGTTATCGCGGGTTACGTCTACGCCAACCCTCATCGCACCATTCTGTATTGCATTGCCGCGTCGCTGGGATCGGCGGTGGGCAGCTTGATTCCATTCGCGCTGGGCCGGGCGGGAGGCGAGCTTTTCCTGCTCAAAAGAATCGACCAAGACCGGATGAAGCGCATCCGAGAGCGTTTTGAGAAGCGCGAGTTCCTCGCCATGATGGTTCCGGCAATGCTGCCCCCGCCAACACCTTTTAAACTGCTGGTTTTTTCCGCCGGCGTGTTCGAGATGAAAACCTTGAAATTTCTGCTGGCGGTGCTCAGCGGACGCCTACTGCGATTTGGAATTCTCTCGATCCTGATTTTGGTTTTCGGGCCGCAGATTGTTGCAACCACCAAAGATATGGTCAAGCATCACCCCTGGATGGTGGTGGCAATCGCGGGAATACTGATTGCAGTGGTGCTCCTCGGCTACGGGATAAGAAAGGCAGCACGCAGGAACAACTTGGCCACAAGCACAATGTGCCATACCAAGGGAGATACCGCGTAGGACGGCGTGTATTTGGTAAGTGACAGATGTTTGTACGAAACCTGCCCTTTGCTCCGAGCGCAAAGACCAAGAAAGCGCTTTCCATAAAGGATGGGAGCACCCTCATTTTCCGTGAGAACTAGGTTCATGTTGCAGGTTGTGACCGCCGCACGGGTCCCTGATCGCAACCCGTTGTGGTTCCGACAGACGATTTCGAGGTTCTCAAGCACACTCTGAAGGGCCGCTCTCCTACTATTCAGTTGCGTATTGCTACAGTTGCGCCAGCTTCATCTCCAACCTGAGAGATAATCCAGTCGATTCATTTCTCACTTCTCCGACGCGGAATCCCTTCCCATCCCCATACGGATGGGGTGCAACTGTGGGTCGAGAACCACGTACCCACTCAGAACCTGATCGCGAGCGGGCAGGGATGGATCGGCAAAGCGCAAGTCTATGAAACGGACTTTATAGCCCTCATTCCGGGCCAATTGGTCCACCTCTACCAAGGGATATTTCGCCCAATCCAAGAAGACGCGTCCTAACTGTGATTTCTTGGCTGCCAGGGTCACAGGTGTTTCTTGAGGCTTGTAACGGATGGTTGCAGAGCCCTGAACGTCGATGTCATTTTCAAGCGGGTTTACCGCCGAAACTTCAAAGAGGTCTTGAGTTTCTACAACGCCTTTCCATAAAAAGGGATTCAGCGGCATGGGATAAGCAGAGACGCGAAGCGGATCTTCGCCGTGATGGAGTACGGCCTTCAGCGCGTTCACCGTTTTGCGATGCTCGAAATCCCGAACCAAGATCACGACAACAATGCATACAAGGGCGAGGGCCGCTCCGGCCCGGCCACGAAAAGCGGGTTTGCGACCGCCGACTTCTTCCGAAACCAGAGCCAGCAATGCCGGCATGACCAATCCCAGACACAAAAGGCTCAAAATCACAGGATCGACGATATAAACGATGTCCCATGAGTACCATTTCGGGTGGAACGGAGCAAAAGGCCGCACGCCATAGTCGTTCAGAAAATCAAGGAAAATGTGGACCAATCCTCCAAGCAGAGCATAGAGATATAGCAGCCGCCAATTCACCGGAATCTTCGGCCTACGTCCTCGATGGCGCATAAGCCGATCGATTCCGTAGACCACTAAAAGAGTGGCCGCGGCAACCACCGGAACGCCCAATAAAGTGTGAGTAAACCCTCGATGGTGCTGGAACCCGGACACCGATCCTCCGAAATAGGACACCACATCGATATCCGCTGCTTCGGTGGCCAGGACAAGGGTGAGGGTGGCCAGGCCGGTCTTGCGATTCAATCCCGCTCTGCCGATGCAGGCCCCGGTAAGAAGATGAGTAACAGGTTCCAATTGATTCGCCCCTGGCCAGAGATTTCCTTGCCCGCGGGAAGACTGCCGAAAATCAGCATTCTAACCCCACCTTGCAGACTAGTTTATTTCCTGGTGTAACATTGGCGCTCGGAGAGAAAAATATCGTGAAAACCCGGTTTTGGCGCTTTCCCGCTTCGGTGGCCTATCTGGCAAGCCTATTTTTTGTCCTAAGCCCCTCGTTCTGCAAAGCTCAGGCAGCCGGCGCTGGAGCCCACGACGCGCTGGTAGATCGAGTGGACAACACGGCCTTTATTCAACTGGAGGCTGATAGCTTCAAAGACCTGACCCCGCAGCAGAAGAAGGTGGCTTACTGGCTGGAGCAGGCATCGATCGCCGTGGACCCCATTATCTACGATCAGCTTTCCAAGTATGGACTGCGGCAAAAGCGGCTCCTGGAAGGGATCGTGGCTCACGGCCACGGAGCCGATCCAGCGACGAGCAAGATCCAGGCCTTTGCCAAGCTGTTTTGGGCAAGCCGGGGCAATCACAATGAAGTAACCGCACGGAAATTTCTTCCATCGTTCACGCCAGAAGAGCTGCAGGCAGCAGCAAAGAGCGCCTTTCAACATGGAGCCTTCCGCACGCGCTATGCAGATGTGCCGCCACTCCCTACGCAGGCCGCTTTGGACCGGGAGCTTGAGGAGCTAAAGCCCTCGTTCTTCGATCCGGAGTTTGAACCGACGATTACGGCAAAGAGTCCCCAGGGAGGGAAGGACATCTTGCAGGCAAGCGCGAACTCCTTTTACCCGGGCCTGGGGCTCAACGACCTCAAAGGGTTTTCAGAAAAGTATCCGCTCAATTCACGGGTGGTGAAGCGGAGCAACGGCGAGCTCGCTGAGCAAGTCTATCGCGCCGGAACGCCGAATGGCTCCATCAAGCCGGGGGTTTATAGCGTCTTCCTCAAGAAGGCTAATCAATACCTGGAAAAGGCCGCACAGGCGGCCGATCCACAGCAGGCAAAGGTAATCCGGGCGCTAGTGCGCTATTACCAGACTGGCGATCCTAAGGATTGGATCGCCTTTGGAATCGCCTGGGTGCAAAACAACGCCACCGTGGATTTTGCAAATGGGTTTATCGAGGTCTATCGAGATGCCAGGGGAGCCAAAGGCAGCTCACAGAGCTTTGTTTCAGTCACCGACCAGCGTGTGGATGCGCTCATGCAAAAGCTGGCGACCAACGCTCAATACTTTGAAGACCACGCGCCATGGGATGCGCAATACAAGAACCTGGGGGTAAAGCCGCCGGTTGCCAAAGCCGTTGAAACGGTTATTGAGACAGGCGACTTCCATGTAACCACCGTAGGCGACAACCTGCCCAACGAAAACGAGATTCACGAGAAATACGGTTCCAAGAGCTTTCTCTTCACGGGAAGCAGCCGCGCCCTCTATTCCGCAGGGGGGACTTCTGTGCTGGAGGAATTTGCCGGCTCGCAAGAAGAGATCGAGCTTGGGAAGAAATACGGAGAAGAGGCTTCCACTCTGTCGACGGGATTGCACGAAGTGATTGGGCACGGCTCCGGAAAGCTAAACCCGAAGCTTACGCACGAGCCTGCCTATTACCTGAAGGAATATTTCTCCACTCTGGAAGAGGGCCGCGCCGACCTGATGGCGCTGTGGAACGCTTTCGATCCCAAGTTGCGGGAACTGGGACTCATTTCGAGTCCCGATGCAGCCAAGGCCATGTATTACGCAGCCGTGCGCGCACCCTTGACGCAGCTACGCAGCATTCCCAAAGGCGACACCATCGAAGAAGACCACCAGCGCGACCGCCAGCTTATTGTGAACTACATCATGGATAAGACAGGCGCCATTGAACAGATCAAGCGCGACGGCAAGTACTACATGACGATCAAGGATTTCGACAAGATGCGCGAAGGCGTTGGTATGCTGCTGAAAGAGATCATGCGCATCAAAGCCGAAGGCGACTATGCCGCGATCAAGAGCCTGGTGGACAAATATGGCACTCATTTCGATACCGCAGTCCGGGATCAGGTGTTGTCCCGCTACAAGGCCCTGAAGCTGCCAACCTATTGGGCGGGAATCAACGCAGAGCTTTCCAGCACGACTGGCAAGGACGGACAAATCGGCACCATTGAAATCAGCTATCCCCGCGATGCCATCCAGCAGTATTTGCGCTACGGAGCAATGTACGACGAGGGCCTCAAACCGACCAAGGCTGAAGCAGCAGGGGGAAAACATCGCTGAAATTGAAGTTGCTTTGGGGGCCTAGGCCTGGCGCAAATCGGCTTGGAAGACGACCTTCAGCTATTTTCGGGCATGAGCAATTTGAAGGTTCTTTGGTCCATGCCGACCTCCACAGGAAGAGTCCCCAGGATTTCGCCATCGGCTTCCGAATGGATGCTCTCCGGAGCCTGCGCCTCGAGCGGCGTGCAGCGGAACCAAGTGGAAAAGGGGAGGCCAACCTGCGGAACAGTCCAGTTAAGCCCACTGGCCACGCTGAGAAAGAAGTTGAGGAAGTGGCGGACCTTGTCCGTACGAAACACCATGAGCCGATAGTCGTTCCTCGCCAACTCGGAGCCTAAGCGCACGCGCTTCAGCAGGCCTGGAAATCGCTTAGCTCGAATCGCCATCACCAACGTGGCTTTGTCGTGGTGCCGAACACCGTTTTCATCGAGCCACTCCACCCGGAACATCGAGAATTTACCGTTCAGAGCCATGCGATACATCTCCAAGAAGTACGCATAAATCCCATAGCGCTCTTTGGAACCCTTGGCTGTCTGATACATCAGTTCCGCATCTGAACCGACGCCGGCGGCGACAATGAAAAAACGTTCCCGCTGGCCCTTTCTATCCTGGTATCTGATTACGCCCGGAGACAAACGTCGCGGCTGGTAACGCAACAGAGCCTTTACCGCAGCCTCGGGATTCGAGGGTAGAAGCAAATCAGTCGCGAGAAGATTGCCGCTGCCGAGAGGGATGACGCCCAGGGTGGCGTCGGCGGAGGTACGCATGAGACCGTTCAGCACCTCGTTTACGGTGCCATCGCCGCCACAGGCGATGATCGTGTCGTATCCGGCTTCGGCAGCCTGGCGGGCCTGATCGACGGCGCTCCCAGCATGAGTTGTAGCGCAAGATTCGGCCTGGATTCCAGAAGAGCGCAGTATCGACACGGCGGTAGAGACCTTAGCCTCCCTTTGCCCCCGTTGGCGACCGGAGGCCGGATTGTAGATCAGCATGGCTCTCTTCAAGACGATTGCACTCTTGTTCTCTGAAAATAGCCTAATTCGGACCCTGCCTCTTCCGAAACCAAGTTGCAGCCATCGGCGTTCGAGAGCCGGTTATATGCTTCACGCCTCATCCTTTGGCAACGACCGTTCGACCCGGACACAAAAATGGCTCTGAACGCGATCCATTACACGGCAAAAGTAGAGGCCGTGGATAGGGATTCTCGTGAGCGTTCGGTGGCCCGTAACAGGCAATCTCTAAAGGTCTCGACG
>DATGIO010000119.1:0-6298 GCA_035295685.1 Candidatus Angelobacter sp.
TAGACCTTGGCACGCTTCCGCTTCCAGGTAGCAAGGAGAAAGAGGCCACAGCCAGAGGTTGCCGCGGGCGGCCCATTCGGAGACGGAGCGATCTTGCAAGCCCTTGGGTAGCGTTACAACCAGATGCAGACCGGCATCCGCCCCTAGAAGTTGCGCATCGGGAAGCTCATTCCGGATCGCCTCGACGAGCGCGGTCCTGCGCTCGGCGTAGAGGGGCCGCATGCGGCGTATATGGCGCGCGAAGTGTCCGTCGTCGATGAAGTCCTTCACGATCGCCTGATAGAGATGTGGCGGGCATACATCCATCGCTTGCCGTACAGCAAGAAACCGGCTCACAAGGTCCGGGGGAATCACGACGTAACCGAGGCGCATGCAAGGAAACAGGATCTTGCTGAATGTCCCTATGTAAATTACTCGGCCGTTGGGGTCGAGTCCCTGCAAAGACTCAACGGGCCTGCTGTTGTACCGGTATTCGCTGTCGTAATCGTCCTCAATGATCCAGGCGGCCGCAGAGTGCGCCCATTCCAGCAATTGGGCGCGGCGGGATGCTGTCATCGTAGCTCCGAGAGGAAACTGATGGGAGGGCGTTACAAATGCCGCCCGCGCTTCTCGCGATATTTCCATGCCCGCCTGCACATTCAATCCTTCAGCATCCACAGGAACCGGCACGAGACGGCAACCCGTCATTAGGAAGACGTGATGCGCCAACCAGTAGCCGGGCTCCTCCATCCATACCTTGTCGCCCGGATCGAGCAGGGCATGAGCGCAAAGTTGCAACGCTTGCTGAGAGCCGCTCACAATCATGATTTGGGCAGCATCGCAGTTGACTGCCCGGGTGGTTTTCAGATATTCGGCGATTGTTTGGCGCAAGCGCTCGCAGCCCAGCGGGTTGGCGTATTGCAGGGAACCTACCCGCAGCTTATGCGCATTCCGGCTCGAGAGGCGTGACCATACCCCAAACGGAAATTGGTCGATGGCCACTTGGCCAACTACAAAGGCCCCAAGTTTATTGACTCCTGGCTGTGGATGGAAAGGAGGAAGAAACGTCGAGCGCCGGGAAACTAGTCTCCTATCAGCTTGGATAACGGGTGTGCTATCCACACTATGCCCAATAGGCCGCTTTCGATCGGGCCTAGAGCCCGATATGAACGTGCCCGAGCCGGTGCGAGTCTCAAAGTAGCCCTCCGCATGTAGCTGAGAGTACGCGCTTAGGACCGGGATGCGAGAGATCTTCAACTCCAAAGCCAGCGCGCGGCTTGAAGGGACCCTTTGTCCCGCGTGCAGATTGCGCTTCCTAATCGCCGTAGAAAAGGCGTCGTAGATTTGCCTGTGGAGAGGCTTGTCACCTTGCCGGTCGATAACAACTAGCGGTGAAAATCCGCTCCCTACTTTTTTCATTTGCGAGAATATAGTGGCTATATCGATCTTGCAGCAAGTGGTCATTGCGCAACCACGGTTGTTTGTATTAAGAATGCACGATCCAGATTGCAAACACACTACGCCAGTAACTTCCCAGAATTGCGTGAAGAGTGAAAACCTTGAACTCGCCGCAAATTTTTCGCCGATTCACTTGATCGTGAGGCACGCATGAGCCCGACGGGCACGAACCAGCCTTCCATCATTTGAAAATTTTAAGAAAATGCAAGGAACCCGCAAAGCATGAAATTCTCCCTCGAATCTATTGCCAATGCCGCCATAATTATTATTTGCGTCCTTCTGCTGGCCCAATTCGTGAGACGTCACGATTTTTTTGGCAAAGGACCGAGCCAGGATACTGCCAGTTCTCTGACGGGAACCACATTGGCTTCGCTTCAGGAATATCGGTGGAGCGACCATGATAAAACGCTGGTGCTTGCGCTCCAGGTGGGATGCCACTATTGCGAAGCCAGTATGCCTTTCTATGGGCGACTCGCTCAACTCCAGCAAAGCCATCGAATCCATCCAAATCTGCTGGCCCTCATGCCGGATGAAAATGCCTCTGGAACCCAGGTGTTGAAATCCTTTGGAGTCGATATTGCATGTGCCTGCGGGCATCCACTTAGCTCAATGCATATCGCGGGAACTCCCACGCTCCTGCTCGTGAATGCTCAGGGACGGGTCGAGCGTGTCTGGGAGGGACAGCTCCCCTCATCAGGGGAGAACGAGGTAATCGCCGAGCTCGAGAAGTAGTTCTCTCCGAAATTGAGGTGCAACGCTTCAGCATTGCAAGGGAGAGGAAACCCTTTCTGTTGCATGAGTCGCTTCGTCATTCAAAAGCAAGGAGATGAATCTATGAAGAAGCTTACACTATTCAAATTTATGGTAGCCGCCGTGCTGGCGTTCTCACTGTATAGCCAAGAGACGCCCGCCGCGGCTGAACCAGCGCCCGCATTCTCGTGCCCGCCGATTTGTGGCCACCTTCTATGCGCCACCGGTCCCGCTTTCTGCAACTCCAAAGGACAGTGTGTTTGTCCCGGATAACCTCAAACTCTACAAGGAGATGAATCCATGAAGAAACTGACTCTATTCAAACTTGTGCTGGCCGCTGGGCTGGCATTTTGTCTCTATGATCAGATGGCGCCGCCGGCAACGGCAGCTACATGCCCTTCGTTTTGTTTCCATCTAACCTGTGGTGGTGGAATTCGCGCTCACTGCAATGCCAAGGGACAATGCGTCTGCCCGTAGCTTTTGATTCATTGCAAACCTAAGGCTTATCCAGCCGACCTCCTGTAAATAGCATTTGTGTTTTTAGAGTCCAATCCAATTTGCAGGAGGCCGGCGTTTAGACTGCAAGCATTGAAGGGATCGGCTTTCTAGTTTGCGAAAGCGCTTATTCAAAAAACAAGGAGATGAATCCATGAAGAAACTTACCGCGTTCAAACTCTTATTAGCCGCCGCACTGGCGTTTTCTCTCCATAGCCAGGTGACACCTGCGCATGCGACCGGAAAGGGCGCCAAATGCGACATACTTTGCCTAACCTGTCCTGACGGAAGCCGTGGCCGCTGCGTCGGGAATCGATGCGTGTGCCCGTAAAATCCGACTCGCTTCCAACTTAAGATTGATTGCAGGCGGGCCTCCTGCGACGCGGTGCGGCGGTCTGAGCACCCTATGGAATTCACAGGAGGCCATCCCCTCTTTATCTCCGCATGCGATGTTTGCCTATACTTCCTGCAATTTTGTGCGAAGAATTTCACGCAACCCGTCTTGCTGCTCGAGTTGCATTTCGGCTTTAGGCAGGATGTAATATCGCGCGGCATCCGTATAGAGAAGAAACGCCGGCTCGTCTCTTCGAATTTTTGGAAGAGCGAACACGCAGTGAAGAACTCCATTGCCGCAGTTCTGGTTTGCTTCTCCCAAGTGGTTGCCAGCGTCACTCATCGAACCCATCATTCATGAATCTCAATTTCACTTGGACTCCATTCTTCGAATTGAACCATCAACCTGTTGTAATCTTCTTGGTTTCTGCACAACACCGTTGTGAATTCATCGTCATCGAACCACACAAAATACCTGCCATGATGGGGAACTAAATACGCCCCCCAACTAAAAAGGAAGGCCATCGTGACCAACAGGTGCGCATCGTCGCCATCAGAAGATTCCAAGAGATATGCCGGTGACTCAAGAATCGGACGGGTCTCTCCATGGACCTCGCGCATCATGGCTATCATTCTGTTCGCAAGATTGAATCCAAGCTCGCCTGTCGCTCCGTTATCCGTAATCCAGAACAGGAAAGGCTCAAGATGTCCGTAGTGGCCGGGCAAAAACTTGTTTGCAAAATAAGGAAGTTGGTGGGCCAACAGTTGCGGCAATCTCACGGTAAATCCGAAGCCGGCACCCTCTGGAAGCACAACGTCTTCCTCCAAGGCGTTGAACGTCCAGTCTTCGTTAACGCATTCCACCATTTCAGACCGGGCATGCAAGCCCGTGTTCTTGATCCATTCCACCGCCTCGTTCGTCAACGTCTTCATCGGCAATTCCCTTCAACCCAGCTCCATTTGTGGTTCCGTCACTGTTGCCTTTAAGATAGTCGGTCCCGATTTAAGCTGGAGCGGGACTTCTCACATGCGATACGGTTTTGTTATCGACCAAGATCGATGTATTGGGTGTCACGCCTGTACGGTGGCGTGCAAAGAGGAGCATCAGGTTCCGGTTGGGGTTTTTCGCACCTGGGTCAAGTACATAGAAAAAGGCGAATTTCCTAATACCAGCCGCCACTTCGGGGTGATGCGATGTAACCACTGCGATTCGGCCCCCTGCACTACGATCTGTCCTACCAACGCTCTCTTCCGCCGTTCCGATGGAATCATAGACTTCGACAACCAGCGATGTATCGGGTGCAAGAGCTGCATGCAAGCCTGCCCCTACGACGCCCTCCATATCGATCCCCAAAACAATACAGCCGCCAAATGCAACTTCTGCGCCCATCGCGTAGAGGTAAAGCTTGAGCCCGCTTGTGTGATTGTGTGTCCCACCCAGGCGATTATCGCCGGCGATCTCGACTCCCCTGAAAGCAAGGTGAGCCGCATCGTGGCCACTCAAAAAGTATCGGTGCGCAAGCCCCACAAGGGCACACAGCCCAAGCTTTACTATGTGGGCATTGAGGGCGATCTGCTGGAGCCTGCTCGTCTTACGCGGCAGAGCGCAATGCTTTGGGCCGATCGTGCAGCGGAACCGGCTGCGTCCGCTGCCATAAGTTCCGGCCATTCCATCTCCAATCCCCAAAAATCCAAAGCCCCGAATTCCGCCCGCGAAGTCTACGACGTAGCCCATCCCGCGCCTTGGGGCTGGAAGATTGCCCTCTATCTTTGGGTCAAGTCCATTGCCGCCGGGGTGCTGATGGTTGCAGCCATCCTCCTAGGCCTGAATGCCGGAACGTCCGGCGAACTACTGAACACAGTCGGTCCCATCATCGCGTTGGCCGCACTCGGGGGCACCATGGCGCTGCTGGTGTTCGATCTCAAACGGCCCGACCGTTTTTACTATCTTCTTCTCAAGCCCAACTTCCGATCATGGCTGGTTCTCGGCGCGTACATCCTCATGGGCTATGGGGCACTCTGTCTGGACTGGCTGTATCAAGGTTTATTTGCGGACGGCCCATCGCCGGCTCTGCGCTGGGCCACCGCCGCGCTAGGAGCCGCCGCCGCCTGCTACTCAGCATTTCTCTTTGCCCAGGCCAAAGGCCGGGATCTCTGGCAAAGCCCGCTCTTCCTGTGGCATCTGCTCGCACAGGCGTTTGTGGCCGGTTCAGCCACCCTGTTGGGTGTGAGCATCTATATGGTCGCTTCGCCCGCCATCATCCGGCCAACTCTAGCCATTTTGCTAGCCTCGCTTGCGGTTAGCCTGCTCATGATTCTCGGCGAGGTTGCCCTTCCTCACGCCAATGAAGATGTTCGCCTAGCCACCCGGCTGCTGGTGCGCGGCAAGCAAAGCGGAAGATTTTGGGGAATGGTAGTTTTTGCCGGCTCGTTACTTCCCATCGCCTTGTGCACGGCCATGCTCTCCTCGGGTGTGCGCGAAGGGTGGTCGTGGGCCGCTGCCGTCTTAGCACTCGCAGGGTTGTGGTGGTTTGAAGACCTGTGGGTGAAGGCGGGGCAGGCTGCGCCGCTTAGTTAAGGCTAAGCCTTTGAATCTGGGTAGAGGCTGAACCTTTGATCCAAGTTAAGGCCGAACCTTTTAATCCGCCACGAGGCTCAACGTTTGAATCCGGCGCCACTCGGCGTTCCTAGGAATTTCAATGAACAGACTTCCACTGAATCCCGCTGCTCAGGAACTTGATCCGCCTCAGGATGGGCTTGCCAGCTTTCCACCCTCCAACCTCTGGGACGACTGGCGCGAACTCGACGCCAAGGCATGGCCCAGAAGAGTTGAGAAGCGATATTCGCTGGTGCCGACCATCTGCTTCAACTGCGAAGCTGCGTGCGGCCTCCTTGCCTATATCGATCAAGACAAGATGCGCATCCAGAAGTTCGAGGGGAACCCGGCGCATCCTGGGAGCCGCGGAAGAAACTGCGCGAAAGGGCCGGCCACCATCAACCAAGTCAACGATCCGGAGCGCATTCTCTATCCCCTGCGCCGCACGGGTAAACGAGGTGAAGGAAAATGGGAGCGCGTAACCTGGGACCAGGTTCTTGACGATCTCGCCGGACGCATTCGCCTCGCCCTGCAGGAAGGCCGTAAAAACGAGATCATGTATCACGTTGGCCGTCCGGGGCACGAACTCATCTACAACCAGCGCGTACTGCACGCCTGGGGCATCGATGGCCACAATAGCCACACGAACGTGTGCTCCGCCGGGGCGCGCACCGGATACGCCTTTTG
>DATGIO010000120.1:0-2620 GCA_035295685.1 Candidatus Angelobacter sp.
GCTGCGTTCTCCCAATGCAACCAGGTGAAACGTGGTCTTCCCCAAATCGATACCGATAGATGCGATGTGCATGACGATGATCCTCCTTATCTGACCTGCCGAGTTGTAATCTACTCGGCGGCGGACCATCTCATTAATCCCACTTTGCCGCTCAAAGCGTGTAATCGCCTGATTTCGTCAACTATCTGTAGACTCCCTCACAGTGGCTGCGACATTGCGGATAGAATAGCGGCTGCACGGCCCGCCGCAAAGAGACTACCATCGAAACGCATGTACCACGAAGTCACGGGCAACAAGTGCCCCTGAGTGAACCGCGTTTTTCTACGCATGCGAAAGCCCAAGCGACATTCATGCTCTCGTTCGTGGAGTAACTGGGAATGCCGAGCGACGAGTGGATAAAAACCCTTGCAGATGGCAGAAGAGTGAAATTTACCTACCAAGAACTGCTGGACGAGGGGGCGTTCATCACGGCTCAGGTTGAAGGCAACAAAGTCGTCTACTCGATCGTATTGACTAACGCAAAAACCCCGCTTAGTCGTGAAGAAGTTGAGAGTCATTTCGAGGGTGAGCTTCTAAAGAAATAGCAACCCAGCCAAAACAGCGCCCAACGGTTTCGGTTTCTCGATCCAATCTTGCGCACTGCGACGCTTGACAATCGTAGGGCACAAGCCTAGCATCGTAATTGAGCAAGTTACCTCTTCTTACTCTTTCAGGTTCCCTGAACTAAGTCAGCCCATCTGAAGTTTTTCCCCTTAGCTTCCCCTCTGAAGGAGGAATTACGCTATGACACTACTGACCCGGTGGGAGCCTTTCCGTGAGTTGTCCGCCCAGCAAGACCGCATGAACCGCATGAACCGTCTTTTCCGTGAGTTGTATGGCCCCGACGGCCCGGAAGAGGCGTTAACAACCACCAGCTACGCACCGCCGGTGGATATCTACGAAGACGAACACAACATTACTCTGAAGCTGGAAGCCCCGGGCATCGACGAAAAAGACATTGATGTCCGCATCGAGAACACCACCCTCACCGTCCATGGCGAGCGCAAGATCGAGAAGGAAGAGAAAGAGGAGAATTTCCGTCGCGTCGAGCGGCAGTACGGAGAGTTCACCCGGACGTTTACGTTGCCTAGCTCGGTAGATCCGGGACAAGTGACCGCCGACTACGCTAAGGGCGTGCTGAAGATCAACCTCGCCAAGAAGGCCGAGGCCAAGCCCAAGCAGATCAAGGTCAATGTTGGCGGCGAGAAGATCCTCGAAGCCAAGGCTCCAGGCAAGGCTGCGTAGAACCTACAGGAGAGAAATGGGAGGCGGCTTACATCGCCGCCCCTAATCTTAGTTTGAACTGCTACTTTGTCCAGGAGTTTGTGTAGGGAGATTCTCCCCCTCATCAGATCCTCTGAACTAAGTCAGTCCATCTGAAGTACCTTTCCTCAGCCAACAGCAACTAGAGGTTATTATGATCGAACCCAATGCTCTATATGAGATGGGTGGAGCCCGTAGCCCAGAACCTTGCCAAAACGAGCAGGATTCGCTGCGAGCCGAACGGAGACAGCAGAACTGGCTGCGCTTGGAGCGGGACGAGCAGGACTACCTGCGCGCGGAGCAGGAGATTCTTGCATCCCGGCAGAGATAGCAGTGTCCACCACCACCCCGCACGTGTACAAGAAGCGCTGAGAAGGAGACTATGGATTGCTTAAAGTGCGAAAACCTGAAAGGATCTTTGCAATTCAGGCTTAGCGAGTACGTGGAGGCTCGCTCCTCTGCCTATTATCGGGTGAGCACCGAGATTGCAGCTAAGAAAAACGTCGATATGGAGCGCGCCAGGTACGACCTGGAAGAGCACCGTGCAGTCTGTGCTCCCTATGCTGAACAAAAATTGCTGGGATAGAACCGAGTTAAAAGTATTCGCCCCTTCCCCTCTAGGCTTCTATGAATCACGAATTGTTGTGCGCTATTCGTTTCCAGCCCATAGATCTCGACAAGTCCAAAACCGATGAAGATGGACGGCCTATCCATGACGATTGCTACGCGATGAAGATGGCATCTCTAGATCAGCCGAAGGTGCCGCATCGCATTTCGATATTCAGCGCGGGCAAGAAATCGTACTGACGGATGATGTCTGTCACGCAATCAACCCTTCAGATATGAACTGAATCGCAATCGAAATTTGAGTGTTAAGGCCTCCCATGAGAAGGCCGGTCGGAGTCAAGGGAATTCGTTAGTGTATTCGTGACAAGGTTTTTTTCTCCCGCCGAGTAGCCACTGTCGCCATGCTTCCATCCGCACTCTCGAGGAGCGACTCGTTTCGCTCGGTGCATGTTGGGCGTTCTCGGTTCAGCCGGTGCTGCTATCTGATTGGCGCCCTGTGGTTCTGCTCTTGAGAGGGGAACCTGGGCCAGGCCATAAGCGCAGTCACCGGAACTCGGCTTTGGGCTTTTGTCTTTTCTCTTCCTGGAGCGATTTTGTTTTACGCGGCTGCCGCCACGGTGATGCGGTTGCTGTTGTGTAACGGTTCGTACACTTCTCCGCTCACCCACAGGTGATGCAGCAGCACGGCCAGCTTTCTGGCCGTGGCAACGATCGCTCGTTTCTTGCCGTTTCGTCCGCCACGCTCGGCCAG
>DATGIO010000121.1:0-72597 GCA_035295685.1 Candidatus Angelobacter sp.
TCGAACAAGATTTGCTTACGAAAAGAAATGGTGTTGAGCACGATTGCCGTAGTCCTGGTTCTCGCGGGGCTGTGCTCGGCACAATCGCAACCCGAACCACCGCCGCCGGTTCAACTCAAGCCGACCGTGATTGAAGTAACAGCGGAGGCTCTACCGGCTTCCGCTAGTCCGGCCTCGGTGATCGTCCTCACTCGGTCGGAGATAGAACTAGCTCACGCCGCTACTGCGGCCGACTTGTTGCGCAATGTACCGTTTCTCCATGTGGCCCAGAATGGCAGCGCTGGAAGTTTCACTTCGGTTACAGTTCGCGGCGGCAAGCCCAACTTTACCCTGGTTCTTATGGACGGCGTTCCCATCAACGATATTTCCAACACTCTTGGCGGCTCGGTCGATCTCTCCACCATCAGCACTGACGATATCGAACGTATTGAACTGGTGCGCGGGCCACTCTCATCTCTTTACGCCTCGGAAGCGGTCAGCGGCGTGATTAATATTATTTCCCGCAAGGAGGTGAAGACCGGCGCTGACTTTAACCTGGAGGGCGGGAACCTGGGCACAAGCAAGGTGGGCTTCGCGCTTCGCGGCAGCGATCATCGTGCGAGCTATGGCCTCAGCGGATCCTATTTGAATGTTTCCGAGCAGGTTCTTGCGGATGACTTCGCCCTGGGAACCGTGACTGGGAATTTCCGTTTTGAGGCCTCGCCAGACAAGCTGCTGGACACGCAGATACGATACCAACACGATCAAGATTCATCGTTTCCCATGAATGGGGGCGGGCCCGAACTTTCCATCCTGCGCACTCCGGAAGAAAGTCATTCCGGACAGATCATCTTCAATACCGCATTCCATCATCAGGTCTTGCCTTCGTGGCTGTACAGTCTGGACTTCGCATTCTTTCGTGAAAGTGCAAGAGCAAACGCTCCCGCCATCCTGGATAGCATTCATCCTTCTCTTCACTCAGTTCCGGCAGAATCTACCGATACAGATTTCCGGCGCGCGCAATTCTCGTTCTCCAATCAGTTCCTCTTCTCGCCAAAATGGACGGGATCTTTGGTCGCCGGCATCAAGGATGAAAACGGGACCAGCAATGGGTTGCTGGCTAACAAGATTCCCACAAACTTTGATCTCGATCGCCCCGAAATTCATGCGAATGGCGAACTTGTCTACAACACCAATCGCGTTACGCTCAGCGGCGGCAGTGGAATTGACAAGAGTTCTGGATTCAATCCTCATCCGGCTTCGCGCGCCGGCGCCAACCTGCGGTTCTTCGGCGGCCGCACCACGATTAGAAGCACTTGGGCCTCGGCTTTCCAGTTGCCTTCCATGTTCGCTTTGGGCGATCCCACGGTTGGAAATCGCGAATTACGGCCGGAAAAGAACCGCGCCTATGATACCGGGATCGAGCAGAAATTCAGCCGCTTGCAAAGCCGAATTTCTCTCACCTATTTCCGGAACTCGTTTACCGACCTCATTGATTTTAGCGCCACGCAGTTCAGGCTGGTGAACCGGACGAACGCCCACACCCAGGGCGTAGAACTGGGTGTTGTTTCCTTTCCGTATTCCAGGCTGCGTGTGGAAGGAGATGTTTTCTATCTTGATTGGAAACTAGAGAACACCCCCGAACCGCTTCGCGATCAACCTCATTGGGAAGGCGGACTGCGCGCCGACTGGACCGCAACGCAGAAGTTTCACATTGGGATCAATACCCGTTGGGTGGGACGCCGCTTTGATTTCCAGGTTCCAGCGCCGCAGATTGATTCCGTGGGTGGTTATTCAACCACCGATATCTCCACTACTTACACCGTTTCGAAGCAGGTTTCCACTTACTTCCGCATCGACAATATCTTCAATCGCCGCTATCACGAATTTTTGGGCTTCCCTAATCCCGGCACCTATGCTCGCATTGGTGTGCAGTACCGTTTCTTAGGAAAGTAATTCAGGCATCCGCCTCCTTCGACATGCAATGCTTCCCGAGTTCAGTCGGGGAAATCCGAGAACCGCTTGAGCGAATTCATTTATTCTTTCGCATGGCTGCTATATCCTTGCAGGGCCGGATCTTAGTTCACGCGCTGTCCGTCTACAACTCATTTGAGGGGCCACACAAAATGGAAACGAACAGGCCATCGCAGAATCCGATTGCCATACGGGAGCTCATTCAGCCGATCGGCGGCCTGTTTAAAACCATTTTGCGCTCCAAATCTAGCAGGTTAGAGCCCGGACTCAGCACACGGTTGCTCCCACTCGGAAATATTAAGGAGGTATCCGGCTCCTCCCTATCGCATTCCCACGAACTTTCAGGATGTGGAACCGATATCAACGATGGGGATGCGCTCTTCCTTGCGGCCGCTGAAGGCCTCGAACGATATTGTGCATGCATTTACGAGGAGAGCAATTTTGTTGTTGCAGCAGCCAACGATTTAGGGGATGAGGCTCTCGACCTCGATACGATTCCCAGATGCAGCGAGGCGGAACTCTCCCACCCCAAGTGCCCTCTCGTTCGACCGCGAAATAACGCGCCGATTCGTTGGGTTCGAGGCATATCTCTCATGACCGGCAAAACAAAATATCTACCGGTGGTGATGGTTTATCTCTTTGCAGGTTATGCCAGCGCGGCCGAACGTTTTTGGCTTCCAATCACGACGGGCTGTGCCGCCCACGAAAGCTATGCTTCCGCCATTCTAAGTGGAATCCTTGAGGTTGTAGAGCGAGATGCTTTAACCATCATCTGGCTCAATCGCTGCCCCCTGCCCAGAATTAAGATCGATGAGGTTTGTCCCCGGCTGGAGCCATACTGGAATCAATATCAGTTATCCACCCAAGACACAGAGTATATCTTTTTTGACGCAACTACAGATTTGGGTATACCAGTGGTATATTGCCTCCGGCGAGCTGAAAATGACAAAGAGCTTGCTACTATCATCACTTGCAGCTGTAACCTGGACCCCTCATTCGCAGTTGGCAAAGTCATCTGTGATATCGCGCCGCTGCGGTTGGCCTTGCAAAGAGGGTTTTCAATTCCCACCGATTTCAGCGACTTCACAGGAATCTTTCATGGCGCTGCTTTTATGGCGAAATCCGAACAGCAGCCGGCTTTTCAGTTCTTGATGGACTCTACGCGGCATACGGCCCTCAGCGCAATGAAGAAACTAAAAGGGACCTCGCCGGAACAAGAGCTTTCGTTTGTTCTCGACCTGCTCGAAGCGAGGAATCTCGAAGCATACGCCGTTGACCTTACCACGGATGAAGCCTTGCGTTGCGGCACGCGAGTCGTTCGAGTCGTTATCCCCGGGCTACAACCTTTATCCTTTCACTATCGTGCACGATATCTGGGCCACAAGCGCATTTACGAGGCGCCGAGTGCGATGGGTTGCGGTACAACCCAAGAAGAAGACCTGAATCGGTGGCCCCAGCCATTCGCATAGCCCATCCCAGGAAGTCCGGCAGTTAGTATGTATGAATAAGGAGAGATGCCGCGTTGAAGTCTACCTATCTGGTCTCCAGAGGGCCGTTTGGCGAAGCGACTGCCCGATATTTCCGCGAATTGATGAAGAATCGGATCAAGGACTTTACAGCGATTGAGACTCTGCTCGACAATTCACAGGATGTCGAAAGCATTGTGGCTGTCTTCTGGAAACCCTGCGACGAGCTATGTGCCGCACTGAACAAGCTGAGCTACGATCTTCGCGTCCCGTTCCTGCCTCTTGTGGCCAATGGGGGGGAATTGGTAGCTGGTCCCTTGGTAATCCCAGGAAGTAGCGCTTGCTGGTTGTGCTGGTCAAAACGATCGAAACAGCATGGTAAATGGCTGCAATACAGATCGGTCGTGAACCAGTATTATTTGCTTCACCCAGATGCTGGGCCTCAGGGCTATCTGGAATCGGTTGCCTTCATGGGCGCAGCGTTCCTTTCCAGCACGCTAACCTCAGTCCGGCTCGGCTTGGCTCAAGCGGGCGCCATCTGGCAGATCAATCCTGTTCGCGCTGCCATCACGACTGGCCGTGCCGTAGGCGTACACGGTTGTTCCTTGTGCGGCTTGCAGAACCGCAAAGAGAGCCGCACCTATATCGATTTGCAGACCTTCGTGGGAGGTCTGCAGCGGCGGAAACGAAAGAACGACGAACATGACCGCACCTAGGGGCCCTTTGAAGCCGCGTTTCTTGGACACATGTAGAGTGGTCCCGTTCAGTCATGGTCTGATTGTCGACGGCATGAGCCATCTCGTGGTGCTGCGTGGCGCTGACGCAATTGAAATCCTGCCGGCGATGATCCCTCTGATGGACGGTAACCGCACCGTTGAAGATATTAGGTCTTCACTATCCGGCTGTACTACGGAGAGAGTGCTGGGAGCTATCTCGGTCTTGGCGGAGCGCGGACTTATCGAGGAAGGCCCCTCGCTGAATCAAAATATCTCTTCGAATCAGTTAAATACCGTTGCATACCTGCGGCGGCAATCTAGCGCGCTCGGGAAAGCGGGAATGTCCACCGCGGCCGCAAGCTGTTTAACCAGAGCCGCCGTGATCCTTACTACGTCCGAGCCTAACGCCCATCACGCAAATCAACTCGCTGCTGTGCTAAGGAGCAGCGGCCTGCAGAACGTCAGGACGCACAACCTGGAAGAAATTGGGCAGGGGGCCCTCAACGAGGAAAATCATGACAATCCGTTGATGGTGGCTTTGGCATTCGGCGATTGCGATCGCGAATGGCTGAAGTCGCTCAATCTCCTTTGTGTAGAGCAGAATCTCGCCTGGCTAAGAATTGCGATCGATACCGAGAAGAACTATGCCGACCTTGGGCCACTATTTCTTGCGGGTGAGACTCCTTGTTATCGTTGCTTTACCGCTGTACATGGAGCCGCGACGCGAACGCCTCTTCAGGTCTCGCAAGACCACCTGATTCCTTTCTGGATTGGGATTGCGGCCAACGAGATCATCTACCAATGCGTAGGTGTCGAACGACATGCGGCCGGAGCCGGATTTCGGCGTTACCTCCTAAGCGACTGGACCCACAAGGAACTGGTAACGCCTCGCTTACCTGGATGCGAGCTATGCAGGATACCATTCTCCGCAGCCCTAGCGCATGATCAGCTCATTCGGCAAGAGCCGACGATCAGTGTGCCATTTGTCAGTGTGCCATTTGTCTACGACGAGTACATGGCCCACCGGCTCGATACTCTGGCCGCCGACGGGAGTGGCGGCGACTTCGTTTACAACCCGGAATTACCTCTGCAAATGAAACAGATACCGACCGCTCGGCATTGGGCGCTCAGCGCCAAGTCGATAAGGGCGGCGTGCGCCGATGTCGAAAACGGCTGGAGTGCTGGCCAACAGGGACTTACATTGGACGATCTGTCGATTCTGCTGCAAATGACCGCGGGTTTGCGCCTCGGGCACAATTTGCCGACTCAGAAGCGTTGGAGCGCGACAGCAGGAAATCTCGGTTCGGTCGAACTGTTTGTAGTGGTGCGCCGCGTGCTTGGAGTTGAGCCTGGCACGTACTACTACGAAGCGCGGACGCACTCTCTGGCGCGCCTGAATCCGCCCAGAAACGAGGCTGCGACCGGCGAACCATCGATTCTAGCTCTTACGGAGCAACCAGGATATGAATCGGACGCCTTGTTCGTTTTCACCGCTGCGCACCATCGAGTAAGAAAAAAGTACGGAAGTTTTGCCTATCGCCTTATTCACTTGGATGCAGGCGTCGCCATGAGTCAACTTAGGCTCGTCGCTTCATTTCTCCGCATCTATTGCAGCGAAGCCGAATTCGCAAGCGCTGATCGGATTCGCACTTTGCTCTATTTGGATCCGGATGAGGAGCAGATCACCGGCGCCATAGCGATTTGCAAGCGATCTCAAATTGCACCTGATTCCGGAAGAGTCGCTTTGCCCCGAGTAGCGGAATGCGTGCCGGCCTCGGCGAAAAACCCTTCCTTCTACTGCGGCCTCGACGCTGCAAGCATAACGGCGCTCCTGCTCAAGCAGGAGCACCTGCCTGCAAGTCATAATTGCCAGGAAGTCTTCGAAACACCCCTTGCCGGAAGCAAAGCGAGCACCGATCCTGCCCCAGGCATGAGCCAGGCCATTCCGCTTCCGTCGCCGACCGCCCGCCGCGAAGCTTGGTTGCCGATGACCCTGGAGTCCAGAAGATCGGTGCGATCCTACACGGCGCAACCTGTTTTGTTGAAGACCCTAAGCGATATTTTGTCCTGTGTGCGGCAGCACAACGAAAGCGATTGTGATCCATCGCCGGGCATGGAGATCGCGATCCTTATTTTTTCGGCAAATGTAATCGGCCTGGAGCGTGGGCTATACACCTATCGACCGGATAATCATCACCTTGTCCGGCATGGAAGTGTGGAGGAGAGCACCGACCTGAGAGCTATCTATGTGCAACCTGAGTTCGCCTTAGCGCCGCTGCACATTTTTTTGGTTGCCAAGCATGCCGCTGTTTCTTCTAGTTTTGGCGTACGAGGATATGCGAAGTTGCTAACGCGACTCGGAGAAACGATACACATGATTGCCACGGCCGCTCTTTTCGAGGACCTTCGCGGAACCATAGTTGCCGGGTTGCGGCAAACGATGATCCAGAAACTCTTTGGGCTGAATGGATATAGCGACGCCTGCGTGGTGGCTTACGCAGCGGGATATACCGCAGAGATAGCCAAAACCGGCCCTGAATAGGCCAACGCAATCAAGGTAATCCACCGGCAAATCTTAAAAGATCGACACAACGTCCAGAATTATTTCTTGAAGTTACACCGGCACCAATTCTTCTTTGAGGTCTCGTTATCACAAGGTGTCGGAGCAGTAGGCGAAGTGGAAGTCGTATTCGGGTTGGCGATTGTATTCGCACAGCCATCACAGTCGGCTGCTCCCATGATCCCATGGGAATCTTCGTGAGCGATGAGGGGCTTGAGACCGCCATCCGCAACAACAGACGGAAGGATCAGAATTCTGGAGAAAAAGATGTTGCCGACATTCGGATTCGAAGAAGATGGCTTAATCTGCATATTCGTGCATGCGCTAAAATGAACACCGGCTGGCGCTTTGCACGCCGTATCAATTGCTTCTTGCGTGGCCATCTCCACAACCACAATCGGATTACTCACCGAGCCGGCACTCGGATCTTGTCCCGTAGTAGGAGTGGTTGTGGTCACGCTCCCCGTGTTGCCGGGCTGATTCTTGACGGAAGTAGCGACTGCGCCGATATCAGCCACTTGATCCGCAGTCCAGCTGCCCTCTTTACTATTAACTACTTCGACCGTGACTTTGGCGTCCTGCGCTACACCTAGATCGGTTACATCCCGACCGTTAATTTTCTGCGAATCCTGCTTTACCTCGGGACATGGCGTGCTTTGGCTAAACAGAAAACAGCAGCTCAGGAGAGTGGCAAAGATGGATGTTGAGCGCAAAAATAGCTTCCGCGTTCTCATATCGTAACTTTATGACCTTCCTAGTGAGAGGAACCCAGGGGTAGAACGGAATTGAGATATTGAACCGCCTGGTCCGTGCTTAATGCGGCAAGCTTGGATTCGCCTCTGGCGGCCCGATTGATTTCATCGCGGGTAATGGGCACAACCTTGTCGGAAGTGACGTCCCAGATTTTGTCAATCGTAAAGTAGTGGGTTGTGCCATCGAACCTGCCGGCGAGCAGATAAGTGCGGCCAGGCTGAACCGAATGCCGCTCTGGTTCTACAAGAAATGACACTATGGCGCCATCTGCCCTTTTCATGCGGCCTCCTGCTCTCTGCGCATCAAGGACATCACCCGTTTTCAAAGACATTGGCGACGGCTGCCGCACTACTTGATTGACACGATAATTCATCTCGGTATAGATCAACCGGCTCTCGGCGTCGGCCGTGAATACATGAAACGATTCGAATTTGGCGATAACCCAGACGCCATTCGGGATCGTGGGCAATTCCGGTTGCTCTCCGAAGGTGGATCCCTTCCCCCCGCCAATGCCAACCGCGCCTGCTGCCGGCGTCCAGAACTCAGCCGCTTTTTGAAGAAGGGGGCGCAAATACGCGTTACGACTTGCGCGGACCTCAGGAGTCACAGTATCTGCCTGAGAACGAAGATCTATGGCTTTCAAGCGCCAGCGGTTCTCTGCGCTAAAAAATTCGGATTTCTCCACGGGCGTCAAGTCCCTGAGAGCCCCCTGAGCATCGGGGCTTTGCGCTAGGACGCAGAGCGAGCAAAAGGCGGCAAATATCGAAGCAGCAACGATTCTGAGGGGCGGTAATGACATCATTTCTGATTCCTCACAGCGGATGTGACACTATTTTGCACCACTTGCGTCCAGTAAACGGTTGGATCTTTCACTGGGCCGGCAGTCCCTTTCAAGTGAACAAGATATCCGTCATGCCGCCCCAACAACGTAGAATTCGGGGTAGCATCGCTGC
The DNA here is from genome assembly GCA_035295685.1 of Candidatus Angelobacter sp. Taxonomy (GTDB): domain Bacteria; phylum Acidobacteriota; class Terriglobia; order Terriglobales; family Acidobacteriaceae; genus Angelobacter. The sequence goes on from DATGIO010000121.1 coordinate 8,402, forward strand.
CGCCAGGCACTGCTTGCCAGAATGCCTGGTTCTGGCTCATGTTCAGCTTGTAAATGCCTAAGGGGGCGCCGTAGCTCGTGGCTCCGTCTTTGTGGCTGACTGCTCGAAAACTTGCGTAGACTGTGCCGCGACTGAAAAGCGCCATACCCGTGGGAACAGCCTGCGGAAGGGCCGTAACCTTCCTGATTTCCTGGTTCCCGCCGCTCAAATCGATCTCGGCCCAAACATATCCACCAGTACGCTGTAGGAATACCCCTACCGAGTTATCGCCGCAGATGAGGAATGCGGCGTCGTGGCTGCCGCGTCCGTTGCGTATACGATAGTCGGGAGAATCGGGTTTTCCGATGTGTGGAAGATATGCTTGGATCAATGTTCCCGATGAACTGTAATGCTGCAGCAAGAAGTATTTTCGCGACTGTTCCAGAGGCCATTGCTGCCCCAGAACCCAGAAACTCTTGTCGCTGGCCGAGCAGATGCGTTCAGGCGTAAACCCCTGCAAATCATGCATCGAAACCAGGCCGGAGGCGTTCAATTCAGCGACAAAATTCGATACTTGCGGTTGGCTTGGGTTCTGATGAAAATTCTGCAAATCCTGGGGAGACGTTGACCGCAAATACGATCCGGCCACTAAGACGTTGCCTCCGACCGTGACTGCACCCGCATCCAGATGGATAGATGAGGCGCTGGCGACCCAAAACGGAATCGTGCTTCTCTGCGAGGTCGTGAGCGAACTCATAAAGATGCCGCTCGTGGGCTCTAAAGCTTGCTGGATAGACCGCGAGAACGAAAGCAGGTATCCATTGCTCGCCACAGGAAAACTCGCGTTTGACTGGCCCATCTTGAAATCTGCAGGGAAGGTGGCCGTTTTCGCTGGGGATGGGAATGCGCCGGGTGATGTACTTTGGGAAGCGCTAAAGGATGGAGTTAGGCAAATCGCCATCACCAAAGTCAGCATCGGGAAAAATTGTCTCTCGACTGCCACCTTTACAATTCTTCCTGTGCTCCGCGGCTCGATCATCGGCTTATACCGGCAATTTTTCATGATATCTCTTCTAATGGCAATTCTTCACAACTAAAACAGCTGCCGCAGCCGCCACAGCTTCCACAACCACCACAGCTTCCGCAACTCGCACAACCACCACTGCAACTGCCACAAGCACTAGCGCAACTGGCGCATGAAGAAGGAACTGTGCCCGTGGAACTGTGACTGGTGCACGCAGTCGAGGTTTCAGTACCAAGTTCAAATGCCAGATCGCCCTCTAGCGAGGGCTCGTACAAGACCTGAGCGACTAAATTGAATAATTCCCGACTGGAAGGTTGTGCTTGCGCGGAATGGCTTTCTGCTGGACTGACCTTTGAGTTATCCTTTTCCATACGAACCTCGGAAAGATCAACGGCACGATTTAATCAAAAAGGCCTGATTATCGTCAAGGCGTGGACCTCGCCATAATCTCGCCATCTTGCCGGTTGTCTAAACCCCCGCAAATATAAACCCTGGCGATATCAAAATGAAATGAGGAAGGCAAAGTACCCGCTCCAGCAGCTCTGTATCTTCCAGCAACCGCGGCTCACATCGACGGCTTCCACAAGTGGAGCAAATGCTTTTCAAGATTCCTCTTTTGAAGAATCCGGCCAAGGTCGCCTGGTCATGCTACAAACCGATCTCGTCTTTCGCTTTTCGCTCCCGCCAAACGAAATTCCCGCTCAACGCAAACGTTATGGCGGGAACTTATCTGCGGTACCTATATTGACCGCTCAAAGGTGAATATTTTTGCGCCGGAAATTAGTGAACCGCGCCAACGCGCTATGATTGTTCCTGGATTTTGTGCTGCTGCCCTATGAATCACAGCAATTCCGAGCGATGGTTGCCCGTAAGCTTCAATTTCACGCCCACTGCCGCTTCGATCCGATGGCTTGACTTCGGCCATAAGTCTCTATCAGAGCCATTTTTCAATCATACTGTTCAGCATCTGCGAAAAAGGATCCCTTCGGCCCCCGAACGGAGCACCGCACTTACGGCGCTTTTGGAAGCCGCGGCGCCAACCCCGAACGTAGAGCCCGCTGGAGTGATCTTTCACGTGTCTCGGTGCGGATCGACGCTACTCGCGAATGTCATGAAAACGGGTGAAGAATGCGTGGTTATGGCCGAAGCGAACCCCCTTGGCATTCTTTTTCAGCCAAGGCTCTTCCACAACTCCGCATTTCAAAACGTCAACCCCGAGGAGATTCGAAAGCTACTTTTAGATTCGGTGGTCAGGCTTTATGCCGCAGCATTCGGCTCGCGGCTCATCATTAAATGCCATGCGGCGACGATCCTTGAAATCGCACGTATTCGATCCATTTGGCCTGCGGTTCCGTTCCTGATTCTAACTCGTGATCCGGTCGAAGTCATCGTATCGAATTTGGACAAACCATCGGGCTGGATGCGCTCAATGTATCGGTCCTCCACCGATCGCAACTTATTCGGACTGGCACCCACCGAGGTTCGACAAATGACCATGGAGGAATATTGCGCTCATGGGTTGGGCCAATTTTTGCGGGCCGCGGCGGAACAACTGGATCGAAATTGCTGGGTCATGGACTATGCCAATCTCAGCATTCCAAACCTCTACAAGATATCGCAATTTTTCCAGGTAAGCCTGCCCACGCCGGATTCTCCTGAATTCCAGGAGGCATTTCTTGCCTATTCGAAATATCGAAGTACGCCAGAGATGTTCCGAGGGGACCGTGAGCGGAAGCAACGGGAAGCGCCGCCATCGGTGCGATCATTGGCCGAACAATGGGCTCAGGAGCCATATAGAAGACTACAAAAACAATGCTCTTTTCCACTTAGTGTCCTGTAATATGCCCGTTGCCACTCGAAGGCGCCGTTTACAGCCGCGGAGTTCGGCAAAATCGATTGCGTCAGACGCGCCCTCATGAATGCCACTACCCATCACAATTCCAAGGCAGCCAAAGTCACGTGGCACTCCCGTTTGCAAAGCGTCCGCAGCCTATGGCGATTCCTGGGGCTACTCTGGAGGGCGAGCCCGGCGCTTTTTGTAGTTTCGATCACTTTACGCGTGGTTCGATCGGCTCAGCCATTGGTCAACCTATGGATAACCAGATATATCGTCGACTCCGTTATACGCGCCGCTATTAAACACACCGGAAGGGCCAGCGATGTATTTAAGCTCATCGCATTGGATGCCGCTGTCTACGTGAGTGGGGATCTCTTAAGGCGGCTTTCCATCTTGGTAGAGAGCATTTTTGGCGATCTATTTTCCATAGCGACCAATCTCATGCTTATGAAACACACGGCGGCCCTGGATCTTGGACGTTTTGAAGATCCCGATTTCAGCGATCGATTGGAAAGAGCGCGCCAGCAAAGTTCCGGGCGGCTCACGATCTTTACCTCGATGCTGAATCTCACGCAAGATGTTCTCGGAGTCGCCTTGCTTTCATCGGGTCTGCTGTTTTCCTCTCCTCTGCTGCTGGCCCTCCTGCTCTTTTCGATTTTGCCGGCATTTTTTGGCGAGGCAAAACTGGCCGCTATGGAATACTCTGTATTCTTTCGTCGGACGCCGTATCGACGAAAACTGGACTACATCCGATTTCTAACTGCCAGCATTCAAACAGCAAAAGAAGTATCGCTATTCGCACTGGGCTCCCATTTAATCGAAAGATATGTAACGGAATGGAAGGCTATCCACAGCGAAAATAAGGCCATTGCAATCAAGCGTGCGTGGCTCGGAACCATCATTAATCTTGTTCCCACCGCGGGCTACTATTGCGGATATTTCTTGATCCTTCTGCGCACGTTGTCCGGTGCTTTCTCGGTCGGGTCGTTCGTGTTCCTGATTCGCGCCTTCTCCCGCTCATGCAGTATTATCGAGCGCATCTTCTCAACCGTGGGATCGATCTTTGATGACTCGCTCTTGATCTCGGATTTGTTTGCGCTTTTAAGCGCCAAGCCCTCGCTTGAGCCTCCCCGGATGAACCTCATCGTTCGCAGGCCGATGCTTCATGGTTTTGAGTTTAGGAATGTTGGTTTTCAATATCCAGGCACGGGGACCTGGGTGCTACGCAATATTAGTTTTGAGCTCAGGGCAACAGAGAAAGTAGCGATCGTGGGCTCGAATGGGGCCGGAAAAAGCACCATCACAAAATTGCTTGCTCGCCTCTATGATCCGACAGAGGGACAAATTCTTCTCGATGGCGTGGATCTTCGAGATTACGATATTGCCGATTTGCGCAAGAATATTACCGCCGTATTTCAGGATCATGTCCGATATGACTTAACTGTAACCGACAACATTGGATTCGGGGACATCGGCAGAGCCGGCGACCCTTCCGCAATCGAGGCCGCGGCGCGCAAGAGCCATTCACACAACTTAATCGAATCTCTACCGAGCATGTACGATCAACTTCTAGGCAGGAGGTTCGAAGGGGGTATGGACATTTCAGGAGGCGAGTGGCAAAAGCTGGCGCTTGCCCGGGCTACCATGCGGGACGCACAACTCTGGATCTTGGATGAACCGACGGCATCGCTCGATGCGAGGGCCGAATACCAGTGGTTTATGAATTTCTTGGATACAGCCGTCGACAGATCAGTGCTTCTGATCTCGCACCGGTTTACCACCATCCGAATGGCTGAGAGAATCTTCGTGCTCGGGCAAGGAACCATTCGTGAACAAGGAACTCACGAAGACCTGTTAGCGCTGAACGGGCGCTATGCAAAGCTGTTCCACCGGCAGGCGGCGGCGTACCGCTGAAAAATGAGCGCCGATCGCAAGGGCGCACCGCTATGAACATATGAACTTTACTGAGAGGGATTTGACGCCACATGAGGCTGGTAAATTCGCGCCTGAGTCGACTCGATTTCTTATTTCCTCTCTTCCCCGCTGTGGAAGCACAAGTCTAGCCAGAATTCTCAATGCCCACTGTGAGATTCGGTGCTTAATAGAGCCGTTTCATCCTCGCCGATATCGCGGCCTCTTTCACAGAAGCGCAATCCAAAGTGGCACAGTCAACCAGGCGATGGAGGCGATTTGGCAGAGATTCACAGGAATTAAACACGTTTGGGAGGCAAGCGGATGGCCCTTCGCGGCAGCGCCGGGGCTTAACCGTGAACTTTTGTCATATCCTGGAGTCCGAATCGTTGCCCTGGTTCGCCGCAATTATTTTCGCCGTTTCATTTCGAATTTTATCTGCCGGCAAATCAACTATTGGATTGGCGCCAAAGAGGAATTCGAATATCGCGTCTCTAGGTTACAGTTCAAACCGCTGGATCCAAAGCGGGTGCGAGATGCAATCCTGCACGATGCCGAAGCTGTTTCAGCTTGGCTTTCCTATATGGATACCCACCAAATCTCTGCATATAAGATTGTGTACGAGGATTTCTTTCGGCCGGAGGCCACTCCCTTGCAGCGATATCAAAGCGTCGAAGGATTGCTGTCTTTTCTCGGATATTCCGCGATCAACATGAAGCTATTTGAGGAGCGCTTCGCATGCAATTACAAGCCCGATTTATATCAATGGGCATCGATGGAGCTGTATCGCAAGATACCGAATGCCGACGAACTTGAGAGAACAATTGGCTGTGACAAAACTGGATGGCTCTTCAAGGAATCGGAAGCGCGCCAATAGTTAATTTTCCTCGTCTTTTACACAGATACACAGAGCGGCGCGGTGCGGAACGGATAATCTCGCGAAATCAAAAAGTTTGTAACGAATCGATGCACCTTTTCACTATCGGATAGAAGCGCACAGTGTAATCCGTCTCTTTGCTATTCTGGAGAGAGAAAACCTTTGCGGGAAGTGCTTCGCCGTTCAAAAAACAAAATAAAGGAAAATTTTCGAATGCAACGTAAACTCTGCTTCGTCGCCGGCATCTTTGGCATCCTGACAATCGTGGCTGGCGTTATGCATCTTTCGTCGTTTACAGTCGCAGCTCAAGGTTCGATTGCAACGACGCCTGTCTTCACCACGGCACAAACTGCATTTGGCATGATATCCGTCAACCAGTCCACTGGAGCGATCAGTTTTTGCGCTAACAACAGTATCGTGCCAAATGGCGGCGGAGGGCAGGAACCGATCGGTACCTGCAGTGCGTCGTCCATCGGGAGCGTCACGCCCACGGCCGGATCCGACAATAGTTTATCGATCCAGGGTAGCGGAGGTGTGGCAAACGGCAGCGGGTCGGCTGCATTGGTGTACAACAACCAAACTGGCCAAGCCGTTCTGTGCGCTGGTTCCGGTGTCGTAAGTGGAAGTGTCGCAAACGTCGTCGCGTCATGTAAGTCAGTCTCCAATTTGCACTGAGAAATTCAGCGGAGACATTTCGTCGCATTTGGTTTCTCGAAGAGTCTGCGACCGACGCGCTGGCTTATTTTGAGAATGCGGAAATCGAACTCGCCTCCCGTAGCATCGCCAAAGGCGAAAGAGTTGACTGTATATATTCAAAAAAGATGGCCTGCAGTGGACGGCGATTCTGCTCTCCAATCTGCGGGCCTTTTCGCTGCCCTCCTTTCCTTTTTTTCGCAGGGCAGGCCATAGCCTGAATGCTTTGCAAACGCGGCACTATCCGTCGATTAAGGTTCAAGACTCCGCGGCATTCTCCCTTTCTCCCTCATCCCCTGATCAGAATATCCGCTAAAAGCAGCTCTTTGGGAGTCGTTGAACCGATCACGAGAAAACCATCGGATATCTGCGCGGACGGTTGAATGGCAGCGCAGACAAGGCTGGGATTTGAGCGATGGTATTTTTTGCTCACGCGTGAGAAGATTTGGGCAATCGATCCCAACCAATAGTGAACAATGAACAGGTGAAACATGTCCCCAAATAAGACTGTTGTGCTTTACATCCAACCAAATTCACCCATGTGCAAGGCCGCTAAAAATTACTTATCCCACAGAGGAATTGAATTCACGGTCAAAGATGTGAGCATCGACGAGCAAGCACAATTGGAACTCCTTCAAACCTACGAGAGTCAAACAACGCCGACCATCGTCATAGACGGCAAAGCGATCATCGGATTTCACCCCGGTGCACTTTACGATGCTCTTGAAGGTTAATGGTGCGGTGCCTGGGGCGATGAATTAACGAATCCAATAGTTGAAGGTTCGTGTTTCCGCTTGACCGATTTTTTTGTTTCAAGCTACTGAATTGGGTAGGAGGAAATACCCTTTCACCAAGAAGCTGTGGCCCACCGTCCTGCCCGTTGCGGGGCCTTTTATTCATATATTCATGACCGTGGCGTCTCTTAAGTGGGGACGCCATTTCTAAGTTCGAGGGGGGAGAAGGTGGCGCGGGAGTACCCGTATCCTTTTAGGGCATGATGGTGACCCTGAAGGCTAACGATCCTGCCGCATGTTTTCCCTCTGCGTTCTCCTCACCTCAGACTATCCGCTAATTGAAAACATAAAAAGGGGCCGCTCAGGTATGCGGCCCTTTACTTACTGGGGGAATGTGCGAGATCGAATGTACGAGGTTGCTCGATCAAAGGTCCCCGGCCTCCTTTCCGGAGGGGCCGGGGTGAAGTCAAATGAAGCGAAGGTTTCCTATTTGTCTTTGTCGAGAGTACCCAGGCGTATGCCGCTACGCAATGCCCAGGCCGAAAGCGACGCAACTTGGCGCATATTCGTCCACCTCCAACATAGGTTCCTATCAAAGTATGAAACACACCGAATTCTGTGAGGAATGCATGCGGTTATCCTCGGACGTGATCAACAGTCTCCATAGCCTTACAGAACTGACAGTCGCGCAGCTCGCCGCGTTCCGCGCGAAAGACCAGAATGCTGTTCGGCGCATCGACAGAGCCAGGAAGCGGGCAGGCACAACAAAAGATAGAGCTGTCAGAGCCCAGCGTCGACACATGTTCGAGCACGGCAATTTTTAGTGATTGGTTATCTGTTTCCGTCTGTCGTCGGCGTGATCATAAAACCCACGGCCTAAGAAGGAGCAATAAGGAGAGAGATGAGGCCGGGGTTTATTAGATGTTTAGTCCCGGCATTTGATGGATTGGATCAAGAGTAAATCGGTCGGGGTCTTTTTGCCAGGATTTGCAGATGAATTCATAAGGGGTAAGGCCAGCAAGCGTTTTGAGTCTTCGGGCGAAGTTGTAAGCTGCCACGAAATCAGCCAAGTGCTCGCGAAGCTGAGCGTGGCTGTCATAGTGGAAGCGGTGAACGGTGGCCTCTTTGATGGTGCGATTCATGCGTTCGACCTGTCCGTTGGTCCAAGGGTGATTGGGTTTGGTCAGGCGATGATCGATTCCATGCCAAAGGCAAACCCTGTCAAAAGGGTGCCCACGGAAACGAGCGGTTGGTCCCGGGCGATTCTTGGGCAGATCAGCAAACTGGATTCCGTTGTCGGTCAGCACGGTATGGATCCGATAGGGAACGGCTGCTATCAGTGCCAGGGAGAAAGGCTGCGGCCGCCCTCATATCGGCACGTTCCACCAGTTCCACGAAGGCAAACTTGGAAGTGCGGTCGATGGCCACAAACAAATAGAGCTTGCCTTCAGCCGTGCGCACCTCAGCCAGATCGATGTGAAAATAGCCAATCGGATAGCACCGGAATTTCTTCTTGGGCTTTCTGCTGCCCTCCACTTCCGGCAGTCGGCTAACCCCATGCCGCGCTAGGCAACGATGTAGCGAAGAGCGCGTCAGGCGCGGGATGGTTGCTTGCAAAGCATAGAGACAATCATCCAGAGGTAGCAGTGTATGCCTGCGGAATGCCACGATGATGGCCTCTTCCTCAGGAGTGAGAATGGTGGAATGAGGCTGCTTCGGCCCAGTTGGCAGATCGACTACCGAGCACCGTTTCCTCCACTTAGCTACGGTCTTGGGATTGATCCCATGCCGACGAGCCAGCGTCCTCAGACTCTCTTGACTATGTTGTATCGCTCGACGGATCGCCTCCGTCGTTGTGGCGCCCCGGTGTAGAACTTGCCCCACAGTGCCTCCTTCCAACCTCTGGATAAGAATGCACCATCAAATGCCGGGACTAAACAGCTAGAAAGGTGCTGGCGAAGTTGACTCTGAAGGACCGATTGATTCTCGAACTGGACATGACCAATGCTCTGCGTCCAAGTGAGTTATTTGGGCTTCGCTGGCGGGACTTCAAACATGACGAGTGCCTGCTGGAACTGCGGGAAACGGTGTACCGGGGCGAGCTTCGCACCTGGGCTAAAACCCGGAAAGCGCTGCGTCCCCTGCATATTCCCAAGGAACTGGCGGATGATCTTTGGATGTGGCGGCAGGAATCGAAGCACCCGAAGCCCGAGGATTTCATCTTCTCCAATCGGTTCAGAAAGGGCGGTTTCATTGACCCGCAGAACTATCGGAAAAAGATGAGGAAGTTGGGCCGGGATTTGGGGCTTCCGAAACTCACCTTTCAAGTGATCCGGCGCACGATTGCAACGCTCGGTCAAAAGAAAGGGACACCCAAAGACATCCAAAGCCTGTTGCGGCACTCACGGCTAGCAACGACCACCGATGTTTACATGCAGGAGATTCCAGAAAGCGTGAAAGCAACGGTGGCGGCGATCAACCAGGAATTGAGGCTGAAACCAGCAAAGGCGGAGGCTTCTTGAAATTTCCGGCCAAGGGTGAAGAGGCGGGTCTGCTAAGTTGTTGATTTTATGGTGGACCTGGTCGGGATCGAACCGACGACCTCTTCCATGCCATGGAAGCGCGCTCCCAAACTGCGCCACAGGCCCACAGTAGTAAATCTATTGTCATCTGAACCTTGCCAAATCGTCAAATCGAAATGGATGTTCTACTCATTCGCTTCTGGCGTCTGGGCACGACATCACGAAATCGGGCGGGTCTCGCGCAAATATCGCTGGCGATCCTCTTTGGAGAACCTTTCGATGGCGTAGCGCAGCATCGTCCTTGGCATGTTGCAGCCGTGCGTCTTCAGAAACCTTTTGAGAGCCGCAAGGTCGCTCTTCCCCGCCTCGCGCAGCATCCAACCCACTGCTTTGTGGATCAAGTCTTCCTCATCCTGGAGAAGGATTTCGGCTATTTTCATGGTGTCGTCCACCTGCCCTTCGCGGATAAAGGCCAAGGTTGAAACAATGGCGATGCGCCTATCCCAGAGACGAGAAGAACGCGCCAACTTATAGAGCAGGCCTTTATCGCGGCGTAGGAGGTAGGGACCAACGATGTAGGGCGCGCTGCCATCGACTCCGTCCCACTCACGGACGTGGCGCAGGTTCTTTACATAGAACTGGTAAATCTTCTCCTTAGCGGCATCGTCGCCTTTATTGAACTTGAGGCGCAGAATCTCATTCGCCAAAGATCGCTCTTCGTGAACCTTCGACCGCATGAGCCTATGTACTTCCGCCAGTGGGAGTTCACGGAAATCCCTGGCCACTTTCCTGGTCGCGGGGACATTCACCCCCACGAAAACATCTTCCTGGCTGTTCTTGAAAAACGTTCTGTAGACTTCAATTTTTACCGGCTTCGCATGGCCGCGCAGCGCTTTCGCCGCCGCCTCGTAGTCCATTTTTTTGCCTCTTCAAAATATGCTTTCCCCTCGACGAACCTATTAGCCGATCTTGCCATCTAAATGCGTTTGCGTGTCTTTATAATTTACGTTAAGAGATTCTTGCGTTGCAGGAATGGGTGGTCTGCGAAAACATTTCGCGGCTTACCCAACCTCGAACATCCAAGAAGTTGTCCCAGTGACTTTGACTTTGCCAAGCTAATGTCCCGCGGACGCCCCCAATCCCAGGAGTTGTAATGAAAATCGCTTTGGCAACCTTGACATTTTTTCTCTGCGTGTTCTTTCTTCATGCGCCGGCGCAGGGCCAATCCGTACAAAGTTCTTCGGATCCCCAAGACAACTTGCAAAAAGACACCACCCAAAAGCAAACGCCGGATTTAAGCACCATCGCCGCCGAAGTCCAACAAGCGGCGCAGACCGCCAATCGAGACATTGGTCGGCTCCATGTCGACCGGTGGAAAACGGAAACCTCCCAGAAACAGCAGATGCAACAGGTTTCCGAGTCCCTACAGCGCAACCTGACGAACGCCATCCCCGACCTGATTACCGACCTGCAAGCTTCTCCCAATAGCGTTTCTAAGGCATTCAAGCTCTATCACAACATGAATGTCCTTTATGAATTCATGAACTCGCTGACGGAAGCAGCGGCCAATTACGGCAAAAAGGATGAGTATGAGCCTATGGAAGCCGACGTCAACGCCCTCGACAACGTGCGGCAGAAGCTGTCCACTTATATAGAGCAGCTTGCACAAGCCGCAGAGGCCAGAGAGGCGGCAGTCGCGGCAGCGGCCCAGGCCCAACAAGCGGCTACGCCACCCGCTCCCCCGAAAAAAATCGTAGTCGACGACACCACTCAACCCCAGGCTAAAAAGGTGAAGAAGACCACAAAGAAAGTGCCGGCAGCCGCTCCCGCCACGGTTTCGTCTCAATAAGTGGGAAATTCAGGAACTTTCATTCCAAGAGTGGCGTCTAAGTGTAATAGGAACCGCTGAGATGTGGAGGTTTACGGCGGCCTGCGGCACGAGGATAGTTGTAGTACCCCTTAAATCTTTGATAACGTTGGGGTGACGCCATGAGAAAAATGGCGGGAGCAGCAACCTTGGGCAATATTGCCACTGCAATCGCCGGAAGAGTTGAAGAAGCTTCCATTGTCGCCGAACTGAAAGCCGGCTCAGAGGAGGCATACAACTGGCTGATTGCGCACTACCACCAACCTGTCTATAGCCTGGTTTACCGCATCCTTAACAATCCCCTGGATGCGGCGGATACCACCCAGGAAGTCTTCCTCAAGGTCTTCCGAGGGATACGACGCTTCAACGGCGAGTCCAGCCTGAAAACCTGGCTGTACCGGATCGCGATTCATGAAGCATCGAATCAGCGCCGCTGGTGGTTCCGCCACAAGAGCAAGGAGACCTCCATGGAGGGGCAGGAGGACGAACAAGGAGCTTCGTTCTCGATTGCCGCAACCTTGATCGATCCAGGAGAGTCCCCTTTTGAAATGCTCGCCCATGAAGAGATTCGCTCTCGTGTGGAAAGTGAGCTAAGACAGGTCCCCGAGCCTTTCCGAACGACCCTGTTATTGAGGGATATCGAAGGACTCTCGTATGAAGAGATTGCAGACGTGCTTCAGGTTTCCCTGGGCACGGTGAAATCTCGCCTGATTCGGGGCCGGGATGCATTGAAGAAGCGCCTAGAAGGTTTCGTGGAGCAGTTGGGCGCGGATTCGGGCATCGTGCCGTCAAAAAGCGCGCGAAACCCCGGTCAAGCAGTAGTGGAGGCAGCAAAGCAATGAGATGTACAGAGGCACGTCCGTTATTGCCCCTATATCTGGACGGTGCTGTTACCGGCGGAGAAATGCACGCGGTCACCGAGCATATCGGTGAATGCGCGACATGCCAATCGGAATACAATTCGATGGAAAGCACCCGTTTGCTGGTCTCTTCCCTGGGCCGCAAGCAGGCTCCTCCGGATCTGGCGCTGAAAATTCGTGTTGCGGTGTCGCGGGAGCGTTCCCGAAGCTTGCGCGGCCTGCTCATGAGTTATTTCGTGCGGCTGGAAAATACGCTGAACGCGTTTATGTTCCCTGCTACGGCAGGTATTTTCACGGCCGTTCTCTTTTTCGGAGTCATCACTGGATTTTTTGTTCCGGTACAAATCGGTGCCGATGATGTTCCGACCAACCTATTTATTCCACCCAAGCTGGCTCCGCCCAGCCTGGAGGTTTCAGCTTACGACGATGGCCGGGTTTCCTTGGACTCCAGCGTAGTGATTGAAACGTATGTGGATGCCGCGGGGAGGGTGGAGAATTATCACATTATCTCCGGGCAGGATGACGATGCGGTTCGCTCTTATTTAAACCGAGCATTGCTATTCACGATTTTCGCTCCGGCGCAGTCCTTTGGGCGGCCGGTTCCCGGAAAAGCGGTTATTTCGTTCTCCCGGGTCAACGTAAAAGGGTAAAATTTACGGATAGGGGTCAATCGCCCGATTGACCCCTGCCGATTCCCTGGCCTAAACTTAAGTTTCCCGCAAATCTGGAGGGATTTCTGAAGTCCAGGTTCCAATTTTTGCTTATTTGTCCGCTGATTGCAGTTTTTTCGACCATTTCCTCTTCGCAGTCTACGAAGGCGCAACTCGAAGTCAGCGAAACCCTTTTTAGCATCACGGCCGCTCTCAATAGCTGTGGCTACAACGCTGGCCTGGATAATTCCATGCCGGTGCGGCAAGCGGTGCGCGCCGATATGGAAAAAGCGGTCCAGCAATCCGCGGAAGCCGCTAAAGCCCGAAACAATTTTTGCCAGTTCCAGCTGGAGCACCAGCCAGTCGACGTCGCCCTCGATGCCTCGCAATATCTCTCGTTAGGGCTGGATCTGGGCTCGCCGCCGTCATTCAATCCGCTCCTGCTGGAAGCCGATCTGCCTCCAGACGCAGCCCATGTGTTGGGCATGATCCCGCTGCTGCAAAAGCTGTATCAAGCGACCGGAATGCACGAGATCTGGCAGCGCCATCGCGCAGAATACAATGGGCTGGTAGACCAGTTTCACGACCAGGTATCGGATGCCATCAGGCAGATGGACCTCTACCTGAAGCTACCGTTCAGCAATGAGCCTGGCCGACGGTTTGTCATTTACCTGGAGCCCATGCTCTCCCCAGGGCAGATCAATGCCCGCAACTACGAAAATAATTACTACGTGGTGGTGGCTCCCGGAAAAGATGGCTCCGCGTCGACCTTGCGTCTGGAAGAAGTGCGGCACACCTATCTTCACTACGTTCTGGATCCTATGGCGTTAAGGCATGCCGCCAACCTGAAGCGCCTTGAGCCGCTGGCGGAGCTTGTAAAAAGCTCGCCTCTGGACGCCTCGTACCGGTTCGACATGTCGCTGCTTGTGAACGAATCGCTGATTCGAGCGATTGAGGCGCGCACGTTGTTTGACGCAAAGTCCAACGCCGCCGCAAGAAGCAACTACGTGCAGCACTCTATGGAGGAAGGCTTCATCCTGACCAAGTATTTTTACGATGCTTTGGCGAACTTTGAAAAAGAATCGACAGGGCTCAAAGACGCTTACGGCAACCTTCTTTACAACATCAGCCTGGACCAGGAGAGAAAACGCGTCAGGGATGTGGTTTTTGCGGCGAAGGTGACTCCCGAGGTTGTGGGCGCGTCCAAGCATGCCATGCATGAGCAGCGATTCCTGGACGTTGCCGAGCAACAGCTCAGCAGCGGAGACCCTGCAAGCGCGCAGAAGCTGGCTCTGCAGGTGCTGAATAATCCCAACAGCACCGAAGATCCAGGCCGCGCCCTGTTTATCTTGGCCCGCTCGGCTACCCTCTCGGGCGATATGAAGTCGGCTCTGAGCTACTTCCAAAAGGCCGTGGATTTGGCCCACGATCCCCGGACGCTTGCCTGGAGCCACATTTACCTGGGTAGGATCTTCGACATTCAGGAGAATCGAGATCAGGCGCTTCAGCACTATCGCGCAGCGCTCGATGCGGGGGACTTTACTCCAGACACCAAGGCAGCGGCGGAAAAGGGCCTGGCCAGCCCATACGCGCCACCACAAAGGCCCCATTAAAGTGGGACACACGATCTTCGGGAAAAAACTCGCAACCGTAGCCGTCGGATCAGCGCTGGCCTTAGCCCAGTTAGCGGGCGCCCCACAAGCCTCTAGAGCCGCGGAGCTAGCCCAGCCCTCGACGGCGCCTTCCGGGTTAGCCACCATTCAAGGGCAGCCGGCGCGACCAACGCCGCATGCAAAAACCCAGCAGGAATACGAGGATTACAACGCAGCCTACGGAACCAATGGAGGGCAAGCCGCGGAAAAGGCAGCCTCCGACTTTGACGCCAAGTATCCCGATAGCGAGTTGCGCGGCTACCTATATTCCAAGGCCATGCACGAATATCAAATGGAGAACAATTCGGGCAAGATGCTGGCGATGAGCACAAAAGTGTTGGCGCTCGATCCCGATAACTCCGTGGCCCTGGTATTGACCGCCACCATTCTTGCGGACAGCCTGCGCGACGACGATATCGACCGGCAGGAAAAAATTTCACAGATCAGGAAGTTCGGCCACCACGCGCTGGAAACGGTGGATGCCTCTTTTGTTCCTCCTGCCGGGGCCTCGCCCCAGCAGATCGGCGCATATAAAAACACCGTGCGATCTATGGCCTTTGCGGCTATCGGCATGATGGAACTCAAGAACAAGGACGATGCTGGCGCGGAGAAAGATCTCAAATCCGCAGCCGACCTCAATAGCATCCAGCCGGATCCGCTGGTTTGGTACCACCTGGCTCTCGCTCAACACGGCCAGAAGAAGTATTCCGAGGCGTTGGCCTCGATCGATCGGGCTCTGCAGAACACCGGTTCCAATCCCGATCTGGCCGCCCTTGCACGGGACGAAAAAGAATTGCTGCTGAAAGCTACAAAGCCGTCACCGGCTTCCATGGAGCCCCCTCCCCCGGGAAAGACTCCAGAGTAGCCGCTTTTAGTATGAACAAAGAAGACCTATCGGCATTACAAACGGTGCTCGATCATGAATTTGTGCGCCCCGATCTGTTGGAGCGGGCTCTGACTCACAGTTCCCACGCGCACGAGGAGTCAAAGGCGGGGGGAAACGAGTCCTCGAGCCAGGAAAAGCTGGATAACGAGCAATTTGAGTTTCTTGGGGACGCAGTATTAGGCATGGTTGCCAGCCAGCTTCTGTTCGAGCGCTTTCCTCGCTTTCACGAAGGCCAGCTTTCCAAACTCAAAGCCCATCTGGTGAGCGCCGGCCATCTGGTGAAAGCTGCCATAGAGCTGGAACTCGGCAAGTACCTGCGCCTTGGGAGAGGCGAGGAACGCAGCGGCGGCCGCGCCAAATCTGCGCTGCTTTCCGACGCTTTGGAAGCGGTGATCGCCGCCATGTATCTGGACTCCGGCTTTGAAAAGACAAGGGATTTCATCATCCGGAAGATTCTCGAACCGGAGTTGGAGCGCATCCAAGACAAGAATGCCGCCGATTTCAGCCTTACAGACTACAAATCGGCACTGCAGGAACTCCTGCAATCCAGCGGACGGGCGCAACCGGTGTATACGACAGTGAAGGAAGAAGGCCCGGACCACCGTAAGACGTTTACCGTGGAGGCGCGAATCTACACCCAGCCACGGCAGGAAAAGCCCGAGTATATAGGCCGTGCCGAAGGCGCAACCAAAAAGAAAGCTGAGCAGTTGGCTGCCAAGCAGGCGTTGGATTACCTGCGCTCCCAGGCGGCCCAAGGTGAAGCGCGTAACGCATGACCTCACCGTTACCGGAGCAAGAGCAAAATCGAAGGCCAAAGCCCAGCATAATCCAGTCGGTGCTTTCTACAGTCGTCATCGCCTTGTTTGTGATTACCTTTGTTGTCCAAGCCTTCCAGATACCTTCCGAATCCATGGAAAAGACCCTGCTGGTCGGCGACTACCTGCTTGTCGACAAAATACACTTCGCCCAAAGCAGTCTTGCGCCCCGTTTTCTACCCGTGGGAAACATTCAGCGCGGGGATATTGTCGTGTTCCGCTATCCGGTGGACCCATCGCAACACTTCGTAAAACGCGTGATTGGCTTGCCCGGCGACCATCTACGCCTTATCAACAAGGCGGTATACATCGACGGCAATCCTCTGAAGGAAAATTACGCACTCTATTCCGAGGAAAAGGACACCTATCGCGATGACTTTCCCTCCGCGCGCCACGACTTCAGCGAGAACACCGATATCCATTGGCGCTCGCAGCTTGAACGATATCTCAGCCATGGCGAACTGATCGTGCCTCCCAACGAATATTTCGTAATGGGCGATAATCGCGACCATAGCCTCGACAGCCGATACTGGGGATTCGTTCCCCGCGCGAACATCGTCGGCCGGCCTCTCATCATCTATCTGTCACTCCGCCACAACTCGGAAGAAGAGAGCGATGATGCCGCCAAGCCGGCTCTCTCTTCGCATATTCTCACCCGCATCTGGGATTCCGCCCGATGGGGACGAACTTTCAGCCGCGTGCACTGACGAATTGATTTCCGTAACCGCCCTGATTTTGTATCTTTTGACCTTTGGATCGAACCCATCTGATCTTCTGATCAGTTGATGGAAGTGATCAAACGATCAAACGATCAAATGCTCGAAGGTCATTCCTCCGCTTTAGAAGCGATGCCTGCTTTTGCGCCTTTCGACACGATCATAGTGATAGACTTATAGCGTTTCCAGCGGTTGATGGATCTCGTCGCGTGTGTTTCCTGTGCGGAGTTTTTTTGTCGCAAGAACCGGGCCCAGGTTGCAATTCCTGGATACACGTTTTTGCCCGAAACGGCCCTAGGAACCTAAGCAGATTTTCATCGACAACTCTGGGATTAGGGCCAGTTATGACCGGCTCGGCGATACAGACAGATCCTCGGCGCTAGGTCGAAAAACGACGAGAAATCGGAGCGATAGAGCAGAATTGAGCCGAATAGCTCCACGCACTCCGTTTTTGATCGTCAACGAAACAAAAGAACGCGATCGTCAAGAACTACGATGGTCAAGAATGAAGATCGTTAAAAAATCAAGCTCGCTGAAACACAGATCGCAAAAACGAAGATCGCTAAGAACGAAGACCGCTGTAGCCGAAGCTGGTAGAAGTTAGGGTTGGAACAAAAATAGGGCGGCCAACCGCCGAATCTCGTGTGCCTGGGAAAAACCTTGTTCAAGAAGACAAAAGAAAAACCGCCAAAGCCAAAAGAGACGCCATCCGAATCGATATCCGGCATTGCCGGCGTGCTGGTCTCCGGACTTTTCATCATCACCTTCGTTGTCCAGGCATTTGAGATTCCCTCAAGGTCGATGGAAAGAACGCTGCTTGTTGGAGACCACGTCTTCGTGGACCGGCTAACGCCGGCTCTTCGGTCAGGTTACCTGGGTCCTCTCATGCCCTACCGGGACGTGAAGCGGGGCGACATCGTAGTCTTTATCTCACCCGAGGAGCGCGGCCTCTACGTGGTGAAGCGCATTATTGGTGTTCCTGGAGACCACATTCATCTTAGAAACGGCGTCGTCTACCTGAACGGCCAGGCGCAAAGCGAGCCCTATGCTCTGCACAATCCAAATAGCTATGTTCCCTACCGGGACGATTTTCCAGCGATTGGGCCGGAGGGCGTGGGGGAAATCGCCCCTGAGTGGCCCGTCGTTCTAAGGCAGCACATTGAAGGTGACGACCTTGTCATCCCCCCCGACAGCTACTTTGGGATGGGCGATAACCGCGATGTGAGCCTCGACAGCCGTTTTTGGGGATTTATCCCCAGGCAAAACGTGATCGGTCGTCCGCTGTTTATCTATTGGTCCTTTGACACGCCGGAAGATCAATACCAGCGTACGTCCGTGGGGGAGCGGGTCAAATTCATCGTTCACGTTGCCCTAAATTTCTTCGGACAAACCCGATGGAAGCGAATGTTCAGATTGGTGCGCTAAATGGCTTTGCTTTCGCGTAGGAAGATCATTGTTGCTGCTCTTATCGTCCTCGCGCTGGCGATCTTTTTGCCACCTAACATCAACGGGTCGCGGTTCAGCAAGCGTCTAGCCTCCGCGTTGAGCGCGGCCCTGGGACGCCCTGTAAAAATCGGGGCAGTAAGTTTCCGCCTGCTCCCTCGGCCCGGCTTCGACCTTTACGACTTTGAAGTGATGGACGATCCAGCGTTCAGCGCAGAGCCTCTGCTGCTGTGCGGTGAAGTTACCGCCGATTTGCGGTTGACGTCCTTGTGGCAGGGCAGGCTCGAAATCGCCAACCTGAAGTTGAAAAGCGCCACGGATAAGATGCCTCCCAGCTTGAACCTTGTTCGTGCGCAAGGCCATTGGAACGTGGAGTCGCTCCTGGTGAGAGCCGAGCAAATTCCCACCGCGCCCACTGCCAGAAAGCTGGCGGAGAACCGCTCCCGTTTTCCCTACATTGAAGCGGATGCCGGACGGATCAACGTCAAGATCGGTCCCGAGAAAAAACCTTATGCTCTGGCCAATACCGATTTCGCCTTTTGGCTGGCCGCCGAAGACCAGTGGCACTTCCGGCTTGAGGGGCTTCCAGTACGCAGCGACATGAGCCTTACCGACACCGGCACAATCAAGGTGGAAGGCGATTTAAGGCGCTCCCAAACCCTGGAGCAGATGCCGGCCACCCTGCAGGTCACCTGGCACAACGCCCAATTGGGCGAGCTTTCCAGCTTCATGTTCGGCCAGGACAGAGGCTGGCGCGGCAACATGGATTTGACCGCGCAGCTCGCGGGCCCGCTCTCAGCTCTGCATTTGACGGCGGAGGGGTCTCTTCAGAACCTTCGCCGTTTCGATATCGGGCGCAACGACGTTCTGAACCTCGACACACGCTGCCAGGGCGACTTCAATCACGGACTCCTGAACTTCAAGTGCAACCTGCCCGTCGAACCGGGCGCTGTGCGCGTAAGTGGACGCCTGTCTCCTGGAAGTCCCCAAAATTATGACCTTGACCTGGTGGCGAACCGCGTACCGCTATCGTCCGTTGCCACAGTCCTCCGTCATGCCAAGCGCACCCTGCCCGATGATTTGACCGCCACAGGAGAGATGGACGCCGCCTTTTCATTCCACGCACACGAAGGGGGCGCAAGAGATTGGCATGGAGTGGGGATGACCTCGGCATTCATTCTTCACTCCTCGGCAGCCGGCAAGCCAATTCAGGTAAGTCCTATTCGATTCCACCTCGGCGATCTCGAAATCAAGGACGCTGCTTCCGCGGCCAGGGATTCGGCCAGAAAAGAAGCACTCAAAACGGACTCGAGTGCGCAAGGTTCGCCGCTGATCGTTGATCCGTTCTCAGTGGAGCTGGGAGCGATCGCACCGGCAACGGTGCAAGCTACGTTGAAGCGGACGGACTACATTTTCCAGGCAAAAGGAACCGCGCCTCTGGAACGCTTGATGGAGCTGGGCAAGATCACTGGGTTCCCATCGGGGTTGACCAACACCACTGGCACTGCGTCTTTCGAGTTATCGATGAAAGGGCCTTGGGCGAATTTCGCGCCCGCGCACCTCTCCGGAACGGTTCACCTGCGCAACGTAAATGCCGCGATTGCCGGGTTAAAGAATTATCTGCTGCTCTCTTCTGCAGAAGGTCAATTGACGGATTCGTCATTGGTTCTGAACCACATCACCGCGGAGTTTGAACGCACATCGGTAGCCTTCACCGGATCGATTACCAGCCCGCTTGGCTGCTCTGTTCCGGCTCAGTGCCCGTTGCAGTTTGACCTTCAGGCCAAGTCTTTGAACCCTTCCGATCTTGCCGCGTTATTTGGATCGCCAGAAAAGAAATGGAACCTTCCCTTCGTTTCCGAAGGAGATAAGCTGCCCGATTTTCACGCCACCGGCACGATTTCCTCCGACACCTTGACGCTGGCGGAAGTTCCGGTTGAGAAATTCGTGGCACACGCCGAAATCGCCGATCATGCACTCACCTTAAGTCACATTGGCGGAAAGGTGGGCAACGGTTCTCTGCAAAGCAACTGGCGTGTCGATTGGAGTTCCTCTCCGGTGCGCTATAGCGGAAGTGGAGCCGTCACCGGCATCTCTCTCGATCACGTGGCATTGCCCGACTCCTCATCCGCAACGCTTGCCTCCTGGATGACCGCAACCGGTAAGACGAATCTGAGCTACTCAGTGGTTTTCTCCGGACAGTCAGCGGCGGAAATGCTGGCGAGTTCCAGCGGACAGGCGGAATTTCTGGCCGCCAACGGCCTCTCGCGCGTTCTCACCCAAGACCCGCTCAAGCCTTCCCACTTCCAAGCATTGCAGGGAAACCTGGAACTCAATCACGGAACTTTGAAGCTGCTCACAGGCAAATTTAAAGCAGAGAACCGCATCTATCAGATGAGCGGAACCATTTCCCTGGCAGACAATCAGGCAAACCTGACGGTTAACGGCGCGGCCACGCAGTGGCACATCACCGGACGTCTGGACAAACCGATGGTTGCAAACCCGCCAAAGACAGCAGAGGCGGGCGCAGTCCAAGAAACATCCGCCCATATCCGATGAAAAACACCTGCCTGATTCTATTTTTGCTCTTCTGTGTCGCGTGCCTTGAAGGAATGCAAACGCACCGATTGGCGGCCTCCATGCAACGCAAGCTCGATCACATCCGTGAAAACTCCAAGCGGGCGCAGCCCGATCAGGCGCCCACGGTCATGACCGAAGAAGAGGTCAACGATTATTTTGCCGCAGGGCAGATCGAACTTCCTCAGGGAGTCAAGAAGGTTTCGTTTCAAGGAGAGACGGGTGTGGTCACCGGCTTCGCGACGGTCGACTTCGACGAGATCCGCTCCGGCCAGCGAACGTCCAATCCCCTGCTCTCGATTTTCAATGGCATCCATAACATTCGGGTGGAAGCCGATGCCTCCGGGCGGTCAGGCAAGGGTACGGTGCATATCCGGACCGTGACCATCGACGGAATCGATGTGCCGCGCATGGCGCTGGAATTTTTTGTGGAAAAATACATCAAGCCCAAGTATCCCAACCTCGGGCTTGATTCGGAGTTTCAGCTGCCTAATAAGATCGACATTGCCACAGTGGGCTACCACAAGCTAACAGTCGTCCAAAAATAGGGCGGCGGCTCGCGTTTCATTCAAGTGCAACCGCGAGCAGCTACCGTTTTCGCTTGAGAATCTCTTCAATTTGCAGCAAGTGATTCACATCGTGGCCGGCCACGAGGCGGACGATATTCTCCGCGGTCAGCTTGCCCAACTCCTGATGCATTCCATGGTTCGACCACAATTTGCGAGGGACGCCCTTGAGAATGGCCAGATTGTTTTCCCGGAGAAGCTGAAAGCTTTCGTGCGAGCGCTTGGGATCGCGGCGCGCATAGCCAAAAGTTGAGGCCCACGCATCCTGATCGTAGCCCTGAAGCGGAGCGCCCTTCGTGCTCAGCACTTGGCGCAAGCGCCACGAGATTGCAATCTCCGAGTCCGCCAGATGCGCCATGATCTCCGCGACCGACCATTTGCCAGGAGCGGGTTTGCGTTTGAGTTCCTTGGGATTCTTTCCCTTGATGAGGGCCGCCAGCTTTTTAGGCGTAGATTGCAGCAGGCGTAGAGGATCTTTGCCTTGCGAGTAGCTTAAGATGCGCCGAACATAATCTGAGGCAGGTTGGGCCATGCGGATGTCTCCCTGAAATTAAAAGTGGTGAACGCACTCATCATCTTAAAAGCAAGATGACGGGGTGGAAAACCATCGAACATCGAAACATCGAGCAAGCCGTTCGAAGCCAATCAGTCTTGAGCGCGCTCGGATTTTCGGGCGGCCGAGCGCTTCCGCCGCCGTCTTTCAATCTGGACGAATGAGAGCGGCGGCTGAAAGCACAAGATTCAGAGGAGCAGGCGGAAGAAAGATGCGATGACCGCCTGGGTTACTATTTGATGCCTTGCTATTTGACGCTTTACTTCTTGATGCTTTGATATTTGACGCTTTACTATTTGACGCCTTGCTCTTTGGCAGCTTGCTATTTGGCAGCCAGGATCTCGACCTGCTCGATGGATGGCGGTTTCGAGAGAAGCTCGGGCGCTTTTGCCATCAAAGCCGCCGCTATGGGACCGTTGAGATGCGCTTGCCGTCCAGCGTCGCTGGGAAACGTGTCAAAGATACCAAAGGTTGAATAGTCGAATCGCAATGCAAACCAATGGGTTGTGGCGGGTTCTTGTTGCGCAAGGGGCAAGGCCGATTCAAGGAAGCTCGCAAGTTCGGCTTCTTTGCCCAGCTTTGCTTCGAGGCGGACGAATAGCGCGACTTTTGCCATAGTGGGTTTTCTCCGTTTCTTACTGCTTTTATTTGCGCCGCCATTTTATCGGGGATTTGCGATTGCGGTTTTTCGCGGCGCGGAGAGCTGTCCGATTTCCATCCGCACGCACAGTTCCCGGCGTTGTATGATGGTTAGTTCCACTAATCTTCAATCTTTTGAGGCCTGAAATGCCCCGGTACGAATATCGCGACATACGCCCGATGCCCGCCGTTGAGAAGAAGTTTCTGGATTGGATCCAGCAGCTTGATGAGCAGTTCTCAAACCGTGACTTCGAGCATCGCTGTACGGTGGTTCGCAACGCTCTCCATGAGCTCTACCTGGGCAAGCCCTATTCCGATCCCGCTCCCACGGCCTCGCTGTCTGAGCTGGCGCTGATTCATAACTTCGATCCGCGCAACACCTCGCTTGAGCCCGAATATTACGGTGACGTGGATGGACAAAAGTACACCGAGCGCAAGCCCCTGATCTGGTTCTGGATGATGTTCGACCGCTCTCCGGCGGGATTGAATCACTGGCTGGGATTCAGGGTTCGCTACATGCTCGCTCGGCACATCTTTAAGCATGTCGGAAAGAATGTGAAAATTTTCCATGGCGTGGAGGTTTCCTACGGGTACAACCTTACCGTGGAAGACAACTGCGTAATTCACAAGTACGTCCTGCTCGACGATCGAGGCGAAATCGTGGTGCATGAGGGCTCCTCGATCTCCGATTACGCCAACGTCTACTCTCACGAGCATGACCTCAACGACGGCATGATCGTTACCAATACCAAAACCGAAATCGGTCCGAAGGCCCGCATTACCTATCACGCAACCGTCATGAGCGGCGTGCGGGTTCATGAGCACGGATTGCTGGGCTCCATGGGCATTGCGACGAAGGATGTTCCTCCATTCACGATTTCGGTTGGCATCCCGGCCAAACCCGTGAAAGTCAAGACGATTGCACCGCAGCCGGCAGTGGCGGGAGTGGAGTCGAAATAGGGCGAGCGTGATAACATCCTTGGATAACGGTTAGGCTTTCGCCCTCGTTGACTTCATTACCCATGAACAGTCAGATTGGTAATCCTCGTCCGCGCGTTCTTAGCGGAATGCGCCCCACTGGCAAGCTGCATCTTGGCCACTATGTTGGCGCGCTCGCAAATTGGGTCAAGCTTCAGGACCAGTACGAGTGTTTTTTCTTTATTGCCGATTGGCATGCTCTCACAACGGACTATGCCGATACCTCGCGCATTCAGCAAAGCATTCTGGAAATTGCCATCGACTGGCTATCGTCGGGACTCGACCCGGAGCGTTGTACGCTTTTTGTGCAATCGCGCGTGCCACACCACGCCGAGTTACACTTGCTCTATTCCATGATTACGCCGCTGGGATGGCTGGAGCGTGTGCCGACCTACAAAGAGCAGCGCGAGAACATCAAGGAGAAAGACCTTGGCACCTATGGATTTCTTGGCTATCCGGTGCTGCAATCGTCCGATATTCTGATTTACCAGGCGAGCTATGTTCCCGTTGGTGAAGACCAGGTTTCACATGTTGAACTGACGCGAGAGATTGCGCGCCGCTTTAATCAGTTCTATAACAACGATGGAAAACAGGTTTTTCCCGAGCCGCAGGCGCTCTTGACTCCGTCTCCCAAGCTCCCGGGCACCGATGGCAGGAAGATGTCGAAGTCGTACAACAACGCCATTCTGCTAAGCGATCCGGAGCCTGTAATCCGCCAAAAGATCAAGCCCATGGTGACCGATCCCAAACGGGTGCGGCGCACCGATCCGGGCAATCCCAACGACTGCCCTGTCGGCACCTTGCACAAGATCTTCAGCGACAAGCAAACTAATGAGAAGGTGTATGAAGGTTGCACAACCGCCGGCATCGGGTGCATTGAGTGCAAAGGATGGGCAGCCGATTCGGTGTTGAAGATGCTCGCTCCGATTCAGGAGAGGCGCGTGGAATTCGAGCAGAACCCCAGGCGGGCCTGGGAAATTCTGGAAGCCGGATCGCTTAAAGCGCAGAAACGGGCCGAAGTGACCATGCAGGAGGCGCGCCGGGCAATGAAACTAGCGCCCGATTTTGAAAGCGCCATGTCGAATCGGCAGGGGGGATAGCCGGCAGTGGAGATAGAAGGGCCTCCGTCGCGCTAGATCAACAGATCACTAGACCATAAGACGCGGCAAGCGATAAATGCCCGCCGCCCGTAGGCGTGCTGAGAGCCCAACATGGCCAGCCGTCTGCACAATCGAAATGCAAGAATCAACTATCAGAAGATTTTTCAATGTCTCGAACCTCCCAATCCGGTAAGCAACAGACGAGCGAGTTTCCCTTTGCAGTAAGCGTCGGCAAGATTTACGACGGCCCCCTGGATCTTCTCCTGGATCTGATTCGCAAGCAGGACATCGACATCTACGATATTCCGATTGCGCGAATCACCGCGCAGTATCTCGAATACGTGGAGAGCCTGAAGCAGCTCGATGTAAACGTGGCCGCCGAATTTATCTACATGGCGTCGCTGCTGATTCACATCAAGAGCAAGATGCTATTGCCGCGCGACCCGGATCTGCCCGCCGACCAGCAGGAAGATCCGCGCGAAGAGCTGGTGCAGCGCCTGCTCGAGCACGAAAAATTCAAGAACGCGGCGCAGATGTTGCTGCAGAAACAACAGATTGAGGACGCGGTCGTCAGCAATCCCTCGATGAAGGAGTTCAAGGATGCGGAGGGGACAGAGCCGGAACTAGCAGCGGACGTCGTCGATCTTGTCCGCACATTTTCCCAAATCCTTGAGCGGATAAAGACCCGGCCGATTCTGCAGGTGAATGAAGAAACAGTCACCGTGGGGCAGATGATCGAATTTTTCCGGAGGCGCTTGCTGATGGAAGAGAAACCGATTCGCCTCAAGCGCCTTTTGCAGCATGTCCGCTCCCGCCATGCGCTGGTTTCTTCCTTCCTGGCCCTGCTGGAACTGGTGCGGTTGCAGGCCGTCCTCCTGCGCCAGGAGCGGGTGTTTGGCGATATCTTAATCAAGAAACATCAAATGTTCGACACCGTTCTGGGAGAAGGCTCCGCGGTTCGCGATGATTGGAAATAGAAGATTGGAAATAAACGCCTGGAAATAGACGCCTGGAAATTAGATGACTGGAAGTAACCGAAACCGATCTCATGTCTATTATTAAAACCAAACTTGAAGCACTGATTTACGCGGCGGAAGAGCCGATTGGTATCGACCACATGGCGGCGCTGCTCAAAGAAGACTTGCTGGCTCTGAAGACTCTGCCCGCCCACCAGCCCTCGGAAAACGGGACCGGGCCGGAAGAGAATGCCACTCCAGAACACGCGGGAGAGCAGCAGGCAGCGGACCAGCATGCGGTGAATCAGGAGTTGGAGCAAGCGCAGCAAGAAGCGCAAGGAACACAAGAAACAGAAGCACGTAAGCAGGAGACTGCGCCAACGGAAAAGCAGCCCACCGAACAACAGCCATCGCACAAGGGCGCTGCACCGGACCAGGGGCCAGCTGGAAAGCGAGCGGCGGAGAAAGCGGAAAAACTAGAGCTTCGCACGCTTTTGACTCCGATTCTGGAAGAGCTGATCGCCGAATATGACAAGCCGGAGCGAGGCATTGAAGTCCGTCAGGTAGCGGGCGGATATCGCATGTCGACCAAGCCGGAGCACCACGATGTGGTACGCGCCTTCGCCAAGAGCTTAAAACCGCCGATCAAGCTTTCGCTTCAGGCTTTGGAAACACTGGCTGTCATCGCTTACAAACAACCGGTGACGGTCCCTGAAATCAGCGAAATCCGCGGGGCCGATTCCGGTGGAGTGATCGGTACTCTCCTGGAGCGCAAATTGATTACGACCTCCGGAAGAAAAGCGGTGGTCGGCAGGCCCATGCTCTACAAAACGACGAAAGACTTTTTGATGCGATTTGGCCTGAAAGATCTGGGCGAACTGCCTAGCATCGAAGAGTTTGAAAAAATTGCCGCCGGTCAGGGCCAAGCAGAGTTGTTCGATGCCCGGGACGTGTCGATTGCCGATGCCACCGGCGTACCGGATACGGGCGAAGAAAACGCCGAAGACACTGCCGCCCAAGAAACGACCCAAAATACTTCGGAAGACACTGCAGAAGACACCGAGGAAACGGCTACCCAAAGAACACAGGAAGAGCAGAGCTCTCATCCATCTGAAGCGCAAATGGATTCTCTCGCAGAAGCAAGCGAGCCTGAAGCAAACCAACCTTTGGAAACGCCAGTCGTGCTCGACGCATCCGAGCATACGAGCGAGCCGTCGCATGCTTCCGAGTCACAGCACTCGGGTGATTCATATATAGCTGATTCCCCGACTGTCGATTCGCCGGAGGCTGATTCAACCATCGCTGATTCGACGCCTGCTGATTCTCAATTCGCAGCCCCTGAGACCGTGAAGCCCCAGGCCGCCGAGCCTCAGACAGTCGAGGCTCAGTCTGTTGATTCGCATCCACTGGCTGTGGCGGAAGAAGAAGTTCATCATGCCCACCATGTCGAGCCAACGGCTGTGGAGGAATCTCATGCTACGGAAGACACAACCGTTGCTGCCGCAGCTTCCAAGGCATCCGAAGGGCCGGTGGGTTGAGAGTGCTTTCTAAAGGTACATCCGAGATGGAGCGCCTGCAAAAGATCATCGCTGCCGCTGGGATTGCCTCACGCCGCAAAGCGGAAGAGCTGATCTCCCAAGGAAGGGTGACCGTCAATGGCCAGACGGTCACGGAGCTGGGAACCAAAGCGGACCCGCAGCATGACCACATCAAAGTCGATGGCAAGCTGCTGCGGGGCGCAGCGCGCCATATCTACTTTCTGTTGAACAAACCCAAAGGGTACGTAACCACGGTCTCCGATCCTGAACACCGTCCAACGGTAATGGAGTTGATGCAGAGCGTTGGAGAGCGGATTTATCCTGTTGGCCGTCTGGACTTCGCGAGTGAAGGGCTCTTGTTGCTGACCAATGATGGCGAGCTTGCCAATCAACTCACGCGCGCGGCATCTCACGTACCCAAGACCTATCTCGTGAAAATCAGCGGCAAGGCGACGGAAGACAATATCGAAAAGCTTCGTTCTGGAATTCGTATCGGTGCGCGACCAGGCATAAGAGGCATGAAGGCGGTTCACACCGCGCCCGCGCAGATTCGTCTTTTTAAAGATGCGACGAATCCCTGGTACGAGGTCACTTTGATTGAGGGCCGCAATCGCCAGATTCGCAGAATGTTTGAAGAGATCGGCCATCACGTAGAGAAGATCAAGCGCGTTGGTTATGGTCCGCTGCAACTCGACGTGGAGCCTGGCCAGTTTCGCAAGCTTTCTGCAAGAGAGATCGAATCTTTACGCCGTCTCAAAAACCGGCGCCCTCCGCAACCGGCCGCGCAGAGATCTGCTGCTGGCGCGCAAAGGCCCCAGCGTGAGCAAAAACCAAAGCGTGAACAAAAGACGCAGCGTGAGCAAAGGCCGAAGCGTGGGCAGAAAACCCACTGAGGCGTTTTCGGCCATAAGCGGGAGCAGGACTCAAGATCGCTGAAAACGATATAAGATGGCTTTCGCCCCAAATCCTCTTATTTATTTAAGGCCGAAAGCCGCGATTGCAGGGTATCCAGAAAGCCGCTCAATGTTTCAATAGCGTGAGTTTCCATGGCAATCTCCCCGCTTTCCAGTGCGGCGCATAGGTCTTCCACCATCTTCGTGACACGCCGCAGGCGTTCGGCGGCCAGGAATGATTGGAGCGCCTTTGAGCTTGCTCCGCTTTGGCGCACATTCTGCAATTCATTGACGGTCCAGGCTGTGGTGCGGGCGTTGTCCAGAGCTTCGCGAAAGGCTTGCAAAAGCTGAGCATCGGGCTTGTCCTGCAGCTTCAGCTCTTTCTCGATGTCTCGCAGTTCGGAGGTTGCGCTTTTTAGCCGGGCAGAGAAATCCGTCGCCATAACTATTGTCGAAATCGCGGGTTAAGACTGACAATAGGATATAGGGGGCGAAGGAGGAATTGTCAATGAAACTCTTATCCACTGTGGCATTTGTTTGCCTGGGCCTCTTTCTCGTACCTTCCAATCTTCCGGCTCAAAATAACGCGCAACCGTCGGCCAAATTCTACGAGCGCGTGGAGCGCGAAGTCAGGCATAAGCTCCTCATGCTGCCTTATTTTGGCGTTTTCGACATACTCAGCTTCAAAATTGAAGGCTACGACGTTGTCTTGTTGGGCGCGGTGGCCAATCCCACACTCAAAAATGACGCCGAACAGTCGGTAAAAAAGGTCGAGGGCGTCGAGCATGTCAGGAACGAAATTCATGTGCTTCCACCTTCGCCCATGGACGATCGCCTGCGGCGCCAACTCTTTCGAGCAATCTATGGATACGGCCCCCTGCAGCGTTATGGAGTGGGATCAAACCGTCCGATCCACATCATCGTCGACGGCGGCCATGTAACCTTGGAGGGAGCGGTGGATAGCCAGGGAGACAAGAACATTGTCGGCATCCGCGCGAACGGCGTGTCCGGAGTGTTCTCGGTAACGAATAACCTTCTGGTGCCCGCTAAATCATCGCGCAAGAGCAAATCCTAGCTCTCACTGCCACCCAGCTCTGAACCCATACGCGGCCCAATGTTCCCGATCGTGAACGCTAGGTAGGATGGGCTGGTTTATGATCGTTGCTGCAGTGACATTCGCCTCGGCATGGACTTCGGTTTCGTCGCTAGGACGCCAGAACCGGCTGGCAGCCGTTGGCCTTGTCCTCGTAGCAATCTTCGTGTTCTTCGCGTGCTTCGCTCCCTGGATTGCACCCCAAGATCCGGCGCTCATCGATCTTCCCTCTCGCCTGCAAGCTCCCAGTGCATCCCACTGGTTTGGCACCGACGAACTTGGCCGCGACATCCTGTCGCGAACGATTTATGGCGCCCGCATCTCGATGCTGGTGGGCAGCAGCGTGGTGGCGGGATCATTGGCCCTTGGGCTGATCATTGGATCGATTGCCGGCTACTACGGAGGCGTCGCCGACAAGGTGTTCAACGTGATCATTATGAACGCCTTCCTGTCGTTTCCAGGAATACTACTTGCCATCGCATTTGTAGCTTTTCTTGGCCCCGGAATCTTGAACCTGATTCTCGCCCTTTGTATCGGAGGATGGGTCGGCTACGCGCGGCTCGTGAGAGCCCAGGTCCTGGCGGTAAAGGAAAGGGAGTTCATTGAGGCGGCGCGGGCCTTGGGCGCAAGCGACTGGCGTATCGTTACCCGGCACATCCTGCCCAACATTCTCCAACCGGTGATTGTGCAGGCTGCAATCGGCATGGCCGGCGCCGTACTTGCGGAGGCAACCATGAGCTTTCTCGGCCTGGGCGTTCCGCCGCCAACGGCAAGTTGGGGATCGATGCTCAACGATGCCCGTTCCCACCTTTTCGACGCGCCCCACCTGGTGCTGTTTCCGGCTTTGATCGTGATGCTAGCCGTGCTATCGTTCAATTTCATTGGGGATGCGCTCCGCGACCTGATGGATCCGCGTTCCCGTATTGTGGCCGGAATATGATCGTAGGCGTAATCTCCGACACCCATGGCCTGCTTCGCCCGGAAGCTCTGGATGCTTTGCGCGGCTCGCAGCACATTCTCCACGCCGGAGATATTGGGGACGAGGAAATCATTCCGGCCCTGCAACGCATCGCTCCAGTCACGGCGATTCGGGGTAATGTGGACCGGGAACCGTGGACGCTGCAGTTCCCGGAGACGGAAGTCATCGAGCTTGCCGGACTGCATTTCTTTCTGATTCACGACGTAAATGCGATCGACTTAAATCCTCGCGCGGCGGGATTCTCCGTCGTGATCAGCGGACATTCCCACCAGCCTAAGCAGGAAGAGAAAGACGGCGTACTTTATTTCAATCCGGGCAGCGCGGGTCCACGCCGGTTCAACCTGCCGGTGAGCGTAGGAAGAATAGAGATCATCGGCGGAAAAGCCAAGGCAACGGTAATTCCCCTCGTAATAGGCGGGTAAGGAGCGCCGCGCCTAAAGGCGAAATCAGCGCCCTTTCACTCCCTGAAACAAAAGCTTTAAAAAGCAGACCTATAGAAACCAGGCTTTATGAGGCGGCCTTTGAGGACTTAGCAGGAACCGACGAGGAGGCCTCCACTGCGGCAATCCATCCTCCGCCCACGACCACGTCATGGTCATAGAAGACAACGGCCTGCCCCGGAGTAATGGCGCGTTGCGCGTCATCAAAAGTCACGCGAACCTCTCCGTTGGCAGCATTCTCCACTGTGGCTGGAGCAGGCTCATGCCGGTGGCGAATCTTGGCCTGCACACGAATGGGATCGCGCAACGCATCAAGAGCAATCCAGTTCATCTTATGGGCCAGGAGAGAATGGTGCATTAGATCGTCGTTCCCGCCCACGGTGACTTCGCCCTTCTCGCCATTGATCTGGATCACATAGAGCGGAGTTCCTGTGGCCACGCCAAGCCCCTTGCGCTGACCGACGGTAAAGTTATGGATGCCCGCGTGGTCTCCCAGAACCTTGCCCTCGGTTGTGACAATCTTCCCGGAGGTATCGGGCAGAGATTCACCCTGCTCCGCCAAATAAGCATCGATAAACGTTTTGTAGTCGCCGCCCGGGACGAAGCAAATCTCCTGCGAATCGGCCTTTTCCGCGAGCGCCAGCGCGTGTTGCCGGGCCACGTCCCGCACCTGCGGCTTCGTCATGTGCCCCAAAGGAAAGAGCGTTCGGCTGAGCTGCTCCTGGGTTAGCCCAAAGAGGAAATAGGTCTGATCCTTGGCCGGATCGGCCGCCCGCTTCAGCAGCCAGCGATTTCTCTGCTCGTCAAATTCGCAGCGCGCATAGTGGCCGGTCGCCAGCATCTCCGCCCCAATCTGGCGCGCCGTAATCAATAGCTGATCGAACTTGAGGTGGTTGTTGCACAGGCTGCACGGAATCGGCGTCCTTCCGGAGAGATACTCTTCGACAAACGGACGGATCACGTCGTTCTCAAACCGGTCTTCCTGATTGACTACGTAGTAAGGGATGTTCAGATCTTCGGCTACCCGGCGAGCGTCATAAACATCATCGATCGAGCAGCAGCGGCCCTGGACCTGCTCGGGCATTCCAGACTGCCCCGCGAGGCGGCGCTGGTTCCATAGCTGCATGGTCAACCCGACGACCTTGTGCCCCTCGGCACAGAGCATGGCCGCGACAGTGGACGAATCCACTCCCCCGGACATAGCAACCGCAATGGTCTGAGTAGACATGAGCAAAATCTCTCGAACAAACGACGTTACTCTATTATAAACGCAGCACGCTGGCGGCCAGGCACCATTCCTTAAGCGGGATCGAAACCACATTCATCCAATCAATTCTGGAGGAAGCTAGCGATGCATCACGTTCGACAAGAAGATTTGCCCTTCGTCGGCAGTTCGCACCGGTTCGTGGGCGCTGAACATGGCGGCACGAATGTTTCGGTATTTCTCTTCCACGGGAAGCCCGGCTCCGGCCCAGGGCCTCATCGCCATCCATACGATGAGGTTCAGTTCATCCGTGAAGGCCGCGGAATATGGACGGTCAACGGAAAGACCTTCGAAGGCGGCGCGGGCGATATTTTTGTGATCAAGGCCGGCGAGATCCACAGCTTTAAGGCGATTGGCAATTCACCGCTCATCCAGCTTGACGTTCACCTCAGCCCTCAATTCATCCAAGAGGACTTATAAGACAACAAACCCGGAAGCCGACAACCTATAAGCCGTGGTTTCACTTTCTGTAGGCGAAAGGGCTGGCTCCTTTCACGGCTCAACGATGCCGCCGAGATACAAGGTCTCATTCGTCCTCGTGTCGATTACGGCCACAAAGAATGGCCGATTCATAATCATTTTGAATGGCTCTGGCTGTGGGCAATTGCCACAGACTCCACCGATTACGCCGCCTACGACTCCGTAAGAGGTCACCTCCGCTCCGACTTCGTCCACCTTCATGGAAGCTCCCTCCTGGAGCCTGGTCAGCACGGCCCCGCGAGCGCCAACCATAGGGACAAAGGTGGAATAATCCGAGAACAGGCTGGTTAACCCCATCTTCTTTAGCACCGACTTCGTATCTCTCTCCTGATTCACCTCGAAACGCGGCAGTTCGAGATGACCTTCCTTTCTCGCAAACTGCCGGGTCCATTCGCTCCATTTGTCAGGTGTGAGAGAGGCCACAAAAGCTTGCAGGCTGGAGTCCTCGTCAGGCAAAAAAATCATCATGGCCGCATCGTGGAGATGGAGGGTCACCGCTTGAAACGAATCCCCCCTGAGGTACTCGAATTCTCGAGCCTGGACCATCAAAGGAACGCGCTTTTTCTCACCACTCAATAGAGTGAAATCGCCATCATGCGTCTTCCCTGGTGAAAAAGGGTCCGCCCAGCGAGAATTAAAGTAAGTGACGGTCGCCAAAATGAAATCTTCCTTGCTTACGTCATCCACGATTGCAGTAATCTTGCCATGGGTAACTTGAGATGACCATTCGTTGATCGCGCTTGCCGTAGGAAACTGAGAAAAGTGCCTGAGCTTGTAGACTCCGGAATTGATGGCCTGAAAACTCGGCGTGAACAGATGATTCGGCACCCACATAGCCGAGGCCATGATGTATGGCTGGAAGGTGCGTCCATCTGCCCCAATTTCTCCAAGGAACTCCGCGTGGGGATGTTTTACAGAAGATGGCTGCAGGTCGGACTGCTTGACCTCATGAGACTGTCGTATGGACCATAAGACCGCATTGCCCTGATTGATTTGCTCGGGAGGAATATCCGCTAAGTGAAACGCGGCGGCGATCTGGTCGCGGCCCGTGCCTCTCGCGCCATTCATCAACAAACCAAACGCGTAGGAGAGCGATGCGGGAGCGGTCAAAATGTTCTTGTCCGGAGTCTCCTCAAAGGTGGCTTTGAAGAAATCGATAGCAAAACGGTTGTTGGCGGCCACCACGTCACGGTACGTTTCAGGTTTCGGTCGCGGAGCGTATAGGTCTTGCTGAGACTGCTTGTGTCCGCCCGAGGCCCGTCCGTTCGAGTCATGTCCGTTCGAGTCCCGTCTGTTCGAGTCTAATGAAGCGGGGGATCTAGTTGACTGGGTAACAGCCTGAGTGGAGAGCAAAGCAGCTAGTAGGAAAGCGGCCAGGACTTGTTTCATGGCTGAGTTTGATCCAGTTTCCACCAATGTGCAAGGCAATTACGTGAAAAATATTGGACGGGTTGCGCTATTTTTGATGTGCCTAACGGCCATTTGAAACCGCTCCGACTGCGTCATTGGGCCGGTTTAGGTCAATGGAGTAATAGAAGAGAAGGTATGTTGGAAGAATCAGAAGTGATACTTCGGCTTTTTAAAGAATCGAGTTGGACGACACAAGCGTTCACACGACGTTTGCAAGCGCCAGCGGCGCGACAAGAGGGTAGCCCATGGCGAAGCGTAGCGCAGCCGTGGGTAACTGAGCATAAAAAATTGGAGCGCCAGCGGCGCGGCAGAGAAATCCCGCCCAAATCTCAATCGTGACTTAACAGGGATTATGTCTCAAAGGAATTAACCCATCCATTGGACATCAATGGGATGCTTTCATGCGATTGCCCTACACCAATGTGTGGTTGAACAACTAACAAGAGAATATCATCCATAGCTGAAACGAATCGCCAGCCAAGCTTTGAAGTATTTGAAGGCAGGGTATTAGCCTGCCCCCAACTGGTCTTTAGGAAGACAGATTCTATGCTTATCCCTTAAGGCTGCGCCTGCTGATCGATGGGACCGCCCAGCGCCTTGTACACGGAGATCACAGCCACATAAACGTCGCTCTCGGCCTCAGCCACGCCGTCTTCGGCTTGCAATTGAGTTCGCTCGGCATCCAGCAGAGAGAGGAAGTCGATGACGCCCTCGCGGTAGCGAAGCCGCGCAATATCGGCAGCGCGCTTGCTTTCGCGGGCCTGATCGTTCAACTTCACCAGCCGTGCCTGTTGGGTGTGATAATTGGCCAGCGAGTTTTCCGTTTCTTCCAGGGCGCGCAGGATTGTGTCCTGGTAAATTGCGACGGCTTCGTCGGTAGCCGCCTTCGAGCCGCGAACCCGTGCACGAGCGCGTCCTAGATCGAATGCCGACCATGAGATCGTTGGGCCAACCGACCATGCCGCTGAGCTTGCGGTGGCGAATAGATTGCCCCTTCCCGCCAGAAATCCAAGAAAACCCGAAACGCTGACCTTGGGAAACATCTCGGCCACGGTTTCGCCTTGCTGCTCCGTTGCCGAAGCCAGGCGGCGCTCCGCGGCGCGCACATCCGGACGCCTCTGCAACAACTCGCCCGGATCGCCAATCGGCAGGGCCCTTGCAATGGGCGGATAGTTTCTCGGAGAAAGATCGGCCTTCAGTTCTCCAGGCTGAACGCCGGTGAGAACCGCAACCCGATAGCCGGCCCGTGAAACCTCATATTGAAATCCGGGGATTGTCGCCTCGGTCGCCGCCACGCGGGCGGCGGCGCTCGCCACATCCTGTTCCTCGCCAACCCCGGCGTCGCGGCGCAATTGCGTCAAACGCAGAGTCTCGCGCTGATTGAGAAGACTTTGCTCCGCCACCGCCAAGCGCCACTGCGCCCCGCGAAGCTCAAAATAGTTGCGGGCCAATTCCGCGACCACGCTTATCTGCACGTCCCGCAGATCGGCCGCGAAAGCCTCTGTTCCGGCACGGGCGGCGGCAACCTCATGGTTGACCCGGCCAAACACGTCCAACTCCCAAAAGGCATCGAACCCGGCGCGAAAGGTGTTGATCGTACGGCGTGCGTCTCCAAACCCCGGAATCTGCTCTTTGCTATAAGTGTATGAGCCATCGGCAGGCGCAACCGGGTAGCGGTCGAGCTTGCGCTCATCGAACACGGCTCTGGACTCCGCCAGCCTTGCCCGCGCGATCAGGATATTGTTGTTTGCCGCCAGCGTCCGATCCATCAATGAGTCGAGCACCGGGTCCTCAAACTGCTTCCACCACAGCCCAGTGAGCGGCGCCTGGCTCACCAGACTCGGATCGGCAGAGTGAAACTGGACCGTGGGCGGAGCCGGGGCCTTATAGTGCGGCCCCACAGCGCAGCCTGCTAACAATAGCGAGACGAAACATAAAACGAACGTGCCAAAATACTTCATCTTCATTACGACCCAACCTCTGTAGACGCCACGGCAACAAGTTCCCTGTTTGCCGAGATTTTCTTGCTCCGGGACTCGATGATCTTCTCGGCCACTACATAGAAGACCGGAGTCAGAAGCAAACCAAAGAAAGTAACGCCCACCATTCCGAAGAAAACGGCAACACCAATGGCCTGCCGCATCTCCGAGCCCGCGCCCGAAGACAGCATCAGCGGAATCACACCCATCGAGAACGCAAACGACGTCATCAGAATCGGACGAAGGCGGAGACGGCACGCTTCCAGAATCGCGTCGACCGCAGTGAGCCCCGCAAGCTGTTGCTCGCGCGCAAACTCTACGATCAGAATCGCGTTCTTGCAGGCCAGTCCCACCAGCACGATCAAACTGATCTGCGTAAACACGTTGTTGTCCCCATGCAATAGCCAGACTCCCGCAATGGCCGAAAACAAGGTCATGGGAACGATCAGGATGACCACCAGCGGCAGCGACCAGCTTTCGTACTGCGCCGCCAGCACCAGATACACCAGGAACACCGACAACGGAAAGATGTAGACCATCGTGTTGCCGGCCAGAATCTTCTGATAAGTGAGTTCGGTCCACTCGAACTTCATGCCATTTGGAAGCCGCTCGTTGAGCAAGTTTGCCATTGCGGTCTCCGCCTGGCCTGAACTGAAGCCCGGAGCGGGCGCGCCGTTGATCTCAGCGGCGGGAAAGCCGTTATAGTGCATGACCCGGTCGGGACCATAGCTGGGTTGCACGGTAACAACCGACCCGAGTGGAATCATCTCTCCGGCCGCATTCCTCGTCTTCAATCGCACGATATCTTCGGGATGCAGCCGGTAAGGAGACTCCGCCTGAACGTTGACCTGATAGGTTCGTCCAAAACGGTTGAAGTCATTGACGTAGAGGGAGCCCAGGTACACCTGCATCGTATCGAAGATGTCGTTCAGGGCGATCCCGTAGGTCTTAGCCTTTTCACGGCTGACGTGTGAATTGATCTGAGGCACATTCACGTCGAAGCTGGAGAACAGGCCGGCGAGCGCAGGTGTCTGATTGCCTGCCTTTAGAGCCTCCTCATTTTCTTTGTAGAGAGCCTCCAGCCCGCTGCCTCCGCGATCCTCCAGATAAAGCTTGAAACCTCCTACAGTCCCAAGCCCCTGCACCGGAGGAGGTGGAAAGATAGCAATGAATGCCTCCTGAATCGACGCAAATTTCTGATTCAAGGCCCCGGCAATCGCATTGGCCGAGAGTTCCGGGGAGCGGCGCTCCTCGAACGGCTTGAGCGTGACAAAGACGATTCCCGAGTTAGGGCTATTGGTAAAGCCGTTGATCGAGAGGCCCGGAAACGCTACGGCGCTCTGCACTCCCGGATGATGGAGGGCAACATCGGACATCTTGCGAATGACTTCCTCGGTTCGATCCAGTGTTGCGCCATTCGGCAACTGCGCCAATGAGACCAGGTACTGTTTGTCCTGCGTGGGTACGAACCCGGCTGGAACCTTCGAGAAGCCGATGCCGGTGATTCCCACAAGCGCCACATAGACGACCAGGGCAACGGCGCTCACGCGCAACGTTTGCTTCACGAGCTTGCGGTATCCGGACGATGCTTTGGCGAAGATCTTGTTAAACGGCTTGAAGAACCAGGCAAAGCCGAAGTCGATGGCGCGTGTCAGCGCGTCCTTCTTGGCATCGCGCGGCTTCAGGAGCAGAGCCGCCAGGGCCGGGCTGAGCGTCAGCGAGTTAAACGCGGAGATAACAGTGGAAATCGCAATGGTCAGCGCGAACTGCTTATAGAACTCGCCCGACAATCCCTTGATGAACGCCGTGGGCACGAACACCGCCGCCAGCACCAAAGCAATCGCGATGATCGGGCCGCTTACCTCCTCCATGGCCCGCCGCGTCGCATCCCTGGGTGACAAGCCTTCTTCGATGTGGCGTTCGACGTTCTCGACGACCACGATTGCATCGTCTACAACAATGCCGATGGCCAGCACCAGCCCAAATAACGAGAGGGTGTTAAGCGAGAAGCCGAGCGCCAGCATGACCGAGAAGGTTCCCACCAGCGAGACCGGCAGCGCCAACAGCGGAATCAACGAGGCCCGCCAAGTTTGCAGGAAGACCAACACCACGAGCGCCACCAACAGAAGCGCCTCGACAAACGTGTGTCCGACAGCCTCAATAGACTGCCGCACAAAGACCGTGGGGTCGTACACAAAACTATAGTCCACGCCCTCCGGGAAGGACTTCTTCAGCCGCGCCATCGTATCGCGCACTTGCTGCGCGGTTTCCAGGGCATTGGAACCGGGCCGCTGGGAAATTGGTAAGGCCACGGCAGTCTTGTTGTCGAGCAGGCTGCGAAGGGCGTAGCTGCTCGATCCCAACTCTACGCGCCCCAGGTCGCGAATGCGCGTGATCTCGCCATCCCGCCCGGCGCGGACGATAATGTTGCGAAACTCTTCCTCGTTGCTCAACCGCCCTTGCGTATTCACCAGAAGCTGGAACGCAGTGTTGTTGGTTTTGGTTGGTGGAGCCCCAAGCACTCCCGGCGCCACTTGTACGTTTTGTTCGCGAATTGCTGAGACTACATCGGTAGCCGTCAGGCTATGGGAGGCTAGCTGGTCGGGATTCAACCAGACCCTCATGCTGAAGTCACCGGCACCGAAGATCTGCACGTTGCCCACGCCGGGCAGACGATTCAATTCGTCCTTCACTTGCAAGACGGCCAAGTTAGCCAGGTAGAGCGTGTCATAGCGATTATCGGGCGATAGCAGGTGGACCACCAGAAGCAGGTCCGGGGATGTCTTGTCGGTTGTCACGCCGAGGCGCTGTACCTCGGGAGGCAATCGCGGCAGGGCCGTTGCCACCCGGTTCTGGACCTGCACCTGTGCCTTGTCGAGATCGGTTCCCAGACCAAAGGTTACGGTCAGCGTCATCACGCCATCCGCCGTGGCCTGCGAAAACATATAGAGCATGCCCTCGACGCCGTTGATCTGCTGCTCCAGCGGAGAGGCTACAGTGTCGGCAATAACAGTCGGATTGGCTCCAGGATAGGAGGTCCGCACCACAACCGTCGGCGGCACCACTTCAGGGTATTCACTCAATGGGAGCCGCAAGTACGCAAGCGCGCCCATCACAAAAATGATGATCGAAACTACACCGGCAAAAATCGGCCGATCGATAAAAAAATTGGAAAGCTTCATCGTAAATCTCGCATTATTGCCGTACGCCGCCTGCGCGGCCGTTTTCTGTTTCGTTTGTCTGGGTAGAGGCCGGAGCGGCTTCCTGCGCCACGTTTCAGGACGCGCCATTCATGGTCACCCGCGTAGGAGTGACCGCGCCTCCTGGGCGCACGCGCTGCAGGCCGCTCACGACAATCACGTCGCCTTCGTGCAGGCCGTCGCGAATGACTCGGAGGCCGTCAAGCATCGGCCCGAGCTTGACCACGCGGTACTCAGCCGCATTGTTCTTCCCCAAGGCCAACACAAACTTCTGATTGAGATCGGTGGAGATAGCTTCGTCTTTCACCAGGCACCCGTGATAAGAGCCGCCGCCCTGGAGCTTGACGCGCGCGAATAAGCCGGGTGTCAGCGCCAGGTCTGCGTTGGCAAACCGCGCCCGGACCCTGATCGTGCCGGTCGTCGAACTCACCTGGTTGTCCACAAAGTCCAGAGTGCCGGTGTGGGGGAAGCTTTCTTCATCGGCGAGGCCCAGAAGCACTTTGCTGCGAATTTCACGGGAGCGTGAGCCAGTGTGTCCGGCTACGCGGGCGTATTTAAGATAGGTTTGCTCATCGGCGTCAAAGTAGGCATAAATCGGATCGAGCGAAACCAGTACCGTGAGCGGCCTTACCTGCGCTGGACCGGCGGCAACCAGATTTCCTTCCGTGACGTCCGCACGGCTCACGCGACCCGTAATCGGGGCAGTGATTCGCGTGAACTCCAGGTTCAATTCAGCGCCGCGAAGCGCTCCTTCGGTTGACGCGATGTGCGCCTCCGCCTCTCCCCTTGCCGATGCCCGGCGGTCGTATTCTTCGGCGGACATTCCATTGTTGTTATGAAGCCGTTCCGCGCGCTGAAAGTCGCTTTGGGCGCGGGCCAACTGCGCCTTCGCCTGCGCCAACTCACCCCTTAGCCGATCGACTTCCGCCTGGAACGGACGGGGATCGATCTGAAACAGCAAGTCGCCCCGTTGAACGATTGCGCCTTCTTTGAAGTGGACGCTCTCCAGGTAGCCCGAAACACGCGGCCTCACCTCCACAGTGTTCACGGCTCCGAGGCGTCCGGTAAATTCGTCCGTCTCTTCAAACTGCCGGCAAACCACCTCCGATACATTCACCGCTGGAGGCGACTGTGGCTGTTGCTGCGATTGCGCTGCGCTCGAGCATCCCGTCGCCAGGCCGACAACGGCGCTCACAGCGGTGAACAGCAAGAATGGCCATACCATCTCTTTCTTTGCAAAATATCTTGCTCCCGAATGCATTTCTTCTCCTAGTTTCCTAAAGCCGGTTTCCTAAAAGCTTGGTTCTTGAAGCTTGTGTTTAGAGACACGTAGGCGCCAGCGCCCCATGCGCTCCTTCGTTCAGGTCATCTAGTTTTGGGTTAAGACCTGCCCCTTATCACAGGCGAAGAATTGCACGGCACGTACGTTGTAAATGTCCTCTTAGATGTTTATCGAAACATCGAGATTCAAAAAAAACCGGCGAATAGGGATTCTCAAGGAAATTGCATTAAAGTTGTTTGCAATTGGATGAACTGGCAAGCAGCTTGCAAGCATCAAAAGGCTATGGCCACGTTACCTGCAAGAGAAGCAGCGGCGATTGGAAAGGCGCTTGGAGATCCCATGCGGTTGGGCATCTACCGGCAAATTGCCGACCGCAATGAGGTTTTTTGCAGCGAACTTGCGGCTTGCGACACGCTCTCTGCCGCAACCGTCTCCCATCATTTGCGCGTTCTTAGTCGGGCAGGTTTGATTTCGTCACGCCGGCGCGGTCAGTTTATCTTCTATCAGGCGATCCCGGATCGCCTCGCCGCTTACTGCAGCTATCTTCAGGAACGCAGCGATGCCTGCTCAGAGAATGTCGTCAATGGACACGCATCCTCGAGCAAAGCCTTGAGCAACATTTGAGGGTGAGCGATGCCCAATAAACGATACCAGGGGCCCGGATAATCGACGACGATAGCACAACACAACTCTCTGTTATTTCCTGGCATTTGTTGTAATCCCGTAATCGGGCATTTCGGCAGTTCGAACGCTGGATGGGAAAGCGGAAATGTGCACAGTCGTAGCTTCGAGCGCCAGAGGCGCGCCAACAGGATTAGCCCACTGTGAAGCAGAGCGGCGCGCGATCTTCGCGAGCCGCCCTGCGGAACGGTGGGAAGTGTACTAAACGATTGAGTGCCAGAGGCACGGCACAGATACACGGAACTGCGGGAAGCACATTCAGGAGGCGAAGATGTCGTGGGTGAAGTTC
Organism: Candidatus Angelobacter sp.; assembly: GCA_035295685.1. GTDB lineage: Bacteria > Acidobacteriota > Terriglobia > Terriglobales > Acidobacteriaceae > Angelobacter. Next base: position 49,765 of record DATGIO010000121.1, read on the forward strand.
CGGTAACTCCGCTCTCACTCCAGCCGACCCGCCGCCACTGGAACATTGCCAAACACCCGACTTGAAGGGCCTTAACCTGCCTCGCCCTGTTTTCAGGTGCCCTCATCCTGCAAAGTCAGCCTTGTTGCCCATTTCATGAATAATCCATGCGATAGGCCTTTTACGCGTCTGCCCATGAGTCTCCACGCTTGGGTAATCCGGCTGCGGCGATCACAAAACAGCCGCCGCACATACCCAGGGCAATGAAGGCGCTCGTCCATTCGTCTCCGTGATGCAGTTGGGCGATAACGCGGGGCGTATGAAGAACGATGAACCACAACAGGAACATGAGCCCCAAGCCGGCGGCGCTCAGCCGGGCAAAAATGTTCAGGGCAATGGAAAGCCCAGCAACGATCATGCCTGTTCCGGTCAGGTACACCCAGAAGATATGGCCGGGGATCCACGACGGAACGATATTGGCGATAAAGGCCGCATACATGAAGTGCTGAACGCCGAAGACAATCATGCAAAAACCAAACAGATAAGGTCCGAGCTTGGCCAGCAAGTTGGTTGCGCCACCCCAGGTCTGGGACGATCGACGCTCAACGCCCAGCGCTCCTGCCAGAATGAAAGCCAGCGCAGCCAATGCCAACGGCTCAAAGGCCACGGTCCTGGCATTGCCCTCGCGAAGGATCGGTCCCGGCCGTTGCCCATGAAGAAAGAGCACGCACAACAGGAAAAACAAGCCCAAGAAGGTAGCGGAGAGTCGTGCATTCCATCGGACTGCGATGCATATCCCGGCGAAGGCGAGCGCCGCGCCGGTGAGGTACGCAAGGATGGGGCTTCCGGGAGTCCACGGAGGAACCGGCGGCAAACCAAGGGTGAAGCGTCCATAAACGGCATACTGAATGCCAAACACGATCATGGGGATGGCAAAGAAAATACGGCCCAGCTTTGTGAGATTGTCCATTAAATTTGCTGCTTTAGTTTTTTGGACACGATAGCGTGTTTCACGCCGCAGTGCGAGAGCGCCACGCCGATTTTCGTCTTTTCTTGCTCTTTATCGCAGCTACCGCTGTGTGGAGAGCAGGGATTTGATGAACGGTTCTCAAGATTCATGACCTCACGAGCAGGAGGGTTGCCCCCATCCTTTGTGGAGAGCGCGCACTTGGTCTTTGCGCTCGGAGCAAGGGGAGGCGATGACGCCGGCAGCTACGTTATTTCTTGCTTCCTCACTTGCTTGAAAACGATAAGGAGAATCCTCGATCTCATCCGTTTGTATTTCCGTCCGAAAACGTCTAGTGGTTCCAGGCTGCTCGTCTATGATGAAGCTATCTGGACGAAGTGACTCTACGATATGGACCTGGATTTACACGTATGCTCCCGCGCCCGGCTTTCGCGCGACGCCCGCTTCGATGGCAAGTTCTTCATCGCCGTGCTTAGCAGCGGAGTTTATTGCCGCCCTATCTGCCCTGCACGAACCGCGAAAGAAAAGAATGTCCGATATTTCCCGACTGCGGCGGCGGCGGCAGAAGCTGGGTTCCGGCCCTGCTTGCGGTGCCGTCCGGAGTGCGCCCCCGGTACCCCAGCGTGGCTGGGCACTCCCAGCACGGTCTCCCGTGCGCTGCGTTTGATCCACGAAAGCGGGCTTGAAGAAGGCGGCGTGGAAGCGCTCGCCGAGCGCCTCGGACTAGGCCCACGTCACCTTCGCCGCCTGTTTCTGAAACACCTGGGAGCAACTCCCACTGCGGTCGCGCAAACGCGCCGTTTGCACTTCGCCAAAAAATTGATCGATGAGACAAGCCTTCCAATGGGCGAGATAGCCTTGGCCTCCGGGTTCGGATGCGTGCGGCGATTCAACGCGGGCATCCGCGAGGTGTACCACCGGACGCCGACACAGATACGCCGACTCGCGCACCAAAAGGCACCCCAACCGGAAAACCAGTACCTCTTTCATCTTCGCTATCGCCCTCCGTACAACTGGCAGGCCATGCTTTCCTTCTTGGCGGCCCGCGCTACGCCCGGAGTTGAGATCGTGGAGCAAGGAAAATATCGAAGATCCATCTCCGTTAATGGCAGCCACGGCTATTTCGAGGCATCGCTCGATGAAAGCAAGGATGCGCTCGCCCTGCGCGTGCAGTTCAGCGACTCGCGCTCTCTCTTCTATATCGTCGAGCGAATTCGCGCGATGTTCGATTTGAATGCCGATTGGACCGCGATCGTTCAGAGCCTGCAAAACGATCCTGTGTTTCGTGGCCCACTGGAGACCAACCCAGGGTTGCGGGTGCCCGGCTGCTGGGATGGCTTCGAGCTTACGATACGAGCCATTCTCGGCCAGCAGATCAGCGTGAAAGGGGCCACCTGCCTTGCGGGGCGAATTGCAACCGCTTACGGCAAGCAGCTTTCAGGGGCCGGCAATCTTACACATCTCTTCCCTCTTCCCGAGGTGCTTGCCGATGCCCGATTGACGGGCCTTCCCGCCTCAAGGGCGGAGACAATTCGCGCTGCGGCGCGAGCTGTCTGCGAGGGGCGCATCAGCTTTGATGGAGTCGTCGATTCCAATACCCTGCTCTCCAGATTGTGCGAAATCCGGGGGATCGGCCCGTGGACGGCACAATACATCGCCATGCGCGCCTTACGTGAGCCCGACGCTTTTCCCTCCGGCGACCTGGTGCTTCTGCGGGCTCTGGGACTCAAGAATGCGAAAGAGCTTGAGCTCCGCTCCGAAGCTTGGCGGCCATGGCGGGCCTATGCGGTCATGTATTTGTGGAACATCGATCAGCCCCAAAAGACCTCCGGCCGACATGCGGTAAAAGGAAAAATCTCGCCAACTTCCAACCAACGGGAAAACACACTGCCCTCAACCTCCGCTCCAATCGGTGCTGCAAATTTGATTTCCGGTTCCGGACGATCCATCCGCTGATTCCGGCAATCGCCGCGGCAATTGCCAAGCAGGAATCGTCATTTGAGTGCGACAACACAGTAAGGGCTGTTTACGATGTAACTGATTGATTGCAAAGGCCGTGTCATTACAGTTCACTATTTTTCATATTTCCAAAATGCTCGCGGATGCAAATAGTGTAACCAACTGGTAATGATGGGTTATTATATGAGTGATTAATAAATAAGTAACTAAAAACGGCGTTCTCGCCTGCAGTGCCTCAATCGAGCCAACCTGAATCGGAAGCGTTCTTTCTAATTGAGAAATCCCGCTGCTTACCTTTGCAGCAAGAAATGAACGTGAAGACTCCCGAAATGCGCCTCATCCGCTTCCGAACAATTTGGTCCTTTCACGTCTTGGCTCTTCTAGTTTCTCTAGTTTTTCTAGTTTTTCTAGGCGCAACTACCGTATTTGCCCAGGTGGAAAATTCTCAGGAGCCCAAGGGCGGAGAGTTGGGAAATCGGGAGCTAAAGGACAGGGTCCGGCAGCTTGAGCAGTTGACCCTGGAGTTGAAGGCGCGCCTTTCCGCACTGGAAAATGCGCAGGCCCCGTCGAAGTCCCCGCAAGTGGTGGATGCCGGCATGAATCAGGGAGGTAATGCGGTCCCTGTCTCCCAAGTGGCGATTGCCCAAGACTCTCAGAAAGAAGACCAGCAAAAGCAGGAGCCCGAAGTCCCGGCTCCTCAGATGCCTGGACAGCGACAGCGCCACACGGGCCGCGCAACGCAGGAACGGGAGACCGCCGGCCAAAACGAGACCACCACCGCGCGCATCGATAACGAAGAGATCAGCCCCGAACTGAAGGGATTCTTTCGTTTTCCCGGCACGGAAACTCTCTTGCGGCTGGGCGGGTTTATCAAGACGGACTATTTCTACGACATCAACTACGCCGGAAGTTACTACGGCGCTTACGTGCCCTCGAGCTTCCCTTCCGCTCCCCAGCCACATACACACGATTCAACTGTCTCAATGCGGCCCTCTCGCCTGAATTTCGAGTTTCGCCAGCCGTCGATCTACGGTTCCGATGTAAAGGCTTATCTTGAATGGGATTTTCTCGGCAACTACGACCGGAACTCGCTGCATCTGCGCCTGGCATACGCGCAGTGGAAGAATCTGCTCGCAGGACAGTATTGGAGCGCCTTCGGAGACCCGGACGCCTTTCCAGACACGCTAGAGTTTGAGGGGCCTCCCGGCATCATGGGCCTGCGCCAGCCCCAGGTACGCTACACCATTCCACTGAGCAAGCAGCACAGCGTCGGCTTCTCGGTGGAAAAATCGGGCACCGATATTCCCTTCAGCACTCAGTTTGGCTCGCCTGTGGCAGTCTCAAACCGGCCCGATCTCATCGCCTTCTACCACTACGAAAACGACCACGGCCACCTTCACCTGGCCGGCATATCCCGCTCCGTGGGCGGAGTAATTACCAATACAACCAATTCCTCGTTGCAGGCCCAGGTTGAGGGATACGGAGGCTCTATTTCCGGAGTCTGGAAGGTGATTCCCGGCACGAAGGACAATGTGGTTTTTCAAGGGATCCTCGGCAAAGGAGTTTCCAATTATTACAACGACAATTTTGGCCTTGGATCGGACGTAGGCTTCGACGCCAAGAACCAACTCGTTTCCACCCCCACAGGCTCGGCGGAAGGAGGGTTCCAGCACTACTGGTCGCAGATGATGCGCTCCACAGTCAGCTACGGCTATTTGCGCATCAACAATACCGCTCAAGATCCCGGGACGAACTATCACGTAAGCCACTACGCCACGGCCAACATCATCTTCCAGCCGACGCAAAGTTTCCTGGTGGGCGGCGAGTATATCTACGGATGGCTGGTGCGCAAAAACGGATTTGAGTGGATCGCCCCGCGCATTCAGATCAGCGCCACCTACTACATCAATAAATATCCCCGAGAATCGGGAAAATGAGAGGCGAGCAAATGAACGCGATCGTGATGGGTGAAGTAAGAAAGGCCGCAAGCGGGATCTTCGAGGCTTCAAGGGCATGTTGATAGCAATGCAAGGGTCGCAATCGTGCATCTCGCTCGCAGCCATGGGAATCGGCAACGGCTGGCTCCACACGATTTTCAAGCACTCTCCGGAGACCGCGCTGTTTCTTTCTCTCGCTCTTGGCTACGCTCTTGGAAAAATTCACTTCGGTCGCTTTCAGCTTGGCGGAGTTGCGGGTTCCTTGCTGGCGGCCATCGTCGTCAGTCAGGCTGGCGTGAAGCTTGACGACTCGCTCAAGAACATCATGTTCGCGCTCTTTATCTATACCGTCGGATACCAGAGCGGCCCGCAGTTTTTCAGTTCTCTGAATCGCACAGCCGTGCGTGAAGTCGTCATGTCGGTATTTGTGGCGGTGGTCGCGCTGCTTACGATTGTCGTGGGCGCAAAGCTGTTTCATATTGATAAAGGGCTGGCCGCCGGAATCGCCGGTGGCTCTCTCAATGCCTCGGCCATGATCGGCACCGCCGGGGAGGCGCTCGGGAAACTAGGCTTGTCCCAGGAACAAGCGGACAGCCTGCAAGCCAACGTCGCCATTGCCTTTGGCGTTACGTATCTTATCGGCGTGCTGGCGGCCATTTTCCTATGCGTTGAGACCGTTCCCCGTTTTATGGGATCCGATCTGAGGACCGACGCCAAGAGCGCGGAGAAAACTCTATTGGGCACGTCCACCGATCTCGCAAAAGGACAGTCGCTCGCTGAAACTCCATTTGTCTGCCGTACCTATCGGATTCGGCAAGGCGCGGGAAAGAGCATCCAGCAGATCGAGAAGTCCATGGGCGATGCGCTCACCATCGAGCGCCTCCAGCGGAACGGCCGCATCTTGGCCGATAAGCCCGACCTCATGCTGGAGGCCGGCGACGTAATTGTGGTCGCGGGCCGCCGCAACGCGGTGGTCGAGATCGCTCCCAAACTAGGCGACGAAATCATCGACTCACTCGGAAACTCCCTGGTCATGCAGACGCGCATGGTGGTCTTCACGCGCAAAGACATGAACCACGCCCGCATCGCCGACCTTCGAACTTACGTGGACCGCTCCACCAGCCATGGCGTCTACATCCAGAGCATCACGCGCATGGAGTCCGAGGTTCCGGTTCTTCCGGAAACCGAGATTGTTCATGGCGATGTCATAACCTTCTACGGAACCGCGGCGGATACCAAGCGGGCGGCGGAGGCTGCCGGGTATGAGCTGCCTCTCAACGACAAGACCGATTTCATTTACTTGGGAATCGGTATGGTGGTTGGACTTCTATTCGGCCTGATTACGGTTCGCGTTCATGGCATCGCCTTGAGCATGGGGTCGGGTGGCGGCGCTTTGCTTGCCGGCCTGATATTTGGCTGGCTCCGCGCAAAACGCCCCATAGTGGGTTCCATGCCCTCGGCCGCCGCGCAGTTCCTGCGCGACTTCGGCCTGGCGGTGTTCGTGGCGGTTCTTGGCCTCAACACGGGGCTTACAGCGATGAGGACACTCAGGAGCCATGGCATAGCCATCCTGGGGCTCGGCGTCATGATGTCGGTGCTGCCGACTCTGCTCGCAATGTTCTTCGGACGCTACGTCCTGAAGTACAAAAACTCGGCGCTGCTTGCCGGGGCATTGGCAGGCTCGCGTTGTTCGACTCCGGCCTTTGAATCCTTGTTGGAGAAGGCCGAGAGCTCGGTTCCCACCGTCCCATTTGCAATCACGTATGCGCTTTCTAACGTCTTACTAACTTTGCTGGGACCCGTGATCGTTGGTCTGACATGATCGTTGGTTGGGAGTGATCGTTGGTTTGAATGACGCTGATTTGAATGAAGTTGGTTTTGAATGAAGTTGGTTTGAATAAGGTACGACCGGCCCAAGAAGGGTCAATGGAGACACACCTATGCCGCTACAAGACATGTCGAAAACCAAGGCTCTTAGTCCTTTTGAATTGAAAGATGTCTTAATCAACCTGGCTGTTACCGGCCATGATCGTCTGATGTTGAATGCCGGCAGGGGCAATCCCAATTTTTTGGCGACTATACCGCGTCATGGGTTCTGGCAACTCGGGCACTTCGCCATGCGTGAAGCGGAGAGGTCGTTCGCCTACATGCCGGAAGGGGTAGGCGGGTTTCCGAAGAAAGAAGGACTGGAAGCGCGCTTCGAGCTGTTTGCCCGCGAGAATAACGAAGTTCCGGGCGTTGAGTTTCTTGCCTCTTGTGTCTCCTACATACGCGACCAGATGGGGCTGAACGCCGGGGCCTTCTTATACGAGATGTGCGAGGCAATCCTTGGGTGCAACTATCCGGTTCCCGGCCGAATGCTGGAGCTGAGCGAAAAGATTGTTGCTCAATATCTCCGCCGCGAAATGGCCGGAGGGCATCCGCTGCGCGGCAACTTCGATGTCTTCGCCACCGAAGGCGGAACCGCCGCCATGACGTACATCTTCAACACCATGCGCGAAAACCACCTGATTAAGAAGGGAGACTCTATTGCGCTTGGATTGCCGATCTTCACGCCCTATATCGAGATTCCGCACCTGAACGACTATCAGTTGGTTGAGGTGAAAGTAAATGCCGAGGCCACCCAGCACTGGCAGTATTCCGCCAAGGAGTTGGACAAGCTGTTGAACCCGGAAGTCAAAGCGTTCTTCCTCGTGAACCCCAGCAATCCGCCCTCGGTTCGCATGAACGACAAGGGCATCGAGCAACTGGTAAAGATCGTCAAGAAGCGTCCCGATCTCATCATTCTTACCGACGATGTATACGGCACGTTCGCGGACAACTTTGTTTCGCTATTCGCCCGGTGTCCGCACAACACCATTCTCGTGTATTCCTTTTCCAAGTACTTCGGAGCTACTGGTTGGCGGCTTGGTGCCATAGCCATTCATGAGGAAAACATCCTCGACCAGAAGCTCCAGGCCCTCCCCCGGAATGCGCAGGAAACCCTCAAGCAGCGCTATAGCTCCATTTCGACGGAGCCCGGCAAATTGAAGTTTATCGACCGCATGGTGGCCGACAGCCGCACCGTCGCCCTCAATCACACCGCCGGTCTCTCCACGCCGCAGCAGGTGCAGATGGTTCTCTTCTCGTTGTTCTCATTGATGGATACGCACGAGGACTACAAGAGCGCCATGAAGCGGCTGATTCGCCATCGCCAGGAAGCCTTATATCGCGCCATCGGCGTCACTCCCGAACGCGGCCCCAACGACGTGAACTACTACACGCTGCTTGATCTCGAAACTCTGGGAGCCAGAGTTTATGGCGAGCCATTTGTTCGCTGGATGATGAAGACGATCGATCCTTCTGAAATTCTCTTCCGCCTCGCCAAGGAATCGGGGGTTGTGCTGCTGCCCGGACGAGGGTTTGGAACGCCCCATCCCTCCGCGCGTGTCTCGCTTGCCAATCTGAACGAAGCCGACTATGTGCAAATCGGCCAGACGGTTCGCAAGCTCATGGACGAATACTACACGCGTTTTTCCGCGACCAAACGAAAGGCGGCCTGAAGCAAGACCGAAGAGCCGGCAGCGCCCAATCGACGAAGGTGAATCCAGTTTGGTACCAAGGGAGGACAAATGATCTCTGCAATCAAGCGCAGCAATAAAGGACGCAACATCGTGGTCTGCATGGTCCTGGCGCAAGCAGTCCTGTTTGTAGACTGGAGCGGATTCACAATATCGGCGCAGCCGGCCCTGCCCAAAGTCCTTATCATCGGCACGGGCGGCACCATTGCGGAAAAGATCGATCCTCAAACTCATGCTGCGGTTCCCGCGGTCTCCACCGAAGATTTGATTGCGGCCGTGCCTGAGTTGAAACGCCTTGCCACCATCGAAACGGAACAGCTCATGAACATCGATAGTTCGCAGGCGACGCCGGGGGATTGGCTCAAGCTGGCCCGGCGCGTCCGCGAGGCGCAACGCGACCCGAGCGTCACCGGCATCGTGATTACCCACGGCACGGACACGATGGAAGAAGCGGTCTTTTTTGTGGATCGCACCCTGGAGTCGGATAAGCCCGTGGTCTTTGTCGGAGCTCAGCGAAACGCCTCGGCTCCCGATTCCGATGGCCCCGGCAACATCCGCGATGCCGTGACTCTGGCTGTCTCCCCTCTGGCCAAAGGCATTGGGGCCACGATCGTCATGAACGGCTACATCACTCCAGCCGTCGGCGCGCGCAAAACCGAGACGATCAACGTGCAAACATTCATGGGTGGCGACGGTGGATTTCTCGGATACGTTGGACAAGGGCAGGTCAGGATGTTGCGCAAGCCCCTGCGCAAGCCTCCTTTGCCGCTGCCTGACAAATTGCCGAACGTGGCCTTCGTGTCCGTGTACTCCGGCAGCGATGGCAGTTTCCTAAAGAAGGCCCTTGAGGATGGCGCTGAGGGATTGGTGGTTGAAGGCGTCGGAGCGGGCAACGTCAACAAGGCCAACTATGAGGTCATCAAGCAGGCGCTGAAAAAGAATATTCCCGTCGTCATTACCTCGCGCGTCTACTTTGGCAGCGTCTTTCCGATCTACGGCGGCGATGGTGGAGGAAAAACGTTGTCTGACGATGGCTGCATCCTGGCCAACGACATGACCTCGCCACAGGCGCGCCTGATGCTCATCCTTGCCTTGGCGCAGACCAAGGACCCCGCCAAATTAAAGGAGCATTTTCGCTAGATCGTTTTCGTTAGCCCGTTTTCATCGCGGATATGGACTAGTTTATTACCTCAGCTCATTCCTCATTGATTACCTATTGATTTTTCGGGCCTTCCGAAGAAATGCAAAATTAGTGAAGTGGGATGATACGGCCTTTGCCATCAATGGGTTACGCCATCCATGGTCCTCACTGTGTGGTTGACGCCGCTCTCTATAGGACCGGCACCCGCGCAGATTCGACACCCTGCTAAACCATTGAAAACATGTGCAAAAAAGCATGGCACTGGCACGCCGATCCAAGCGTGCTCTCCGATTACTCCGATTGATTGTGTCGGCCTTATTTGCCAGGAAGAGGCTAAAAAATCAATCCACGGGTGTTTTCAGCGTAACTATCGTGGTTGCAATGGTTTCCGTGCAATTTTCTTCGCTGGAAGAGTACATAGACTTGGGTGCTAAGAAACACCCAGAGCTACTGCGTCTCAATCGAAACCACGCTGCCTTCGCCGTCGGCGGTCTGCCGGTAGTTGAGCGAGACTTTTTGATTCGTCCAGGAGCAAGAGAAGGTATCTGCGCCGAAGATCACCGCACGGTTCAGATCGGGTACGCGCATTTTCCACTTCTTCGTTCCGGAGGTCACGGAGAGCATCGCTGCGGGAGCCGAAGTGCAATCCACTTCGGTAATTACTCCGTGCATAAATTTGATCGGAGTTCCAGCGGGCGGCTCAGAGCTTTTCGGGGCTCCTGCCTCTCCGTTGGAGTTTGACTCTTCCTGGCTGCGACTTTCAAGCGCCGCAAACTGTTGTTTACGCTCCTTGTTCAATTCGATCAGATGCTCGATACTCTGCACTCGAAGCACGACCTGAGGGTTTTGCGACTTTTCGAGTATGTGAAGAATCGGCATAGCCTCATCTGTTTTCTCATTCGCCACATAAATCTGGGCCAGATCGAACTGATAGTTCTCGTCGCGGGGACGAAGCGAAAGCGCCTTCTTGATGGTTTCGAGGGCCTGCGCAGGATTTCCACCGCTTTGCTGGGCGAACGCCAGCAATCGATAAGAATCGGCAAATGCGGGGTCAAGCTGAATGGCCCTTTCGAGCTTCTTGAGGGTCTCCGGCAAGCTCGTGTGGTCGGCAAAGTTTCCCTGGCTGCTAGCTACAAATGCGGAGTAGTAATAGGCGCGAGCGTCCTTTGTGTCGAGTTCGGTCGCTCGCTGAAAATACTTTCCCGCCTCATCCATCTGCGTTTTGCGCAAGTACGCATAGCCAAGACCCACACAGCTTGCCGCATTGTTGGGATCGGCCTTCAAAATGTCTTGAAATTCCGCGATCGCCTTGTCCTGGTAGTCCCGGGAGTGTAAATGGATATCGGCAAGAATGGCGTTGCTGTCCAATTCCCGAAGCGGCGAGATAGCGAGGTCGCCGGAAGCAAGATTCCCGGGCGCTTGCAGCGCATAGTATTTGGATTCGCCGCGGTTGATGTAAGTCTCGAGGATCTTGTCCAGTTGGGCCGGGCTCATGCCCAGCGACTGCTGAAGGGCTTCTTCCACCGATAGGCCCTTTTGGTTCTTCAGATTGAAATAGGCAGTCAGTTTGGGAATCAGCTTATTGTCGTAAAGGTAGTGAACCAGCATCGACGATTCGGCATAGAAAACGGAGCGATGGTCCCCGCTCTCGTTATATATTGCGGAGTTATGCTGAACTTTAAGCAGGTCGGCAATCTTGATGAGCCGGTTCTGCGAAAGAATCAGATAGGTGGAGCTCGGCGGCTTGCCTACATGCGCCTCTTTGCCCACGATCTCGATGGTGGAGAAGTATTCGGCAAATCCTTCGTCAAACCATGGATCGGTTGGAGTCGCCAGGTTGCCGTTGAGCAGTTGATGGGCATACTCGTGGAAGACCACGCTCCATGAATTCTCGACCGACATATCGAGCATGATGAAGCTACGGTCTTCGCTTCCCATAAACAATCCAGCAAGCTCTATCGGTTTCCCGTTAAAGAGCGGGGCAAACTGCCGCAACTCTTTGGTATTGCGGAACGCTACGATTTGCAAGGGGACGGAGAGATTCACGTTGGCTTTCGACATCAGAGAGCCGAAAACTCCACGCATCTGCTCAAACCTCATCGCAGCTTCGCGCCCGCGCTTCTCACCGGCGTCGGTAGCCACGGAGAAATGCGGGGACTTGATCTCGATCCACTGAGGTGTATCGGCACGGCCGACCGATAAGAGGCCGCAAACCAAGAGAGCAAGGGAAAGCCAACGACGGAGAGGGGAGAAATGAGTTTTCATGGAACAGAGACTGCGCAACCGCTTTTTGGGATTGAATTTAAGAGCCTGAGTAGCTGCATTCTAGCATGAACAAAAATGAGGAAACCTAAGGTTTCCATGCCCTGGAATGTGCCCGGAGATCCGGTTGTCGGGATGGGCCGGTTCCGTCTATCATCCCGAGGTATGAAATCGTTCTTGCTCGTCCTTCTTGCCGCTGCCGGCAGTTTCGCGCAAACTTCAAGCCTTTCCGGACAAGTGGAATCGGTGTTTCCCGACGCCCACACCCTCTATCTCAATCTGCATCAGCATCCGGAAATCTCTTCGCACGAAACGAGGACCGCAACGCTCATGGCGACGAGTTTGCGCTCCCTTGGCTATGAAGTGACCGAGCATGTAGGCGGCACAGGCGTGGTTGCAATCATGAAAAACGGAGCGGGACCGACCGTCATGTTGCGCACCGAGCTGGATGCCCTGCCGGTGGAGGAAAAAACCGGGCTGGCCTATGCCAGCAAGGCGCACATGAAAGACGATAGCGGGCGTGACGTCTCCGTGATGCACGCGTGCGGGCACGACCTGCACATGGCCTCGCTCTACGGGACCGCCGCCATTATGGCGCATTCGAAAGATAGCTGGCACGGCACGCTCATGCTGGTTGGGCAGCCAGCCGAGGAGACCATCACCGGAGCGAAGGCGATGATTGCCGATGGTCTTTTCAACCGCTTTCCCAAGCCCGATCTGGGAGTTGCGCTGCACGACACCAATGGCCTGCCGACTGGCAAGGTCGGTGTGACTCCAGGCTTTGCCAAGTCCAATGCGGACTCGCTGAGAATCACGATCTACGGCAAGGGAGGCCATGGAGCGTCGCCGGAAACGACCATCGATCCAGTGCTGATTGCCGCAAGGACGGCGGTTACACTGCAATCGATTGTGGCCAGAGAGATCAAACCTGGTGACGCCGCCGTAATTACCGTCGGCTATATTCAGGCTGGCACCAAGAACAACATCATTCCCGACGAAGCGCAAATGGGGCTTACCGTCCGCTCTTACAAGCCGGAAGTCCGCAGCCATCTGCTTGCCGCCATCGCGCGCGTGACCAAGGCCGAAGCTGAGGCCGCCGGAGCTGAACGTCTGCCACTGATCGAGAAATATGAATCGACGTCGGCGGTGTTCAACGATCCGGTGCTTACGCAGCATCTGGCGGGCGTGCTCGAAGGGACTCTAGGCAAGGGCAATGTAATCACCGAGAACCCGATCATGACATCGGAAGATTACTCGGTCTTTGTCGAACAGGGCATTCCATCCTTCTATTTCACGCTGGGCGCGGCGAACCTTCAAAAGTATGCGGAGGCGAAGAGCAGTGGAAGGAACCTTCCCACCAATCACTCGCCTCTTTTCGCTCCGGACGCGGAACCGGCTCTTCATACCGGCATTACCGCTGAGGTCTCGATCTTGCGCGATCTTCTAAAGGGGTCGAGCGCCGATGTGCACCAGATCACCAGTCCGGCGTCTGGAGGAAATTAAAAAGCGGTTTGTGCTTGATTGAAGCGAGATTACCGAAGCGAACCAAGCCCCTAGCATGAAGTTCGTTCTTCAAGTCTTCGGTCTACGATCTTTGATCCTGGGAAAGGTGGTATGCCCCCCTGCGTTTTTAGCCTTCTACCGATTCTTGCGGTTTAGCGACTGTTTTCCGCAGATCGAAGCTATGCGCCCTCTCGTTTAGAAAGCTGGCATTCCACGAAGCTAACGCGTATCCTACTGCAAGCAAGTTGCGCCACCGTCTCTTGTGAGTGCCCTGGCGGGGCAAGGGTCTTCGGCGAGAGAAGTGCAAGCCCTCTCCGTCGCAATGCATCCAGAATCGAATCTTTCCGTTTTCGGAGGTGGCACGGGTGCCTACATTTCCCGATTTTCCTCTCAGCCCAGCGCAAGCTCTGGCGTTTGATTCCCTTCAGCAAGCTGTTCAAGCAAGCACCATCGTCCAACTTCGGGGAGCTACCGGCGTGGGCAGAACCACGGTCTTGCGGCGGCTTCAGCAGAAGCTGGGAGGAGCCTACCTGGGCAATCGGGAACTCATGGAAGGGGCGGGCAGACAGCATCCGTTGAAGTTGGAGGACGTTTTTTATACGGCTGTGGTTGAAGCCATGAAGACCAATCAAACCGTTTTCATCGACCACTTCCACCTGCTACACCGGCTCTTTTCGTGCAATCCCGTGAATCCGCGTCTCGGCTTTGCCGATGTGCCCATGCTGCTTTTGTGCGAATATGCCGCGTCGTCGGGGAAGAAGTTGGTGTTCGCCGCCGACACCCTGCCCGCTCCCGCCGAGCAGAGAAGTTGTGTCGTCGAAATGAACAGGTTTCAGGCAGACGACTACACAGCCGTCGCCAGCGCTTGTCTCCCTGCGGGGACGGAGCAGACCATCGACTTCAACAAGGTTTTCCGCTTCGCGCCCAAGCTGAACGCTCATCAGATCAAGGCCGCTTGTGAATGGCTTGCCAGCTCCCATCGGGGCAACATCGACACGCAGGTTTTTATCGATTATCTCCGCTCGAAGCGGCTGGCCAGCAACGTCAACCTAGAGGAAGTTGAGTCTGTGGATCTCGGCCAGCTCAAGGGTGTGGACGACGTACTTAGAAGCCTGGGGCGGCATATTGTTCTGCCGCTGGAAAACGATGAACTTGCCAGCGAGCTTGGACTTCGTGCAAAAAGAGGAGTCTTGCTTTACGGGCCTCCGGGCACGGGCAAGACCACGATAGGCCGCGCTTTAGCCCATCGATTGAAGGGCAAGTTTTTCCTGATTGATGGAACGTTTATTGCCGGGACCGGCGACTTTTATGAGCGGGTACACCAAGTCTTCGAAGCCGCCAAAGAAAATGCACCATCGGTTATTTTTCTAGACGATGCCGACGCGATCTTTGAAGATGGAGAAGAGCGCGGGCTGTATCGCTACCTGCTTACCATCTTGGATGGCCTGGAGAACGAGGGAGCGGGCCGCATCTGCCTGATGCTTACTGCCATGGATCTTGCGCACCTTCCACCCGCACTGGTGCGCTCTGGCCGGGTTGAGCTTTGGCTGGAGATGAAGTTACCTGACGCAGAAGCTCGCGGCCTGATCCTCCGGCAGCAGCTTGCAACCTTGCCTGCTCACCTGCAGTCTGTGCAGGAGGCCGAGGTCGTTGCCGCCACTGAGGGCTTTACCGGCGCCGACTTGAAGCGTTTGGTGGAAGACGCCAAGGCTCTCTACGCTTATGATCGGGCCGCGCAAGAGACATTGCGCCCATTTACCTCTTATCTTCTTAGCGCCTCGGAAGGACTTCAGGGTAACAAGAAACGCTTTGCCTCCGCCGAAGCTGGGCGCCGCAACGGGTGGCACTCTGGCACCGCATCAACTCAAACCCACACTTCGACTACCACTCCTGGCTCTGAAACTCAGCCGTTCAGCGCTGCCACGCAGGAGAACTCGTAGCCCCGGCAGCCCGCCGCAAGCCGACAGTCCTCAACCCCAACAGTCCTCAACCATGGACAAATGCAATCGGAGAAGTGAACTGTGTCTACCCTTGCGGACCAGATCAGGAACATCATCGACATCTTCACCTCCCGGGAGCCCTCGGTCTCCGCGCGTTTTCTGCAGAGATTGAACGAGGGCTGCTTAACCAGGGATGAAGGCAACATGTCTCATTTTTGTGTTTATTTCCTTCCATATGATCCCGCAAGCCGAAAGGTTTTCATGATTCATCACAAGAAGTCGGGAAAGTGGCTTTCGCCGGGCGGGCACATCGATCGAGGAGAGCTACTGCTGGAGGCGTTGAATCGCGAGATTCAGGAGGAACTGGGTGTGACAAATGCGTTCCCTGCGCTGCCGGCCCCTTTCTTAATCACGGCGACGCCGATCGACAATCCAATTCAGCCTTGTAAGGAGCATCTGGATCTTTGGTTCCTACTGGAAACCAACGGCTCAAGCTTTGCTCCCGATCCGCACGAATTTCTTGCGACGCGCTGGCTGGATTTTGACGAAGCCGAATCCCTGATTACCGATCCCGCCAATCGAAAGGCCCTCGGCATCGTCCGAAGCAGAAACGCCATGCAGGCGTAGGACATTTCTCTGGCTTCAAGATAGGGGGGAAACGGTCGCCTGTTCTCGAAACATGGCGCTGGCTTGCGCGCTTCCTGTACCCCCCCGTTTCGACCCACTCAAGATTCGTGCTTCAGTCCTCAGTCTTCGGTCTTTGTTCTTTGCGCTCGTGCTTGGCCACCGGTAATGGATTTGGAAAGACGTCCCCTGCTACCATCGAGAAGGCCAGAATGTCACAGACAATTTTCGGTGAGAAATTGGGGACCCTCCGCGCTATCGTAGAGATGGCGCGTCCGTACAAGAACCGTTTCATTCTGATCGCCTTGCTGGCCCTTCTGGGCACGGCTGCCGACCTGGTTCAGCCGCTCATCTACCGTGAAGCGATCAACGACGTAGCGGGTCTATTCGTGGAGCGCGGCGCGGCCCGGGAAGCCCATCGCCCGAACGCCACGACCAACCAGCATCCTCCCCTTATCACAGGAAAAGCAGGCCAAGCGGAACCCAGTACCGGGACAAGGACGCGGCAGAAACATCGCCCCGGATACGTGGCTCCCCGCACCACCCAGGAGACTCTTTCTACGCTGCTTTGGGCGGTGGGGTGGCTTTTCCTTATCAGCGTGGCTGGGTATCTGCTCTCGCTGGCCGCCGACTACGCGAGCACGGTGGTCGCCAGCAGGATTGAAGCCAGCCTGATTCAAGCGACATTCGGCCATGTGCTGCGGCTTCCGCTTTCCTTCTTCAGCCGACGGGCTAGCGGCGGGCTGGCGAAACGAATCGACCAATCGGACCAGGTTGCGCCGATTGTCGCTGCGTTTTCACAGCAGATCGCCCCGGAGATCCTGCGGATCATCGGCATCTGCGCCATCATGCTTACGCAAAGCTGGCGGCTGGCGGTGGCGGCGCTGGTGCTGCTACCGCTTTATTTTGTGATTACGCAGCGGGCAACGAAGCGGCTGGAATCGGGCATGGCCGAGTACTACATGATGTGGGAGAACGTCTCGGCACAGATCCAGGACGCATTGGCGGCAATCAAAACAGTCAAGCTCTCCGGGGCCGAGCCCAGAGAAGTCGGGAGCCTGCAGGAAGCGGCACAAGTTGCCTATGACGACCACCTCACGCGCACACGGCTCGGCAATCGCTACCTGCTCCTGCAACGCACGCTCAGCCATTTCAGCAAAGCGCTGGTCCTGGGGTATGGCGGATGGATGGTACTAGACCGACAGCTAACGCCCGGCGACGTAGTGATGTTTGTCGCCTATCTTGACCGGCTTTATGATCCGATCGACTCGCTGAGCAGCATCGCCGTGAGCTTGCAGCAAAATATGGCTTCGCTCAATCGAGCGGTTCGTCTTTTACAGACCGGGCCGGAAGAGGCTAAAGGAGTGGAGCTAGAGCCTGGGCCAGGTAAGGTGGAATTTCGCGATGTCCGCTTTGGATACACGCAGCAGCGCGAGGTTCTCAGCGGGCTCAGTTTCACCCTGGAGCCGGGGAAGGTAACCGCGCTGGTCGGCCCTTCGGGAGCGGGCAAGACAACCACCGCCGACCTGCTGCTCAAGCTGTGGGAGCCCAAGACAGGCGAGATTCTTATCGATGGCCAGGCCCTCTCGAAGATCGATCCCGCATCCATACGGCAGGCAATCGGAATGGTGGCGGCGGATGGCGCTGTTTTTCGCGGCACGCTCGCGGATAACATCCGATACAAGCGCCCGACAGCCAGCGATGCCGAAGTGCGGGAGGCCGCGCTAGCCGCAGGTCTTGGCAACACGCTCGACCGGTTGCCGGAGGGGCTGCAAACGGAGGTTGGGGAACGGGGCGTGGGGCTGTCGGTGGGTGAGAGGCAGCGTTTGCAGATTGCCCGCATTCTCGCAGGAGAAACGAGAATCCTGGTGCTGGATGAGGCCACGGCCAATCTCGACTATGCTACGGAGAGCGAGATCAAGGCGGCGCTGGCGCGGCTTAATCATCGGCCTACCACCTTGCTGATTGCTCATCGATATTCCATGGTCAAAGACGCCGACTCTGTGATTGTGCTGGAAGACGGCAAGATTCTAGAGCAAGGAACGCCGAACCAGCTATTGGCGAGAGGCGGTTGGTTTGCGCGGCTGGCACTACAAGCCCATGAAGATGCAACTGAGGTCCAATGAAGCCCACCATTATTGCCAAGTTCCTTACCTCCGCAGTGAGTCCCGAGGGGTTTCCCAGCGAAGGCCCAGCGGAGTTTGCGTTCCTGGGACGATCCAACGTGGGGAAATCCAGCCTCATCAATTCCCTGCTCCAGCAAAAAATCGCCCATGTAAGCTCGACACCGGGACGCACGCGCACCATCAATTTCATTGGCATCTTCGGCAAGCCCCAACAGCAAGAACCCGATCTTCTGCTGGTCGATCTTCCCGGCTATGGGTACGCGAAGATTTCACGCGAGATTTCGGCAGAGTTTCCCAAGTTCATTGAACCATACCTGGCAAAACGTGGAACCCTGGAGTTGGCCATTGTGCTGATCGACTCCAACGTTCCCCCGCAGGAGAACGACCGGATGTTGATTGATTTCCTGCGAAGCACCGGCCGGGATTTTCTTACGGTCGCTACCAAGTCCGACAAGCTCTCCGGAAACAAGCTTCGCAACAGCCTTACCATGCTGGCGCGAGAATACGGCATCGAAACCCTATTGCCTTATTCGGCCAAGACAGGCGCGGGGCGCAGCGAACTCTGGCGCGAGATCAGGAGCAGGGTGGAATAGACTTCGCCGGCATAGAATTGAATCCCAAGTTCATCGTGACCACTTAACGCGGCCCTGAAGCGATTGCATCGAACAGACCATACAAGGTAGATACTGTACCCCATGATTTGGGCCAAACGAATCTTGCTTGCATTGCCATCCGCGATTGCGGCAACGTTGACTATGCTCATCCATGTTGCGGATCGATTCCATCTACGCATCGAACACATAGCCGGATATGGTTTTTTGTTTGGCGCTCCGTGGGCATGGCTCTTAGACCATGGGTGGTTCGGGAATATTGAAAGCCGACGAGCACAGGTATTCATTGACTATGCGATTATCCTTTGGATTCCAGCCCTTCTCTATTCAGGGTGTCTATGGCTCGGCTTCAGAGGGTGGAATAGACTTCGCTGGCGCCGGGGCTAAAACCCAAATTTATCGGGGACGACGTAACGGCACCCGTTGAAAACGGTAGGGATTAAAGCAAACAAGATGGATCCATTCGCAAAAAAGATGGTGCAAGGCTCGGTTGCATTCGGGAGCATCCTCCTGCTGATGTTCGTGATTCTGACAGGCGTTTACCTCCATCTCCGTCCACGATGCAATGAGCAGGTGATCAACGAGATAAACAGCGGCGACCACCAGTGGAAGGCGGCGATTCTGGAAAGAAGATGCGGCGATGAGCCCAGATTCTTTACCCACGTCAATCTGCGGCCGGCGGGCGAAGAGACGATCCGGCTGGGTTATTTTTCCGGCAAGGCCGAGGAAGGCGAAGTATTGACGATCGAACAAGACGCCATGTCAGCGGATGTTTCGCTGCTGTGGACCGGCCCCAACCAGCTGACCATTTCCTGCACGGATTGCGCCTCACAACCGACTACTAAACGAACAAGCCAGTGGGGTGCCGTGGCGCTACGCTACGACCTGAAGGATTCAACACCACAGCGATAACCAAGGTTGCAAGCGGCGCCATTTTGCCAGTGACCGACCACTATGCTCCCTGACCTATCAAGGTACTTGCATTCTGACACGAGCCCGCAATGGACATCGCGCAGCTGTGGTCAATGACTCGCTGACCTTATCCGAGACCGAGCGGATCATAAGGTAACTCAAAGCACGAACAGATTGAATGCTTGGCTGTTTTGAAGTTTTCGCTGTCTTGTTTTTGAAATAAATCCAGTTGTACAGCCGCGACGCGAATACTAGTGCCTGTAGCAGCGTTGGTCCAGTGCATGCTGCTTGTCAGGCTGCGTGGATTCCAGTTTCTTGGTCGGGCGTTCGCCACTAGGCACTTGACCAGAAATTCCCTATCCGTTTCAACACAAACCGCTGGTCCCGTTGATCAGTTCATCAGGGTCATCGGACTAATCGGGAAATCGGGCCGTCGGGAAAAATCTGTGGATGCCAGGAAGCGTTCCTGTAACCCAACAGCTTATAATCTGTTCGTGCCGGCACGTCTTCGAATCTTCATTTCGAGCACAATGGAGGACCTTGCGAACGAACGCGACCTGGTTGCCGACCGTTTGCAATCTTTCAATTTCGAGCCAGTGAATGCCGAGGGCATCCTTCCGACTGGCGCGAAATCGTGGGACCGCATCTGCGAGGAGATCGACTCCTGCCACTTATTTGTCCTGCTTTTGGGCGAGCGCTATGGCTGGGTGCCGACCAAAGGCCCCCTCGCAAACGAGAAGATATCTGTGACTCACGGGGAATACAGAAGAGCGCGTTTTCACGGCCGCTCTGGTGGATGCACTAGAAGGTGGAGCGGCAGATCACATGGGAATCGTAACCGCTCCGGCCCTTTATTGCTATGTCACCAGGCGATTTACATCCTGGGATCAGCGGCCAGTCTATAAGACAAGTGCAACAGACGTCCTAATGGTTCGCCAGTGCGAACCCCTCATCGAGCGCCATCAACTCAACAGACTCACGACTCATTTTCCATCAGCTGAGTTTAAATTTCGCCTCGATCCAGAATATGAACCTGAAGATGAGCATGGAAATGTAAAGCAGCCAGTTAATCCCCAAAAGCTCGAAATTGCTCAACTGTTTAAAGCGTATCGTGATGCTGGCTTGTTAAAACCATCAGATCCCAAATTGCAGCTATATTGGACGGCGAGACGCAGCGGAACAGTCGAACTGACGCCACGAGGTAGAGAGTATTGGTGGCTGATAGCGAACGATAAAATCTAAAGGCAGCAAATGACACGAATTGGGATTACGGGTCATCAAGAACTCGATAGTAAGGATGCTTGGACCTGGGTAACAAGAGTAATGCTGAATGAGCTAGCTGAGATTATGCCGCCGATCATTGCAGTAACCTCGCTCGCCATTGGCGCAGATCAGCTTCTCGCTCGACTCGTGCTCAAAAAAGGAGGAACCATTCATGCAATTCTGCCTTATGCGAATATTGAACGCTCGTTTTCTCCAGAGAATTTGGATTCTTTTCGTGATCTCGTAAGTCACGCGACTGTAGAGATTCTTAATAACCCAGGAGGAGATGAGAATTCCTATTTGGCAGCTGGCCAACGCGTAGCAGATATTTCCGACTTGATGTTTGCTGTTTGGAACGGGAAACCCGCAAAAGGAAAAGGAGGAACAGCTGATATCGTTGCTTATGCATTGAGCTTACATAAACCTCTGATTCACATTAATCCGATTACTCAAATAGTGCGTCACTTGTGACCCAGCTAAAAATGCTGCCGTTTCAATGAGGAAACGGTCCATGTATTTTCGAGGATGAGGAGATCGAAATGAGTACTCCAAGAATTTTCATCAGTTTTGCCGCTGAGGATCTGCGTTACCGTAATTTGCTAGTGTCTCAGCGCAAGAATTCGGCATGCCCTTTCGATTTTCAGGATTTGTCTCTACAAGAACCATTTGACGAAAAATGGAAAACGCAGTGTCGAGCGAAGATAGCATCTTGTCATGGTTTTATTGCCCTGCTTAGCAACTATACGTGGCGGGCAAAGGGGGCCCGATGGGAAATTGGCTGTGCGCGTGAGGAATTAGGTCGGGAAAAAATGTTAGGTATACACATCCATGCAGATGACAAAAGAGCCATTCCTCCTGAGTTCGGCAGTGTCAAGGTCGTTGAGTGGCGCTGGGACAATATTGAACGCTTTCTAGAACGGGTACAGGAGCAGCGGGGTGCATGGAATCGTTTTTTGGGATTCTGAGACAATCGGACCGCTTTCAAGTAGTACGTCCCCCCTATAATTGGCTCCCTTTAGCTCCTTTCCTGCTCTTGGCTTCTTCAATGTCGGTTCGTTCCCTTGCCATTCTTCGAGGGTTCAATCTCCGAATCAAACTGACTTTGCCATTGCAAATAGGTCTGCTCAAAAAATACGGCATTCCCTGTTTCTTGGCCAAAGTCCGACTTGCAGGTCGTCAAAGTGCCCCCTGCACTTTTGCAGAGACTGCCACACATGAGATTCCTCTTGGAATGATTTTCATCGGAGACCGACTGTGGGCAAGCAGTATTACCTCACTCTGTTAAAATCAATTCAGATATTCGAACATCTGCAAGAGGAAGGCCCCGTGCGTTGCCAGTTGCAAGACATCGGTTTTCAAGTTCCTGACCATTGGCAAGATCGAAGTATCACCGCTTTTGCTGCTCCCCTTGAACCCGGCCAGTCAGTTGCGCCTAATGTCGTTGTAACTCGCGATAAGGTCGGAACTGGGCAGACGTTCCGCAGTTACGCTGACTCTCAAATTGTGGAACTGACCAAGCGCCTTGACGCATTCAACCTCATCAGTCGTCAAGAAGTAGCCATTCAAAATTTACCTGCAGTCTCCCTGTTATTTTCCTGGCGTGGCCAGCCAGGAACCTTTACGCAGTGGCAAGTCTTTTTTCCAGGAACAAACGACATAGTTTTTAGCGCAGTTGCAACGGCACTTGAAAAGGACTTTCCCCGCTACCAACAGATCTTTGGTGAGGTGTTTCGCACCATACAGATTCCAGCCGTTACGAAAAGCAGCTATTGATCAGATATGCCTGAAGCCGCTCGACAGGGCGATCCTATTGGTCACTCAAGCGCGATGTCCGGCTTGCTTATGGGCATTGCTGCGGGGGTCGTGCTTGCAGCTGCTGTAGTTGCTGTTGTGGGAACAGGCGGTGTTGCTGCTGTAGCAATTGGAGCAGGCATTGCTGCGGCTGGGGCAAGTGGCGGTCTTGCTGGAGAATATATCGGCGAAGCGATTCAAACTCCAACCGGTGCTATCACCACCGGATCTCCCAATACCGTCCACGAAGGAAAGCCT
>DATGIO010000122.1:0-7711 GCA_035295685.1 Candidatus Angelobacter sp.
TGTGAACGGAAGAATCTCTACGAACTCCGTACCGCTTTCGCCCGGGAGCTTCATCAGCACGAAATTAGGCTCCATCGGCACTGTCCTTTGCTCGCCACCACCAGCCATGCCGACTTCGCTGGCGACGGTCCACAGATCCTCACGGTTGTAGAACACTTCTGGATCGGTCATGTGATAAAGACCGTAGACAGCCGCTTGCAGCTTGAGCAGCAATTCGGGATAACGCAGATGTTTACGCAGCTCCGGAGGCATGACCGTTGCGTCCTTGAAGAGGCTCGGAAAGACACGGCGGTAGGCCGCGATCATCGGGTCCTCCTTGTCCAGCACGTAAAACGTCGTTGTTCCATCATAGGCATCGATGACAACCTTCACGCTGTTTCGCATGTAGTTGATGAGATTGCCACCGAGAGGGTAATGACTCGAAAATGGATAACTGTCCGAAGTCGTGAACGCATCCATGATCCACGACAGCCGGCCATCGTCGCCGAGCACGATGTATGGGTCCGGATCATAGGTGAGGAAAGGCGCTAAAGCCGATACGCGATCGCGGACGTTGCGACGCATCAGTAAACGGCTATCCTTGTTAACGTCGTCGCTGAACGGCAACTTCGCGAGATCACCCCGGTCGAACGCAATGATGAGCCGGCGCAAGAAACCACCGAGCACGATGCCGCCATTGCCTTCATATGACGTGAGGTTGTTGGTTTGGCCCTGCGGATAGTTGAATTCTTTCTGCCGGGTATTCACGTACACGTCCGTATTCGTCAGCTCACCGAAGTAGACCTCTGGGCGCGCCACCCTGACGCCGGGCATCGTGCTCTGGACGGGCATGTTGCTCAGGATCAGCGTCGGCAGCCCCTCCGGAGTGAAACCATTCACAGGGTTCATCGTGATACCGTAGCCGTGCGTGTAGATTAGCCTCTCGTTGATCCAGTTGCGGCTGCTCTCCGGGAGCTTCTCGACGTTCAATTCGCGCGTGGCCAGCATGACCTGGCGCATCGTACCGTCGATTTCATAGCGATCAATATCGATGTCTGGGAAATCATAGTAGGTGCGGATTTCCTGGATCTGGCGGAGCGTGTCCTGCAGAGCATGCCAGTCCCAGAGCCGGATGTTCCGGAGCGTGGGCTGGTTGTTGGCCGGATCGATTGCCTCCACGGTCGTCTCAGCGGGAAACTCGCGTTGTAAGACCGCGTCGAGACCGTATGCCTGCCGCGTCAACTCGATATTGTGGGCAATATAGGGCCGCTCGCGCACCAGTTCGTTAGGTTTGACAATAAAGCTGCTGACGTACCATCCGTACACCTGGACGATCAGATAACATGCCGCGGCCGGAACGATCGCTACCTGAAGCCAGCGGATGCGTCTCACGGAGACGGCATTGACGACGGCGATCGCCGCACCAAGAACGAGCCCCGCACAAACGGCAAGCATGCCCGGAAGCATGACATGCGCGTCAGTATAGGTGACTCCGGCGAAGATCGTATGATCGTCGAGCAGTCGCTCGAACCGGCCGAGGTAGACACGCATCGCGACCGTCAGCAGCAGGAATGCAAACGCGAAGGAGGGCCCGCGCCAAGGTGGAGGGCCGAAGCTTCTACGACCTCCAGCAAGTGCACGGGAGATAAAGACAAAGAAAAGAGCCACCACACAGGTAGTGATGGCCAGCGTCATCAGCCAGCCTGCGATGAGCTGCCACGCGGGCAGAGTAAAAAGAAAAAAACCCAGCGGTTTGCCAAAGATCGGATCGGTAAAGCCACCCGTGGCAGGCGGAGCATGCCAATAAAGAGCGAGCGCCGGCCACTCCGCCGCCATACTGGCGCCAGCCGCTACGGCAATGGCGAAGAATACGCCCAGAGCGATGAGGTGCAAGACCGGCTCGACCGGCAGATTCACTGGCTGACCGCCGATGAAAATCGTTTGACGGCTCCGCAACTCGGCGGAGTACGCCCGTTTCAGAGCCGAGAATGCTCCATACAAAATCAAAAGGGTGGCCGATGCAAATGTTATGAAGGCGGTCCACTGGACGCCTTGGGTTTTCCAGAATACGTCTGCGTAGCCGAGCGATCCGTACCAAAGCGAGTCAACGTAATACGATAATGCTGCCCTGCAAATGAAAATGATGGCGACAAGGCCGGCGAGAATGAGGAAGAAGCGGCGGCGACGCCGTGGCGGACGCGGATAATCAACGGACTCAAGCATTGCTTCTACCCCGTTTTTATTAATTCCCTTGCCAGAGCATCATACTCCCTTGAAATGAGCTCCTTCGCGCACCGAACAGCGGCGCCTGTTTCCGATCTGATTTGAATCCAAATATTCACAACAGAAATCTGGTTTGATGGAGACCACTTGATATTGAACGGGCACATTGGAATAAACTTGGATGGTCATGCAGGCCGACTCAACTGATCATGCTCTTCACCTGGTTGCATTGGGAATCATTGCCTTCGTCATCTCGGATGTTACGCATGAAATGCCAGGCCACGGCCCGGCTACTTTATCCGACTTGGCTAAGCATGCATTCATCACACTACTGAGAACAGATTGTCTATGAATGACAGCGAAACTATTCGGTCTCTTCTTCATAGCACATTTGGATTCTCTTCGTTTCTTCCCAATCAGGAGGCTGTGTGCCTTGCCGCAATTCGGGGGAGGGACGTGCTGCTTGTGATGCCTACCGGCTCTGGGAAGTCGTTATGCTACCAGTTGCCCGGTATAGCGTTGGGTGGAACAACGCTTGTGATTAGCCCTCTGATTGCCCTCATGGACGATCAGGTCGCAAAGCTGAAAGAATTAGGGGTTGGGACCGCAGCAATTCATTCGGGACGTGATCGCAACGCTTCGCGCCGAGCCTGTATCGATTACCTCGAGGGCAAGCTGCGGTTTCTATTCATCGCACCCGAGCGGTTGCGCGTAGCGGGATTTCCCGAGATGCTTGCAAAGCGGAGACCGTCGCTCATTGCTATTGATGAGGCCCATTGTATCTCGCAGTGGGGACATGATTTCCGGCCGGACTACCGCATGCTTGGCCAGCACTTGCCCAACTTACGTCCAGCTCCGGTAATAGCGCTCACGGCAACCGCGACTCCAATTGTGCAGGATGACATTCGCAAACAGTTGGGGCTGGTACAGCCAGCATCCTTTGTTCACGGATTTCGACGTCCCAATATTGCAATCGAAGCCGTTGAGGTTGCTCCGGCGCACCGGCTCGAACTCGCTCGCGAATTGTTGCTTGTTCGCGAGAGGAGGCCGGCAATCGTATACACGCCCACCCGAAAACAAGCCGATTCCCTGGCTGCCGAGCTCTCCGGTTTATTCCCATCGGCTGCCTACCACGCCGGCTTAGACGCTGAGCATCGCCAACGAGTACAACGAGAGTTTCTGGCAGGAAAGATCGAGGTCATTACGGCGACGATCGCATTTGGAATGGGAATTGATAAGGCCAACGTCCGCACGGTGATTCACACGGCGCTTCCGGGCAGCATCGAAGCCTATTATCAGGAGATCGGACGGGCCGGGCGTGACGGAGGATCCAGCAGGGCGATCCTGATGCACTCTTATGCAGACCGCCATGCGCATGACTTCTTTTTCGAACGAGACTATCCAAATGTAACGGTGCTGGACGCTATGTTCGCCCGGCTAGGGTCTGAGCCTCAAGGGAAAGCGGAGTTACAGGAACAACTACAGATCGATCCCGATCTATTCGACAAGGTGCTCGAAAAGCTCTGGGTGCATGGTGGTGCTGCTTTGGACTCCGGGGAAAATATCCGTCGTGGAGCTATGCAATGGCGCACCTCCTACATTGCCCAAGGTGAACAAAGGCGTACGCGCATCGAACAGATGCTCCGATATGCGGATAGTACTCAATGCCGCATGCGCGGCGTGATACGCCATTTCGGAGACCTGGCCGATGCTCAGGAGCCATGCGGCATCTGCGATTTTTGCGCTCCCTCGAGTTGCCTGGCACAACAATTTCGAGCAGCCACGCGACAGGAACGCGAGTTACTGTTCGATGTTATCGCTAAATTGCGCTTCAACGCCGCAATAGCAACGGGAAGGCTCCATCGTGAGCTTTGTCCGACCGGAAATATGGACCGTAACGCCTTTGAAGAGGTGCTCGGGGCAATGGCGCGAGCCGGACTCGTAACGATCTCTGACACTGTTTTCGAAAAGGATGGCAAACAGATCCCTTACCGAAAGGTAAGTCTGACGGATATCGCCGACACCGTAGATAGGTCGACGCCGATTGAATTCACAATGAAGAAGGCACCACCAGGTTCTGGGAAGCGCGTCGCGCATCGAAAGACGGTCCTTGTGGAAAAGCACAAGCAGGCGGATGCGGCCAAGATGCCTACGCAGTTGAAGCCACAGGCAAGGGTCACCACACATGTGGGGAGCGGAGAAAATTCCTCCGCAGAAGCGAGGTTACGCGCTTGGCGACTAGCAGAAGCTCAGAAACGTCGTATGCCTGCATTCCGCATCTTTGGTGACAAAACATTGCGCGCCATTGCCGTCCGCCGACCTAAGAACAGTCGAGATTTGCTTGCGATTTCAGGGGTAGGGGCGCGAATTGTCGAGCAATATGGGACACATATCCTTAATATCCTGCATGGAAGCAACGAAGTAACCGATTCGTGATATTGGACGGGAATGCTCGAATCAGAATGCAAATTCATCCGGAGTCGAGAAACCTCATATGGTCGCATGGAATATCTTTCGCCGTAAGCCGCGCATCCCGGAGAAAGTAACTCTCGGCCGCTTCGAAATAGAACGTGACGGAGAGGTAGCCTATCTTGAATACAGCTTAGCGGGAGATGTGCTTACCTTAATACACACGGAGGTTCCCGCAAAATTGCGGGGGCTGGGGCTTGCGTCTTCTTTGGTAGAAACAGCGCTTCGCTGGGCGCGTGAGAACAAAGCGAAGGTAGATGTTGTGTGCCCAATCGTGGCTGAATACCTCGTAAAACATCCTGAATACTCGAACCTGATTTTGCGGTAGCGATTGAACACATCGCTGATGAAATCTGGCAACGCATCCTGAAGGACGGTTGCCTGTGTCTGAGATCGTCACCGGTCTTCCGTCCGTCGTCAATATACCTGCGCCGTCAATATACCTGCGCCGTCGACGCCATGCGCAGCATTGGTTCCACTGACATGGTGGCTTTCGCGCTAATCAATTGCGCCACGCCATCCTGGATCAAGCACTGCAATTGCATGTTGCGATCGGCCAGACCCGCAAGTGCTTGCACGGTGGCTGCGGGAATGTCGATCACCCTAAGGTTTCTAGACCGCGCGAGGGAGGCCGCGATCTTATCCCACCAGACATCGGAGCTGCGCCCGCTGTAGCTGATCACGACGACTTGCCGCGCGCGCCCACAGGCTTTGCGGATGTGCTGTTCATCGGGATGGCCGAGTTCGATCCATTGTTCGATTTCGCCGGTCAGAGACTTGCGCCACAAATCGGGTTCGCCCTCCGTGCTCAGGCCGCGCCCGAATTCCAGTCGTTCATCGGCGTGCAACGCGAATGCGATCAGCCTCACCATCAGGCGCTCGACGGTTTCGGATGGGTGCTGTGCCAGCGTTAGCGCATGGGTCTCGTAGTAGTGGCGGTCCATGTCGCTGACCTGCAGCTCGGCTTTGTAGATTGTAGCCCCTAGTGCCATGTGCTTCCTTGCTCAACAGCGACCATTCTAGCAGCCGATGGCTGGATCTTTGGACTGGATCTTTGGACGAAACAGAATCATCCCCCAACGCATCAGCACGAAGTGGCAAAGCGGATTGTTTGCATCCCGGCAAATCGCGGGTATCCGGATCGGTCGGCGCCCTATTGTAGTGAAGCGGCTATGTGGCGTCCTCTTCAAGCGCAAAGTCCTCAGTGCCGAGATTCCAGAAAGAACTTACACGCAATCGCGTGATCGTCAGTCGGTGGCAGACAATCCACAAGTAGACGCACGGGAGCCCTCTAGATTTTCTTCTCATCATTTTCTTCTCATTCAGGACCTTCATTACTTCGATATATACAAGCGACTAAAACAGGCTCTGTTCGTTGCGACACTATTCGATGGGACCCGCCTTCTGTGCTAGAGTGTCTGCCGTCCAAAAATTAGATACGCCGGAAATGTCCTGCCCATCCAGCATTGCCGCTTAGTATTTGCCGCTTTGGGACAGGGACAAATCTAAAAGCCTGGGAGGGCCAGAATGGAATCGCCAACCGATACTTTCACCGGAGCGCCTTGGTTGCGCTTTGATCGCGTGCGGATGGTTGCCACCATCGCACTGCTGATCATCACCATGTGTCTCCCGGGCCTTTTGCGAGGACAATCGGGAACGGGCGGCACAGTTACATTCAGCGGAGGACAAGAAATCCATATTTTCACATCGAGCGGCAGTTTCAGTCTGAATGGATCAAACGCCGTATCGGCGCAGGTGTTGCTCGTGGCCGGCGGAGGCGGGGCAGGAGCCGGCTCCGTTAACAATTGGGGCGGCGGAGGCGGCGGCGCTGGAGGGGTAGTTAATATTGGGTCTCTCTCGCTCAGTCCCGGCACCTATTCCGTCACGGTTGGCGGAGGAGGAAGCGGCGGTGCATCCAGCAATGCCAATGGCCAAAACGGGGGAAATTCGACGTTCTCCTCGCTCACCGCCGTTGGCGGTGGATTCGGAAGCGGCGGTGGTTACAGTAATAGTCCAGGCGGGAATGGCGGTTCGGGTGGAGGTTCGGGAGGCATCACTTCGAGTCCGGCTTTCCCGGGTGGAAACGGAACTTCAGGGCAAGGAAACAGCGGGGGCTCAGGCCTGTTTTCCTCGTGCGGCACTTCCGGTGGCTCAGGCGGAGGCGCCGGTGGCCCCGGCAACAATGGCGCTGTTTGCTCGGGCCAGGTACCAGGAGGAAGCGGGATCTCGTATTCGATCTCAGGTTCGTCGGTAACCTATGCAACGGGGGGAAATGGCGGCAACTACGTCGACCAGTCTATCGGCGCCTCCGGGGCGGCCAACACTGGGAATGGAGGCACTGGAGGTGGCGGCGGGCAAGGCGTGGCCGGCGGCACGGGCGGCAACGGCGGTTCCGGAATCGTCATCATCAGTTTCTCGCAATCTCAAAGTTCGCCAGGCTCGCCGTCGACGCAACCTTCCTCCTCCCCGCAGAATATTACGGCCATCCGGTTAAACGGCATCCGGTTCGCCGATCAATTTCCCGGTTCGGATATGGGCGCTCAAATCAACAATGCGATCAGCGATTGCGTACCGGGCGCTCCGGTAGCCGAATGTCTCGTCCTGGTGCCACCAGGAAACTTTAATTTCAGCACAACGATTGAGATAACGTCGCCGGGCATCTCGTTGGTTGGCGCCGGTTCGTTTGCGACCACGCTCAATTACATTGGGAGCGGGGATGCCATCCGATGGCAGATGGCCCCCTTCACTACCGAACAGGCCGGCAGAATCTCCGGGTTTACGATTGGCGGCACTTCGGGAGCTCAGAATGGAATTCACTCCGGAAGTATTGTCGGCGCCCAATTCGACGATCTCCATGTGACAGGCTTCACCGGGACCAGATCTGCCGGCATTCTGCTGGAGAATGCGAACACCGAGGGCTCCGGCCAGTCATTTCCATGTTGCTGGACGGAGCGTAATCTCTTTACCCGGGTCCATGTGGACAACAACTCCATAGGCCTGCGGATGGCCATTAACGGAGGCACCAACAGTTTTGGCTATA
>DATGIO010000123.1:0-41144 GCA_035295685.1 Candidatus Angelobacter sp.
CAGTGGGACCGCCATCGGTGATCAAGAAGACCCATGGCCGATAGTAGGACACGCCGTTCGTGCGATACACGTTCTTACGCTGATCGAGCAGTGAGAGTCCCTGCTCAATCGCCGCACCCATCGGTGTCTCTCCCGATGCCTTCAGCGTAGCCGGTTGAAAAACATCGGCGGTCTGAAAGTCATTCTGAATTTGCACGGGACCGAAAGTAATGATGGCCACTTCCACGCGCTTGGCGGCCAGACTGTCCGAGGCCAATTCATCTTTGAACGCGGTCAGTCCGCGGTTGAGCTCTGTAATGGGTTGGCCCTTCATTGAGCCGGAGGTATCGAGCAAGAGAACGCAGGGACACCTGGGTTCTGGATTTTCGGCAAACTCAGTTGCCCCAAACGGGATCTGTTCCGCCAATGTAGACATTGAATTTCCTCCAAAAAAGTGTATTGACTGACGTGGTGCAGGCTAGGATGCCGGGCAACTGAGGAGTTACTGTCCGCATCGTCCCAAAGACATAGAACGGGAGGTACCAAATTCTGGCGAGGCTAAGGGCAACCCTCGCGGCTTTGTGGATTTTGGCGTTCGCACTCAGGGTTTTGAGAATTCGACAAATCTCGGAACCAAGTATGCTGGATGCCCTGCAAGGCCATTTTTGTGTAAGAGGCAGCGCCTAGTCTTCGCCTCGACGCCCCCCTAAGAGACGAACGAGCCCTACGAGATGTCATTCCCGGACTGAAGGCATAAAGGCATAGCGGACAACCATCAATGCGGAAGATTTCTTAAAAGGGCAAATCTGATCTGGGACTCGGGGCTCAACTTTGGAGGATAGAATTCAGAATCGTGAAGCGGGTAAACTGTAGACGGGTAAACTGAAGAGAAGATGGAGCAACCGCAGCGCAAAACGTCACCCGGATTCTATAGGCTCATCGCCATTCTATTTTTCATTATCAGCCTGATTCTTGCGGGCGTGGCCGTGCGTCGCCACGAATGGTTCTTCTGGGTGTTTGCAGGAATCACCCTGATGAACGCATGCATGGCGACGCTACGGTTTTTCGTTGCGCGGGAACTCGGGCGCTAGGCCTTCAATCGCGCTAGATCTTCCAATCCCTATCCTTATCGTTACACTCCCTCGTCCAGCGTCAGGGTTTGGAGCATGGCGTCAAGCTGCTCCCGGCTCTTATTCCGCTGCTGCTCCAGATTCTGTATTTCGCTGCGAACCGTCTGCAGCTTGTCTTCCTGTTCGTTCAGTTCGCGGGTATAGCGCTGTACTAGAGCCCTCTCTTCAAGGCTTCCCTTGAGGGCCTTCATATTTTCTCGCAGACGCTGCTGGTCCTGGCCGATGCCATTAATCTGCGACTCGTGGGCCTTGATTTGCCTCTCGAATCCCGCAATCTCGTTTTTCTGCTGCATGATCTTGCGCAAAGCCTGCTCAAGTTCAGGCTTAATGTGCGTTTCATTGACCAGGATCTTGATTTGATCGTCGGTGAGGTTCGTGAGTGCCACGGTGCTATCCAGCGATTGCACCTCATCCACTTTAAAGACCTGTGTCTGATTGGCGCCCGCCTTGACGCGAAAACGATAATAAGAAGCCGACGACTCTTCGGGCTTGGTGTTGTTGATCAGCTTCCAGCCGGGGCGTACCGGGTGCTCGATCACGATGTCCCTCGCATCAGCATCGGAGTTGTGGATGGTGTAAGACTGATGGTCGCGCTGCTCGCGGGTTTCGATCATCACGCCTCTCAAAACCTTAATCCGCGTGATCGGCCGGTATTCCTGGATATCCTGGTGCTCGACGCGCACGCCCTGGTCCACAGCGTAGGAAAGAAGCCTCTTCTCCTCGGGCTTCAAGTGTTCAATGAGGCCCTCACCGGCGAAAGCATTGTTTTCGATGATGTTGAAAGCGCCGCTATCAAGCGTTAATCCGCTGGTATTCTTCACCCACAATGCGCGGAGAGGGCGAGGCGAGGAGTTGCTCCAGAGCGTTACCTTCTCCGCATCGACATGGGCGTTCACGATGGGCACCAGAGCCGAGTGGTTTTTCAGGATCGAGACTTTCTCCTTCAAGTTGTACTCGAACAAATCGCCGAGGTCTTGGCCATTGGCCCCAGCTTGCTGCCTCTCGGCAGCATCAGCGAGATTTATCGGTGCCGCACTCGCCTCCATGGTTGAAATTACACCACCCGCTTTGCCATGTAATTGCGCAAAGGATTCCAATCGGTCGAATTGTCTCGTTTGCGGCCCTCCTACCGCCAATCCCGCTGCGCTCGACGGTGCCGGCGGCGGTGGCGGCGCGGCAGGTTTGTCGGCCGCAACCTTCTCTTCGTCTTCCATTGTCCCTTCGTGGGTCTGGGGAGTCAGCATGGCAGTCTCGGGTAGTCCCACCACCGGACGCCGCGTGTAATAAGGCTTCGATAGCTCCTGTATAAAGGACTGCGGCGATCCAGCCACAAGGGACAGCTCCACATCCTTCCAATCCTCTCCTACGGTGTTATCCACAATGGCCCAGCCTTGCAACAACGAAGGGGCACCAGGCTTGTCGGGCAATAAAAAGCGGTAGGTGCTCTTCCATATAGGCACTTCGCTGATATAGCTCACGAACACATTGCGGTCACCGCTTCCACTGGTTGCGATGGTCATCCGCCTAACGTCCTGATCGCGCGCGGAGCTTACCAGATTCAAATATCGGGTGATCTCCTCGGTCAGATCATGATCGGCGATCCGAACACCAATTCCAGCGCCGAGCTGAAAAGAACGCACTTCGCCCGCATCGGTAATCACAGAAATCTGCAGCGCCCTGGTTTCCTCCGGATTCGCATCCGTGCCTCTCTTCACCACCTTTTCTTCCACGCTCAGCAACCGCCCAGAGGTCGTAGAAGAACCATTGCTGACTTCAACCCGCGAACCGCGCAGCGCTCCAAGAAAATCGGCAAGCGTGGTGGATTCACCCAGAGGCAGACGCAAAGACTTGAGCTGCTCGGAAATCGGAGCCACAGAGTTGTAGCCAACGCCGGAAATCTTGCCTCCGTTCAGGTCGAGCACGGTCAACGATTTGAGAACATCGTTGAGCTGGGAGCTCGTAAAGTCGATCCGCAGCTCCTGGTCGCCGCGAACGCGTCCCGTGTGCTCGAAATATCCCACGCCGTTCTTATAGAGAACCACCCGACGAACGGGCAATTTCTCCGTGGTGGCGTCTGTGGCGCCGACCGGCACAGCCAACGCCATGGCGGCCAACGCCGCACACGCGATAAAAGCCGATGGACATTGCATCCTTCTCATCCTCTTCCCTTTCATAACTTCACTCCCCTCCTTAGAAAACTGAACTCACTTGGAATCTGAATGGGTTTTTCGGTCTGGGCCCAACTTTCAACCAAACTCAGGCACACTCTGGGTTAGGCACACTCCTGGCGCCACGCTTGCCACTAAGCTTCTTTCGCCTGGAGCAAGCGCCATCTACGTGCACTTATGTTTTGAAGTCCAGAACCTGTTCTTTAGGAATTAAGCTCCCCAAATATGCCAATATCCCCAATATGTAAGAGACACCGCCCGCACAAATTTGGAACGAAGCGTGGCAGACATTCTTGCGTGATGGCTGGGAAAAAGGCGTTATGACCAGCGCCGTGGGGAGTCTCTTTCGTAACCCAAACGGAGAGATTGCAATTCCAATCGCTACCAACGATTACGAGAGTCCTACATGAGGGTTGCCCCGCAGAGTTTATTTTTAAGGCTCTTCAGGCGATTCGCTTAGTGGAAAAGCCGGCAGCTCTGGTTTAAAATCTGCCATCCTATAAATTGCGGTACGTTGGAACGTTTCGACGACACGGACTGGCCGTTTGTGAAAACAACGAACAAGTTTCTGACCTTTTCCATTTTCGCTCTCCTATCGCTGGCAGGCACGGTGCCGGCATCGGCTGTAGTCCATCGGGGCAGCCTCAAGTATCGCCATCACCGCGCTCACTACCGCCGTATCGTGTGGAACCCGGTGCTGCGTGGCTCCCATGAATCGCTGCTTCGCCAAAACGACGTGATTGACCGGCTTCAGCTCCCGCGCATCGCCGACGACAACCAGTTGGAAGAGCTGATCCGCGCGCAGGAGCTTGTTCCCATCGTGGGGTCCAAGTCCCTGTTGGTGAGCCCCTCAATCCTGCCGGAGAAGCGCTATTGCCGCCCCTGGACGAATCAGTTTGTACAGGACATGAGCGAAGCGTATTACAACGAGTTTCACGTACCCCTTCAGGTCAATTCCGCCGTCAGGACCATTGAGCAGCAGCACAAGCTGCGGCGGCGCAATCGTAATGCGGCCCCCGAGACAGGCGATACAGCATCTTCCCATCTGGCTGGAATCACGGTCGACCTGGCCAAGCGGGGCATGACCAAGAAACAGCATGATTGGGTCAACGATTATTTGAAGAATCTGCGAGACCTGGGAGTGATCGAAGCAGCCGAGGAAAGGCGCCAAGCCTGTTTCCATGTGATGGTTTCAGACCGCTATAACGAATGGCGGGAGGTAAACCAGCTGGCTGATAAACTTGCACAAGAATGATTTTCAAAAAATTTCTTCTACCCGCCGCCCTTCTCTCCACTGCGGCGCTTACTCCAATCGCCTTTAGCCAGGCAAGCAAACCTACCGCCAAGACCGATTCGCCCCAGGCGATCCATCAATCGGCCATCATTATCGACACCCACGCCGATACTCCCCAGCGGTTCGTTGACCAGCACTTTGATTTAGGAGAGAACACGCCGGTTGCCGACGGCCATATCGACCTGGGCAAGATCAAAAAGGGCAATCTGGGTGCTGAATTCTTTTCGATCTGGGTTGAGCCCGAAGAATTTAAAGGCCGCTATGCCTACCGGACGCTCGCGCTCATCGACAGCGTTTACCGTCAGGCCGCCCGCCATCCCGACGCAATGACGATGGCGTTTTCAGCAGACGATATCGTGCGCGCTCACGCCCAGCACAAATTTGCGGCGCTCATGGGCATTGAGGGCGGTCACTCCATTGAGAACGACCTGCGCTTGCTGCGCGACTACTACCGGCTCGGCGTGCGTTACATGACGCTCACATGGTCGAACACCAACGAGTGGGGCGATTCCTCCGGCGATATCAACAATCCCAAAGTGGCCCACCATAACGGCCTCACCGATTTCGGCAAGAATGTAGTTCGGGAGATGAACCGCCTGGGCATGATGGTCGATATTTCCCATGTCTCCGATGACACTTTCTATCAAGCCTTGCTGGTGAGTCGCGCACCAGTGATCGCGTCCCATTCGTCTTCGCGAGAGTTGACGCACCATCCTCGCAATATGACCGACGACATGCTGCGTGCCGTGGCCCGGAATCGCGGCGTGGTCATGGTCAACTTCTTTTCGGCATTTGTCGACGAAGATTTCCGCAAACAGTCCTACGATTCGGCGAAGATGCAGCAGCGGGAAGCCGAGGTAGAAGAATTCAAAAAGAGCCACGCGCATGCCGACGGCAGCAACGTAACCTATGCGGAATACGCGTTTATCGAGAAGAAATGGGCGGAACAGTTCCCTCGCCCTCCGCTGAAGGCGCTGATCGATCACATTGACCATGTGGCGAAGGTCGCGGGAATCGATCATGTTGGGCTAGGTTCGGATTTTGACGGCGTGACCTCTCTTCCTCAGGGAATCGATTCGGCCGCCGATCTTCCAAAGATCACCGAGGCGCTGTATGCGCGCGGCTATACCAGGGCACAGATTCATAAGATCCTGGGCGGCAATCTTCTGCGCGTGATGCGCGAGGTTGAAAACACGGCGCGGCAGATTCAAGTGGAGAGCAAGACTTCCGACAGCCTGAGCCTTGAAGACCTGGAGCTGATGGTGGGAAATCGCGCGACCGCATCCCACCTTACCGACATCATCAACCAATACGGCGTGAACTTCGATCTCACTCCGGAGCGGCGGCAGCGCCTGCAAGCCGAGCTCATGAGCCAGTACAAAGACGAACAGATTGCGAACGGCCTTCTGGACACGATATCCAAAGCGCGAAGGAAGTAGCCTTTTAGGATCGAGTTTGGCAGGCGACGACCAAGCCACGAGTAGACCCACCACCCCGCGTCTAGAGACCTATGTCGCGTCGACAAATCCGCGATTTCTCACAGCTATGCCCAGGCCAAAGCATTTGGAGTAAACTGCTCCTGCCTGCTCTTCAGGAAAAACTATATGAACGTATTCTGTGCTTGTTTCCTTTTCCTATTGATGGAGATCGGCTCAACCGCTCTACCTTGTGCGGCGCAGAGTCCTGCGCAAGATTCGCCTGACGCGATGGCGCTGCCTGCGCCAGTGCTTCTATCGCCCGCTCACGGCGCTCAGTTCCATCATTACCCGCGTTTGCTGGAGTTTCAATGGGAGAAAGTTCCGGGCGCGTCCAGTTACGCCATTGAGATCGAGATGGAATGCTCCCCTGCGCGCCCAGGGTGTGGCAATGGGCCTTACGCGATTCGCGAACTGGAGGTTCCGGGACTTATCTTTACCTTTTGGGATGACCGGCCCGGAAGGTGGCGTGTCTGGGCTAGTTCTCCCACAGGGGATGGGATTAAAAGTGAGTGGCGAAATTTCGCATTTGATGCTCGCGGCGCAGCTAGGGAAAATATGTCCGCCTCCAAACGAGACTGTTCCTGGCGTAAATCAATCCCTCACGATCCGGAGATCGTCTCGGCTCGACCTATTTTTACTCCAGCGCCGGAATATGCCCAAGGAGCGGAAAAGGTAAACGCCGTGGTCTCGTTAGAGGTTAAGGTGGGCACAGAAGGCCAAGTTGAAAACATCTGTATTCTTAGCTCCCCGCGCGCCGATTTAGACGAGGTCACAGCACAAGCCGTAAAGAATTGGCGTTTTGCGCCTGCGCACAAGGGAGGCGACGCCGTTCCCGGGATTGCGCATCTGGAATTTCGATTTCGTGCCTGTTGCGATGCCGCCGTTCTCTTTTATCCCCCTTCGTCCAGGCTTGCCGCGCAACAACAGACTGCATCAATATCGGCTCCACACGAACCAACCAGCATGACAAGAACGAATTCCTCAGTGCCGGCCCAGGCGACCGTGAACAGCCAATGCCCTTCCTGGCCGCGGACCGGGGAGCCCCTCAAAGGGTCTCCCAAAGCAATCTACACGCCCGATCCTTCTTATACGGAGGCCGCACGCCGAGCAAAGATAAGCGGGCAAGTCTCCTTGTGGCTCAAAGTAGGAAATACCGGAGCGGTAGACGACGCTTGCGTTGATAAGTCGCTTCGAGCCGACCTGGATCAGGCCGCGGTTCAGACGGTTAAGACCTGGCGGTTTGAGCCGGTTATGAAAGATGGCGTCGCCGTCGGAACCACGATTGCTGTTTTTGTTACATTCTCGCTTTATTAGAACGTGTGTATACGATGCGGCTTCGAGGCGAATCTAATCCGTTCTCATTCCATGGTATGGCCAACGCACATAGAATCGCCGCACCGCCGTCTTACAGGAAACTCTCAATACCCAATTCAAGTTTCCGACAGTCTATGTATGGATGATCCGCCTACTTTGCTGGGCGCTATTTTGCCAGACTTACTTTGCTGATCCAGCCTTCCGAATATAGATACTACCGTTGAAGGTCTTGAACTGGATCTCTGGGCCGCCTCCATTCACCGATCCATGCACGGCATTGTCCATATGCAGGCGATACTTGCCCCTGCGGCCGCCATCGCTGTGATTGTCTTCAGTAGTTAGCTGCTCTGGCTTGCGGGTTTGCAAAACCACGTCAAAATCGCTATAAGCCTCGCCCCGATCTGACTTAATGCTCAGATTGGCCTTCAAATCCGGTGGAAAGGTTACGTCAATCGCCCCGTTCATCGAACTGAAAGCCGTCGGCTTTTGGGCGTCCATACGCAGGAAGTTGGCGGTGATCTTTCCATTCAGCGCATGTGCTACCACGCTGCCGGAAATATTTTTAAGCATGACCTCGCCGTTCAACGTATTGATATCGAGATCGCCCTCGACATCACTCACATCAATCGTGCCGTGATTCATGCCTCTCAGCACCAGGGACGTATGCCGAGGAACCGAGATTACGAGATCGACCCTGTGCCTCAATGCCTCCGTGCCAATCCTTACCTGGTTGTTCTCTTCCTCCACCACCAGCCCGGTTGAATTGCCCAAGGGAATACGTTTCATTCCATTTTCAGTTGGCCGGTTTTCTCGCTCTCCCTCATCGCCGCGTGAATGGGCATCCACCTGAATGTCCTTGCCATCGTAGCCCTTCACAGCTATCTCACCGTGCATGGTGCTGACCTTCACGACAGCGGGACGCGACGGGTCGCTCAGGTTGACGACCACATGATCGTTTTGTGCCTGCGCCGTGCCTGCACTCGCAAAGACAAAGACGAAGATGCATACCGGCAAGGATACGAAGAGAGAGATCGAAAAGCGGGAAAAACCATGTTGTTGAGTGTGGCGATTCATTGGCGCTCCAAGATGCTGATGTTTCCGTTGAGATTTTCTACGTTGATTTCAGGGCCACCCGAGCCGACGCGGCCTCCTGTGGAGCGATCCGCGCGAAAAACAAATTTTCCATTGGTCCGCGCGGCCTCGCCCTGGCGGGGAGCCAAGGCAGTCATGGGAAAGTCACTGAATACTCTCCCATTCAAGGTCTTGAAACGAAAATCGGCCGCGAGATTCTTCGCAAAAGAAAGGTCGATATTGCCATTCAAGGACTTGAAGTCCGAGCTCTCATGCGGGTTCTCTCGAAACCCTACTTTCAGCTTGCCGTTCACGGTGCGCACCTGGCCCGAACCGGTGGCGTCATCCATTTCAATGTCGCCGTTCACGTTACGCAGCGAATAACCGCCGGTAACATTCCTCACCAAAATGTGGCCCTCGTTCACGGTCTTCAGGTTTACGGCAATTGCAGCCGGCACCTGCAAGTGGAAATCCATCTTGACCGAATAGCCTCTCTCCCTCCAGCCTTCACAACCATCGTCGCAATGGCAGCGAAATGGGCCATTCACATAGAGCTTGACCAAGCCTCCCTCCTGGGTGGCATCCAGAGTGACTTCTTTGCGGGCCTTCTCCAGCTTCTCCTTGGACTCTGCACGGATGACTTCGTTCACCACCAACTCAATCTTGCCGGAAGTGGAGCCGATCACCTCGATCGAGCCATTTACATTGTCAACTTCCAGCCTGTTGTCATGACCGGAAGGATCTACCGAGAACGACTTTTGGATCGTCTCTTCCTGTCTTTCCTGGAAGTCGCTTCGTGCGGGCATAACAGGCGAACTCTTCGGCGCAAGCGAGGAAACGGAAGATGCTGCATTTATGTTGCTTCCCGGCAGTACGGCGCACCCTAGCGCCACAATGGAAGAAGCCGCAAATCGACAAAGCCACTTTATACGCATAGTCCTCCTTGGATTCCGACAGCGTGGAATCAATGCTTCGTTTTGAACAGATGGCCGCTCTAATTCCCGTCTGGAATCAGCTCAACTGGCGAATGCCCCACTCGACGCGCTGGCGAACGGTTGGATTTAGATCGGCGTCCTGCTGAAATTTTCGGAGTTGCTGCAGCGCGTCCTTGTCTTTGGTCTCCACCATCAGGTCAATCAGTGCGATCTGCACCAGCGGCGACTGCCGGGGCTGCAAGGCATCCATCAGGTCTCGGCGGACCTCAGGGCGGCTGTGATAACGGCTCAAGGCATCGAGAGCCGCCAATCGGACATCCACGCTGCTGTCATAGCGCAGGGTATAGGTCAACGCCGCAAGCACCTTCGGATCGGGCTGGTCCTGGCCGGCACTCCAATTCACCCCCTGCAGGCGTTCGCTGGCCGACTGGTTCTGCAACATCGACAGCACCACCAATTGCTTCATATTGCGAAGCTCAGAGTGCATCTCAGCCAGTTCCTGTTGGCGATCGGGACCTTTATTCCCAATGTTCCAGTGGGTCGAGCTACCGGCAAAAAAACCAACAAGGAGAAACACCGCTGCCCAGGCCCCTCCGGCGATTGAGCGATGCCAAGACCAGCCTCCCATCGATCGGCCCGGCTTTTTGATGGCTCTCTCCGCCGTTTCTCCTTCCGCACGTCTAGTGGATTCGTTCAAGACGGTTAGGACGGGCTCTTCTCTCCGCCCAACAAGGGATCGACCAGGCTCTATTCCAGTCTGATGGCCTTCCTGTCCCTCCCGCTGTCCCTCCCGCTGTCCCTCCCGAAAGACCTCCAGCATGGCGTCGAATCGGGAACGTAATGAGGGATCCGGTTGCGCTTCCGGTAAGAGAGCCAGTTTCCGCCACAAATCAGCCTCTTCCCTGCACTGGACGCAGATCTCCAGGTGGCGCTCCACAACTCTGAGGTCTTCGCTCTCGCCTTCATTCAGAGTGCCGGCGAGATAATCTGCCATCAACTCCGCAATCCGCTCACAATTCATGTCGCTTGTCATCCCCTGTCCTCTTCAACCTTCTTTATGCTTTATGCGTTGCCTTGGCTTTTCCATGCCATACGGGGCGAAGGCCGGCATCGCTCCAGCCGGTGAACCGTTTCACGTAGCTCCCGCAGGGCGCGATGAACCTTGGTTTTTACCGTGTTAACTTCACATCCCAGGAGCCGCGCGATCTCTTCGTATTTCAAGCCCTGAAAGCGGCTCAGGATCAGCACCTCTTTTTTGTCTTCCGGCATCTTCATGAGCGCCCGATAGAGCAACTGCGATTCCTGCTCCTGCTGCACGGCATCCTCCGAAACCACAGCGGGTTCAAATTCCGGCTCCCAACTTACTTCGGCGCGCCGTCCCCGCACCTGGTCGATGCGCGCATTGCGGGCAATACGATAGATCCAGGGCCTGAAGGGCGTGCCATCCCGATAGCTGGCCCGATACTTTAGAATGCGAAAAAAAACGTCCTGCACTAGGTCTTCGCTCACGGTCCGGTCGCCGGTGAGGCGCAAATAAAAATTGAATAGCGGCGTCTGGTAGCGGTCGAACAAGACACCCAGCATCTCGCCCGCGCCATCGCGCACTTGAAACATCAGATCCTCATCCGAGGGCACATTTGTCATCAGTTTTTCCGGGACCGTGATTGCCCGTTCTGCCATTGAATACCGCATCGGGGAAGAAAGGTTCCCAAAGATTCTGCAAAATCGTGAAGAGCAATCTAGGCGGCAGAAACAACTCAGGCGACGGGCGCAGCCCTGTGCTTATTAAGACGGAACACTGCCCCCACCTGTGAGCGGCTTGGCGTTCTTTTAGGCGACAATTCGGGCAATCACCTGAGGTTTAGAGCTTTGGGCACTCGTGGGTGGTGGTTCTAGACGAAAGAGCGCTTTCCATTTCTAATAGGTGGTTATGTCATTCAGGGAGATGGGGATGCTGCAACGATCTGCGTTAATCTTTCTCTTGTTTACAATTGTCGTTTCCGCCGCTTGCCAAACCGCAAACACACCGGCAGCCAAGCCGGCGGCCCAGGGGCACGGGGCCACCCACAAAGCACCAGCCGCACCCGCGGGACCGCCCACAGCCATTCTGCACACGACGGCCGGCGACCTCAAGTGCGAGCTGTTTCCCGACAAAGCGCCTAAGACAGTCGCCAACTTCATTGGCCTTTCGAACGGGACAAAGGAATGGACCAATCCCACGACGAACAAAGTGGAGCATCATCACGCGCTCTATGATGGTGTGATCTTCCACCGCGTGATTCCGGATTTCATGATTCAGGGCGGCGATCCTGCGGGTAACGGCAGCGGCGAACCTGGTTACACGCTCAAAGATGAACTGCTTCCCGATCTCCTGTTCGATCAGCCCGGTAGGCTCGCGATGGCAAATCGCGGACCCAATACCGCGGGTTCGCAGTTCTTTATCACCGAAAAAGTGACTCCGTTCTTGAATCCTTGCCTCACCGACGGCGGATGCCCTGCGCTGCAAAGACCCAAAGACACGGGTTACACGATCTTTGGCCAGTGCGACGACCTCTCGGTGGAACTGGTCAAGAAGATTGCGCGCATGCCATGCGCCGGAAACGTAACCTGCACTGTCAACAATTCTTCTCCTGTGAATCCAGTGAAAATCACCCACATCGAGATTCTGAACGCCGGAAAGGCCGCCGCGGCTCCCCACAAATCTACGGGAGCGGCTGCACCAATCAAACCCACAGCGCCACGCAAGCCGGACGCTCCGACCGCCCAATAAAGAGATCGGGGCCGGGCTTTTTAGTTCAGGAGTTCTTGAATCGGCTTAGATCCGGTTTGAGATTGTGCGGCCTTAAATTCAAGAGCGGTTCCGTTATAGAGTGATAGCAGTTCAAAACAAATTTTTTGCACCTTACTCCAAGGAAAGAACAAACGATGAGTCGTCAACCCGGCACCTACGCAGCTTTCAACACCTCAGAAGGAAACTTTGTCTGCCGCCTCTTTGAAAAAGAAGCGCCCATTACGGTCAAGAACTTCATCGATCTTGCGGAAGGCAAGCGCGAGTGGAAGGATTCAGTCAGTAAGAAGTCGGGGCCAGGGCCGCTTTACAACGACACCATCTTCCACCGCGTGATTCCGAACTTCATGATCCAGGGCGGCGACCCGAGCGGCACGGGAATGGGCGGTCCCGGCTACAAGTTTCAAGACGAGACCAAAGGCTCTCCCCACAGCTTCGACAAAGCGGGCAAGCTGGCGATGGCCAATTCTGGCCCCAATACGAACGGGTCGCAATTCTTCGTGACCGTGGCTCCCACCACATGGCTTACGGGCAATCACACAATTTTTGGCGAGGTGGTCGAAGGCCAAGATGTAGTGGACAAAATTGTCAACGTGCCTCGTGGCCGCCAGGATCGCCCGAACAAGGATGTGGTGCTGCAATCTGTAACGATCGAGCGCGCATAACAACCTGGGCCACTGATCGTTAATCATCGAATGGATACGACCAAGCTTTTTATCTTCGGCGCAGTCTTCCTCGTATTTTTGTGGCTGACTCGCCGATTGTTTCCCAATGAAAAGCCGCCAATGGGGGGCGAACTGCCGCAACAGCCGCCCCCATCCTTTGCAAAGGATGCTTTCGCAAAGGACGGTTTCGAAGACGATGCTTTTGAAGACTTTGACGCCATAAAGCAGCCCGCGGTAATCGGCGCTGAGCTCCCCTTTCCCATCGACCTTCCGCCCCGAGTCCAGCGCTCCAACGGAACGTATAACCGCCCGCATATAGTCAATTACTACTTCAGCAAAACCGACCTGGTGCGCGGTCCGGAAGACCCAAGGGTCTTATGCGATACCTTCTTTGTGGAGTTTGCAAATCCCGAAAGCAGGGCGCGCTGGACGGGCGAGTATGTGGTGGTAACACCGGCAGGACTGCAAGCGGAACTGGACAGCCTGGTCCGCAGTGGCATCTTCTTTAGCGGGTTGATGGTGATTGTTCCTAACTGGAACCTCGGCACTATTTTGAAGACAATTTTAGATACGATGATGGAAGAGGATGCAGGCGCACCTGACGGCGCTACCTTTCTGCCAGACAGTTCGGAGAATATGATTTAAGCAACTTGCCCGCGCATCCTCTGCCGGCGCGGTCGCTCACGGTGGCATGCTGACAAACACATTGCCCTGTACCGGGGAGCAAATGATAAATGACCTCTAACGCCGATTCTTGTAAATTGATAGAAGACGGATCGCAAAACTCCAGATAGACCGGCTAACATGAATCAACACGATCTCTCTCAAACCATCGCCCTTCTCGTCCGCACACCGAATACCCTTAACGCGCTTCTCCGTGATCTGCCGGAATTCTGGACACACCAAAATGAAGGTGGAACCACGTGGAATATTTTCGACGTTGCCGGTCACCTTGCTTACGCCGAACGCAGCGACTGGATGCCGCGCGTGCGAATGAT
Source organism: Candidatus Angelobacter sp. (assembly GCA_035295685.1). Taxonomy (GTDB): domain Bacteria; phylum Acidobacteriota; class Terriglobia; order Terriglobales; family Acidobacteriaceae; genus Angelobacter. The sequence continues at coordinate 13,821 of DATGIO010000123.1, forward strand.
CCTGCAGTTCGGCGAAACCCGGACTTTCGAGCCTTTTGACCGGCTCGGGCAAGTCCGCGAGAGCCAGGGGAAATCGCTTCCACGGGTATTGGACGATTTCTCCCAACTACGCTCCCAAAATCTCGCCGAACTTCACTCCATGAATCTGCAAGCAGCCGATCTCGAGCGGCGCGGATGCCATCCGGTTTTCGGGGTCGTCACCCTTTCGCAACTGCTGGCCACCTGGGCAGGTCATGACCTGACGCATCTGCACCAGATTTCAAGAATCCTCGCTCATCAATATCGAGAAGCAGTGGGTCCATGGAGCGCCTACCTGGGCGTGCTGAAGTGCGACGGCCACAGCGCGCCCTAGCAGTCTCCCCCGTAAATCCTGCTCATTTAGAAGGTGCTGTGATCATTGTTCTTTGTACATACAAGCTTCCTCTATTTATTTGACGGATTCTACGATGAAAAAGAAATTCGAGCATGCAATAAATGTAGGGAGAAGCTATAGCCTGATCACTCCCATCCGAATCCCGTATCGCAATTGTTCCGGCAGAGGAATTTCTTTGATCTCAGCTGTAATATTCTTACCATTCCTATATGCGATCCATGGCACTTTAGATTCTGTACCCTTCTTAGGATCACCGCGATTCCACACCGAAATCAAATAGCGCCCAGGTCGTGAAATTGCTTGACGTTTGAAAGCCATCTCATAGCGATGCATATAAGTATGACTAGGGTTCAATACGAGATTGATCCCAAGATCGCGTAGCCGAGATCTGAAATGCAGATCGTCGACGATATCACCTTTGCCCCTCTGAGTTTTAACGATATTTACTTCCCCGCATAGAAGCAGCATCGTGTGACCAAACCGCCGCCTTAAAAGATTCTCGATTAATGACTCCTTTTGGGCCCTTGGATGTGAAGCTTTTGCAAAGTACTGTCTCAAGCGAGAGGGTGATCGGTGGGCTTGGTGCCAGACTTCAATATCCTCAACAAGCTCTTCGCCATCAAGTCGTGTGACACCCAATATTACTGTTGAATGCTTTGTACCCCTTGGAAATAGATGTTTCCTCGATAGCTCGTCGAGGGAGCTCTCATTATGACTCGAAGAACTGAACATTAGGACATCGGCGTCATGCCTATTGGCTTCGTAGGCTATTTCTGGGAAGAATGGCCAAAAGCCTCGCTGTCGTTGGTTAAAACGATCAGGCCCATCTTGAAGAGAGTCTCGTGCAATAAGTGCGAGACATTGCGGTGCGATTACCGGATTTTTCTCGCGTCTTGCTCCCTCTTTAGCTGAAAGCTTGGAGAATTTATCCTCATCACTTTCCCTCATGCGAAACCTCCAAGGATTGCACGCTATCATAAGCTAGACGACATCTAATTTCCACGGCAGCGTTGTCTATCTCCACTACTTATAAATGCGCTCTTTGCCATTGGGCATGGTAAGCGTGCAGAAGGCGCACAAACGTTTCATGTGATTCATTGTGGTTCTTTGGTTGCAATCGTCGTTTGCCCCTCAAAATGTCTGAAACCAATTCAGCATTTCCAAGTTATTTCTTGTGAAGCGATTGAACCAACATAGCTTCTCAAACGACATTGATTGCGGAGGCTACAATGCGGCAGATAATTCTTACCTTCTTAAAGCTACCGCCTCGCCTGTGGTTCGTACTTGCAACCTTGATGCCCTGTGCCCTTTCGGCGCAACCCAGCCACAATCAGGAAGAGCATTTAATGGCAGCAGCGCAATCTGTTTCGCCGGACGAACAATTCAAGATCGCCCGCGCTTTTGAACTCGGCCTGGGTGTAAAACCCGACATGGCAAGAGCCACGCAGTTGCTCCTATTAGCCGCCAATCATGGCAGCCCCGATGCCCAAACCGAGATAGCCATCATATACCGTGATGGAATAGGAGTGCCAAAAGACGAGCCAGCCGCCTTTCGGTGGATGCAGCGCGCGGCCAGTTCCAATTATCCGCCCGCCGAATTCGGCCTGGGCACCCTCTATCTCATGGCGTCATCAGGCAAACAAGATGCCGGGGAGGCCAGCCGCTGGTTAGCTCGGGCCGCGGAGCATGGATTTGTGTCCGCACAGGTGAATCTTGGAATCCTGTTCTGGAACGGATGGGGCGTGGAGCGCGATCTTTCCAAAGCGGAGCATCTGATTCGTGAGGCCGCACAGAAGCACTCACCGATGGCAGAGTTCCTCTTGGGAACAATGTATGAGACCGGAGAGACTCTTCCAAGAAACATGGTGCTGGCGGCGAACTGGTACGAGAGAGCGGTAAAACAAGGGTATGCTCCAGCGCAAAATAACCTTGGGAGCCTTTATATCCAGGGCAATGGGGTTTCACGCGATCTCGACAAGGGAACGGAGTTACATCGGTTAGCCGCTGAGCAGCGCAATGTTGCCGCATGTGCGAACCTAGCGAGGTTTTATTCCAAAAGCCATGGCTCACCCCCTGATTACGCCCTCGCATATTTCTGGGCGCAGGTGACAACTCAGACAACGAACACCAAGTCGGGACCTCTCACCGATGCATTTTTGCTGGAAATTCGGAATCGCCTGAACGGCGCCGAAATCGCCCAGGTTGAAGCGGAAGTTGCAGATTGGCTACAAAGCCATCCCGTCAAAAAAGCACCCGAAGATTTCGTAGACTTCAACGGACGTTAAGGCCATGGATGAACGTATGAATAGGATCTGCATCAAGCCGCCGAGCCGCGTTCTTTATAGGTAGAACGGCATGGCCCCTGCAAAGCGGGCAGATCCAGATGGGGCTTCCTGAGTTCTTGGCTCTTTAGCCTGATTCCGCCGAGCCCTATGCACCCAGCGCAACACGCTCTTTCGAGACGATATCTACGAACCGTTCTATCTCCTCCGCGGAAACATCTGCTGTGCAAGAAAGGCGTAGCCGCTCCCTGCCGGGTGGCACGCTCGGAGAGCGAATAGCTTTCACCGCGAAGCCACGTTCTCGCAGAATCTCCGCCAGGTGGACTACTTCCCCGTTGCCTTGCACGATCAAAGGAACGATATGAGAGTTGCTTTGGCCGCAGTCGAAGCCTTCAGAACGTAGGCTATCTCTCAGCTTGGCCGATAGTGCAGCGAGGTAGTCGCGCTCCGCGTCCATGCCGGCTGCAAGGCGCAGAGCCGCTCGAATCTGAAGGCCAAAATAAGGAGGCATGCCGGTACTGAAGATGAAGCTGCGCGCGTGATTCACCAGGAACTGTTTCAAGATCTTGCTGCCACATACAAACGCGCCGGCTCCGGCCAGAGCTTTTCCGCAGGTGTGCACAACCGCCAGAGCTTGATTCTGGAGTCCGAAATCGGCTGTAAGTCCGCGGCCCTGCCAGCCACAGGTTGCCGTGGCGTGTGCCTCATCCACAATCAGGCGTGCGCCGTACCGCTCGCCGAGTTGAAATAGCTCACGCAGCGGCGCGCGGTCGCCATCCATGCTGAAGATGCTCTCGGTGACAATGAGTTTTGCGCCGGACCCATCGGAATGGGCGCAACGCTTTAACTCGTCTTCCAGAAAATCAAGATCGCAGTGCGGGTAGATAACCTTCCGGCAGCGCGCAAGGCGTGTCCCGTCGATAAGGCTTGCATGGTTCAGAGCGTCCGAAAATACGACATCATCGACGTTCAGGACGGAGGACAACAAACCGAGATTCGCAGCAAAACCCGAGCCGAAATACAACGCAGCTTCGGTCCCGGCAAACGCGGCGAACTCGTCCTCCAGTTCATCCCATATGGGATGGTGTCCGCTCAGCAGCCGCGATCCGGTTGAACTGACTCGCGTCATCTGGCCCACAGCATCCTGAAGAGCGCCTTTCAACAAAGGATGGCGAGAAAGCCCGAGGTAGTCGTTGGAACAAAGATCCACTCCCGAAGCAACGTAGACCGACCGCAGTCGATCATGGCGCTCCAGGTCGGCGAGACGGGCGGCCATTCGATCCAACGGATCGTGACTAGGCTTCGGAATGGGCATGAATCAAGGCTTGCATTGGCTTCAGTCCCAGATCGCGCAAAAGCTCCGAATCGTGATCGGGAGCGGGATTGGGCGTGGTCAATAATTTTTCGCCATAGAAGATCGAGTTCGCCCCCGCGAAAAAGCACAGCAAGATCGCCTCACGGGTCATCTGACCGCGGCCGGCGGCGAGCCGAACTCTTGACGCCGGCATAAGAATGCGGGCGGTTGCGATGGTGCGAACCATGATAAGAGGATCGAGGTCGGCTTGTTCTTGAAGCGGTGTGCCCTCGGCACGTACCAGCATGTTGATAGGCACGCTTTCAGGATGTGGCTGAAGCGACGCCAACTGATGGAGGAGTCCGATTCGATCCTGTTCCGACTCTCCCATGCCCAGGATGCCGCCGCAGCAGACCGTAATCCCAGCCTTGCGCACGGAGGCAATCGTATCGAGCCTCTCCCGGTAAGAACGGGTACTAATGATATTGCCGTAAAACTCTGGAGAGGTATCCAGGTTGTGGTTATACGCGGTAAGTCCTGCCTGCTTCAACTGGAGTGCCTGGTCATCAGTGAGCATGCCGAGAGTGCAGCAGACCTCCATGCCCAAACCAGCCACGGCCCGAACCGACTCTAGCACCGCGTCAAATTCCCTGCCTTGGGGCGCCTGCCGCCACGCGGCGCCCATGCAGAACCGGGTCGCTCCTTCCGCTCTTGCGCTGCGGGCTGCGGCGAGCACCTCATCTTTTTGCAGGAGAGCCTGCCGCTCCACATCCGTCTTATAGTGGGCGCTCTGCGGACAATAACCGCAATCTTCGGGGCATCCGCCCGTTTTAATGGAGAGCAGCCGGCACATCTGCACTTCATTCGGCGGATGATGCTCCCGGTGAACCTTCTGCGCCTCGAACAAAAGATCCATTAGGGGTAGGTTATAAATCTCGGCTATTTCCTGGCGGCTCCAATCGTTACGCATAGAAAGGGAATTATACCTATCGCCGCAGCAGGAAGTTTGCCCCTGCGCTTGATCCTTCTTGACTCAGGCGGTTCTTTCTTGAAGTCATTGTCCTGAAGTTCAGGTCTCTTTTTGATTCCACCAGGTTGCCCGGCACCGCGGCAAAAAATCTGGTTGTAAACAATCGCTTTGCACGCAAAAAAGACAACAATGCTTCTCTGATTTTGAACTACAATAACCGCAATTTACGAAGATTCATCAGCGGATTTGAATCGACCGACCTGTATAAAGAATGAGCTGTCTGGCAACCAACGGCCCTCGACTCAGCAAGACCAAGAAACGACTCCTTTTTCTTATCATCTTGTGCCAGAGCCATTTTCTGTTTTCGCAGACGCCTCAGCCGGAAAACGCCGCCTTATCAACCTCAGAAGCCACCCCCGCCATTGCTGCCGCCAAGCCGGTTCCACCACCTTGTACCAAGCCGGCCGGCGACCTTTTTGACATCGACGATTACAACGGTCCCTTCAACAAGGTCATCGCCCGCTTTTCACAAAAGGTAGAGATTAAAACCGTTCCGTCACTTCGGCACCGGCCGCACTTGCGCCTGTGCTCGATGGCAGCCGGAGAGAAATTCCACCTGTTTCTGGAAAACAGCTTTGAGCCAGTCAATTTTCTAGGGGCGGCGTGGGCCGCCGGTGAGTCGCAGGCCGAGAATGCGGATTCGGCCTTCGGCCAGGGAGCAGCCGGCTATGGAAAACGTTTCGGGGTCGCGCTCACCGACAATGTGGCCGGCGACTTCTTTCAAACGTTTCTTTATCCAGCTCTATTCCGGCAGGATCCGCGGTACTACCGCCTGGCGCGCGGCACCGTAGGACAACGATTGTTTCACGCGGCCCAGCATGTATTCGTAGCCCACAGCGATTCGGGCCAACTGATGTTTAATTTCTCGGAATGGATGGGAACCGCCAGCTCTAAGGCTCTCAGCAATGTCTACCACCCTGGAAACGAGCGAGGATTCGGTACAACAGCGGAACGAACCGGAGTCAGCATCGCCACAGATATGGGATACGACGTGCTTCGGGAGTTCTGGCCCGAAATCACCCATGCACTACACCTGCCTTTCAAAGCCCGTGACTATGTCCGCCAAGGCCACAACGATCCTCAGCCGCCACAGCAGACTCCCGCCGGAAGAGACGGGGCGGCAACCGCAACCGGCAGCGCCAGCCAGCCGTTCTAAAGCCTAGCTGTTTAAAGTATGAAGCTTGTTGCCTACGGGGACGGCTATTGTGTAACGACCATCGTCATGGGCTGATCGTAGAACTGCACATGCACGCTCAATGATTTGCGCGCATCGAATGCGGCCTTGTTTACAGGAAAAGCGAAGATCGTCATACCCGCCTGGCTCGCCTTCGGGGCAATCTTCAACTCCTCTTTCAACGGTTCAATCCGGTCTTGCGCCAATACAGGGAACGCTTGGAAATACCGCTCCAATTCCACCGAGGGAGCCGCGCTATCCGTGAGCTTTGTCCCCTCTGCGGTTTCCAGTTCCGACTTGATGTTCTTGATCCAGAGTTGCTTGTCGGTAACGTTGTCGAACTTCAGATGAATTGCCACCAGCACGTTGTCGACCTGCTCGGCGGCGACGACCTTCGTAATCGTGCCGGAGGCAGGAGGCTTGGCGCGATTCGTCATAGCGATCACGCCCACGATAAGCGCGATCCCTACCAGCGCACCCAAGACGGGAACCACCGGCGGCAGAGTCCATTTTGCGCTGTCAAACTCTTCGGTGATTGGAACATGGCCGGCATCGTGAGGGACTGGTTCCGACGGAGGCTGTAGAGAGCCAGGATTGGTCTTCTCAGGCATACACTTGCTCCTCAAATCAGCATACTACCTCTAAGATGCCGAGTACTACGAACGAAAAAGCTGACGACGTAACCACCTGGAGTTGTCACCGAGGGTACGTAAGAGAGCGGAAAGAAGAGTGAAGAGTGCGGAGAGACGGCCGAAAAGTAAACAACGGTGCAAGAGGCTATGGCGATCGAGCAATTCCCTACTCAAAGCGTTTTCAAACATAAATTCATGTTTAAAAGGATCGGCCGCGACGAGCCGATCGGAAACTGCGGCAAGCCTGCAATCACATGTTTTCAATAGGTTGGCTCATATTTTCAATCTGTTTCATGAGGTCATTCTGCACACCGGAGCGGAACCGCGAGCGTCAGCGTTAACCTGTTCCCGAATCCCGCGTTCTCCTCTATGATTGAACACAGCGGAGAGACTCCTTACATGGCAGATCAAATGAGAAAGAATCAGGGGCAGTCTGGATTGGCGGAAAATCCGATCGCCGAGGTTTTTGAGAATCGTCATCCTTCCGAATCGGAAAAGCGCTGGGCCGAAACCACTTTGGCCAAGACGCTCGAAAAAGCTCCGGAAAAGGCCATTGGCGAATCGAGCGGGGTCAATGTCGACGAGCACGGCAACGCCCGCTTTACCACGGTAAGCGCCGTTCCCATACGGCGTCTCTACACCCAGGCCGATCTGCCCGAGGACTGGAGCTATGACAAGTACCTGGGCTATCCCGGCCAGGCCCCCTATACGCGCGGCATCCACGCCACCGGCTATCGCGGCAAGTTGTGGACGATGCGCCAGTTCTCAGGGTTTGCCTCCCCGGAAGAGACCAACGCGCGCTACAAATACCTGCTTGCCAATGGCGGCGGGGGCCTCTCGGTTGCTTTCGACCTGCCTACCCTGATGGGCTACGACTCCGACCACCCGGCCAGCGAAGGCGAAGTGGGCAAATGCGGCGTGGCCATCGACTCGCTGGAGGACATGGAGATCCTCTTCGACGGGATCAACCTGGAGAACACCACCGTCTCCATGACGATCAATTCCCCGGCCTCGGTTCTCTGGGCAATGTATCTGGTGGTCGCGGAAAAGCAGGGCGCGGATTGGAGCAAGGTTTCCGGCACGCTGCAGAACGACATCTTGAAGGAGTACATCGCCCAAAAGGAGTACATCTATCCACCCGCTCCCTCGATGCGGCTGGTCATCGATACCTTTGAGTTCGGCTCCAAATTCACGCCTAAGTTCAATACCATCTCGATCAGCGGATATCACATCCGCGAGGCAGGTTCCACCGCCCTGCAGGAACTGGCGTTCACGATCTACGATGGCGTCGAGTACGTGGAATGGGCCAAACGCCGGGGCCTTGATGTTGATGAATTTGGTCCGCGCTTAAGCTTCTTCTTCAACTCCCACAACGACTTCTTTGAAGAGATTGCCAAGTTCCGCGCTGCCCGCAAGATCTGGTACCGGCTCATGAAAGACCGCTTTGGAGCTAAGAGCCAGCGCACATGGCTCATGCGCTTCCACACGCAGACGGCCGGCGTTTCGCTGACCGCGCAGCAACCGATGAACAACATTGCGCGCGTTGCCGTTCAGGCGCTCGCTGCGGTGATGGGTGGAACACAATCGCTCCACACCGATTCTTACGATGAAGCTCTTGCGTTGCCGACAGCAGAGGCCGCGCGTATTGCGCTGCGGACTCAGCAGATCATCGCCTACGAATCGGGAGTGGCGAATACGATCGATCCGCTGGCCGGCTCCTACTTTGTGGAGAAATTCACCCTCGACATGGAACAGGGCGCTTTCGATTATTTCGACCGGCTGGATGCAATGGGCGGAATGGTGAGGGCTATCGAGGTAGGTTATCCGCAGAAAGAATTGGCGGAGGCTTCCTATCAATTTCAGCGGGCGGCTGAAGCGCGGGAAAAGATTATTGTGGGCTCCAACGACTTTACGATTGAAGAAAAACAGCCTGAAACTCTCTACATTGATGAATCCGTGGCTCGGCGCCAAACGGAAAAACTGAAAGCCCTCAAGGCCCGGCGCAACAACGAAGAAGTTCGCCGCACTCTGGATGCTCTCAAACACGCTGCCGCTCAAGAGCCGGTCGTGCGACCCGATGGACGCATCAGCGACGCAAACACCATGCCCTTTATTATCGATTGCGTGCGCGCTTACGTCACGGTTGGAGAAATCTGCGACGCCCTTCGTGATGTTTACGGTACTTACGAAGAGACGAGCATCACGTAGCAAATAGGGCGCGCGAAACAAGCGGTCTAAATGTCTGGCCTATTTCCTTGTGGCGGCCGGTAGCTTGGCTATCTGCCGCCTAAGTGAATCGAAAAAGCGCGGCGGCGCTGAGTGGTAGTTCCTTTCTAAACGGAGTCTCGATGACACGTGGCCTGAAAGCCGCTCTCGCGATCGCCTTGTCTTTTGCAATCCGCTGCACACCCGCCCAAACGGCTCAGCCACACGCCAGCCATGTTCCCTTTGCCGGATGCAAATCCGATGGCCAAGTGGGGCCACAGGAAGCTCCCAGTGGCCACAGCAAGGCGGTCAGCATACCCACCGAGGCCGCGGAGAAACTGGCTTACTACCGCGCGAACGAGGGGGTTGGGGTTTTAGCTCCACGGGGATGGTATTGCTTCGGGACTTACGGCTCCAACGGCAGCACCCTTTATGTAAGCCCAACCCCGATTCGTAATAACGATTTGTTTTTTGCGACCAAGGGCTTTACCGGGCCGGTGATTCAGCTAAGCTCTATCAGCGGCGACACCTCCGGCAGATTCACTGTCGCTAGAAGCATCGCCCGAGTTTTTCCCGGCCATCAAGAGTTTGTAAAAAACGTGATTGCCGAGGGAATTGAATCTTCCGATGCGTTCCCATCGGGCCCCTATCCCGCCGACAAGCTGACCTACAAGAGCAAAGAGTTGGTCGAATATGAGACTCCTGCCCAGAGTGAGGGCCTTGGAACAGCCTCGCGGCTGCTAAAAAATGCAAGTCCGATTCGAGGCGCGGCAATCCTTGTGGGGGACACGCCGGATTTGGTATTTCTTGCGGTTCGACTCTCTCCGGACTTCGAGAAGCTCACGTCTGCAATCATCGAACAAACCGAGTCTGACGCGGCTGATCAAGACGATCACTAGGCAGCTCAACAACAGGGCGAGCATCAGGGCCGTAGCTACTCCAAAAGCTACTCCACGGGCTCTACGGTTCCTGTTGCTTCTCCTTTTTCTTGCCGCTGGTGTTCTTGTAGATGGCCCATTCTTCCGTCCCGGCGACTGTCATTAACCAGTCGCAGTCTTCCAAGAGATGCTCCATTTCCAGGTACCGATAGGCGATGTATACCGGGCGCGTCTCCCGCTCCAAAGAGAGGCGCAAGTTCTCCAGCACCGAGGCGAAGACAGGCTCCGGGAAAGGATTGAATAGAAAGATGACCAGCGGCTCCAAGGGAAATTGAAAGTCTCGGGCATCCACGCAAAGCGGCTCGATTCTTTCGCAACCCTCATGATCTTTGCCATAGATAGCAATGTTCTTCAAGGCGATCTCATGAAGCTCCGGCACGAATTCAACCCCTACGATTCTGCGAAAAGAATAACCCGCCGCCATCATCAGGATTCTTCCCTTGCCCGATCCCAGATCAATGAAGGTGAAGTCTTTAAAGTCGTCCCGGTCTTTGAATCCTAACGGAAGCTCCTTCATCATCTGGGCGAACATACCCGGCTCGGTAGGCCAATACTCATGCCCGATCAGGGCGTTGATGAATTGCAGGCGGAAGCTGAGATTGGCCCTGGTGGTATCCACGGAGTGCTCCCAATCGAACTCCAGATCGTCGTATTTCTCGCGCTTCCGGTGCGGCAGTTGGTCGGCCACCAGGCGGTGCAATTCGGTGAGAAGCTGGCTGGCGGTGTTGAAAAAGCCATAGTGGCGGATGCTCTCGCGCAGATGGCGGGTAAACGTCCGGAAAAGGCTGAACTCCTCCGCTGGAGGGCGATCGACTTGATGCAAACCGGGCCCGCTTGTGCTTAGATTAGAGGGAGCATCCATGAAAAAAGCCGTGGCCCATTTACAGAATTCCGATCCTATATTGGCTTCCATCATAACGCGAGTAGGGGCCCCTAAGATGAAGTACAGTGAGCCCTGCTTCGAGACGCTGGCGCGCGCGATTGTCTTCCAGCAGCTCAGCACCAAGGCGGCCACCACCATCTACAACCGCCTGCTGGAGGCCGTTGAAGGCAGGATTTCGCCGGAAAGCATCCGCAATCTGAGTGTGCCGGACATGCGCCAGGCCGGCCTCTCCAAGCAAAAGATCGGCTATATTCGTGATCTTGCCGAGCATGCTCTCTCCGGCACATTGGACTTTGATCGCCTGCCAAAGATGGAAGACGAAGCCGTGATTGCCTCGTTGACCGAAATCAAAGGTATAGGTGTCTGGACGGCTCAAATGTTCCTTATTTTTGCGTTACGCCGCCCTAACGTGCTGGCCGTCGGCGATCTTGGGGTCAGGACGGCGATCAAGCGCCATTACAAGAAAAAGGCCTTGCCAACGCCCAAGCAGATTCAAATCATCGCCAGGAAGTGGCATCCGCACTGCAGCGTCGCCTGCTGGTATCTCTGGAGAAGCCTCGAGTTGAAGTAATTCCTTTTAGGGCGAGATTGTTGCCTCCAGCGATGCCTCCGATGCAAATCCAAGGCGATTGCGGAGTTCTAATTCGGATCCTTTTGGTAGAATCATCTGTTCCAATGTCAACTGATCGCAAAATCCGTGTACTGGTCGCCAAACCTGGCCTTGATGGCCATGACCGCGGCGCCAAGGTCATTGCCAGAGCGCTCCGCGACGCAGGAATGGAGGTCATCTACACCGGGCTCCGCCAGACGCCGGAGATGATCGTCAATTCTTCCCTGCAGGAAGACGTGGACGTAATCGGACTCTCCATTCTCTCGGGCGCTCACAACGCCATCGTGCCAAGAGTCATGGAGATGTTGAAGCAAAACAAGATGGATGATGTTCTGGTGCTGGTAGGTGGAATCATCCCGGAACAGGACTTCGATCTTCTGAAAAAGGCGGGAGTCGCTGCAATCTTTAATCCAGGTACTCCCATGGATCAAATCGTCGAATTCATCCGCAAGAACGTTAAGCCTCGCGGAGTCCCGGCAGCAAGCTAAATATCCCGTCTCTACAAACAAGCTGCAGCGACGTTTATCCCAAAACTAACAGCACCACGAAAATCTAATTCTCGCGGGAAGGTGGGTGTCCATCCCTTTGCCGAGAGAGCGCTCTTGGTTTTTGTGCTCGGAGCAAAGGTTGGGTCTTCGAATCCTGCTGCTGACGGCTGTGAACAATGCTGGCGCAACGGTCTCCACCGGACGCGCACCACATGACTCAAAACCCGTATGCAAAAACTGAGGGAGCTCTGAAAAAGCTTCCGGGCCGGAAAAACCGGCCCGGAAGCAACAGCGCAAGAACGCCCGCGCTTAGAGTGAACGCAGATAGTCGAACAATTGTTGTTTCTGCGCGCTCGTCAAGTTGTGATAGTTGTTCATAACTGCGTTGGCCTCTGACCCGCAAGCAATGGTTTCAATTCCAGGTTGGAATTGAACTCCATTCACCGCAAATGCCTGCGCCCCCGTGACCACAGCCGAGCACTCGCGTACATCGCTTGCGTGTGCTTCGATAGCGCAAACCAGATCCTTGCAGCGGCCATCGTGCATGAAGAAGAGTCTCTGACCAAGGCCCCAAAGCGGAGGAGTACGGAACTCGTCCGGACCGGCAAGACCCTGGGTGATTCCATCCGTTAGTACTGCGCCCATATGATGCAGGGCAAAATCGGAGAAGGGATGGAAGGTGGCGTTGTTGAACTTTGGAACCGGGGAGGTCCCTGTTGTTAATGTGTCCGTGTGGCAGAGGACGCAGCCGATTCCGGAATTGGAAGAGGTGCCAAACAGAGCTTTTCCGGCAACGGCTTGGCTGCCAAGCGCATTGCAGACCGCCGCACCGCTGGAATTCACACCGCTCGCGAAATCGCACTGGCTCGGCGAAGCATTGAAACGCATAAAGAATGCGAAGTTCTCAATGTCCGACGAGATTTCCGATGCAGCCTGGGCTCCCGACAAAGTCGTTCCCGTTGGGAAGGCTGTTGGGACCAGGACCGCCGTGTTGTCTTCTGGCGTGCTGCCGGCACAGTTGGTTCCCGGAACCTTTTCGTTTTGGAAGAGTTCGTTGGTCACGCCCAACTCGACGTTTGCCGCTTCACCAGCGAAAAGCAGCAGCGACTTATTCTGCGCTTTCCAGCCAAAGCGGGTAATCGTGCCGTCGTTGCCATTCCGGTTGAATCGGCCAATGATTCCCAGGTTGCTCTTCGCCGAAGCATTCGCGGCGAGGTTGGCTTCCAGAGTGGCGTCGGTGACGTTCTCGACAAACCCTTCGCCAAACGTCGGGAGCGGAATGCGAGTGATTAAGTTACCTTGAGAACGTGCGGTGGCAAAATCAGGCTGCGATATCGTGCAACCAGAAGGCGCGTCCGTGCGGCCCTGAATTGTGAACAATTCGTGTACTCCACCATCCAAGGTGCTGCCCGAAGGATCGTTAGCCAAATCCAGAATAAAGCGAGCTTCCTGAATCGGACCGGTTGAGGAAAGGAAGGAGGGTACAGTGTTAGTCGCGCCATGCAAAGTAGCGAGCGCAATTTGCGGATTCGTCGCCGGGCTGCTTCCTCCGATCGAAGGCTGTGAATGGCACACAACGCAGCTGTTGCCGTTGAAAGCCGGTCCCAGACCGGTAACAGTTGCAGTGCCATTGCCGTTAGAGGCTCCGTTTACAGTTGCTTCCTGCCCAAACACGGTAAGCGCCTGAAACCAGAATCCTGTTGTTGGACCGCCATTGGCGATGACTTGGCCTGCGCCATCATTGTTATCGGAGGCTGCCGCTGGATCGGCGGGCTCCAAAACGTTCACGATACTGTTTTGCAGCTTCGCTCCGGTAATCGTTCTGCTGACGTTTCCGACCGGACGCGGCCCAGGATCGGAAAACGAGGGCAGAGTCTTGGGTGCGGGAGTTCCATTCGTAGTACCGCCAGGCGTTGGCGTTGTCGAAGTAGGAGTTGTCGAAGGGTTCGAGACCGTAAATCCGCTATTAGTTTGAGTCCCGGTGCTGGTAGTTTGGGCCTGCAGTGCCATCGAAAAGAACAGAGCAACTGCGCATAGAGTGATGGAAAAAACTCTGGTACCAACTTTCATCCATGTCCTCCAAAAAAATCAACTGGTACAGCTCTTGAACAACGTTGTTTTCGTGTCTTGTTTTGGCGAGCCAGAACGGGGAACTCCTCTTAGAAAACTTAATAATGGGCTGACAAAACTTTGGTAATATAGCATGAGATTTTTATAATCATTAACCAGATATTAATAAATATTAATATTGTTTTGAATGTTGGATATTTAATATGTACAAATATAGTAAATATTCACACTCGGCTTCTCATAAATACACGGGAATACAAGGCTTAATCGGTATTGCCCACATCGGGAAATCGTGGGGTAGGCGGGCAAATTTAGTTTGATAAATCAAATATCTTTTTACATATTTTCTATTTTGGGAAAATAAGGATATTCAAATATGCTTCGATTATTTCTAATCTTTTTGTTGGTAATAACTGGCGCTGCCTGGTCTCAGGTGAACAGCCAAGAGCGCTCCAGCGCACAGTCAACATCGGTAGGGCCAAAGTCCACTGTTTCACTTTCAGAAGCGGTGATCACTGTACCCGGTGTTTGTGATGCGAGCGATTCCAGTCCCAAGCCATCCAGTTCCCAGCCGCCTGCCGGTGTCGACTCCAACGACGCAAGCCCATCCAGTTGCATGACGGTCATCACCAGGGAACAATTTGAGAATTTGTTGAGCGGCTTAGGCGAAGAGGGGCAACTATTACGCAAAGACCAGACAAAAGCGCTCGCCGGAGCCTATGCTGACTTTCTGGTTTTTGCAGCGGCTGCAAGGAAAGAAGGCATCGAGGAAAACCCTCAATTCAAGGAATTCCTGCGCTATCAATATCTGCGTATGCTGGCTGGGATCTATCGGCACTCTCTCGAAGAGAAATACAAGACCGCGACACCCGAAGACATTTCGGCCTACTATCAGCAACATATCGGCGATTTTGAGGAGATCGGCCTGCGGCGGCTGATGATTCCCAAGAACAATCTTGGAGCCAAAGACAAAGAAGAGTACAAGAAGAAGGCGCCTCAGCTTGCCCAGGAGATGCGCGACCGCATAGTGAAAGGCGAAGATACTGACGATTTGCAGAAAGAGGCTTATAAAACCCTGGAACTGAAAATCGTGCCGCCGGAAACGCAGATCGGCAAGCGCCGTAGAACCGCTCTCGTGCCTGAAGAGGCCGATGAACTCTTCTCACTCAAGTCGGGCGAAACCAGCAAGGTGGAGCTGGAGAACTCCAGTTATGCGATCTATAAAATCGATAGCAAGCGAACCTTGCCGATGGATCAGGTACGGGATGAAATTGCGCGCTTGGTGTCGAAAGAGCGGGTGAGCAGCGCGTTCAAAGCGGTTACAGCCAATGTACAGCCGAAGTTGAATCCGAAATATTTTGAACCGAATCCATCGCCCTCTGCGAGTGCGCCGGAACCCCACATGGATTCGCCGCAGACAAAAACGAAACCGTAGGGAAACCCGTTTCCGGTCGATTTCCTACCGGCGCTCTGGGCTATTGTTCTCGCCCGCCTTGAAGATATAGCGAATGGCGGGCTTATACACCAGGAGGTTGGATGCTCCGCTACGCGACAGCTTAATGCAATTGCGGTCGTACCATTCGATCACGCCCTGAATCTGCTCGCCGTCTTTCAACACAACGACAATGGGCGTCTTGCTCTGCATCTGCTTTTGGTAGTAAAAGTTTTCCGCGTGCGTCTGATCCTGCGGGGCCGATCTTTTGGCGGTCGGGACACGATCAGTACGCTCCAACCGCTCACGCCGCTCGGAAACCGGTTCTGTGCGCGGACCCGGAGAACTCAGTGAGGGGCGGATGAGTTTCCGGTTGATAAATTCCTCATGTGCAGGCTCAGGGGCTTGGCGTGCCGCCGTCGAATCCATACCATCTTTCATAGTGTCTCTGCTCCGTCTTTCGCGGCATGAGAACCATATCGGCGCATACAATGCCGATGGGGAAGCCGAACCCAAGTTTTCGCCGGGAAACGCCGGGAACTCAGTTGGGGATTGTTGTTACCCTATCACAGCAAAGCTGCAGATTCAAATGATCTAAGGAATCGCTGTTCGAACATGTGAGCTTTCCACGTTTTCTAAACAGAGGCATAGGAATAGCGCGAGGTTGCAACAAATGGATGGAAAAAATAAGTCCTTGAAAATTCGAAGTACTGCCAATGGTTCAGCGTTCTAATGAAAGAACAAGGGCATCCAGGGAGAGGGGACGAAGAGCGTTCCGCCTCATTCCACTATGGACTTGGCCCATACGTTGCGCCGCGGCGGCAATCCACGAGAAGTCGACGTTCCCGGCCAGCGATTTCAAATCGGCCGAAATGTCTACGTTTTGCACCAGCCCTGGCGCACTAGAGAGGATTGCCATCAAGTCGCGAAGCAACCCATAAATTGCAGCGAGCAGGCGGTCGGTCTTTTCTTTTCCTTCGGCTCCCGCGCGATACGTCTCCGTAGTATGAAAAAGGGCTGAATGGTCGTCCGATCGGATCGCCGCACCCAACAGCGTAAGAGCGTCATTTCGAGATTCAATGTACTCATCCAGCTTTAGGGATTTGGCCCTTCCGACGGCCCCATTGCTCAAGCGAGCTGCCAGTTGACGCTGCCGGGCGTTCCACTCAGGGCGCTCGCGGGAGATAAGATTCTCAATCTCTGAGCCCGGAAGATGATTCAGCGTAAATGTCACGCATCGCGAACGGATGGTCGGTAGAAGGTCGCCAACATTCCTGGCGAGCAGGAAGATGACCGCATATTCAGGTGGCTCTTCCAGGACCTTCAGGAGCGAATTGGCAGCCTCCTTGATAAACGACGAATCAGTGAAGATATAAACCCTTGTACGAGCCTCGCTGGGCCTGTACCGGATGTTCCCAATCATGTAACGCACCTGGTCCACTTTGATCATCATCTGCGGGGGATCCGGAGGAACGATCAGCACATCCGGATGAGGCTGGACGAAGATGCGCGTCTCGCGCTTGTCGGTTTCGCGCATCCCTTCCCGAGCTTCCACCGCCTCGGCACAGCGTGCGTCCAAGTCTTCGGCCTCCGCGATGCGGCGGCAGTTGGCGCACGTTCCGCAGTAATCGGGAAGCCCCTCCGTTTCGCGTAGCTCCAGGCAGTTCATCGCCCGGGCTAATTTCAAGGCGAGGGTATACTTCCCTGCCCCTTCCGCTCCGGCAAGAATCACGGCGTGGGGAAAGCGGCCGCGGCCAAGCATCTCGCGCAGCCGAACGACGGTTTCCGCATTGCCGTAAAAATCTGCAAAACTCATTCTTAACGATTGTATCCGTGAATCCCATGGGCGGCTCGAAGAAGAGCCATTTCTCTCTCTGCTGGAACTTTCCCTGTCGGCGGAGCGTAGATCCCCATAATGCGTCGTTTTCGGAAGCTCCTGCCCGCCATCTTCATTCTGTATCTGAGCGCCTGTATTGTCGCGGGCATCGTTGTCAGCGAAGGTAGCCTTCACCTGCGCAGGCTGGCGCTGCGCCACCAGCAGGAATTCAGCGATCAGGTTCTGCAGAGCTATCAGGCCAAGCTGGAATACGTGAGCATTACAACGGAAGACTCCCTCCTGCTCATGGGGTGGTACGCACACCCTTTGAACTCCAATGGAAATGCAGTGATCCTTCTGCATGGCATTACCGACAATCGCGAGGGCGTCTTCGGTTACGCTCGAATGTTTCTTGACCAGGGATATTCCGTTTTATTACCGGACGCGCGAGCCCATGGAGAGAGCGGCGGAGACGTGGCCACCTACGGCCTGAAAGAAAGCGGCGACATTCACCAGTGGGTCTCCTGGCTTTACGCGAACGACCGGCCACAATGCGTCTATGGCTTTGGTGAGTCGTACGGTGCGGCCCTCATGCTGCAGTCGCTCGCCGCTGAAAAGAGATACTGCGCAGTCGTGGTGGAAGACGCTTTCTCGACCGCCCGCGAAATGAGTTACGAACGCGTGTCGGGTCCGTTCCACGTGGGTAGCTGGTTTGGGCGAACGCTTGGGCTGCCGGTGATCCTTGCCGCGCAGTCGTACGGAGAATGGAAGTATGACGTCGACCTTCTCCGCCCCAGCCCATTGCAGGCACTGATCCGGTCATCGGTTCCCGTCTTGCTGATCCATGGAATGGAAGACCATACGATCAATCCGCGCCATTCCGAGCTGCTTGCCCAGGCAGCCCCCAGTCATGTGCAACTGTGGCTGGTCCCCCATGCACATCACACCGGAGCGTGGAGCGCGGCGCCGGAGGAATTCCAGTCGCGCGTGTTAAACTGGTTCAAGCAGCACCACGCTCAAATAACTCCGTGATCTGTCTTGGGGAGATATCATTTGTACCGGATACGTTTCTTGGAACGGATGAGCATCATTACACTTCACTATTTTTGATATCTCGAAAATCATCAAAAAAGTGAATCCTAAACAACTAAGACATAGCTCATAAAGAACCCCGGAAAATGGGTTTCGTTGAAAACGGCTGCTTCCCGTAACCATCTCAAACCCCAGGCCAAGCTCTCACCGTTCCCCATCGTTACCGTAGCTAAGCGCTAGCCTTACGTACCCAGGCGCTTTTCAACCGCGGCAGCAATCTTCTTCTGCACCTTTTCCACGGTTTCGCGGGCGTTGATTTTCACCACACGCTGGGGCTCACGCACGGCGATTTGCTTGAACCCCTCGTGCACACGCTTGTAAAAGGCCAAGTTCTCTTTTTCAAATCGATTTTCGTCGAGACTAGACTCTTGGGATTTTTGAGTGTTTCGCAGGCGGGCGCGTGAAACGCTGGAGGCAGGATCGGAGACCATCAGGATTGTAAGATCGGGCTGGAGATCGTGGCAGAGTGTCTTATGAAGTCGGCGAACGGTTTCACTGCCCAATCCTCGGCCGGCTCCTTGATATGCCTCGCTTGAATCGGTAAAGCGATCGCAGAGCACCCATTGGCCGCGCTCCAAAGCTGGAAGAATCTGCTCGTCGATATGCTGGGCCCTGTCGGCAAACATGAGGGCCATTTCGGCCAGCGGAGAGAGGCCGGAGGTCTTGGAGTCTAACAGGACGGCCCGAAGTTTTTCTCCGACAACGGTCCCTCCGGGCTCGCGAGTAACGATAACGTCTAGACCTTTTTCACGCAGGCGTACAGCCAGAAGCTCCAATTGGGTGGTCTTGCCTACCCCGTCCAAGCCCTCGAATGTGATGAATTTGCCTCGTTTAGGATGCACTCTAAAGATTTAACCATAGAGGAAGACAACGAGACCGTTTTCAGGCGAGAATGACTGCAAGAAAAATGGAAAGGCGAAACAGGCAGAAATGAGACTGGGCGATTACATTGACGATCACTGCTCACGCTGCAAGCGAACCACTGATCATTCCATTGTGGCAATGTATGGCGAAGAGGTACTCAAGACTCGATGTCGCACCTGCGATTCCGAACACAAATACCGGCAGAACAAGAGCCGTAGTAAGGAGATGACTGCCTCGCAGGCATTCGACACACTCCTTAGCAGTGTCGGTGGCGAGCAAACAGAGGCTGCATCGCCCAAGAAGTCCGCCAGAAAGAAGAAAGCCGATGCAAACTGAAACAGTCAAGGCCACGGATCCGGTAGACTCTTGGCAGCCTTCATCTCTGTTCTATACTTCAAGAAAGCATTCTCTGTTGAGCGGCAGGCGTACCAACACCAGCCAACAAGCGGATCTATGTCCGCTGGGCGGTCGATGCCGCTCCCGGTCGCACCACATCTCCGGAGACTAGCGAATGGAACACGCGCCGCGTAAGAAGACGATTCGGAATTGCGACGGCTGCAACTCAACGTAGTGTGTTCGTTGAGGAACGATTTCTATACTTCAAGAGAAGAGGTCATTCGTCGTCATGAACGGCTATTCTCGATTATCGATTTTTGTGTTCGCTCTGTTTATAGCGTCCGCGGTAATAAGTTATGAAGTCCAGGCGCAAGACGTAGAGGCTGTTACGCCGAACGAAGAAGAAGTTGCGGCGCATCTGATTGGCACAATGCCTGTTATTCGAATGGACTTCAAGGGGTTTCCCGAGCTGGCGACGTTTGGCGAGGTTCCCGTAGAACTCCTCGTGAACAAGCAAGGTAACGTTATTTCAGTCAAATTGGACGACTTGAACGACGATGATGCGGACGCCAAGGAATTGTCTAAGGCGCAACGCGTGCTGCTCAGAGCCCTAATTGCAGAAGCTAAAAAAACAGGGATGGGGCTACGCTTCCGACCATTCGAAGACCAGGGCCATCCCGTGCAGGCGCGATTTGAGACACAGATAGCAATCCGAGATCTCAATGAAAAGGTGGTAAAACACATACCGTTTCCGCAGATACACGATTGGAGTTCGATCAAAATCGTCTTGTCACGGACGGGATGCTTCGGGACGTGTCCAAGCTATAGGGTTGAAGTACACGGAGACGGCACGGTGCTATATGACGGCGGATCGTTCGTGGCCATTAAGGGGTCCCATCGTGCCTCGATTTCGAGGGATACGGTTTCTGAGATGGTTGAAGTGTTTCGCGTGGCGGACTACTTCTCTCTCAAAGATAAATACATATGGGCCGCGACCGATCTGCCAACGTACACAACTTCCATTTCTATCGACAGCAGGGCGAAAGAGATTACCGATTACGCCGGCGAGCACGTCGGAATGCCGGAGAGCGTGTCCAAGCTGGAGGATGCCATAGACCGACTTTCAGGTGTGGAACGTTGGACCAAAGGCAACAGCGAAACGGTTCCGGCGTTGATGCAGGAGAAATTTGACTTCAGGTCGCCACAGGCATCGGAGATTCTGGCGAATGTGGCGCAAAAGGGAAAGGCCGACGCAGTTCGAGACTTGGTAGCGGCAGGTGTGATTGTGTCCACTGCTCCGGTTCAGCCTCGCCTGGGGATAGCTGGTACTGCACTTGAAAACGCCGCACAAAGGGGTGATGTTGAAATGTTGCGAGCCTTGCTGACTGCCGGCATCAATCCAGCCGCGAAGACACGAGCCCTAGAGCACGCCTCCCTCGCAGGAAAGATGGATGCCATGCGCTTGCTGATTGGATCAGGCGCCAATCCCACTGCACCTGACGTGCTGATCGGCGCCGCAGGCTCAGGGATGCCTGCCGTTGTCCAGGAGGTCTTGAGGTATAGGCCTGACGTAAACAGTCGCGGGCAGGGTGGTACAACTGCGCTCATTAACTGCCTAGGGGCAAATCATCCCAACGATAGGGACGTAGATCTGAAGGAAGTCGTCCGCATCCTGATTGACGCTGGAGCCGATCCCAGCATTGCCGACAACCAAGGCAAGACGGCGCTCATTGCCAATTCGCAAGATCTCCAAATTGCAGAATTGCTCATCGCACATGGAGCGAATGTAAACGCACGCGCGAATAACGGTGTCACACCTTTACTGAATGCTGGCACAGTTGAATTGACTCGCCTCCTGCTGGAACACGGAGCAGATCCATTCGCCAAAACCGAGCAGGGCGAAACCGCTCTTGATTGGGCGAATCGGATGAATCGCAAAGATCAGGCAGCGTTGCTTGAAGCTGCCATGGCCGGCAAGAAACCCTAAAGACGTTTGCCATCCCTGCTCTCCTGGAATCGCGGTGCGTTGAGTCAACGTTAAACCGTAGCTTGGCAAGAGCGTTACCCCATTGACAAGGTAGTGGAACAGCGGGAGCGATAGGTTAGACAACTTAGAAAATCGCGCGTACTAATTCTTGATAGCGGCGGTCGTTGCGGAGTGAATCGATTTTCGAATCTACCTGAACGAATGAGACCCACATCTCATGAGCGGAGCTGGATTCCAAGAGGGTGCGGAAAGCAGCATCTTTGTCCCCAAGAGCAGCATGCGCTACAGCAAAATGATAGTGCGCCAAGGTGGAACGCCCCGCGGCTTTAGCCTCTTTCAATTGCCGGCGTGCTCCAACCTGGTCTCCAGCTAAAGCCAGGCTTCGAGACAGCGAGGCCGTCAGCAAAGACGATTGTTCAGGACAATACCGTTGAGCCCGCCTCTGATCTGCTGCCGCCTGTCTGTATTGTTTTTTTTCGTCATAAGCCAAGCCACGCATCCAATACGCATACCAGAAATCGGAATCCAAACGTAGGGCTTGGTCATATTGCTCAATAGCGCCATCGTAATCGCGAGCCCAATAGAGCATGGTCCCTACGTTGGTCTTGATCATCCGTGAATACGGATCAATCTCCTGGGCCAACTTCATTTGCTGAAGCGCTTCGGACAGGCGATTTCGGGCTGCCAAGTAGAAGGAATACCATTGATGGGCCGTGGCGCAATTGGTATTGAGTCTCAACGCCTGCTGAAATTCCTGCTCTGCCTTCGCCCAATCATGTTCAAAAACCGAAAGGACGAAGCCCAGCGCAGCGTGTGGCTCCGCTAACGTAGGATCGAAGCTCGATGCTTTGGTTGCGGCCGACTTGGCTTTGTCACATGCTTGCTTAGGAGGCATCCATGACTGGCTGGCAATGACGGCGTAACAATCCGCGAGAGCGGAATAGGCTAAGGCGAAAGAAGCATCCAGAGCGATTGCCTTTTCAAAGAGCGCAATTGCGTCCCGAAGAGATTCAGGGGTGCGCTTGTTCCATAAGTAGCGTCCGTCGAGATAACTCTTGTATGCTTCCGGCACCACGGGAGCAACATAGTCGAGACGGGCTTGTTCATGAGACACCAGTTTGACCTGCAAGGCCCGAGCGACATCCTGGCCTAACTCGCGCAAAAGCACCGGAATGTCTTTCCACTCCCTCTCATATGTTTCCCCCCAAAGCTGGCTCTCATCGGTAACCAGGCTCAACTGAACAGAAACGCGGACTCTATTTCCTGACCGGAGCACTCCTCCCTCCAACACGTACCCAACTCCAAGCTCCTCTCCAATCTGGGCAATCGTCTTCTTTGTATTCTTGTACCGCCTGGCGGTTGAAAAAGCGATCACACCCAGCCTCTGCGGATTCAGGCGGCCGAGCTGAATCGTGACATCCTCAGTCAAATCGATGAATTCCTTCGGATGTTGTCTGCGTGCAATAGCCCGGAATGGCAACACCACGATCTTGAGTCGTGCGTGCATGGCCTCCGGCATGAGTGTCACATTTGCATGAAAGAGATAACCGAGTTTCGAAAGCGTCTGTATATAGAGAGACTTGCTTTTCGGATCGTCCAATGCGCGCCGCAGGGTGGCAATAGCTCGCTTCAAGCAGTTATCAAATTGGATATCCAAACGGATTTCAGGCCAAACTTTTTTCTGAAACTCGTCCTTCTCCACCACGCTCCCGGCGTTTTCCAAGAGTACACGGAGGACGGCAGCTTCCTTAGGCGTGAGGTGTACTTGCTTCCCCTTGCGAGTCAGCAGCCCCCTGGTTTCAAAACGAAAAGGACCAAATGCATAGGTATTGGGCATCTTGCTGGTAACAAATCGGTAACAAAAATATCAGCTTTCGCAAAGGACTTCCACAGGACGCCGCTCCTATATTTGCACTCGTCACAGATCAAAGGGACGAAGGAGCCAACCAATGCAAATTGCAATCGATAGCGGCGGAACATTCACGGATTGTATCTACAAAGAAGGCGGAGCATTGAAAGTCTTGAAAGTGTTCTCCACACCTGGCAATCCTGGGACTGCCGTCATGTCGGCCATACGGACCATATCGAACGGCGGGAAGGCTACCGTCCGGCACGGGACAACGGTCGGAACGAATGCCCTGCTCGAGCGGAAGGGCGCGCGGGTAGCATTCGTCACTACTGCCGGCTTTGAAGACATCATTTCCATTGGACGCCAGGCTCGGGCAAATCTATACGACTGGTTTGCCGAATCGGAGCCGTGCATCGTGCCGCCGGATCTGCGGTTCGGAATTACGGAGAGGACAGCGGCCGACGGAACCATTCTGCAAAGAGCTGAGGAAGATGAGCTTCGCGATCTCGCGGAAAAGATCAGAGCAGCAGGCGCGGAGTCCATTGCCCTCTGCCTGCTGTTTTCCTTCGCAAATCCTGGGAATGAAATCGCAGCGGCGAATGTCCTGCGCGAACTAGGGTTGCCGCTTTCTCTCTCCCATGTAATTCTTCCGGAATTTCGCGAATACGAGCGGGCGTCGACGGTGACTGTCAACGCCTACCTCTCTCCCAAAGTTGGGGGATATTTGCAGCGCCTGGACGACGAGATGCAGCCGCTCTCTATGCAAGGCGCATTCGAAGTGATGCAGTCCTCTGGAGGCATCATCCCGGCGAGATTCGCCGCCGAGCAACCGGTTCGAACCGTGCTTTCAGGCCCTGCCGGCGGAGTAGTCGGTGCATACCGTCTTGCGCTGCAGAGTGGTTTTTCACGCATCATTTCGTTCGACATGGGAGGTACGTCGACCGATGTGGCTCTGATCGATGGCGCGCAAGAGGGGCCGCGCACAATAGGCGATGCTCTCGTATCGCAGCTTCCGATCAGCGTCCCCATGCTCGACATCCACACGATTGGCGCAGGGGGCGGCTCGCTAGCTCGCTTCGATGCCGCCGGAATTATGCACGTGGGTCCGGAATCGGCGGGTGCAGCTCCTGGACCAATCTGCTATGGGCACGGCACACAGCCCACAGTAACCGACGCTAACCTGATCCTTGGCAGACTGCACCCGGATCACTTCCTCGGCGGCACAGTCAAACTGGATGTTTCGCGCACCCGCTCCTACATGGAAAAGGCGCTAGGTCCCCTTGCTACGCCGGAAGAGTTATCCGGTGGAATCGCGTTGCTTGCCGAAGCGGCTATGGAGCGGGCAATCCGCGTTATTTCAGTTGAGCGAGGCCACGATCCTCGAGAATTTACCCTGGTTGCATTTGGCGGAGCTGGTCCTTTACACGCATGTGCGCTGGCGAAAGCGCTCCGCATGCCCCGTGTCCTGATCCCTGCGCATCCGGGCGCCCTTTCCGCCCTCGGAATCCTGCTGGCCGATACTGTTCGCGACTACTCAAAGACAGTGATGCTCAAATCTAATGTGGATCTTGAACCTCAGTTCAAAGAATTAGAAAAACTGGTGAACGCCGGCACCGCGGATAGTGCCATTCCCAGCACGGTCCTGCGCTCTCTGGACCTTCGCTACGCCGGGCAGGGATATGAATTGAATGTCCCGGCGGGAACGGACTTCCTCGAGACTTTTCATCGCACTCATCAGAAAAGATATGGCTATGCGGATGAACGGAAAGCCGTAGAAATTGTGAGCCTGCGGCTGAGAGTTACCACGCCCGGCGAAGCCGTCCATCTCGATGCTTTTGCGCCCGGCGACGGAGATGCAAGCCAGGCGCTGCTTGGGGCACACTCAATGATTTTTGATGGCAAGGTTGAAACGGGCAAGGTCTATCAGCGGGAACTTCTTGAACCGGAAGACCGCCTGATCGGCCCCGCCCTTGTGGTTGAATACAGCGCCACCACGGTGCTTCCACCTGGATGGACCGGATTTGTAGACGATTATAAAAACCTTTTGTTGGAGGTGAGCCAATGAAAATCGACCCTATTGAACTGGCAGTTTTCAAGAGCACTGTACATTCGGTAGCTGAGGAAATGGGGGCGGCTCTTCGCCGCACCGCATTTTCTCCCAACATCAAGGAACGGCGGGATTACTCGTGCGCAGTCTTCAACGACGAGGGTGACGCAATCGCCATGGGAGACCACATGCCGGTGCACCTGGGCTCCATGCCCATGTCTGTGCGGCAAGCCATCGATCACGTGGAACTAGGACCGGGAGATGTCGCCATTCTCAACGATCCTTATGCCGGCGGCACCCATCTCCCCGACATCACCATGGTTCTTCCGGTGTTTGCCGATCCTATAGCAAGGCCAACATTCTACGTAGCAGCGCGAGCTCACCATGCGGACGTGGGCGGGCAGTATCCGGGCTCGATGGGGCCCTGCCGCGAGATCTATCAAGAGGGCATACGTATCCCTTCAATTAGGCTTGTCAAGAGCGGAGCGATTGTCCGTGACGTTCTTGATCTATTGCTTTACAACGTGCGTACCGCTGAAGAACGCGAAGGCGATCTACTTTCGCAAATCGGGGCTTGCAGAGTGGGTGAGGCCCGATTGCACGAGGTGATTGCACGGTACTCCGGCAAGCTGCCCGATCTTTCCCGAGAGTTGCTGGACTATTCCGAGCGCCTGGTGCGAGCGGAACTGGCAAAGATGCCGGCGGGAGCCTTTGCAGCGACAGATTTTCTAGACGATGACGGCCTCACGGAAACTCCCGTGCCGATCCGTGTCTCCATTCGCATCGATCCACATGCCCGGCAGGCGAAGATCGACTTTACCGGCTCGGCACCTCAAGTCAACAGCAGCATCAACGCTGTCTATGCCATTACTTATTCAGCAGTCTACTATGTATTCCGTTGCTTATTGCCTGGTGAAGCTCCCGCCACGTCCGGAATCATGCGGCCCCTAGAAGTCATTGCGCCCCGAGGCTCGATTGTGAATGCCGTGCCGCCCGCGGCGGTCGCCGGGGGAAATGTAGAGACTTCGCAACGGATTGTGGATGTAGTAATGCGCGCGCTTGCGGAGGCCGTCCCTGAACGCATTCCATCTGCAAGCTCAGGTACGATGAATAACCTGACCATTGGCGGACTCGATGACAGGACCAAGGCGCAGTTTGCCTATTACGAAACCATAGCGGGGGGCATGGGCGCTCGGCCGACAGGAGACGGACTCTCGGGCGTGCATACCCACATGACAAATTCTCTCAATACCCCCGCCGAGGCCCTGGAATATGCCTATCCGTTACGAGTGAGACGTTACAGCTACAGGCCATGCTCCGGAGGCATTGGGAAACACAGAGGCGGGGACGGTTTGGTCCGCGAGATTGAACTCCTATCCGATGCCCAAGTCACCCTGCTCGCCGACAGGAGACGGCTTTCGCCCTACGGCTTATCCGGTGGAGGACCGGGAGCCACAGGGTTGACCGTGCTCGTACGGCCCGATGGGCAGCACGTGCTGCCAGGTAAGTGCAGCATCAATGCTCACAAAGGAGATCTTATCCGCATTGAAACCCCAGGAGGCGGCGGTTGGGGCTCGACCCGATAGACGCGCAATCGGAATCGTCTGAAAAAACTTAGTCAATCGATTGGAGAGAGGAAACATGTCAGTTCCAGCGTTACGCATTGGCTTAATCGTGCCGTCATCCAACACGGTGATGGAACCAGATTTTCATCGGCTACTTGGCGCCTCGGCAATTGTCAGCACGACCCGTATATTTC
This sequence comes from Candidatus Angelobacter sp., assembly GCA_035295685.1. Lineage (GTDB taxonomy): Bacteria > Acidobacteriota > Terriglobia > Terriglobales > Acidobacteriaceae > Angelobacter. The sequence continues at coordinate 40,982 of DATGIO010000123.1, forward strand.
TTGAAGACGTAACTCGTGAGGCAGAAACTCGGATGCTCGCAGAAGACCTTCCACAAGCGGTCGAACGGATCAGAACTACATCGCCGGACGTAGTGGTATTCGGATGCACATCCGCGGGCGCCTTGGGAGCCTTGTCGCATGATCGCGATATTGCAGAGAGGAT
>DATGIO010000124.1:0-4390 GCA_035295685.1 Candidatus Angelobacter sp.
CGCCGAGATGTTCGTACTCTTCCTGAACGTCCCCAAAACGCGCCAGGATTCGGTCCATGTCACTGGCCTGCGCCGGGTCGTCCATGGCCCGGTGCAAGTCCTCCAGTTGGTGGTGCAAATCGCCAGCCCGCCCGCTTCCGGCGATGGCTTCGTCCAGCACGGACCGCCCCTTCATCTCCTCCACGTCCTGGCGGAAGTAGCCTATCGTCAAGCGTTTAGGGACGGAGACCTCGCCTTCGTCGGGCGTTTCCTCCCCCGTTACCATGCGAAAGAGGGTCGTCTTGCCGGAGCCGTTAGGACCGACCAGCCCCACCTTCTCGCCGGGATTTAGCTGGAAGGAGGCGTCGACGAAGACCAACTGCTTGCCATACTGCTTGTGGATATTGGAAAAAGAGATCATCCGGGAAATTCCAAGTTAGCACTTGAAACGATATTCACCGCCATTGGATCTCCTTCTCCATGGAAACGCTCTGCTGGAAATGCGAAAATCTCATCGCGCGGCACGGCGCGGCCGCGCACGACCTTTCCGAGGTCGCGGAAGCGCTTATCCAACAGGCAAAAGCTGATTGCAGCGCCGCCGAACGCGATGCCGCGTTGGCAAAAGTGATCGTAGCCGAGGCGCGATGCGCAGGCCTTCGGACCATGATTTCAGCTCATCTCCTGGAGCACACCCGCGCGGCCATGGCGGTTTCGGCGTAAACCTTAAAGGAGTTTTGTTGCCAACGCCGGGGCGAACCCGGTCCCGGCCCAAAACTATAAGTGGCTGTGATAAGCCGCTGGAATGGTGAGGTCTGGTGGATCCGTTCGATACCCGATCGGCACGATTGTCCCGCTTGGGATTTGGTCCTAAAATCTGAACTAACCTGGGACGAGCCTCAAGACCGCTCGTGGCATGCGCTTCGCCAGCGACGGAATGTGCTTATTGCAGAAGGAGTCACTCCGTCGCTCCCCCCTCCTGGGTCGAGTGAGATTCAAATGGACCGACTACCCCTCGCCGGTAGAGGGTCCATTTGAAATTCACCCCTGTTGACACTTTCCAAACCTTACCGCACGACTTGAAGTATGCCGAACCGGTCAAGCAAGCGCGGGAGGGTCCAGAGGATATCAATCAAATCGCCTTCCGCGTCGTCCAGCAGGCCATCGGCGAGATGCCGAAGGAAAGAACCGGTAGACCCAAGCGAGAACCCCGCTGCGGTCACGCTGGGACAGCTAGGCGGTCTCAAGGGCGGCAAGGCACGAGCAGACAAGCTCACACCAGCCAAGCGCAAAGAGATCGCTAAGAAGGCCGCTGAAGCTCGGTGGAAGAATCCCTAAACGCTAAAAGTCAAACGGAAGAGTATCTCCATACCTTGGCGCCACCCTATCTAAGCCGCGCATAAAGGCATCCCAATCTTCGTTGGCGGTTGCTAAATCGACTACGCGAGTTAGTTGTCGATTCAAGGCCGGATGGCCGACATCCGGAGTGAGCCATTGATGCAGTTTGTTTTTTCTGTGACCGCTCTCATTGGATGGAGTCAATCGGCGCAACTCCGAGAGAACTCCGGGGGCTAGCCTCTTGTAGACCACATCAGCGGTGATTTGCGCCATTAGCATAGGACGCCGAGTGCTCTTGGCGTCATACTCCCATCCCTTCAGTCTGAAAATCTCACGATAGAACTCTGGCGGGAACCTACGCTCCCAACTTGCAAGTTCCTTCCCGATGAATTGTTCGAGTATTTCGCGAAGCGCGAGCCGATCACGCACTTCCTGGTAGCCGGTTGCCTCATCAACCAGGGCAGTGATTCCAACCTCAGCTAGACCACGCATGAGGATGTCTGCGGCAATGGCTAAATCTCGTTGGCTTGGCGCCAATGCGTTCGCATCGCGGGCCCGAAGGAAGACATCACAAATTTTCGGGAAAATGTCAGCCCTTTGGCCATACGCTGCCTGGGCGCCATGCTTCTTTATCCGATACAGGAAGCGTTGCTTAAGGGCCTCTTTTAGTTCCGGCTTGGCATCAATAAACGGCCTGAGATTGTGCGCCGATATGATCGCGGGCAGGTGGGCGCCATCGGGATTTTCCTTCAATCGGCGCCAATGAGAACCGCCACGCTTGCCACCAAATGCCTTCACAAGGCCCCGTTCGGAAATGACTCTAGTTCCATCCGGAAGAACGGCACACGGAACCTCCGTTTCCCCAATTTTAAGATTTCCCCCAAACTCCGTAAGGATCACCTGCTCGGCGCCATGCCATCGCGAAGCGGCGGCCTTGCTAGCTAAATCACTCCGCTCCTCCGGGGTAAGCTTTTCCATTCTAGCTTTTCCAGAGCGCCATCTTTGGCTCTTTGGTGCACCTTCTGGAATTTCGTTGGCTGCCATGCCTGTATCATTGCACAATACTGGCATAAGTGGCAACAAAAAATATTACATGCGAGTATTTACGATGACGCCAGTCTCAAGCATACAACTCCATCCGCTCGGTCACGCGGATGTTCGGCGTCGGCAGGAACACCGTGGGCGTCTGTTGGTTCAGGCCGGTAACGCATGCGCTCGTTATCAGGACAAACATCTTAAGAATCTTCAGTGCAAGCGCGTGCAGTGCGATGAAATCTGGGCGTTTTGCTACTCGAAAGACAAGAATGTGCCATCGGACAAGCTGGGCAAATTCGGCTTCGGGAGCGTCTGGACGTGGGTTGCCATCGATGCTGACACAACGTTGATTTGCTCGATGGTCGGCAATCGTGACGCGCAGGCGGCGTTTGCGTTCATCGAGGATCTCGCCAGCAGGATCGAGAGCCGGATTCAACTAACAACCGATGGCCATGCGCCCTATCTGTTGGCTGTAGATGGGGCTTTTGGAGCGGATGTAGACTACGCAATGCTCGTCAACATCTACGGGGAAACTGCCGAGGCCGAGAAGCGCTACAGCCCCGCAGAATGCATCGGAGCGCAAAAGATGCAGATCACGGGTAGCCCCGATCCGAAGCACATCTCAACCAGACTACGTCGAGCGCCAGAACCTCACGATGCGGATGCACATGCGCCGTTTCACCCGGCTAACCAATGGCTTCAGCAAGAAGCTTGAGAATCACATCGCGACGATCTCGCTCCACTTCATGTACTACAACTTCGCAAAGATCCACGGCACGCTGAGGGTCACTCCAGCCATGGCTGCGGGCGTCACGGAGAAGCTGTGGGACATGGCCGACATCGTCGCGCTGGTGGAAGAGTACCGGGAAGAACGGCAGCAGGAAGGGCGCGAAAACGCCGCCGAGCGAGTCCGTAGGTCCTACGACAAAGGGCCAGCGCTGGGACATTAATGCCAATTCAGGTACTAGAAGGTACTAGGAGTAATTTTTAGTACCCTTGTCACCCCTTTTGCCTTGCTAAAAAATATCTTGTGCGTAATACTGATCTTGTGTTACACTTCCGCCCGCCGCGTGAGGTGTGTGTAGGTTGGATTCTTAAGATTTCTCAATTTTCATCTTAGAGAGGAGGTGCGCCCATGATTGAATCAACTCTTCCAAAGAGCCTAAGTTGCTTGCTATCACATGATAGGCAAACAGGCCTATGGGTTAATCATTGCTTAGACTTTGATCTTGTCACCTCAGGAATCTCCGAAGATCAGGCGTGGAACTCGATGAAGGCAGTCTTGCAAGCTCATATCGAGAGCTGCCTGGCGGATAACTTTATTGATGGCTTCTCCAAAAGAGCAAATATCGATGCTTGGGTGGCCTTTGCCCAACAGTTTACGCTAGGAAATTTCCGATCCGAAAGGTTAAGGTTTCACCTGGGGCGGAACAGCAGTCCTGCGTCCTCTGATTTGTGGCTGAAGGGAGTGGAGGTTGAAGCCTTCCCCCCTCAGCTTTCAGCGGCTTGCTAATCGTCTCCATTCTCTAGGTGCCGCTTTAGTCAAAGAGGGCCCCGACGTGCTAATGGTCTACGAGCGAGACGAGGGCTATCTTTCCCTGCCTCGCGGCAAACGTTACCCCTTAAAAATTCGCCCTGCGGAGCAAGTCGTTCCACTGTTGGAAATAGACAAATGCCTCCTTCACCTCGGTTTTTCTGCGAATGAGTTTTGGGCCATAAACGACGGATACCTAGACTCCGGCCAACCCAACAAAGCGAATGATTCATCTACAAAAATTGTCAAAGCTGGCGTCTTGCTGCCCGTCCCGGTTTTAATTTGCCCTTCGTGCGATACCCCAATGCCGGGTGGCGTTTGCCTAAACTGTCGCCCTCGCGTCTAAGACAATAGCAGGTCCTGGCTCAACACCCGTGCTCCCGTCGATGCGCGTTGAGCGCCTCCCTAGCCTCTTCGCATTCTTGGCGAGCCCGTTCGGTCAAGGTTCGCCATAGGTCCGTGTTGATTTTTGCTGTGCCCGCCTCGTGGCTTATGTTAACCACGCAA
>DATGIO010000125.1:0-45106 GCA_035295685.1 Candidatus Angelobacter sp.
GGTGAACGCCGGGCATATCCTGCTGTTTTCGACGAACCCGATTTATCGGGGCGAGACCGTGGGGAGCTACGGCTTGGTGCTGAATACGATTCTGAATTTCGACAGCTTGAATGCCGGAAGGAAGCTGGCGGACAAATAGCACTCAGCGATGCGATATGCGTTGGACATCGACAGTCGTGATCGAACAAGGGAAAGGCCGCCTGCGGCGCTACCACAGAGGACACAGAGAAAAAAAAGCAGGCAATCATAGGCAAGATCATTCCATCGTTTGTGTGTGAGGAGCAGTGAGTCAGCAAGACAAAGACGCGATGGGCGTTGGACATCGACAGTCGTGATCGAACAAGGGAAAGGCTGCCTGCGGCGCTACCACAGAGGACACAGAGGAAAACAACCGAGGACACAGAGAAAAACAGCAGGCAATTATAGGCAAGATCATTCCATCGGTGCGTGTGTGAGGAGCAGTGAGTTAGCAAGACTCAGCAAGACAAAGACGCGATGGGCGTTGGGCGTTTGGACATCGACAGTCGTGATCGAACAAGGGAAAGGTCGCCTGCGGCGCTACCACAGAGAGCGCAGAGAAAAAGAGCAGCGGACACAGAGAGACAGCGGTCAACAATTAGCATTTATCGCTCAGCAACAATAAAGTCTTACTGAGCGCTGATTTGCTGATTGCTGTTCTTGGCCTCGGTCGTTTTTCTTCGGTTGTCCTCTTGTGTAATCGTTTTGTAGTAATCGTTGGTTCTATTCATTCTGATGTCACCTACGAAGGTAAAATTCCGGTCCACTCCGGCTTTCGATTTGGAGCTTCGGCAACTGCGGGCGTTTGTGGCCATCGTGGATCATGGAAGCGTGACCGCCGCCTCCAAGGCTCTTCATCTGGCGCAGTCAACAGTCTCGGAAGCGATCTCAGCGCTGGAACGCATTCTTGGCACTGAGTTAATCCGGCACCAAAGGGGCAATCGCGCTCCCGAGCTCACGGCGGCCGGAAGGATCTTTCTGCCTCGTTCGCGCGAGGTTTTGGCAGCCGTTGACCGCTCCTGCGCCGCTCTCGCCCAAGCCACTCTCAACGCGCGCAGTTCGCTCGATATTGCCGCCAACGAATCAATCAGCACCTATCTGCTGCCGAAGATTCTCACCACGGTGCGGCGGCAATGGCCCAACACAGAGCTTTCCGTGACTGCCGCCACGTGCGGGGACGTTCGCCAAGGTGTGAAAAGCGGGCTGTACGACCTGGGCTTTATGCTGGAGTCCGCCGACGGCCCAAACCCACAGCGGACACCGGAAACCAAGCGCCCAATTTCGCCGACAAGATCCGGCAATTGGGAAGTGATCGCGCCCTCTGTGCCGCTGGTGATGTTTGCGGACCCGAAGCATCCGTTACTGAACCACGGCAGCGGACATCTAGTGGCGAGAAGGGCACTCAAGCCTTTTTCCTTGTATATCAGCGACGCTGCGGGGGACTTTCACCAACTTCTGCGGCGATTCTTCGATGAAGACCGCTTGCCCGGACCGCGCCTCGAATCAACCGGCAGCGTGGAAGGCGTGAAAGCAGGAGTGTCCGCCGACCCACGAGGATTGGGCATTCTGCCTTTGTATGTGGTCGCCGAAGATCTCAAAGCACGGAGCGTGGCGCGGCTGGAGCTGCTCCCTGCCCTTCCCCAGATGCGGCTGGTTGTCTTGACCGGCTCAAGAACCCGCCATCCCAGCGCCAATGCATTGATTGAGGCAATGCGGGTGCTATGCGGCGCAAGCGCAGAAGGCAAACCAGGGCGACAGAAGCAAGCTTAACCTCATCAAAGTGGCATTACGCGGTGTTTTGCGGCCCCCACCTTATCTTTCATCTGAGCGCCATATGGCGTTTTCAGCGTTACCGTATCCCGCTTGCATGCTTTCCATGCGGCCTATCTTCGGCGGAAAGCCGACCTGCCATGCAGTTCCTTATTCAGTTGCATTTCAGTTGTGGATACACACCTGTGCGAAAACGAATTATCGCCTGCACCGATAATTGCCATCGCCGTTTTGGAAGCGACCCTCGGTGCAACTAATTTTGAGCTTGTGAACGCCGAATGCCGCTCCTGCGGGCCAGTAAACCCGGAGGCGTGCGCCACGAATTTTGTACGTCGTATTAAGGAGACGATCCAAATGACACAAGCCTTGTTAGTTGTTGACGCTCAGAATGAATTCTCCAAAGAAGGAAAGAGGCCGGTGCCCAACCACATGGCTGCGCTGGCGGCCATCCATCGCCATATGGAGCGCGCACGCATGGAAAAAAGGCCGATTGCGTGGGTGAGGCACCATAACAAGCCGCACGAGTCTCCGGCGTTCATACCAGGCTCATGGGGAGCGGAGCTCTCGCGAGGGTTAGGCCCCAAAGCAGGATTTGGAGCTGAGGCGATTTTTGAGAAAGACGTATACGGCGCTTTTCATGGAACCGGGCTCGAGGGGTGGCTGCACTCCAACGATGTGAAATCCGTGCTGGTGGTGGGTTTCTATACGCACATGTGCTTATCGACATCGGTTCGCGAGGCGCTTGTCCGAGGATTTGAGGCGTTCATCGATCCGGAAGCCACGGGGGCACGTGAGCTGGAAGATGAAGTCCTGGGTTTTCAAAGCGCCGAAGAGGTACGGCGCTCGACGCTCCTCCATCTCACGAATATGGGCGCCCAAGTGTGGCGGGAAAGCAGTCTGAAAGTGGGGAGCGATCAGCCACTGAGGATTCAGTCAATACGGGCGGTATCGTAGGTAGCCGTCAGCGGTCAGCAAAACCAAAGTCTTTACCACAGAGGGCGCAGAGGAAAAAGAGCGGAGGACACAGAGGAAGCACCGCCAGTGAACGGCAGGCAATAGTTGGCAACGCTAGGAGGTGGGCAAACAATCAGCCCTGAGAATATACAGAATAAAGAGGCGCAAGAAACATGGGGAGTGTTTGTGATGCGCCGCTCAACAGGGCGCAAGCGAGACATTCCCTTTGCGCATTTTAGAAGTTAGCTATCCGATTCCGACAAAACCAAAGTCTTTACCACAGAGGACGCAGAGGCAAAGAGCGGAGGGCACAGAGGAAGCACCGCCAGTGAATGGCAGACAACAGTTGGGCAACGCTAGGAGGGGGGCAAACAATCAGCCCTGAGAATATACAGAATAAAGAGGCGCAAGAAGCACGGGGAGTGTTTTGTGATGCGCTACTCAACAGGGCGCAAGCGAGACATTCCCTTTGTCGCATTTTGGAAGTTAGCTATCCGATTCCGATAAAACCAAACCTTTACCACAGAGGGCACAGAGGAAAAGATCAGAGGACACGGAGGGAAAATCGCCGGCAAGCAACAAGGCAATAGCAGGAAGGCGGGCAAGCAATCATCCCCTGAGAATGCACAGAATTTCAGAGGCGAAGGAAACATGGGGAGTGTTTTGTGATGCGCTGCTTATTGAAGGCGCAGGCAAAAGCATTCCTGCCACTTCACGCGCGTTTATCGATTCTTGAGGAAATACCAGGCACACCCATCAAGAGCGCCGACAACAATTGGAATGCCAAAAACCGGCGCAAAAATCTTAATGGTGGACATGGTTGACGCCACGGTGTGGAAATCGGGCATAACGATCCCTATACCGGTTGCGCGGCCCATCCATAGCGTTAATACGGCATAGAGAAATTGTGCAACGATCCAGAGCCCGCAACTGACGGCACTCCACAACACGATGGTTTTCTGCAGGGAAATGGAACTGTCTCCAAAGGCCTCGATTCCTGCCTGCTTGCCTGGACCCATTGTGATCCAAAAGCACGGACCCAAACAAGGCGGCTCTTTTGGACGATGGACAACGGACGACTTTCTTTCATTTCTTGGCCTTTTTTAACGCTTCGCTCCCTGCAAGATACAGTTATACTTTTGGCTGCTGTTCATTCTCTCCTGATAGTTGCACCATTAGAGAGGCAATCATGAAAAGCAAGCCCGTCGCCCTAGTCGGCATGCCTTCTGTCTCGGCAGGAATACCTTCCATTCAACTGGCGCTTTTAAAGCCTCTCCTGGAAAAACACGGCATTCCCGCCCAAACCTTTTCCCTCTTTATGTATCTGGGCGATCAGATTGGCTGGCGCATGAGCGAGAGCCTCGCGGAAGTTTGGCCCACACTGATCGGCGAGTGGATATGGTCCAAAGCAGCCTTTGAAGAAGAAGCCAACCCCGACGTGCAAGAATATTTTCAGGTTCACGCCGAGTCCATCACCGGGCTCTGCCGCAATGCCGGATGCACTCCGGAGGACTTGATTCGCATTCACGAGGTGGAGGCCCCCGAATTTATCGACTTCTGCGTGAACTGCACCGATTGGAGCCGCTTTGGCTTGATCGGGTTTACGGTGATCTACCAACAGTTGCTCGCCAGCCTGGCCTTGGCCCGCGCGCTGAAAAAGCGCTATCCGCATATTCCGATCATTATGGGCGGCGGCAGCATGGAGGACGACATCGCCCGCGAGATTATGCAAGGCTGCCCACAGGTTGACTACATTCACTGCGGCGATGCCGAGGCAACTTTTCCCCAATTTGTGCAGCGGCTTTACGCGGGTGAGAGCATCGAAGGCCACCCAGGAATCATGTGGCGAGATTCTGAAGGGCGAGTCCAGTACGCGGGGCGAGCGCCCAATTTTCACGCCATGGACGAGACCCCGATTCCGGATTTTGACGAGTATCTGTATGCCCGGAACCAATGCAGATACCCATCCTACGAAGGCGCCCGGGAACTGGTGCTGCCAATTGAAACCTCACGCGGCTGCTGGTGGGGAGAAAAGAACCACTGTACTTTCTGCGGGCTAAACAGGTCGGGCATGGAATACCGGGCCAAGAGCGTGGACAACGTGATTGAACAACTGGATACGCTTTCCCGCCGCTACGACTGGTTTCGGTTCTTTGCGATCGACAACATCATGGCTCCGGAATACATTGAAAAGCTTTTCGGCAGGCTGCGCGCGGTAAACTCAGACCTACAGGTACACTACGAGGTCCGCCCTAACTTTTCGCGCACCCAGTTGGGACGCCTGCAGCGCGGCGGTCTCATGTCGATCTTGCCAGGGGTGGAGAGCTTCTCCAGCAATATTCTCAAGAGCATGCGGAAGTTCACGACCGGCATGCGCAACGTGGAGCTAGTGAAGTGGTGCACGTACTACCATCTCGACGTGACCTATAACATCCTGTGCCGGTTTCCCAATGAAACAGAAGCCGATTACCGCGGCCAATGCGAGATCATGGCCAAGATTCCGCATCTTCAGCCGCCCTACGCGGCGGTGATGGCACGCGCTGATCGCGGTTCGCCGATGTTTGCTGAACCTGCAACACAATCCATCTCCAAGCTTACGCCCTTCAAGTGCTACGACTATATTCTCCCCAAGGGGAAGTTCGACATACCGCACATCGCCTATTTCTTCCAGCACGATATGGCTGGGACGGTGGGAGAAGAGCATTACCAGGCAGTCTTCGACGCTGTCGATAACTGGCGTGCGAGATGGACGTCGGGCCGCCGGCCGTATCTGACCTATCACAAGGGCTGGACGATGATCCTGATTACCGACGGGCGCGGATCGCAGGTCCAGACGCACCGCTACACGGATGCCGCCGCCACCCTGTATGAATATTGCTCGGATGCCCGGACGCCTAAAGACATCGCGTCCAATATCGGCGATGAACCGTGGATTCAGCCTACCCTCGATGAATTCGTGAGCCTGGATCTGATGCTGTTCCTGGATGGCCGCTATTTAAGCCTTGCACTTCCGGAGAACCGGCATTTCGATCTTGAAGCAGGCCCCGCCCACACGGGGAGATCAGCACCAGTGGAATCTGGGGTGGTGAGCCATTAGCTTTTAGCCTTCGGCAATCAGCAGTCAGCAAGGCCAAAACCTGGCGGCGCTACCACAGAGGACACAGAGGAAAACCCAGAGGTCACAGAGAAATAATTAAGCGCTTAGGTACAAGTTCCCCTTGTTTCCGTCACGTTACCGCTGAAGCCTCCGCACCTCCCTCTTGGTTTTCTCGCGTCGTGAAAGGAAGGGATCTGCTGAGGATTCGCATCTTTCTAAACGCAAATACCCAGCCGAGAAAGATGAGGAATGCCGGGATGGAGACGAGGAAGCTTTTGGCGAATACTGCGCCGCAAAATACAAGAAGGCAAAGGGCCGCGCTCAGTAGAATCAGAAGATAAAGCAGAATAGGCGAGCGGCGAACAAGGTAATCAAAGGCCAAACCAAAAGAGAGATATAGTAGTCCGAGGATCGGATACTCCCAGCCACATCTTCCGAAAACGCCGAAAACATAAAATTCTGCGACGACCCGCGACAGAGGCAATGTACTACACAGTAGGAAGAGCCAACGAGGTTGGAACCACTTCGAAAACGCTTCGGATATCATTGGGATGTCTCATTCCAATGAACGCGCTTCATCTGCAATTTTGCAGATTGTGGAAGCAAAATCGTACCCACGGATGAGGCAAACGACGCCCGTAATATCTAATGATCCAGGGTTCCCACTCTAATGATCGTTGGCGAGCAACTGGCCGGCGACCTTGTAATAGAGGTCGATGGCGTCGTGAAGGTCCTTCTTGGAGATATATTCGCGGTCGGTATGGGCGACGTGGATCGATCCTGGCCCGAGGAGCACCGGCTTCCCCCACTTGGTTAGAGCCGGAATGTCGGTGGTGAAGGCCGCCACCATGGTCTCCACGCCGGGGACCGTCTGAAGCTTCATGAAGGGAATTTCGAGAACAAATTCAACATCGGCCAGCCCGGTCGTCTTTTCGACGATCTGCGCCCGCAGCGATTCAGAGGGACCGACCAGCCTATATAGCAACTGCGCCCGCGCGTGGTCGGGAATAACGTTGGGAGCGCGCCCGCCTTCGATGAGGCCGATATTCATGGTGGTTGGGCCAACTTCAGGATTCTGCGGCAAGCCAATTTCCTGAAGGCGGTTGAGAGCCTTCAGCAGCTTTTCTATGGCCGACTCTCCGAGGTGGGGATAGGCGGAGTGCGCCATGCGGCCGCGCGCCGTGACTTCCACGCGCAAGGCACCTTTGGAGGCAACCGCCATCTTATTTTCGGTGGGCTCGCCGTTGATGAGAAAACGGCTGCCCAGCGGGCTTTCATTGGCCGTCTTCGCACCCAGGCTGTCGCGCTCTTCGCCCACCAGGAAGAGCATCCCTACGGCGGCGCCGTCTTTTCTGAGGCGCTCACACGCAGCAATCTGCGCCGCAACAATCCCCTTTGCATCGCAAGTTCCGCGACCATAGATGTTCTCGCCATCTTCCGACGAAGCGATGAAGGGAGGCACGGTGTCAATGTGGGTGGAGAAAACCACCTCTGGCGGCTTCTGATCCAGGGTAGCCACGACATTGAAGCGTTCTTTCGCCACCGGCATTTTGTGCACGGTGTATCCCAACCGATATAGCTCGTCGTAAAGAGCAGCCCCTACAGCAGCCTCGTTGCCGGAGATGGATTCGATATCAACTAACTGACGGGTTAAGTGGATGGGATTCATAGGCAGATCTTTCATAATCAGAACTAAAAGAATAAATGCTGCGCTGCAAAAATAGGGCAGTTCGGCGGCATGTTTCTTTTTCTAGCGCCCCTCTTTCAAACGGCCCTCGCTTTCTAGCGCACCCTTCTTTCTTTTCTAGCGCACCGTTTCATATTTCTGCGATTTTTCCGGCAGAAAGCCTTAAGATTAGTGCTGTTTGCTCCATTCACAATCCCAACGATTTGATAATATTTGTCACGCGCGGGCCAGCCTGCGCACGACAGATCCTCTCTCCCCCAGAAATCTTGCAGTAGGATGACCACCACCGCCCAGCAAAAACGACGCGAAACGCCCGCGCCTCGCGCCTTGCCTATTCTGTCTTTTTTCCAGGACGATGCGGTGGCCAGCGCGCATCTGGTGGGCGTGCAACGCTTCCGCAGGATGGCGTTTGAGAGCATCGGCAGCCAAAACCAGGCGATCGAACGAGTGGTGCTGGTCTCTCGGGAAGAGATCCTGACCAAACACTACGGTTCGCTCCGCGTTCCCAACGGCCGCGTGCTGGGGCTTTCGAACAGCAAGTTCAAAGACCCGCGCAACGACGGAGCAGTGTATGCCTACCTGCCTCCCGATGTCCCGGCACCGCTGCTCGAACGCATGATCGACAATGCGCTCGACCATATTCACCTGGTGCAGTCGCGCTTTGAGGTGAATGAACGACTCGCTGGGGCCAGCCAGGAAATCGACGAACTCAACAAGATCGGCGCGGCACTCTCCGCGGAGCACGACGCGAGCAAGTTGCTGGAGACGATCCTGGCAAAATCGCGCGAACTTACGCGAAGCGACGCCGGATCCATCTACGTGGTGGAAAAGGTTCCGATACAACGCGAGCAGCAACGCCTAGCGTTCAACAATCGTCCGACGCCGCAGGGGGACCTTTTTGAGGACAAGCTGCGGTTCAGCCTGGCGCAGAACGATTCCGTCAATATCCCATTTCTGGCCGCCACGGTAGACATCGACCGGCGTTCGATTGCAGGCTATGTAGCTCTTACGGGAGAGACCGTCCATCTTGAGGACGCCTACCATCTGCCCGAAGACGTTCCCTACAGCAACAATCGCAAGTTCGACGAAGACTCAGGCTACCATTCCAAATCGATTCTGGCCGTTCCGCTACGCAATCCCAAAGGCAAGATTGTGGGCGTACTCCAGTTGATTAATGCGAAGCGCGATTTCCGCGCCAAGCTTACTTCGCTTCAGGCCATTAAGGAGCAGGTGGTTTCCTTCACTGCGCGGCAACAGGAAATCGTGCGGTCGCTGGCAAGCCAGGCGGCTGTGGCGCTGGAGAACAGCCATTTGTATGAGGCCATCCGGAGGCTATTCGAGGGTTTTGTGCGCGCCTCGGTGGTGGCCATTGAGGCCCGCGACCCTACGACCTCCGGGCATTCATTCCGGGTGGCCAATCTTACGGTGGCGCTGGCGGAGGCAGTGGACCGCAGCCAGCAGGGCCAGTATGCACCCGTACGATTTTCGCGCGATCAGATGCGCGAGATACGCTATGCGAGTTTGCTGCACGATTTTGGAAAGGTCGGCGTGCCGGAAGAAGTTCTGGTAAAAGCTAAGAAGCTTTATCCGACCCAATTGGAGTTGATCAAACAGCGGTTCGGTTTCGCGAAGTCCTCTTTGGAAAATGAGAGCCTGAAAACACGGCTTGAATGCCTGCTACGGCAAGGCAAGGAAGCATTTTTGCAGGCAAAGCCCAGACTTGATGAAAGGCTGGCGGAGGCAGTGCACGAGCTCGACGCGTATTTGCAGATTGTGACGGAGGCCAATGAACCAACCGTACTTCCGGAGGGAAATTTTGAGCGCCTGCTGGAAATCGGAGAGCTCGTTTACCGCGATATGGACGGGAGCAAGAGACCGCTATTGACGCACGATGAGATTCGCCTGCTTTCGATCCGCAAGGGATCGCTCGACGAAGAAGAGCGCCGCCAGATCGAGGAACACGTGGTGCATACTTTCAATTTCCTACAACAGATTCCCTGGACTACCGAAATCCGCGATATACCAGCCATCGCCAGGGCGCACCATGAAAAGCTCAACGGAGCGGGATATCCTTACAAGCTTTCCGCCCCGGAGATTCCGCTGCAAGCACGGATGATGACCATCTCCGATATTTTCGATGCGCTGGCGGCCTGCGACCGGCCCTACAAGAGGGCGGTATCGGTGGATCGCGCGCTTGAGATCCTGGACCTTGCAGTTAAAGATGGCGAGATCGACCCAAACCTCTTTGAGCTATTCAAGGAAGCTCGCGTGTATGAGCGATGGAAGGTTGAGCCATTCGCTTATTGAGCGCCAACTAACTGCAATCTGCGTGGCCAGAGATCTTCGATCCTTAGCAACGCGGCAAAGACATTCCATCGATTCCAGTTATGATTCCTTCGTCGATTCCTCCCTCGCTTCCTGCATTGATTCCCGCCGTTGATTCCCTATGGGCCGCAGAGTGAAGTAAGATAAGTCTGCTGATCAAGCACTGTCATGAAAGAATTTTATATTGCCGATGCCGGCCAATTCGAGAATCAAGTCATCACCTCATCGTTTGTGGTTGCTACCAAGCAGGTAAAACCGAAAAAGAGCGGGGAGGTTTATCTTTCCCTGACGCTAGTGGACCGCACCGGGCAGATCGACGCCAAGATGTGGGATAACGTTGCCGACTACATCAGTTCCTTCGATCAAGACGACTTTGTGAAAGTGCGTGGGCTCATCAACAAGTTCAACGGAAGATTTCAGCTCACCGTCCACAAGCTGCGCTCCATGGAGGAATCCGAGGTAGATTTCAACGACTACCTGCCGCGCACCGACAAGGACATCGACAAGCTATGGGGCGCTCTTGGGGCCTTTGTGGAGAGCATTGACGACCGGCATTTGAAAGCCCTGCTGCATGCATTCATGGCCGACCCACAAATCGAACGCGCCTACAAGAATGCGCCGGCCGCCAAGTCCTTGCACCACGCTTTTATCGGAGGCTTGCTGGACCACGTGGTATCCCTTTGCCGCCTCTGCGATCTTGCCTGCGGCAATTACCAAGGGCTCATCAACCGCGACCTCCTGCTTACCGGGGCCTTTCTGCATGACATCGGCAAGATTCACGAACTTAGCTTTGCGCGCTCCTTTACCTACACGACACGCGGCCAGCTTTTGGGCCACATGATTATCGAGCTGGAGATGTTGCAGGAGAAGCTCACCCAAGTTCCGGGTTTTCCCGCCGAGTACAAGACCTTGCTGGAGCACCTGATCATCAGCCACCATGGCAAGTACGAATTCGGCAGCCCCAAGATGCCGATGTTTCCGGAAGCGCTCATGCTCCACTACCTTGACGATCTGGACTCCAAAATGGAGAGCATGCGGGCGCACTTTGTACGTGAACCGGGTGGCGAGTGGACGAGCTACAACGTAAACCTGGAAAGGACTTTACTGAACACGCGAAAATTTCTGGAGAAATCGCAAGCTCCCCCGCCAAGCCCAAGCCGGGTGAATGGTTCGGCTGCCAACGCCGATTCAAACCAGAAGGAAGAAGAAAAGGAAGAATAGTTTTTCCCGAAAAGAAGCGCTTACCTATGAAAGTCCGTTGGCACGAGCGCTTTTCCACCATTGCCGCAGGTACTAAGGGATAAATGACCCGCGTACCACAACATTTGTGCATTGCCCTGCGGCACCTAATTTTGATAGAACCTGTTGGACAGCTCTGTCGCGAGGTGATCTTGTGAAATCCGTACGACTTTTTCCCGCAATCGTTTTGGTAGTTCTCGCCTTTATGGCGGGATGCAAGACCGATGCACCCGCATCGAGTGACAACCCGAATGGAGCAAGCTCGGGAGCGGATGCGAAAGACGCAAAAGAGGCGAAAAAAGAAGGCAAAGGCGAGCGTGGCGAACGGCCTGCCGAGCGCCATCTGGTTATACCCGCTGGAACTTCCATAAGCGTGCGTCTAGGACAAGCTCTCAGCTCCAAAGACAGTCAAGCAGGGGAAGGGTTCTCCGCAAGTGTTTCCGAGCCGGTTACCGTTGACGGCAAAACCGTGATTGCTGACGGCGCTGCCGCCCACGGCAAGGTTGTGGATGCCAAAGCCATGGGCCACTTCAAAGGAGGAGCACTCCTCCACGTAACGCTTGACTCGGTGGCGGTTGGCGGCAAAGAGGAGGCAATCGTGACCACTGCCGCAGGCAGCACCCTCAAAGGCAAGGGCAAAAGGTCGACCATTGCTATTGCAGGCGGCGCGGGCCTGGGAGCCGCTCTTGGCGGAATCTTCGGCGGAGGCAAGGGCGCTGCTATTGGCGCCGCTGCCGGTGCAGGCGCTGGAACAGCAGGAGCAGCCTTTACGGGTAACAAGGAAATTGTATTCCCCGCAGAATCTGTTTTGACCTTCAAGCTAAAAGATCCGCTTGAGGTTCACTAAGACCCGGTCTCGCAACTTTTTCAAAAGCAGGAAAGAATTTCGGGCAGCCACGGTTCAAGTGGCTGCCCGTTTGCTTTTTATAGAGTGGGCCGAATCAGGATCAGAACAAGTAATCGCCGCGATAGACCAGTTGCCCATCGATGATTCTTGCCGACTCGCTCAGTGTATGCTCTGTTGGCTCATTGTCGTCGCCAATGTGCAATACCTTGTGTCCGAGAGTGAGAAAATAGTCTGATACCAGTTGGCGGTGGCAATTGAGGTATGAATATTCTGCACACATGATTGCGGTGTTTTCTTTCTGTGCGCGCTCGGCCAAACGATCCGCAGCCTTTTGAAATGGCTGCGAGAGCATGTAGTCGGCATAGTTGCGAAAGGCCGGTTCAGTGAGTGCAGGGTTGGGGGACTGTTCCGGCGGCATCTGGGCGTCTCTGCGGCCTCCCAGGTCTTTCTCCCAAACATAGCCTGTGCCGATCTCCGGCAGCCAAAGCTCCAGATAGGAGCGATTGAAATGGGGATACCGACGGGAGACTGGAAAGGCTCGCACATCTACAAGCAGCCGAATTTCATGCGCTTGGAGCACACGTGAAAAGTCCGCCAATTCGCGGTTCGAGTGACCGATGGTATAGATGGTGACCACTGAATTGATGGGTATCCGACACTCAGGAAAACAAATGCATCAAGGCGTTCACCAGGGCAGGCTCTTCCTGCTCCGCTACCGTCCGCAAATCCAGAAGGACGCGCCCCTCTTCCACACGAGCGACAATCGGCGGATGGCCGCAACGGAGCCTGGAAGCAATCTCTTCCGCACTCAGGCCATCGGCAGTAATGGCGAGAAGATGAGTTGGCAGAGTTGAACTGGGGGCTGAACCGCCTCCGATCAACGATCGGCCAGGGACCATCTCGATGCGAAGCTTGGCCGCCGGACGAATTTGCTCCTGCACGGCGGCAGCACGCGTCCGAATCCGCTCCGGGGAGAGGCGCAACATGCGGGCAAAAGGAATGGCGTCGTAGTTCTCGCGGACGTATTCCATTAACGTAGCTTCCAGCGCGGCATAGGTCAGCTTATCGACACGAAGGGCGCGGAATAAGGGATTGGAGCGGATCTTCTTGACCAGATCTTCCCTACCGCTAATGATTCCTGCTTGCGGGCCACCCAGCATCTTGTCCCCACTGTAAGTCACGATATCCATACCGGCACGAAGGCTTTCGAAGACACCACTCTCCTGGATTCCCATGGCGCGCAACGGCAAAAACGCTCCGCCGCCCAAGTCCTCCATGACGGGGATGTTATGGATGCGGCCGAGCTCCGCAAGTTCTTCCAAGGCAGGCTGTTCGGTAAAACCGACGATGGCGAAGTTCGAACGATGCACGCGCAACAACAACCGCGTTTTCTCGTTGATCGCCTTCTTGTAATCGTCGATGCGAGTCCGATTGGTGGTACCCACCTCGCGCAGCACGGCGCCAGACTTGGCCATCACATCGGGCACGCGGAACGACCCGCCGATTTCCACCAGTTCTCCGCGCGAAACGATTACCTCTCCACCCTCAGCGAGCGAGTTCAAAGCCAGCATAACCGCCGCCGCACAGTTGTTCACCGCAACCGTACGCACACCGCTTACACCTTCGCGGCTCAGTAAGCGCGAGAAGAGCCGCTCCAGATGCACATCGCGCTTGCCGCGCTCTCCCGCTTCCACGTCGAATTCAAGATTGGAGTATCCCGAAGAGACCTCGGCGATGCGCTTCAGAGCCGATTCAGCCAAAGGAGCCCTGCCCAAATTGGTATGCAGGATCACACCGGTAGCGTTGATCACGGGGCGGAGCGAATACCCCATGGCGCGGCCTAACTGCGCCGCGACCGCATCGACAATACCAGTGAGCGCGGGATTCAAAGATTCTTCACTCTCATATCGACCGGCGGCAATTCCTTCCCGCAGGCTCGCCAACACAGTCCGTACGGCTTCGGTAACCGCCGACTGGCCATAGCGATGGAGCAAAGGAGCAGCGTCCTGGCGATGGAGGAGGTCGTCCACCGATGGCAAGAGGCGGTAGATCCCGGCGTTGGCTACTACTTTCACGAAACTCATTATAAAACTGCGCGTTTTCAGGCCAAGCTGGGGGGCGCTGGCAAGGCCGGGCTTGAAATCGAAATTGACAGGGCATTCAGCCCAGGCTTAGGCTTGAACTCGTTCCTCGTGGGGCACATCGGCAATTGATTGTGCCGAAAGGGCCAGGCCCGCCCGCTGAAAATCTCAGCAGGAGTGTGTCCATGCCTACGCTCGAAACCTACCGCAAACAAGCCAAGCTGCTGCTCCGTTGGCATCGCGAAGGCAACTATTCCATTGGTGGACGGGTGCGCCAACTCAAGCGCTACCAATCCTTGACCGATGCCGAAGTTCTCTCTCACAAATTTACCCTGGCGATGGCGCAAGAGATCATTGCCACTGAAGCCGGATACCAGACCTGGGCGGAATTGAAAGCAGCCTCAGCAGAAGCACTCAAGAGACCTCGCGCCAGAGCCGGCGCCGGAGCGCTGAATGCCGCTATTCCGGTTCTATTGGTGCGAGATGTTGCAGCAAGCGTAGATTTTTTCGAGAAGAAGCTGGGTTTTGAAATCGATTTTCTTCACGGAAAGCCGCCGTTTTACGGCGAGGTGTCGCGCGATGGCGCCCGCCTGCACCTCCGCTATGTGCGAGAGCCGTTTTTTGCTCAAGCCTCGGAGCAGGAAGGATCGTTGATTTGCGTGTTTATCGAAGTCTCGAACTTGCAGGATTTATTCAAGGAGTTTGAGGCACGAAACGTAGAATTCGCGCAAAAGCCGACCAAACAAGCCTGGGGTGGAACCGATTTTCATGTAAGAGATCCCGATGGAAACGTCCTCTGTTTCGCCACCACGGAATGAGATAGAGTTTTCAAAACAAGCGCTGTAGCGGAGGAATTGCCATGCCGGTTGCATCTTGTGTTCCCATCATTCCAAGCGCCGACCTGGATAGAAGCCTGCGCTTGTGGGTGGATGGCCTTGGATTTGCGATGGGTTCGGAAATGCACAGAGACGGCAAGCTGATCTTTTGCATGCTTCGAAAAGACAACCTATGTTTCATGCTGAATCAACGAGTGGGAACCCCGGTGAAGCCGCAAGACTATGAGGGCATTCGGCTCTACTGGGCACCGGACGATCTAGACGAAACCAGGGAGCGGCTGAAGGGCCTTGGATATGATGTGTCGGCGATCGAACATCGAGACTACGGCCAAACCGAGTTTTTTCTAACCGATGATGATGGCTACTCCCATTGCTTCGGCGTTGCGACTCAGCAATAGGATGTTTGCAGCAACAGGTGTGGGGCATGGAATCAAAGCGTTCCGGGCTGCTATGCCGCTTTCGGGATAGCAGCCCAAGATGGCTCAAAAAGGCAGTTTTGTATTCCTTGCACTGGCGCGCCTATCTGGTAAAGACACCCGCAAGGTGCAGGACGTGATAGATCAACATGAGCGTCATACCAGCAAGGTAGGCCCGCAAAACCATCAGCGAGAACTTTACGCTCCTGGTCATCTTCATCAGGCCTAGCTGCTCCGTTCCACATTTCGTCTCCGGTTCGTCATCCAGGGGATGTATCACGCGATAGGTTTCAATCTCGTTGTAGTTTGTCTGCATGGTCGCCATGTTCGACCTCCCTTCTTTTCCTTCCATGATTTTTTGAGGTTGAAGCTCTCACCCAAGTCCGAGCAGTGTTGGGAAAAATATCTGGACCGCAAGGACCGCCGAAAGAACGAATAAAACGGCGATGATGCTCCAGTTCACCCAGTTGTTCCATGGCCGATTGACCCACTCGGCCCCGAGCAATGCACGGTCATTCAACAGAAGCTGCAGGAAAACGATTGCCGATGGAAGAATCAGCCCGGCAAAGACCTGCACGCTCACGATGACCAGTTGCAGCGGCACCCTGGGAATCAGCACCAACCCGGCAGCCGCGCCGACACACAAGCCATAGACCGCATAGAAGGTTGGAGCCTCCGAGATTTTCTTGTGGAGCGAATGCGGCCAGCCTTGGACTTCACCATAGGCCCAGGCGCTTGCCAGGGAAATCGCCGTTGTGCCAAGTACAGCGGCATTAACCATGAGCAGCAAAATGCCGTTTCGTATGAACTTTCCGGCTACCGGAGCCAACGCCACGGCGAGCTGCGCGGGATCGTCAAAGTGCAGTCCGGAGCGGAATCCGTAATCGCCAACGACGATCATGGCTGCCGCGACCAGAATGGTGAAGACCGCACCAATCAAGGTATCGAGGCGCGCCCACTTGAGATCCGAGAACCGAAGCTTCTTTTCCGCTACGCAGCTTTGCTGAAAAAACAACTGCCAGGGCGCGATGGTGGTTCCGACCATGGCGATGATCAGAAACACCAGGCTTGTATCGATGCGGCCTGGAGGCAGGTTGGGCACAAAGGCGCTGCGAGCCACGTGGCCCCAGTCCGGATGCGACGTAAAGGCCAGAGCGAACCAAACCACATCGATCAGGCAAAGGGCGATCACGATCCTTTCCCAGCGCAGATAGCTGCCAGTAAACACCAGAGCGATCAAGCCAAGAGCGGCAACGGGCACTCCCACCAAGGGCGAGATTCCCAGTTTGCTCAAGGCCAGCGAAATTGCAGCGAACTCGGTAACCAGAGTGAGAAAATTCACCACGAGCAGATCGACCAGCGAGAACCTTCCCCACCATTTGCCGAAACGCTCATAGATCATGGCGGCGTGGCCCTTGCCAGTGGCGATCCCCAGGCGCGCCACCATTTCCTGAATGAAATAAGAAATCGGCAAGAGCAGCAACATGATCCACAGCAGGTGCACTCCATATTGCGCTCCGGCCTGCATGTAGGTGGCGACTGCGCCTGCATCGTTATCCGCTTCCATGACGATGAGGCCGGGGCCAACCACCATCAGGAAAGTTAAGAGATTGCGCTGCCAGGCCTTGCGAACCACCACGCCTTTTTCGACGCGGGCATCCAGGCCTTCGGCTGGAACGGGTGCGCCCCACGAAGTAACAACACTCAGTTTGTCTTGAATCCGATTCACGGTCTCCTCCCTTCTTCTCCAATGTTTGCTCCCGCACCCAGTGCGTGGACTTGGGGCAAGCCTGAAGAAAACGCGCAACCGCCTTGGCGCCGAACCTTGAAAGAAGGCTGCGGCCACGCAAGACCACGCGTTAGTTATGAACTGGAAGAAGAGAGTTGCCCACCCTCTATTCCAGCTCTTTCCGATTGCAGCTTGGCGTCGGAAGAGCCGGAGGTGAGCAAATGGCGGGCTACCTTTGCATATTCCGGAACTTCCGCTTACTTTGGCCTCCGGTACTCGGAGGTTCGTCTCTTAGTGTTTGCATAATGCCTTTAATACAAAATTCAGCCGATTCTTGAGAGCACGCAAAATGCTATGGCTTTCATGCCAAATGGCAGCTCACATCGATCAACTTTTCTGAAAAGGTTCGGTAAAGCAAAGAAGAGAGAAAAACGAACGACTTGCATTCCGATCTCCCACGTCCAAGCTTCAGCACCGCGCCCCGTAAGAGGCCATAATAGCCTCAGCCACATTAGGAAAACCCTTAATCCGGGAGTTCCTGTTCTACCCGCTGCCAACGTCTCTGGACGTGGCTGGGCAGTGGCTTGTGTGTTGCGCGGGAGCCTCGCCTACCGAGGATCCCTTGAATCGCGTTCCAACAACGACCTTAAATTTGTATAACCCGTGCTGATTTTCTTTGTCAATGCCGAAATGGCTCCCGGAGAAATTTTTTTCAATTTTCAATTGATGCGATTGACCCGCACCCGAAATTCTGTGCCTCCGGCCCAAGCGGCTGCGATCAACAACGCGGACGATGTTCGGAATGATTCGTGAAGGCGGTTGAGTTGGGAGCGGTGGAGGCGGAGTTCGCTCGTCTTCTTTGGAAGGCCGATTGGAACTGCATTCCCTCCCAAATGGCTGGGTTAGAGGATTCCTGGGGATTTGTGAGCATACACCAAGAGCACCGCCGCAAGGAATACCTAACCGGCTCAACCTTATTACCGGTGGGCATAGCATTGACCGGTGGGCATAGCATTGACAGCACCCTCCAAGGAAGGATTCAGGCGTAAACTAGGCAGAGAGCTTACGTGCGCGAGCTTCCCAGATAAAGCTCCGCGAGACTACAAGTAAGCGGAATCGCAGGTATGATATGACACCTGAGACCCCTAGTCTCCCCATCTCCAGCTCCAATGCCCACCTCAAGCGCAACGTAGTTTTGCTCACATCGACAACCTTGCTCATTATGGGCCTGGCTTTTATCCGCTGGCCGGTCCTGATTACGGGCATTACCGATGAACGGTTTCTTCCTCACAAAGCTTGTTACCTACTGATGCCCGGCCTGATCGCCCTGCATCGAGTCTCCGATTTCCTGATCGGCTGCGCCTACACCGCGCTGGCCCTCTCGCTGGCTTACCTGGTGCATCGGGCGCGGCGGGACATCCCTTTCTCATGGATGTTCCTGGCCTTCGGGGTTTTTATTGTGGCTTGCGGCGGGACCCACTTCATGGAGGTGATCACCCTCGAGCGGCCGCTTTACTGGCTTGCAGGCGATGTGAAGGCCGTTACGGCCGTCGCCTCAGTTCTGACTGCGGTGCTTTTTCCGCCAGTGATTCCGAAAGTCCTCGAGATGATCAGGGCAGCACGGCTCTCTAATGAACGCCAGGAACAGCTGGAAATCGCTCATGCCAGGCTCAAAGAACTCGACGAACTTAAGACCCAATTCTTTGCGAACGTAAGCCATGAGCTGAGAACTCCGCTGGCGCTGATCCTGGGCCCCACGGAAAACCTGCTTAAGACGCCGCTTAACGAAGAACAACGCGGCAGGATACAAGGCATTGAACGCAATGCGCGGCTGCTGTTGAAGCATGTCAACGATCTGCTGATGGTTTCAAAGCTCAAGGCCGGCAAGATGTTTTTGCAGTATTCGGAGTTCGATTTTTGCCGCCTGGTGCGGGTAACAGCAGGCTATTTCGAGACGTTGGCCTCCGACCGCCACATTCGCTATGAGCTTGAGACACCCGAGTCGCTTTTTGTGCAAGGCGATCCGGAAAAGATCGAGCATGTACTGCTTAACCTGCTTGCCAATGCTTTTAAATTTACGCCTGACGGTGGGATCATCCGAATCGCCCTTGAGACTGCGGACGAGGGCCGCATCGCGGTTTCCGTTTCCGACAGTGGCATCGGAGTGAGGCCGGAGCATCGCCAGATCATTTTTGAAGCATTTCGACAGGCAGAAGGCGGCCTGGCGCGCAGGTTCGGCGGGACCGGCCTGGGGCTCGCGATTGTGAAAGACTTTGTGGAGCTACATCAGGGCAAAGTTTCGGTTGACGATGCTCGCGAAGGCGGCGCGCGGTTTACCGTAGAGATCCCGATGCGCAGTTCCACACCAACGGATCTCCGTGAAGGCGAAGAAGAGCCGGCAGCGGGAACACCACCCGATCTTGCGCTGGTGAAAATGGAGCGTGAACGGGAGATCGCAACAGCGACGGATCTATCCACACCCGCACAGGACGATATGGCGGATGCTCCGCTGGTCCTAGTGGTTGAAGACAACCACGAGATGAATGACTTTGTCGCTGAAACGCTGGCGGCAAATTTCCGAGTGGCCAGGGCCTACAACGGCCGCGAGGGAGCAGCGATGGCGGCGGAGCTGCATCCCGCGATGGTGGTGACCGACATCATGATGCCGGAGATGTCCGGCGATCAGCTTGTGCATGAGATACGGAACCACAGCGATCTCGACGATGTTCCGGTGCTGATTCTAAGCGCACGCGCGGACGAACACCTGCGCTCCCATCTACTGAGCTCCGGCGTCCAGGACTATGTGACCAAGCCTTTTTCGGCAGAGGAGCTCATGGCGAGAGTCCACAATCTCGCAGCAATCAGTTCAGCGCGCAGGATGCTTCGGCAGGCGCTGGATACACGCGATGAAGATATCGCCACGATGACCCAGGTGCTGCTGCACCGCAATGAAGAGATCCGCAAGAGCGAAGCGACGTTCCGCTCGCTGGCGGAAGCGCTTCCGACATTGGTATGGATGAGCGGACCGAGCGGCCAGATCGAGTATGTAAACCACCGGTGGACCGAATATACCGGCCAGGAACAGGGGGTTATGGGGATCTGGTGGAAAGAGTCTATCCACGAGGAGGATCTGATGAGAGCCAGATCGACGTGGCTCTCTTCCCTGACGAGCAAGGAAGGCTGCCGGATCGAGCATCGCCTGAAGCGCCGCGACGATGTTTACCGCTGGCACCTCGCTCAACTCATTCCCCTGAAGGACGACGCGGGAAGAGTGACGCGATGGGTGGGAACTTCAACCGATATTCATGACCAGAAAGAGGCGGAAGTGCTCATGCGGCGCTACGCCAACGAACTGGAAGCCGCTGTTGCAGAGAGAACCGCTAAGCTAAAAGACACCCTGGCCGAACTTGAGGCATTCAGCTATTCCGTTTCCCACGATCTGCAAGCCCCGCTGCGCGCCATCGAGGGCTTTGCCCGAGTGCTGAAGGAAGAAGCGGGACAACGGCTTGAAGCCCGAGACGTTGAGCATCTTCAGTTTATCTCGCAGGGCGCTCAGCGGATGACCATACTCATCAAAGACCTACTGCATTATGGACGCATCAGCCGCGCAGACCTTACTCTTGCTCCAGCCAATCTACGAGCCATTGTAGAGGCGGCAGCGGAGCAGGTGCTCCACCGAAGCACAGGAGAGCCGCAGCTTAAGATCGAAGAGCAAATCGAGATCGAGGAACACCTTGCAGGATCGGTGCGCGCCAACTCGTCAGTCTTGACGCAGGTTGTGGTGAACCTAGTCTCCAACGCCTTTAAGTTTCACAAACCGGGTTCTGCTTCGTTCGTGCGGATCTGGACCGAGGAAACGGAAGACAGCATTCGCTTGAGCGTGGAAGACAATGGCATTGGAATCGCCCAGAACAATCACGACCGCATTTTCAATGTATTTGAACGCCTGCATCCTCCCGGTACCTATGAAGGCACCGGAATCGGGCTGGCCATTGTAAAGCGTGCGGTTACGAGAATGGGCGGAAGATGTGGAGTCATCTCCAGGCTGGGCGAGGGCAGCACATTCTGGATTGAACTTCCGAAAGCGGACGCTGCGGCATTGCCGCGGGGCGCGTAACGAAAAGCGTTCCCCGAATCATGTAGCGGTAGCGCGCAACGCGAATCCATGGTCAGCGGATGCAGGCCGTTTTGACGACAGAGGAGGCTAGACAGTAACCGCTTTTGCCTTTTCCTGCTCGATGGCAGCGAGCATGACCTGATCTTCGGAGAACTTGAACCAGGGCATACCACGCTCCTGGGCTTGCTTTTCTTCGGCGCGGCCCAGGCATTCGAGATCCGACTTGTCAACGATCTGAACGCCTTGCTTGGCAAGCTCAGCGGTGATGTCTTTCGCTGTCGCCCCAGCCTTTGCGGCAGCGCCTTCCAAGTACTTATTCACATGAACGGCACCCTGTTCGGCGTCGTGGCGGGCGATTCCCACCAATCCCTCACTGGCTTTACGTGCCCATCCCACCGCGTAGGTTCCTTCCACTACACACCCACTTTGAGGATCGAAGATTTCGTAAGAGGCACGCTTGGGGTCGCTCTCATCGCGGTTGGTTACGTAGCAATCCTTCTCATAAGGTAGACCGAGCGCTGGATCGGCTACGTCGCCGATGGCAAAGATCATCGTATCCACTTCCAAATCCGCAGAACCGCCGGTTGCTTTGGCAGACACATCTTCGCCACGCGCCACCAACGTGTTCTCCGCGACGGTGAGCCGCTGGATGCGTCCGGTGGTATCGGCGTGAATCGCGGAGGGCGAACTGAGGAAGCGGAAGAGGAGACGCGCCGACTGCGGCTCCGTTTCGGCCGGTTTCGAGAGAACCGGAAATGTGGCCTCCGCAAGCTTACCGATATCCTGGCCAACAGCGGTGAGATGCGGCTGAATCCGCTTCAGCTCATCCTGAAACGCCTTTCTGTCCAGAAACTTCTCAACGTAGGCGAACTCTTTTTGATCGAACTTGGCTTCAAACGGGCCACGCCGCGCAATCACAATCACTTCTTCGGCGGTGCGATGAGGGGCATCGAGCATCAACCAGCGGGCAATATCGACCATCACGTTGCCCATGCCAACGATCGCGACCCGCTTACCCGTGGAAAAATCATGCGAGGTATAGGGAGGCAAAAGGTTGTAGTTGTAAACGAAGTCTTTGGCCGAATAGACGCCGCGAGCCTCGTCGCCCGGCAGGCCAAGTTTCTTCGCGCCCTGGGCGCCCACCGCAAAGACAGTTGCCGTGGGAGAGTACTCGCGCAGCCGGGGCAGGGCGATCGGCGAGCCGGCGCCGACCGAAACGTGTCCTATGTAGTGGACATTGGGCAGCGACAACACCTTGGCGAACTGCTTGCGCAGTCCAATCTTCATCTTGTCTTTGGTGGGGTAGATGCCATATTCGGCCAAACCGCCGGGTTTGATGTCCCGGTTAAAAACGACAACCTCGTGCCCGGCTTGCGCGATTTTCTGCGCTGCGAAAAGGCCGGCCGGTCCCGCACCCACAACAAAAACAGTCTTCAAAACGCCTCCTGCCAAAGTGAAACAGAAAGAATTATTTTAAATGACGCCGCAGTCAATCCTGGCGATTCAAGGCTCTCTTCCTATTATTTCTCTTCATTATTTCGCTTCTTATTTTTTCCTCCATTCTTTCTAAAGCCCCGTCTCGCAGGGCGGAATATTTTGCCAGATGAAACTCAATTCGTCCGGTCAAGTATGATTTTGTAGGTGCTGGATCTCCATACAGAAGTTCAATTCGTAAAGGGCGTAGGGCCGCGCATTGCCGACTGGCTGGCGCAGAAGAACATCTCCACGGTGGAAGATCTGCTGTACTATCTGCCCTTTCGCTACGAAGACCGGCTTAACCCGCGCACCATCGCCGAACTCAAAGCGGGCGAGATGGCTACGGTGATTGCGGAGGTACGTAACTCCGCCGTTCTTCAGACCAAGAGGATGCCTCTCTTCCAGATGGTTGCGGGGCAGGGGCGGGCTACGCTGCGGTGTATCTGGTTCAACGGCGAATATCTTCGCGACCGATTCAAGCCGGGCCAGCTTGTAGCGCTTTACGGAAAAGTTGAAGAAGGATGGAAGAGCAAAGGGCTACAAATCAACCAGCCGCAGTTTGAGGTTTTGACGGAGCCGCCTGAAGGAATCGCAGGCGATGCTGCCGAAGAGCCTGGGGACGCCGAATCTGCAACCGAATCACTGGAGGTGGGCCGGATTGTTCCCATCTACGAGTCGGCGGCGGGAGCCAAGCTCACTTCGAGATGGTTCCGGCGCATCCTGCACGGCACGCTCTCACGGCTTTCACCAGAGATTGCCGACGGCGTACCCGTTTCCATCTGCGAACGCTTGAACCTGCTTGACCGGCGAACGGCATTTCAGCAGGTCCACTTTCCCGAGGCGGGCGAGAGCTTCGCCGACCTGCAAGCTTCGCGAACGCCGGGGCATCAACGCCTGATCTTTGAAGAGCTTTTCTTTCTAGAGATTGGCCTGGAACTCAAGCGGCGGCGCATGAGACAGCGCAACGGCATCGCTTTTGATCTCAACGAGAAGGTTCGCGAGGCGATCAAGAAGATTCTGCCATTCCATCCCACAGCCGCTCAAAAGCGCGTGGTGAGGGAGATTGCTCAGGACATGCAGCAACCCTCGCCGATGCGGCGGCTGCTGCAAGGCGACGTAGGCTCGGGCAAGACCATCGTCGCCCTACAAGCGGCGGTGATCGCTATTGAAAACGGCTATCAAGCCGCATTTATGGCTCCGACGGAGATCCTGGCCACGCAGCACTATCTATCGGCGCGGCGCACGCTCGAAGAAGCAGGATATCGCGTGGTGCTACTTACGGGCTCGCAGGAGGAAGAACGCAAGCGCAATGCCCGCCGCCACATCGCACAAGGGGACGCACACCTGGTGATCGGCACCCATGCGCTGATCCAAGAGAAAGTGGATTTTCACAAACTCGGCCTGGTGATTGTGGATGAGCAGCACCGTTTTGGAGTGCTCCAACGCTTCAAGCTCATGAAGAAGGGCGAAGCCGAACCAGATACTCTGGTGATGACCGCCACACCGATTCCCCGGACCCTGGCGCTTACGCTCTATGGCGATCTCGATACCAGCATTCTGGACGAGTTGCCGCCTGGCCGAACGCCCATTACGACCCGCAAGGTGTCCGACGATCGCGCCGATGAGGTTTGGCAGTTTATCCGTAAGCAAGTCACAGCAGGGCGGCAGGCCTATGTGGTTTATCCGGTGATTGAAGGCGCGCCCAGCGATCAGCCGGAGTTGGAATTTGCGGGACAGCCGGCAACCTCGAAATCCGGACTTAAAGCAGCCATGCACATGTTTGAAGAGCTGCGAGGACGCATCCTCACAGACTTGCGGATCGGATTGATCCACGGCAAGCTGAGCCCCGAGGAAAAAGACGAGACCATGCGGCGCTTCCAGAAGCGAGAAATCGATGTGCTGGTAGCAACGACCGTGATCGAGGTGGGCGTGGACGTACCCAACGCAACCGTGATGGTAGTGGAACACGCGGAGCGGTTTGGAATGGCGCAACTTCACCAGCTACGCGGACGTATCGGACGCGGCTCAGCCAAGTCCTATTGCGTGCTCATGACGGGAGGAAAGGTGTCCGATGTTGCCGACCGTCGATTGAGGGCCATGGTGCGCACGCAGAACGGATTCGAAATCGCCGAGTTGGATCTTGAGCTTCGCGGCCCCGGAGAGTTCTTTGGCACAAGGCAGGCCGGAATGCCGAGCCTTCGCCTGGCCAATCTGGTTCGCGATCGTGAGCTTTTGGAACTGGCAAAGACCGAGGCGGCGCGGGTGGTGGAGCATCCGGAGGAAATTAGCCAAGAGGATTACCAACGGATGATGCGCCACCTTACGAATCATTGGCAGCGGCGCTACGGCCTGGTTGAGGTGGGGTGAGAGAGCATTCAGCACTCAGCAAAACCAAAACCTGCCTGCGGCGCTACCACAGAGGACACAGAGGAAAAAAACCGAGGACACAGAGGAGCATTTCGTTAGCCTAGAAAACACTTCAGAAACAAAACAGTAAAACCCTCGGATTCAACCCTTACTTTGTATTCCCCACTTTATGTTCCCCGGAGTGAGAAGGCTGACGGGTCGCGCAATCAACAAGACCACGCGATTCCGTCGTAGCAACTGGTGATCCCCCAAAAATCTTGCTGGCAACGCTACCGCAGAGGCGTTTTCACGGTAATGCGCCGCATGTGCGGCTCCAATAACTCTGATTTACAGCCCGAGGGCGCGCTTACTGGATTACAGCGAGCGATGAGGCTTTGCGGAAAATCGACTGCATAACCTGTGTCAGCTTTATCGGAAAAAGGAAAATCGGTGCTGAGCATCTGCGCTCCGCTCGCCATGGCTGCCTCGCGGGTGCTGGTGTCATTCTTGCGAGCCTGGACTAGATCGGCATCGGTGCGGGTGCGGACAAGATAGCCCTTCTTAATCAGTTCAGGAATGCGGCTTGGCTTCGGGTCTTCTTTTTTCGCTTCCTTTGCGTCGGGCGTTTCATTTTTTTCAGAAGCTTCTTTCGCCTCTTGAATTTCCTGCGGATCATTTACCTCAACGAAGGCCGCATCCGGTTCTCCGGGCAAAGCATTGGTGAAAATGATTCGTCCCCGCAACGAGGGGTGTCCCTGGATATAAGCATCGCGGGCCTTTCGCTGATCCATCAAGAAAATCACCTTGCCTCTGGCCTCTCGCAATGTAGGCCAGCCATCCGTCAGCACAGCCTCTTCGAGCGTGGAATGATTTCCGCGAATCCGGTCCGGGGTGATGATCTCATTTTCGTGAAATACACTTCGAATTTCGGCATCCAGTGCGTCGAACACTTCGGTAGTAAACGGCTCCGGTTTGGTCATAAAGTCCTGCCGCTCCCACCCTTCCTTGGTTTCAATCAAAAGAAATAGCGGCAGGTGATTCGGATGCGCTTGTGACCAGCTTCTCACCACCTGAAGGCAACTGGTGAAAGGCTCGCAGTTGCTGCGGTAGTCCAGATCCTGCACGTGCATGACTTTGAAACCCGGCTTATCGAATAAGTGCTGCGGATCGAAATCGGGATCAGGCTCGAGGCCTCCCTGGCGCATCAGGCGCGGCCATGCCGGGTGGGAGTAACGACCGCCCTTGGCATCGGAAAAGACATCCAACTCGATTTGACGGATGCCCTGGTTGAATTGCACGTCGAGCGCCGGATGAGAATAATCAAGGCCCACAGCAGCCTGCGCATTACGCTGGCGGAGAAATTTCATCTCGTTCGCGCCCATGCCTATGTGATAGCTGTTGTGGCTACCGATGACCTGAATCTGGTTTACATGCACTTTGTCATCTTGCGATCCGGCTCCGGATTGGCTCGCGGCAAGCAGAGCAACGGCTGCCAGCAAAGGCGCACAGACGACCGATCTGGAAAAAAAATAAAGAATACGCGGAAGACTCGACATACGGCTTGGACCTTCTTTTTCGAAATTCTTGAGATTGACGGCGAGCGGCCTTCAACACCGGGCGATCAAGCTTTGCAATTGGGGGAGAATGGCCCATGAAATATTAGCAAGGCATGGCCGGGATAGGACCGATACGAGCAAGAATTTGCTAACAATTCATCTTTCGTCTTGGGTCTTTAGTCTCTCGTCCAAATCTTTAGTCCAATCGGCGTTGTTCAAGCCACCGCCACCGATTCAAGAGATCGGTATCCAGATCGAAAGCAAGTCTTCGACACCTTCTTATTTGGCTTATTTGGGAAGCTGGTTCATCTGGGAGGTCTGACCGGCGTTCTGAGCCGCTCCAGCAACGGCCCAGTTGATGTCCTTCAATCCCATTGCATTGACAACCGCAGCCGTGAGGTCATCGCCTCCACGGAAGTTGATCCAAAGAGAATGAACGCTGCGGATCGGTCCCCAGGGAATTCCCCACCAGCCAGCAAGAGAGGTCAACAAAATCCACGGAAGCCCTTTGGCGACGCGATTTTCTCCCTGTTTCACGAAGTAAATGTCTGTGCCCTGCATCATCGTTACGACTATGACGGAGACACAATATCGATACCGTATGAATTTTCCGCCGCGATTTACTTCAAAGCTGAGTTCCTGCGGCGTCATGCCACTGATGCCCTTGATCTTCGATCCGGATCCACTCGCCATTTTGTGAGGATTACCTTTTTGGGAAGTTTTTGGGGAAACGAGGACTAACGTACCTTAGGACAGGCGACAGACTCAAGAAAAAAGCGCACAACGTGCTCGCAGAGACGCTTTCATCGCATGGAAACCGCGTCCAACGCTAATTGCGCGTGAGTCATCCAACTGGAAGCGATGAGAGCTGTATTCGGCTTAAGAGCCATTCTCCAACTTGGCCCGGTTTTAGCGCTTTTGGCAATGTGCGGCTGCGCCCGGCCCAACCTCAAACAGTCCCTCGCAAGAATGCAAGCCCCAGAGGGAAGCCCTATCTTGCTGGCCGTCTATCAGCCCTGGTTTGGGAACAAAGAGCATATTGATGTTGGGTACTCCTGTCACGATCCCAACGTGCTGCGCCAGCAGATCGCCGGCGCCAAGGACATGAATATCAGCGGCTTTGTGGTCAACTGGTACGGACCGCGGAAGGAATTCGAGGACCAAACATTCGCTCTATTGCAGCAGTCAGCCGATCAAAATCGATTCAAGATTGCGGCGCAGTATGACGAAGCGGTGGACCATCCGGGATATGCCACGGAAGCGGTGATTGTGGACCTGCAATACCTTTATGACAAGTATATTGGTCCAAATGCCGGGCCTTCCCGCCAGAGTTACCTTCGCTATGAAGGACGACCGGTCATTTTCATCTTTCCCAAGGATGAAGCCACCGACTGGACTCGTATCCGGCAGGTCACGCAGTCGTGGCCCGATCCACCCTTGCTCATTTACAAAGACCAAAACGATAAATATCCGGACGCATTTGACGGCTTTTATGCCTGGGTGCAGCCGGGCAGCGGCGGCTGGTCACCGGACGGGCGTAATTGGGGGGAACAATACTTGTCATATTTCTATAGCAATATGACGTTGCATCATCAAGATAAGATCACGGTCGGAGCGGTCTGGCCAGGATTCGACGATGCCCGAGCCTCCTGGGGACGAAATCGCCACATGGATAGCCGTTGCGGCAAGACATTCGAAGACGCCCTTCGTGTTTTTCGCCGTTACTATGGCACTCAAAACGCGCCGCCGTACCTGCTGATCGAGACCTGGAACGATTACGAGGAAGGAACGGCCATCGAGCGCGGCACCGATCACTGCAAGAATCGCAACTCGCAGATGGCATCCGGCAATCGGTAACCTACTGCTCCAGGTCCGGTGCAAGTTAAAATCATGTTAAGCACCAGCTTTTGAATTCATTGCGAGTTAAAGGGACTCCTTATGCGAGCATTGGTAACCGGGGGCGCAGGTTTTATCGGCTCCCATCTCTGCGACGCCCTCCTAGCGGAAGGCCATCACGTCATCTGCGTCGACAACCTGGTCACGGGCAGCCTTGACAACATTGAGGGCCTGAGAAGCGACCCAAATTTTACCTTCGTTCTTCAGGATGTGAATGAGCCTTACGACGCCGGCAAAGTGGATTTCATCTTTCATTTCGCATCTCCCGCGAGCCCGGTTGATTACATGAAACATGGGATTGCCACATTGAAGGTCGGCTCCATAGGCTCATTCCATTCCCTAGATCTGGCAAAGAAATATGGCGCGAAATACATGCTGGCCTCGACATCGGAATGCTATGGAGATCCTCTGGAGCACCCACAAGAAGAGACCTATTGGGGCAACGTCAATCCCGTTGGCCCGCGGTCGGTCTATGACGAGTCCAAGCGATTTGCCGAGGCAGTAACCATGGCCTATCGGCACTACCACGGCGTGGATATCCGCATCGTGCGGATCTTCAATACCTATGGACCGCGGCTGCAATTGAATGACGGCCGAGTCATCTCGAACTTCATGAAACAGGCGCTGCAAGGCGAGCCTCTTACCGTCTACGGCGACGGCTCCCAAACCCGCAGCTTCTGCTTTGTGACCGACGAGGTAGACGGCATCTTAAGGCTGGCGAAATCGACCGTCCATGATCCGATCAACATAGGAAATCCCAACGAATTTACCGTTCTGGAATGCGCCAAGGTGGTCTTGAAAATGACCGGCTCTCGAAGCGCCATTACCTTTGAGCCGCTGCCGCAAGACGACCCTCGACAACGCCGACCCGATATCACCAAGGCGCGGGTGCTTCTGGGCTGGGAGCCTAAAATCTGCCTCGAAGAAGGATTGCGGCTATCGATGGACTACTTCCAACAAGCAGTACTCGCGGATGCCAAAAAAAAACATGGCCGGGTTGAGACTGCCGTTTAGCGCTTCAAGCTAGAACCGGGGCTAAAACCCGTGATCGCATCCTTTCAGGAGCCGCTCCTCTACTGGTGACGCTTCCACTTTGTAGCGCTTCACCCAAGAAATGGGTTAAGTTTTGGAGTAAGGTTCGACGACGCCCTCTGCGAGAGAAACAGGCTAAATTAAGCTATTTCAACCTGAACCGAGCACCTTAACCCGCGTACTAAGGCTTTTCCAGTCCCATTAGGGCGTTTCCCTGCTAACGAGAAACATAGTAACTATTTAGTTTACATTGCGACTTCATGGGGTAAAATACCCCTTACTTAAGGTGTTTTGGGATTGGCACGTTGGTAAGAATCCGGTAAGTATTCCCAAATTCAGCTTCTTTTAGTAAATAGGAAGTGTCGTGACTGCAGTTCCACCGTTCAAGGAATCCTCGCGAGAGTTGATCGTTGAGGTCGCCCGGGCCTTAGAGCCTTATTTTCCCGATATCACCCATAGCTGGCGCGAAAAGCTAGTCCAGGAGCATGGCTTCGATGGACGCACACTCGCGGCACTGGAGCGCGTTACACTGGCCGCCGGTTGCTCCTATTTTTGCCACGATAATTTTCCCGGCTTTCATGAAAATCTGAATTACTTTGGAACCAGACTCTCCAAGCTCCAAGTAGATACCCGTGCAGTCGCGTGGTCGCTTGAGCTATACCAATCCGTCTGCGATCCCTATCTTGCCGGGTTATTCCCCGGGAGGGAATCCGAGTCAAAGGCCGCGTTGGAGATGCTCTCCTCGGTTTCGTTTGTGATTATCTCGGGAGCCTATTTCGACGCGCGAACTTTGGAGTCGAATGCCCTGCTGGAGGTTCTTGACGCGGAGTTGAGCGCCGACGGCCTGTCTCACCTGCTGCAAAAGGTCCTGGCGATTACCACGCGCACATTCCAGGCGTCCATGGGAGCGATCTTGCTGCGGGATCCGGACATGGATGTATTGAGGATTGCGTCTTCCGCCAATCTTGAACTCGACCTTCCGGAGAACTTCGGCATCGAGGTGGGCACAGGCTTTTCCGGGAAGATCGCTGCAGTGGGCGAGCCATGCATGGTGCTCGACACCAGCGCAGACGGCGACATTCTGACACCGTCTCTGACTCCGAAGATCCGGCAGAAGGCCAAGTCGCTGTGGGGCGTTCCTCTCAAAGCAGAAGGCAAGATCATCGGCGTACTCATTATCGGCTTTATGAAGCCCTACGAGTGGATGCCAACAGAGCGCGAACTTATGCGCGCCATCGGCGACCGCACGGCGCTGGCGATCGAACGCGCCCGAATGACCGATGCTCTTCGGCAGCGCGAGCAGCGCATCGCCGAGCTTTCCGCTCACTTGCTCCGAGTGCAGGAGGACGAGCGCAAGCGCATCAGCCGCGAGCTTCACGACGAAACGGGCCAGGCCCTGATGGTCATGCGCCTCTATCTGGGCATGATGGAGCCGGAAATGCCCTCACGCGCAGGCAAAGCCAAGATTCGCGAAACCGTGGAAGTGGTCGACCGGACGATTGAAGGGCTCCGGCGCATCATCGGTAAGCTCTCTCCGCTGGTACTACAGGAGCTTGGCCTGGTGGCCGCGCTCCGCAAAGAGGTCAAAGACCTGGCCAAAGCCGCGGGCGTGAAGACTCGAGTGGTGATTCCGGAAGAAGTGGGGCGGCTCGCGGAAGGGACCGAGCAAGCCATTTATCGGGTGGTGCAGGAGGCGCTCCACAATGTGGTCCGCCATGCCCGCGCCCGAAATGTGACTGTACAGATGTTGCGCAAAGGCGAGAACATCCATGTGGTGGTGGAGGACGACGGCATAGGCATCCAGGCCAAAAGCAGCACCCGTGGCAATTCGTTTGGCCTGGCCGGCATCAAAGAACGTGTAGCAATGTTGGGCGGCGTTTCCGAAGTAAGTTCCGAGAAAGGCAAGGGAACGCGCCTTGAAATAACCGTCCCGGCGGGACAAGCGGCCTCAGCCGCGGAACCGCCGTTGAAAAAGGCAACGGCAATGGCAGTTGCCGGACTGCATTAAGAAATTGGGGGACCAATGCCGAAAATCAAATGTTTGCTCGTTGATGACCACACACTATTTCGCCAGGGCGTACGGCGCTTGCTCGAAAGCGAGAGCGATTTTGAGGTGGTAGGTGAAGCCGCCGACGGCGGCGACGCCGTGGAAAAAGCGCGGGAGCTACGTCCGGACATCGTGCTGATGGACATCGGCATGCCCGGACTTTCATCGTTCGAGTCCTCCCGCCAGATCAAGAAGAACCGCGCCGAAACCAAGATCCTGTTCCTGACGATGTACGACGACGAAGACTATCTCGTCCAATGCCTGGAAGCTGGCGCTTCCGGCTATGTGCTGAAAGATACACCCGCTCCCCAGCTCCTGAACGCCGTCCGCGACGTTTACAAGGGCGGGAAGTATCTCAGCTCACAAGTTCTGGGAAAGCTGGTGGAAGACTTCCGCTCGCGGGTCCGCGACACGCGCATGCGCCCCAGAATTGCCACATTAACGCCCCGGGAGCGAGAAATTCTCAAACTTCTGGCCGAAGGCAACTCTGTGAAGGAAATCGCCGTGATCCTGGGCTTGAGCGTAAAAACCGTGGAGGCGCACAAGTTCAACCTGATGCGCAAGCTGGACATCCACAACAAAGCGCAACTTGTAACCTACGCCATCCAAAAGAAGATCATCAAGATTCCCGTGAATCAATAGATTCAACCGCTAGACGCTCGGGGCGCTACGGCGCCCCTTTTTTTCGGGGTGGGCATTCCTGTCCGCATGTTTCCGTGTGGCTTTTCTTTTAATTGAAAACCAGGCGGAAAGCCGCGCAGCGATGCTGATCCCTGCTCACATTGCGCTGAAAACGCGTTAAGCCCGCCTTCACCTTTTCATGCCGATCCGTTGAGGGAAACACCCTCTTCTTGCGTTTTTACTCTTTGTGTACCTCCGGGTCCCTCTATTGAAGGTTTTTCGCAGAGGGCGCTGAGAAAGTCGTATATTTTCCGGAACTTCCCCCTATCAAGCAATTCCAGCTTCATCGATTTGTGGCCTTCAAAAAAAGCTGAACGGAAGAAATGGACATGGCGGATATCGAGCAAACGATCGCACACAAAGAGCAGGTCACGTGGGAAGAATTAGAGGAATACGAAACCGCCGAACGGCGACAATTCGGACCACAGGCCGGATCGGCTGTCGATGAGGCGGGCAACGCCGTCGAATGGAGCAGCGTCAAGAACGCAAATAGCCAGCCGATCGAACGCAAATGGGTCGGCATGTCGATTTCCGGAGGAGGCATTCGGAGCGCCACACTGGGGTTGGGCATCCTTCAGGCTTTCGCCCGCCGAGGGCTCATCTCACGTCTTCACTACCTCTCGACAGTTTCCGGCGGCGGCTATATCGGCGGATGGCTGATGAGCTGGATCAGGCGGCTCAAGCACACGGCGGGCGCAGATAGGACCATAAGAGATTCGGAAAGAGCCGAGGAGCGCCTGGGCGTGACAGAAGGGGCCGTTCCGGGGATGGCGGAGCCCCATGCAGTCCACTTTCTTCGGCAATACAGCAATTATCTGGCGCCACGGCTGGGATTGTGGAGCGCGGATTCCATCGCTTTCATCTCGGTCTACCTTCGCAACCTAATGCTGAACCAGTTCACGCTTCTGCCGGTGCTCCTGGCAGTGCTCATGCTGCCCCGGCTGGCCGCGCTGTTGGTGCTACAGTTCCGATCTGAGGCCCATCTGGTGGCCTTTGGCGGATGCGTCGCATTGGTTTCCATGCTGATTGCCGCCGCGGGAGTGAAAAGAAACTCTTGCGCCATCATTCTCGAAGACGACAATCTCGAAAATTTGCCTGACAACTCCGGCCAAGTCAGCCGCCGAGTGGTGCTACCGCTTCTGGTCTATGCAGCCGTTTCCACCATCACACTATGGGCAGAGGTTTCGGTATTCGGCCGCACTCTTAGCCAGCCAGTATGGTTTGCCATCGGCGCGGGGCTCTGCACCTTCTTCTGGTCGGCTGCAAGCATCTTTTCGGGCTTACGATGGAAAACCCTATTGGTATTGGCCGCACTGTTCTTGTGCCTGGTTTCTTTATTGCTTTTCAGGGGCCGACCCTTTTTGCTGGGAGGACTCTTAGTCGCGCTGGGCGCAGCGGCCGCAGGAACTTATCTTTATTCTTTTGTTTCCGCAATACGATCGAGATTCAAACAGAGCATCGCCACGAAAGGCATC
This sequence comes from Candidatus Angelobacter sp., assembly GCA_035295685.1. Lineage (GTDB taxonomy): Bacteria > Acidobacteriota > Terriglobia > Terriglobales > Acidobacteriaceae > Angelobacter. The sequence continues at coordinate 33,626 of DATGIO010000125.1, forward strand.
GACGTCGTCCAGGAAACATCGCAGGCCATCATCTTATGGTCTCCCATTGCAGCGGTGGGTGCTGGCGGTTTCTTATGCCTGTTTGTGAAACTGCTTCAGGGATTCCCGGCGGATCGCCCCTCCGCAGTCTGGCATGTGCTCACATTCGCCGTGCCAATCCAGACGGTGGGGATCTTGCTCGTGGGAATCGTTCTTCTGGGCCTTATTGGCAGGCAATTTCCCGATAGCGTCCGCGAATGGTGGGCACGAGTTGGCGGCATTCAGGTCTTGAGCGCCATCACCTGGATGATTCTGTGCCTGATGTCGATTTATCTTCCTTTATCGATCGAGCAATACTTGACGACTGATCTTCACCTAACAAGCTCGATCAGCCTTAATTGGGCGAAACTTCCGGGATTGATCAGCGTGGTCAGCACGTCGATCGCGACGATCGCGGCCGGTTTGAGAGCCGCACGAACCTCAGGAGGCGATAAGGAACAAAAACGAAAAATACGGCTGTGGACGATGGCTGCGCCACCCGCTTTTGTTCTCTTGATCCTGGCGCTCATGTCGGTGGTTCTGCACCTAACGCTGCCTCACCTTCCCAATCCATTCGGCGTAGCCGCGACTCCTATTCATGAGCCTGAAACAGCCACTCTGGAAAAAATGATGCGCGGGGTCCTGCATCCCGTTGTCGAACCGGAGCCAGATCGCATTTTCCTGAAGAGAATCCACCAGCAGGAAGAACACGGCTGGCGTCGCATTGAGATAGAAAGAAAATCCCCTGCAACGGCACCCACGGCCACACAGGCAACAGTCACCACAACCCAACAGGCGGCTACGAGTAGCGAGCACGAACCGGCGCTCATTTCCCCCTATTATTGGCACATTGTCGACTCGACCATCGATGGCCGGCTGCTGGTGATGACGGCGGGACTCTTGCTGCTTACCTGGCTCTTCGGCGCACGAGTCGACGTCAATGAGTTTTCGCTGCATAACTCCTACCGCAACCGGCTGATGCGCTGCTATATGGGCGCCTCGAACCCCAATCGAAAACCGCAGCCGTTTACAGGCTTCAGCGAGCACGACAACCTGGCGATGAAAGATCTGCAGGGCTTAACAGCTCCTTACCTGATCATGAACGCGACATTGAACATAACCGGCGGTAAAGAACTGGCGCTACAGACGCGCAAGGGCAAGTCGTTTATCTTTACGCCCCTTTATTGCGGTTACGACCTGGTCAAACAGCACAGCGTCTCCAGGCTCGACCACGCGGAGCAGGTGCATCTCATGACCTTCAGGAAGGGCGTGCGGGAGGAACTAGAGAGCCTGCTCAAGAAACGCTTCCAAGGACCGAGGAAAATCGATCGCGAACCGGCGTACGTAAAAACCGAGCTTTACGGAAGGGCCCTGGACACACGCAGCGAAAGAGCTGAAAGCTCGCTGGCTCAACAAGGCCTTACCATCGGCACAGCGATGGCCGCTTCCGGAGCGGCCCTGAGCAGCAACCTTGGCTATCATACGCGGGGCGCGCTCTCCTTTCTTCTGACGCTCTTTAGCGTGCGTTTGGGATGGTGGTTTGGAAACCCCCGCTACATGAAAGAATGGATGTCGCCGTTTCCACGCTCATCGCTGAAATGCCTACTCAACGAATTGACGGCGCGGACTTCAGATTCGGCACGCGAAGTATACGTTTCGGACGGCGGCCACTTTGAAAATCTTGGCCTGTATGAACTCGTTAAAAGAAAGTGCAGGCTCATTATTTGTTGTGACGCAGCCGCCGATCCCGGATTTGCGTTTCGCGACCTTGCCCATGCCATCGAACACTGCCGCATCGATTTTGGGGCAGAGATCAAGATTGACGTAAGTAAGCTGAAGCCGGGCCAAAAACTTGGAGACGACGATGAGTTCGCACGGGTAAGCGACGCTCACTTTGCTACAGGCGAGGTCCGCTTTGCCGACGGCACACGAGGCAAACTCATTTACCTAAAGCCTTCGCTCGCTCGCGACCTGCCACTCGATCTGTTGCATTACGCATCGGAGAAACAGGCCTACCCGCACCAGAGCACTCTGGATCAATTTTTCGACGAGCGCCAGTTTGAAAGTTATCGCGCCCTGGGCGAGATCATGGGAGAGGCGGCCGCAGTGGAGATAGAAAAATATCTTGAGCCAGTAGCAACCAAGACGCAATCCACGGCAGCCTCGGCATAGTCCCGTTTTCAACCCGCTATGTCCCGATGGCCGTTTCCGTGCAGCTGTTCTGTTCTGGCTTTGAATGCATTTCAAGGAAAGCCACGCCAGCTCGTCTTTCATCACAACGCGCCTCGACCAGACCTGGAGTGATCCGAGATTTTTTGCAGTAGAGACAGTAGAGAGTGTTGCGTGAGAACTCCAAAATCGTCTTTCATCACAACAAACAGATTGTGTTCGAAGACGGGCGACCATAACAACCTGTATCAGGAAAACCTAGTTCTCACGCAGACTCTAAAGGGCCGCTCTTCCACATGTCACCCATTCACATGTCGCGCATTCACATCTCACTTGCCACCAAGAATCTCAAACATGGCTCACTCTCCTATTCATCTTCATCCATTTCGGGGACCAAAGGCTCCCTAGGGGACGGCGCTGAAAGAGCTCTACCATGGGGAATGATTGCGTGTTTACCGTACGTCGCGCCAGTTCATTTCTGCCTTTGGGCTTCCATCTCTTCCATTTTTTTCCTGAGGCTCAGGGGCCGCATGTCGGTCCAAACTTCTTTGATGTAGGCGAGGCATTCGTCTTTGGTGCCGCTCTTGCCTGCGTCTTTCCAGCCCAATGCATTTTCTTTGTGCGCGGGCCAAATGGAATACTGCTCCTCGTGGTTCAACACGACTTTATAAATTGTTTTATCTTCTTTCTCGTCCACCATTGTCTTTCCTCCTAACCTAAAAATCGTACACCATCCCCGCAGAATTTGTCGCCGGGGGAAGCCCTGGCTAACCGGATTTCTATCGCCGCAGTGCATTCCGTTTACAGCAGTTCTTCATCTAATTTCAACAATGTTTGAAGCAGGACATTGGCTCCGTTTGCAATATCTTCCTGACGCGAAAACTCTTTGGGAGCGTGGCTGATGCCACCCACGCTGGGAATGAAGATCATTCCCACCGGACCAATCCTGGCAATCTCCTGAGCATCATGCCCCGCACCGCTTGGCATTACCTTGGTGGTTAATCCTCGGCTCCGAGCCACTTCTTCGATCGCCTTTTGAAAATGTGGATCGGTCAGGGCCGGGTGAATCGCGATTGGTTCGCTGAAGCTGAAGCGGGTGCCATTCCGCCGGCCAATATCGTCGGCCTGTCGGCGAATTCGATCAAAAAGGCGATTGATCTTTGCTTCATCGAGGTCACGCAATTCCAAACCAAGAGTTACTGTTCCGGGAATTACGTTGTAGGCTCCCGGCTGCGCCCTGATCCAGCCTACGGTTCCCACCTGGCGTCCAGCTTCACTCGTAACGATCTCGTTGACTTTCTCGATAAACCTAGCGGCTGCAAGGAGCGCATCCTGGCGTTGATTCATGGGCGTGGTGCCCGCGTGGTTGGCAAATCCCTCGATCGTGACATCCGAGTGGAGAATGCCCACGATGCCTTCGACCACTCCGATGTTGAGCTTTTCCTGCTCGAGGATTCCACCCTGTTCGATATGCAGTTCCAGATACCCGGCGATGCTTCCCTGAGGCCGCCGCACCTGTAAGAGCGCAGCAGGATCACCGCCAAGAAAGCGAATGCCTTCGGAAACCTTCTTCCCGCTTTGAGAGACGGAGTTCAACAGCTTGTCATCCAATCCGGCCCCAATCGCACGGCTGCCGACGGTGCCTCCCTCTTCGTTCTGGAAGATGATGACCTGCAGAGGATGACGCAACGCTCTCCGACTCTCATTCAAGACTCGGGCCACTTCAATGGCGCTCAGAGAGCCGACATCGCCATCGTAATTGCCTCCGTCGGGAACCGAGTCGATGTGGGAGCCGATGAGCAGAGGCTTAAGCGACGGATCGGAGCCAGGCCGCGAGCCAATGATGTTTCCAGCGGCATCCAGAGCCACTGCAAGCCCCGCCTCCTTCATCAGCCTCGTTACGTACTGACGTCCTTGAAGATCAGCGTCGCTATAGGCTACCCGGCTGACACCGCCTCCCGGGTTTTTGCCAAACTGTGACAATTCCTGCAGATGCTGAACGATTCGAGAGCCTTGCATCTGCAGGTTGTCCGGAGACGGAGCTTGAGCAGACACAAGTTGGACAAAAGGCAGAGTGATGAGAAACACATTGATGAGAAAAACGTTGGTGAGAAATGCAGGGGCGTTCATGGCGCTTTTCATGGCGTTTAAGGATAAACGGATCGACGGATTTGGGATTACTGGGTTCATTTACAGGTTCAGCCACGAGTCGATTTGGAGATCTTTCTCGCAGACCTAGCCAGATGGCGGATGCCGCCCTCGGCTTGCGTGATTCATAGTGGCTAAGTCAGGAATATTTGAGGGAGTTGTTTATGGCAGAGAACGTTTGGAAATCACTCGCAAATCAATTAGCACAAACTTCAGAAGAGACCGGCAAGTCGGTTGTTTCGGTCTATGGAAGGCGGCATCCTTCCAGTGGCATCATTTGGTCCAAAGACGCTGTCGTTACGGCAAGCCATTCGCTGCGACGCGATGAAGACATTACCGTGATTCTTTCTCCGGGGCAAAAAACCACGGCACGCGTGGCGGGCCGCGATCCCGGCACCGACCTGGCGGTCCTGCGTTTGCAGTCGCCGATTGAAGCTCCGGCCGCACGGTGGGGGGATGCGTCGAAGTTGCGGGTGGGAGAGTTGGTGCTGGCGCTTGCCCGCTCCTGGAGGGGCAATGTGGTCGCAAGCTCCGGGGTCATCTCAGGGCTGATCCATGGGCCTTGGCGAACCTGGCGCGGCGGCCAGATCGATCAATTCATTCGGCCCGACTTGAACCTTTATCCAGGGTTTTCGGGCGGGCCGCTGGTAAGTTCCGACGGAGAGGTCGTCGGCCTGAACACAGCCGGCCTACATCGTTCCGGAATCACGGTGCCAGCGGGCACAATCACAAGAGTGGCCGCCGAGTTGCTGCAAAAGGGCCATGTTGAGCGGCCTTATCTGGGTCTGGCCATGCAGTCCGTTCCGCTGCCGGAATCCTTACGGACCAAACTGAATCTAACTGTGAGCGAAGGACTACTGGTCGCGCACGTTGAGCCGGGCAGTCCCGCGGAAAAGGCAGGGGTTCTATTAGGCGACGTCCTGATTGAGCTCCAAGGAAAGCCAGTCGCAGACACCGATGCCGTGCAGGAGATACTGCGAACAACCAAAGCCGGCGAAAACGCAGAAATAAACCTGCTGAGAGCGGGAGCAGCGGCCAAAATCACGGTAAAGCTGGAAGCAAGACCTGCCCGGTAATACGATGGCCACGCCACGCGAAGCACGCGGCAGAAGCACAGCGATGAAAGCACGAGGCGACAATCCGTTCAGGGTACATGCGATTGCCGCCTCGTCCGCGCGGCGCGCCGAGTTGGCGGAGATGGTCAGCGAGGCATTCCCCTCCAAGATAACCTCTAGTTCAGCCGCGACTCTCGAAAGCGCGATCCAGTCGGGAGCGGAGATCGTGCTGATCGACGCCGAAGGCCCATCAGCGGCTGAGGCGGCTATTCGAATCGCGGAGGGGCTTCCGGGCGGTACAGGAGCAGTCATTCTGATCGATCATCCGGGCACCCGCTGGATTGCCCGCGCACTGGCTGCGGAGGTCAACGCGATTCTTTCGCGGGACATATCGGCGGACGATCTACAACTGGCTTTTATGGCCGCCAATGCCGGCTTTCTTTTGCTTCATCCAACTTCAGCGGCAAGCCTGATGTCGCAAGCTCCCAAAGACCTCCCCGACGATTCCTTGGAAATCGAGCACTTGACTGGACGCGAGCAAGAGGTGCTGCGGCTGCTCAGCGGCGGGTTGGGCAACAAAGAGATTGCAGGGCAGCTAAACATCTCGGAGCATACGGTGAAATTTCATATCAGCTCCATCCTAGGCAAGCTGCACGCTACCAGCAGGACGGAGGCAGTAAGCCAGGGCATCAAACGCGGATTGATTCCTATCTAGACGTGATTGCAAAATGGGCGAGATGTTTTCTAAGCCGATTCTTCCCAATTTTTCCGAAATCTAATTTTTTAATAAAAGAAAATACAATTCGCGATTTTGCCTAATAAAATTCAATCTCGATTTGACTATTATTACAAGGCCGTTTTTATCATTCATTTAAGCTCCGCTATGCTCAGGATGCGGCTTTGCGGCTGCAAGACAACGTGGCGCAGGACCAGAATCTGCTATGGTTGAGTGATTTTCGGGCCGTTGTGAAATATGCAAATTAATGAACTGAAATGACCACTTATTCGACAGTTTTAGGAGGCGCGGTGGCGGCACTTTTTTTTAAGCCGGAACACCTTTCCGAAAGAAAAAATTCCTTCGCCAATCAATTTTATAAGGACTTGTTCACAGCCTGAACTTCAGATGCTTCAAGTCTGTCATGGGAAATCTGGACTCTTAATACAAACTTTGTTTTTTTGCTTTCATTTTTTTGCCATTGACGAGACGATAATCGGCGATGGCTGAAAAAATCCACTGTGACACCCATGGCGAATCCGATCGGGCGTTCGTTTGTTCTCACCTTCTTGAGGCTACGCCCGGACTGGGTTTCAACAGCAATATACCGGATGACGAGAATCCCTTTCCAGACGCGTGGTGCGATAACTGCGAGATCATCCTGGCGACGCACGGCGGATGGAATGAAGAGTCGAAGAAGCTGGTAAAAATCGTGGTCCTATGTTCGGGTTGCTATGAGCGCGCACGCATCCTGCACACGCGCACCACAGTGACGTTGGCCGATCTGGCAGACCTTCGTTGGAAGTGCGGCGACTGCGAGGAGTGGCACACCGGCCCCTGCCTGGACTTCGGATACAGTTCCCCTTATTACTGGAGGAAAGAGCATGAGGAGGAGAGCCGCAAAGCATCCCTTCTGCCAGGTTGGAGTGAAGAACAGCAAAGGACTTTTCTGAGCAGCGATTACTGCGCCGTTGACGATAACGACTTCTTTGTTCGTGGAGTGATTCATCTCCCTATCATCGGTGCCGCTGAAACCCTCCGCTGGGGCGTTTGGGGCTCGTTGAGCCGCGAAAACTTCAAACGGCTTCGGGAGATGGACGGCAAGGCAGAATGCGTCGACCTGCCCCACATGTTTTCCTGGTTGAGCACTAAGCTGCCTGGTTATCCAGATACGCTGAGCCTGAAGATGTTCGCTCATATCCAGGAGCCCGGATTGCGCCCGCATTTCAGGCTCGAACGCGAAGATCACCCTCTTTCACACGAATATCATCAAGGCATCAGCGCGGAACGTGTGAAGGAGATCATGATGGAGATCCTGGGAAAAAACGCCTGAGCGACGTATTTGTTGGCAATTCAATGCCTACGACTCGGCTCCTCTGCTGCCCGGCTTTCATTTAGTGGCGATGAGGTCACTCACGACGCCGTCCGGAAACTCCTCGCGAACCAGGATGCGAGGCAGATCGCGGGTGGCCAGCACTTGATATTGTTCCGTTCCAGTTGCTTTTTTGATCGTATACGTAACTCTATAGGCATCAAATGTTCCGACTGGAACCTGGATCCGCTCAAGCTTGCCGACGCTCACCATCACTTGGCTAATTCCTATGCTGGGATCGTAAACGTTGAATTCAAACCGCTTCCCGCTGGATAGGGGATAGGAGAGAACTGCGGCCCAATCAATTCTCTGATCTACCGTATTCACAGGTACAGCATCATCAATTCGCCGTTGCGTCCCGGCTTCAGGCCCTTTGCGGTTCATGACAAATCCCTTCACCTTGCCGGAGGCATATTCCAGACGAAAGATGGGAACGACGGCTCCAGGCTTGCCTGCGCTGAGCGTGGCAAAAACCGGATCAAAAGCAGAGGTCGCAATTGCTTCCCACTGCTGGCCGCCAAACCCGTCAAATTCCGCGGAGAAATCGTAGTTTCCCAAAGGCTCGGCCTCTCGAATTGTGATCATTCCGGTGCCCGCAGGTACGCCGCGATCGGACATGCGGTATGTAAATTGGCCTGTCTTTAATCTGTGAGCATCGAATCGGTGAGCATCGCGCTCAATACCGGAAGGCGCCGCGCCCGAGGAAGAGGGTTGCGCCATAGGGCGGGTCAACAACCACGTTCCTAGAATGAGGATGACGATTCCCGTGCAAACGATATAGGGCCTGCCGCGCTTTGCGATTCCCACACCACTACAACCCTTCAATGGAATCTTTCGAGACGAAGCTTTGTGCCGTGATTCTATTGGAATGATAAGCTATTTCGCCGAGGACCAAGCGATATGCAGGGAAAAGTCGTTGTCATTACCGGAGCAACTTCGGGTATAGGGCAAGTAGCGGCGGAAAAATTGGCCGGCATGGGCGCTCGCCTGGTGCTCGTGGCCCGCGACAAAGAGCGAGGCGAAGCTGCTCTATCCCGACTGCGGCAGGCCGGTGGTTCCGGCACACACAGCATTCATTACGCCGATCTCTCCCGGATTTTGGAGATGAAAAAAGTGGCATCCGCTATTGCCGCCGCCGAACCACGCATTGATGTCCTCATCAACAATGCGGGTGCTCTGTTCGGCTCTCGCCAGGTGACCGAAGACGGCCTGGAGATGACTTTTGCTACCAACCACATGGCTTATTTTGTGGTCACCGCCGGCCTACGGCGCTCTCTGCAGGCTGCTACACCGTCACGTGTGATCAACACGTCCTCGGATGCGCATAAAGGTAATCAGCTCGACTTCAGCGATCTTCAATCCGAGCGCAACTACAGCGGGTTCAAGGTTTACGGCGAATCCAAGCTCTGCAATATTCTTTTCACCCGCGAACTGGCGCGGCGATGGGAAGGAACGGGCGTGACAGCCAACTGCCTGCATCCGGGTTTTGTCGCAACCCGTTTTGGCGATCAAAGCGGCGGATTGCTTTCGCTCGGTATTCGTGTGGCCAAGAACTTCGCCATTTCGACGGAGAAGGGCGCGGAGACGATCATCTACCTTGCTTCATCGAAAGAGGTCGCCAAAACTACCGGCGGATATTTCTACAAATGCCGAACCGCCAATCCGACAAGCGAAGCTCAAGACAATCAGGCAGCTCAACGACTATGGCAGGAAACAGCGAAGCTTGCAGGCATTCCAGATGAAATTCGCGCAGAGGCTTCGGCGGCCTCACGCTAGTGTGGGCACCTTGCCCAACGAGCAAATGAAGGTTGTATGCAGGCGGTTATCTTCATTGGGATCCAGGCATCGGGAAAGACGTCTTTTTATCGGGACCATTTCTTTCATACGCATTTACGCCTGAGTCTGGACTTACTCAAGACGCGATACAGACAGGGTGTCCTGATGAACGCCTGCTTATCTACCAGACAGCGATTTGTGATTGACAACACCAACGTGCTTCGCCAGGAACGGGCGATTTACATTGCCGCCGCAAAGGCGGCGCAATTTGAGGTGATTGGATACTATTTTGTTACAGAGCTGGAAGCAGCCCTCGAACGAAATAGCCAGCGCACCGGAGAGCAATTCATACCGGTGCAAGGTGTTGGGGCGACGCACCGCAGGCTTGAGCCACCGGTGCTTGAAGAAGGGTATGACCGGTTGTACAAGGTCAGCATCGGGGCAGCCAATACATGGGAGATCTCAGAGGACTAAGCATCGCGGGTTGAAATTTGAGCCAGGTTATTTGAGCCAAGTTCCATCGCCTACCGGTGTTGCCACACTTTTAATGAAGCTGCACCAAGGTCCAATTCATCTACTCGAACTGAACCAAAAACCGTTCGGAGGGTTCTACAAATCGTGCCAGAGTCTAATCTTTTTTCATCTCTTACCCTGGGATCGCAACAACTGAGACATCGCGTTGTGATGGCCCCGCTCACGCGAATGCGCTCCTCGCAGCCCGGGAATATTCCAAACGAAATCAATGCGAAGTACTATGAGCAACGAGCCAGCGAGGGAGGCCTGATCGTATCGGAAGCGACCCAGGTCTCGCAGCGAGGACAAGGATATCCCGGGACGCCGGGCATTCATACGCCGGAACAGATCGCAGGCTGGCGCCTCATTACGAACGCCGTTCATGCAAAAGGCGGTTTGATTTTCCTACAACTATGGCATGTGGGGCGCATCTCGCATCGCTCCCACCAACCGGACGGTGCGCTGCCTCTGGCGCCATCGGCAATCAAACCCAAAGGGCAAGCTTTGACCGCCGCCTGGCAGCAAGAGCCTTTTGAAACTCCGGCAGAAATCCGGCTTGAGGAAATTCCTTCGTTGGTCAACGAATACCGCATCGGCGCACGCAACGCCCTGGCCGCGGGTTTTGATGGCGTGGAAGTTCACGGCGCGAATGGATATTTGGTCGATCAGTTTTTACGGGACGGCACGAACCAACGCACGGACCGTTACGGCGGATCTTTCGAGAATCGGACACGGTTTGTTCTCGAGGTACTAGATGCTGTGAGCGAGGTCTTCAGCCTGGATCGTGTGGGGATTCGATTGTCTCCACTTGGCAGGTTCAACGACATGCGCGATTCCGATCCGGTGGGCGTTTTCGGCCACTTGCTGCGAAACCTGGATAAGAAAGGGTTGGCCTATGTCCATCTGGTTGAGGCACGGGGAGATGAGGAAGGACCTCTCGAGGGCATTTCTCTGGGCAACGGCGCCGCGCCAACTGCAAGCCTGTTTCGCCCCTTCTATTCGGGCGTGTTGATCGGTGCGGGCGGCTTTACTCAACAATCCGCTGAAGAAGCAGTGTTGGCCGGTACGGTCGATGCCGTGGCGTTTGGACGGCTCTTTATCTCTAATCCCGATTTACCAGCGCGCTTGAGCGGAAGCGCCCCTTTGAACCAGTATGACCGGTCTACATTCTATGGCGGCGACACCAAGGGATACACGGACTACCCGACTTTGAGCGATGCCCATAGCCAGCGATCGGCAGCCGCCGGGGCTTAAGTCGCTTCACTGACAAGAATGGTTGAGAAGCTTTCACGATTTGTAGAAGCATTCAGCCGACAGCGATCAGCAAAACCAAAACCTGCCTGCGGCGCTACCACAGAGGACACAGAGGAAAAACCCGACGACACAGAGAGGTCGCCTTTCAGTGGCGCAAGGCATTCAGAAATGTTTGACTGGCTTGGGTTTGTAATACCCCCGATGACCGGGCCGAGTTCGAGAGGAAATCGATCTGAGGTAGTCTTGTTTCGCCCTTACCTTGCGTTTCCTTCTGACTTGGCCCGACGCCAACTCGCCCCAGCTAAGAAATCGGGCCTCACGAAGCTGGAATGGATGTAGCAACAGCTTCTGGAATGGCACGTCCAAAGAGGCGGGCGCATCACGGATAACCCGATCCGGCGGAAATCCCAGAGAGACAGCCATTGGAAGAAATGCCCCGGCTTATTTGCCGACGCAGGAAT
>DATGIO010000126.1:0-41490 GCA_035295685.1 Candidatus Angelobacter sp.
AGCCGGTCAGTGCGCCGGTGGCATCGTAGCCAGCCGAGGTTACGTAGTTCAGGCTGTTGGCGCTATCGATGGCCGAGAGCGCGCGTCCGGCCGAGTCGGGCGTGTAGGCCACCGTGGCCCCGCTCGGATAGGTCATCGCAGCCAGGGAGCCATCCAGGTTGTACCGATAGCTCATGCTCTTGCTTACGCCGTTGGTGGTGCGCGTTTCCCCGACCAGGCGGCCCAGCACGTCATAGCTGAAGCTGACGCCTCCGGCCTGATCGCTGCTCCCGGTATAGCGACCGATGGCGTTGGGGCCGGAATCGTAGCCATAGGAGACCGTCGCTGTGTTTGGCGGCGGCGCGCCGTTGGAACAGGTTTGCGCCGAGTTTGCCTTGAAGGTCACGCGGTTGAGCTTGTCGTAGCAATAGCTGATGGTTTGCGTGGCAGCGCCGGTCTGGTTGGGAGCGGGCGAGGTCTTCTGCGACACATTGCCGTTGGCGTCGTAGGAATAGGTGATGGTTCCCGACTCCGGATTGGTGGCGGTCAGCAGCCGGGAGAGCGAGTCGTAGGTGAAGGTGCGCACCCGCCATTGCGCAGAGGTTGTGACTGAGGGATCGCCCTTCTGGGTTACGTTCAACAGATTGCCGAGCGCGTCATAGCTATATAAGGTGACGAAGAAGTTGTGGTCGAGCGAAGCGCCTTCGGAATTGACGCCGCCGCTCAAGGTTCCCTGGCCCGCGAAGGAGGCGCTGGGAAAATCGGCAGAGTCGCTGGTGGTAGGGGTAATCTGCACGCCCACGTTGCCCGCCGTTCCCACGCTGCGATAGGTCAAGCTGATGGTGGCGCTGGAGGAGGTTGCTCCGGACTGCACGGTGGCGTTGACCTGACCGCTGCCATTGAGGGCATTGGCTACGGCAGCGGCCGTGGAGGCCGCATCTTTCTGCGCCGTGCTGGTTCCATAGGCGATGGCTGCGGAGGTAAAGCTGCCCAGGGTGACCTTAAGGCTGCCGGAATCGAACAGGGTGGAGGCCGCTACGCCGTTGCGACCGCCGCTCATCTGCCCGCTGGCCGTCGGAGAAAACGAAGGACTGCTGAAATCGGTGTTGTCATAAAAGTTGACCCCAGCCGTCCATGCGTAGTTGCCGGCCGCTCCCGCGCTACGGGCGGTGAGGGTAATCGTAGCGGCTGATACCGAGGCAGTGACGGGGGAAGCAGCGTCGTTATTGATGGCATTGGCCAGGCCCTGGGCCACCGAACCGCGCGTGTCGTTCGGCCCGTAATCGTAGACGTCGGTATGACCGCCGATGGTGATCGCCAATTCCCCGGCGTCGTAGGTGGGCGTGGAAGGCTGGCAAAAACTGGCCTCGTTGCAGCCTGTATCGGGTGGCGGGTTGAGCACCTGCTCGAAGCCGAAGATAGTGAGGCTGCCCGTAGCGGTCAGAGCAGTTACCGCGGGGATGCCTTTGGAACTGATTGGGCCAATGGTCAGCGTCCCGCTGGCCGGACCCCCGGCGAACGGGTCTCCCGGCTCGTCGACCTCCAAAAGGCGACCAAGGGAGTCGTTACAGACACGGCGCTGTTTGCCCGCCTCGTCGGTGGTCAGGGTGCAATCCACGTTCGCCAACGCGCTGCCCGACTGCGCGTAGGCCACGGTGCTCACGCTGCCATCCTGTTTGGTGATTTGATTTGGCCTTCCCAGGGTGTCGTACTGCGTCTGCGTAGTCCCGTAGGTCACATCGCTGGTGGAGAAGTAAGGATTGCTCACACTGGTGGCAAGGCCCAGGCCATCGAGGACTGTGTCCACCAACGCCGTGCCGTTGGGCAGCGTGTGTTGTGACTGATAGGGGCGCCCCAGGCCGTCAAACAACGTGGTGCTGCTGTCGGTGAGATTGGGGGTAATGCTCTTGTGCCGCTGCACCGTGAACGGGGTAAAGGAGGGACTGACTCTGGCCGGTGTGTAGTTAAAGCTGGTCTGCGCTTGAGCGCCTCCGTTGCCGGGGTCGGGCGGGAAGGTAGCGGTCTGCATGCGCCCCATCCCATCGTAAGCATATTGCGTGGTGTGAGCGGCATCGCCCAACGAGGTTCCGCTAGCCTGGGTAGTGGCATTGGCATCGGTGAGGCTGGTCAGCAGCCCGGTGTTGAAGTCGTAGGTCCCGCTCACGCACTGGCTCAGCGGGTTGCAGGTCTGGGTGGAATAGGCCCCGGCATAGGCTTGGTCGTAGCTGTGGGTGGTGGCGTTGTTCAATGGGTCGATCTGCTGATACACCTCTCCGGTGTCGTACCAGTTGGTATGGCTGACCACGGCGGCTCCGCTCTTAAGATTGGAGCTACAGCTTCCGGAAGGAGCCAGCCAGCGTGTGACCGAGGTCGGGTTGCCGCGCACCGGACTGGGCGCCGCGCCGAATGTGCCTGTGGGCAGCGTGCCGGTATAGTGCGTGAGATAGGCTGCCTCATCGTAGGTGTAGTCGGTCTCGGAGAGGGCGCAACCCGCTCCATTGCTCACGATCACGCTGGCGGGGAGATCCAGCAACCCGGCGTTCAGGTATTGTCCGGTGGAATCGGCCTGCCACTGATACGTGGTGGCGGTCTGCTTGATCACAGGTCCCGGTGAGCCCTGGCCCCAGTCGGTGGCCGTTTCCAGGGTGACATTGGCAAAGGTGGTGACTCCGGATGGATTCTGCACGGTGCTCGGAATGCCAGTGTCGTATTGGCGCGTGATCTGACTGACCTTGCCGCTGGGCAGGGTGGTGGTAATGGTGTCCGGAACCACGTTGGTGGCCACAAAGTTCAGGTTGCCTACGACACCCGTATAGTGGGTGACGACGGTCTTCAACAGGGTCCCCTTGCTCTGGCTGCCCTGGTAGGAGCGGGTTTGGGTCTCATAGAAGCCGCACGGGACTGCGATCGGGCTCATGACGTGGGCGGTATCGTTGCCGTTAGGGTCGGTGACCACGTTGGTGATCGTGCCATCGGACTGCCGCACCCCCCAGGAATAGGTCCACGTGTAGGTCTTGCCGTTCTGGGTCACGGTGCGGCTTTGCACAGCCCTGCTCACCGGGGTAGACGAGCCGTCATTGCAGAAGGGAATGTCGATCTCTTGCCACGCGTAATTAACCACCGCTCCCGTTGGATAGGTCAGGCTGGTGATGTTGAGGTAAGAGTCGTATTGGATGGCCCAGCTTGTCTTGTCCGGAAGCACGATGCCCACGATTACCGAGGGCGTTGCAAGGGTGGAACCGGGCGGAAGCCAATTGGGAAACTGTACGACATTGACGCCATTGGTGGGCTGGGAAAAGTTGGTGGCCACGTTGACTGTGGCGTAGCAATACTTGACCGGATAGGTTTGGCCATTGGGCCCTGGATAGCTCTCAATGGTAGCGCTAGCAATCGTCGGGGTAGTGGGACAGTTGCTGAAGTCGTTGGTACTGGCGATCGCGGTCGTGATCAGGTCTCCGACCACCGGGCGGCCCATGGTATCGATTCCCGGCCCAGCCGTCGGCATGATCGGGGTGGCAGTGTTGCCATTGGCATCGACCACGGTCGTGGGAAACGCGACGTCGTTGTGAACGGTGACGGTCGAGGTGCCCTCGCTCGGCTGTTCAGGCTTGAAGAAGACACCCTGCAGGGTGCCGGTATTGCTCGTGGTGCCTCCCAGCACCGAAATCTTTGGGTAGTAGTAGTGGGTCCCCTTGCGGTCGACTAGGACCGCCGAGTCGTCGCTCTGATCGGTTTTCTTGCCGAATGTCAAAATGTACTGGAAGCCGGAAGTGTCGACCACCAACATGGTGGTCGAGGCAGTGCTGGCCGGTTGGTCGGTGCGGCTCCCGTCCAGCAGATGGGTAGAGCCATCCGGTGTCCAGACCCAATAATTATCAGTGCCCGTGGACACATTTCCGGCCTGGTCGGTGGTCACGGTGCGCTTGCGCCCCACAACGGGAAAGCTTGTGGGAGTGATCTGTGGGCTCCCGCCAAGGACCCAGCGATAGGTGGTATTGAAACCGATTCCGGAAGCTGGGCGAGTCTGGATCACTTGCACGCCCCACTTCTTGCCGGTGTCCTCGAAATAGTGCTCTGCCTCGAGCTTTCCGCCCCGCTGAGGATAGGACATGATCGGGATCTTGAAATGCACGTCACCATGGACGAGGTTGACCACGTCCACCTCGCCGCCCTGATAGCTGCCGAAGTTGTGGAATCCGGTCTCCAGATTAGGGTTGGTCTGGGCTCCGGCAGCTCCCAGAAACGACAACATCAACAGCACCACACTTAGCACTCTGTTTCGGCTCATCATCGCGTCAACTCTCTCCCGGCATCCCAGCCGTTTTGGTTCGATCTTTCGCTTCAATCGTTGGTTTAATTTTTGATATAAACTTTTGCTCTAATTTTGAAGACAAAACTATCCCTACCCCTGCGTGTACTACGCTTCGGCGCAATGCCGTTCGCGCGCGCAAGGTCCCGGTCGCTGACCCCGTGGGTCCCTGAAGATATCCCCTCTGTCTAAGCGGCTACCTTTATGGACACCCAGGTCTCAACGCTTGTTCCCAATAACTTTTATTTCGCTGTTTTGTAATAGTGCGTTTCTTATCTAAAACGTTACAGAAAAAATGAAAAAATTTTGTGCTTCCCCAAGATGGCATGCCAAGTATCCCAAAAATGGAAAAATCCAAGTCTTAACCGTTACAGGATGAAAAAGTGAATGCCAAAACAATCAAAAAATGAAAATTGATATAGATTGAAAACAAAAATGAAATTTCAAACGTTCCAAAGACCTAAAGACCAAAGACCTGATGCAAAACCCGCCAAGGATCGGGAGAAGCACAGATAAGCCAGCAGTAGCTTGCTCCCAATTGGATTTGCCGCACGTTACTTTGTCTGGTTGGTCCAATCATTCTTAGCAGCATGATTGGAAATCGGGCGTGCCGTTTTCGGAAAACATCTACGCAAGATCAAAAAAGCTTTTTACGGTCCGAGCTATATTGACAAATCGATCACGAAAGTTAAGTCTTAACCGCTTCCGTAGACGACGCGTGAAGGGGTAAAAAACAAAGGTGAAAGGCAAATAACGAAAATAGGATTCAAGATACAAAATGGCAAACACGAAAATGAAAATTTCATCCCTGTAACTCTATGCGGATTGTGAAAAAGCCGAATCGACAGAATCACAATGCCCATTGCCACGGCTGAGAGAAGCTGGAAAGGAAAGGTTTGTCATTTGTCGATTTTCCATAAGCCGCCTTGCTTGGCATATCTGTCGATATATTCTTTCTCTGTCGAAGCAAAATCGGCAAGAAAGTTGCGTTCCTCTTTTAAGTTCTTGAATGGCTGCTTGTCCCCGGTATCGGTCTTGCCTCCAGGGCGCTTTATCTCTCGACTACGCAACTCTCGGATGGTCTCGTTCAGGATGCCCGTCCATGCTATGGTGAAGCCTTCACCGGCGTCTTCCGGTCGAGCTGCGGCTGGCACCTCGGCTTTTGCGCGTTCCAATTCTTCAATCGTGAACGACATCGGATGGGGATCGTGCTTTCTTGCCAATGCTTTTTGGACGATTTCCACGCTTCTCCTGGCCGCTTTGGTGTCTATCTCGCGCCCTAACAAGAGCCGCTCATAGCTTCCGGCGTTATCGGCCTCCGCCGTTCCATCGGAATAGAGAACCGTACCGACCCGAATCACCACGCCGGTGAGATATTGTTGTATGTAAGAGAAGTCTTGACTATCTTCGACGGTCTCGCCCGGATGAATAGGGCGATTGGGGAGCTCCGGATGCGGCGGAATCCCATCTTTTTTGCGCGCCCGCACATCCGCTTCGGATATGCCGGCGTCAAATGCGGGGGTACGGATAAAGTCTCGAATCCAGTCTCCGTGTTGTTCGGCGAATGCTCCGTCCTTCGTGTCGATACTCATCGTGACTGAAATCCCGAAGGCGGTAATATCTTTGGTCGAGTCATTCCTGAAAATGATTTTGGCGATGTGGGATTGAGGATCGTACCCTGAAGAGATAATCTTGATGCGCTTGATATTTGACAGTTCTTGGCTCTGAGCGATCATTCCCAATAAGATGACAAACAAGCATGTATTAACATATTTCATCGCATTTTTTCCGATTTTTTAGTTACAGTTACTTTTGCACTTCACAAGTGATGATATTTGTCGTTTTTTGCCTTCAGTTTTAACAAATATCAAGACCTCATCATACGCTCATCGTTCGGCTCTACACCGGATTTCATTTTCCCTGGATTTTCGTTCCCTGCACGATTGACTCTGGCCTTAAGTAGATCACTTTAGGGGTGAGTCGCCGGATACGCTTGATAATCGAACATAGAAATCCATTACGTATCCGGCGAAGCTGGTTAGTGTTGCGAAGATGGGGATTGCTGGGTCACAAAAAATACATCGTAGGCCCAGCGCCCGGGTTCCCCTGTGGGAGGTTCATCTTTGGGATCGCGCCGTTTTCCGGGGTTGACTCTGCTCTTGAATCGGAACTGATTTCCGAACTCATCTTGTCTGCGAGACTCGAAATACCGAAGGCTCAAAGAGTAGACGCCGAGTTCGGGAAGCGTGTGCAGTTCGTTGGGTTGAGATATGCCGTCGTGGTTCTCGTCAATCCAGAGACGCAGTTTTGAATACACCGCATCTTGTTCGTCAATCACGCCGTCGCCGTTGCCCCCGTTTTCCGCCTTGTCAAATTCGGCCAAGGCCAGGAAACCGTTGGGATTGGCTGACTGCGGCTGGGGCGTGAAGTTGCCGAAGAGTTCCTTCCCGTTGTGAACCATGCCATCCAGTCCAGGAAGAGCAAGGAATGCGTTGTGAAAGCCGGCGGCGGTCCAGGAGATTTGAAGCGGATGCCCATCTCCACGGATGTCGAAGGTTACGCCGTTTTGGGCAGATGTCAGGTGGAAGCCTTCGCCTACTGTATCAATAATGATAGGACTGCATGGCCCCTGTGTATCGCCCGCGAAGCCTAAGTCACATTGAGGTTCAGGAGCGCCACCACCACCGCCAGCAACTTGATTCTCCGGATCGGGAATGGTGGCGCACGTGATAGGTACTTGGTTAGTTGACGTCCAGATGACATCGCCGTTGCTAGAGGTTACAGTAACGCCTGTTAAGCTGACGGTAACGCTAACATTGCAACCCATGGTGAACGGACTGCACCGCACGGCTCCTCCGCCAAAAACCCCAGTGCATGAAGCGCCGGCATTTACGCCTCCTGCTTGCCCCGTTCTCCAGCCTTTGTCTACTTCATGACTCCCCAGGACCGATAGAGTCCCATTATCGCTACCGATCGTGCCACCCAAAGGATTTTGCAGGGTTCCACCAGCATTAACCACGTTGCATTGGGTGTTGCAGTTCTGCTGGGTAGATGAACTGCTTGACGTATAGGTGCAGGATGCAACAGCCGAGCCCATCGATACAAAATGGGACCCCATGGAATGCTGCGCTTTGTCAGAGTCCATCGGAGAAAATGTTTGAGAGGTATTGGAGTCCCCGCAGGTTTGGCCAATGGCGGCAAGCGCGGAAAGGATAGTGAAAAGCAGGATATTTAGATTTCTCATTTCGTCACCACCTTAAGGCTTGATTGAGACATTAGTGCCATAGCCATTTCCTGATAGTCGGCAATGTATTCCCGAAGAGCTCCGATTTCAGTCTTTTCCCCTAAGAATTCCTCCTCTTGGGGCCGGGTTGTGAGTGTCCTTTTAAGGAATTTCATGATGGTGTGGAGATGGCTGCCTGCTTGGGGGCTTTCGAATTCGGAGATTTCTGTTGAAAAAGAGGTCACATCGTCCAAAGGCGCCCTCCGCTGTTCTTCTTGTAATGCTTGCCGCATCGCCGAAAGAGGGTGTTCATCGGCAGGATTTTCCAAAATCTGCCGTCCGATCTCTGCGACTCTGCGAAGTCTATTTGCTGCTTTGATGCGTTGCTGCTGAAGTATCTCAAAGGAATGAGAGGAGGTCATTTCAGCGGTTCCATCGGAATAGACCACCATGTCAACGGCTATCGATCCATCAATAACAGCTGCAGGGAGCGCTCCTCCGTTAATTTCCCAGCTCTCTCCAGGGTGGATCAGGTGATAGGTTGCCGGTGGAAGCCAGGGTCTCCGCCGCATATCGATTTCCGTTTGCAGCGCGGGCCATAACAGATCAACTGTAGATGAACTGCTATACGAGGGGTCGTTTGGGGAGGCGGTTCGTGCCTCTAGATGATAGCGAAAGGCGGTGATGTTTACTGGCGTATCGTTGATGAAAACCAATTTGGCGATGTGAGTCTGCGGATCGAATCCGGAAGAGACGATCTTGATTCCCCGGATGCTTGGCGTTGTTTGGCCATTCATGCCGACAGCGAGTATGAGAAAAAACAGCGTACTCCAATACTTCATCAATCTTTCCTTTCTGTGTTCTAAGCCCAAGGCTGGAATACCATAAGGTGTAATACCAGGCAGCTTGATTTCTTCATTTGAGCGCCTTGATACAGGCGGCAAAGACCTGTTGCCGGTCGTAGTTGTCGTCGCTTGCCGACATGACATCGGTAGCCATATATGGGGAACTCTAAGACTTTCATTTCTTGAGCAATGGCCCGATTTCTTGTTATGGGATCCATTTCGCATAAATAATTGGTTAAAATCTGGGTGCAAATCCGAAAAACAAAGTGATCCTTGAATGAAGACAAAACTATCCCTATCCTTGCGTGTACTACGCTTCGGCGCAATGCCCGTTCGCGCGCGTGCAAGGTCCCGATCGCTGATTCCGCGGATCCCTGAAGATATCCCCTCTGTCTAAGCGGCTACCTTTATGGACACCCAGGTCTCAACGCTTGTTCCCAATGTTTTTTATTTCGCTGTTTTGTAATAGTGCGTTTCTTGTCTAAAACGTTACAGAAAAACTGAAAAAATTTTGTGCTTCCCCAAGATGGCATGCCAAGTATCCCAAAAATGGAAAAATCCAAGTCTTAACCGTTACAGGATGAAAAAGTGAATGCCAAAACAATCAAAAAATGAAGATCGATACAAACTGCGACCAAAAATGAAAATCTCAAATATTCCAAAGACCAAAAAGGCCAAAGAGCAAAGACCAAAGACCAGATGAAAAACCGGCCAAGGATCGGGAGAAGCACAAGCAACAGATAAGCTAGCGGTAGCTCGCTCCCAATTGGATTTGTCGTGCGTCCCCTTGTGTGGTTGGTCCAATCATTCTTAGCAGCATGATTGGAAATCGGGCGTGCTGTTTTCGGAAAACATCTACGTCCGGCAGATAAGACCGTTCTCGGCTATAGCGGTCCCGCCTACTTCGCTCCCGCCTGTTCGCTTTTGTCTACTTCGCTTTTGCCCACTCTGCCTTTGTCCGCTCAACCAGGCCGATCTCGTTTCTTTTGTTTTGAGCGATCCATAAAGGATTTGTTGAATATAGCGGCGATGTTGACCGGAATATGGACCGCATGACTTTCATCGAATCATCAGTTTGAGATGCGATTGCTGCGCTTCCTTTGAGGCCATCTCCTCATATTCGGCGATGTAGTCCTGCAGCGTATCGGCCTCAGTCTTTTGCTTTGAAGCTTCTCCTGTTGAAGACTTTCCCGATTGGCTTTTAGAGTGCGCAATGATGCTATAGATCCGGGTACCCGGCTTGGGGTCGGCCAGTTCGTTGATCTCGGGTTGGAACGGCGTCCGATCGTCGCCCTCTTGGGCCTGCTTCCTGTATTGCTTCTGGGCCTCTTCGAGGCGCTGCACCAGGGTGATGAATGGGTGTTCGTCGGAGGCGTTTTTCAGCACCTGCCGCCCAAGGTCCGTTACGGTTTGGTATATGTTAGCGTTCCAGGTGCGTTGTTCTTGAAGGTACTGTAACGCTTGCTCATTGACTGCTTCGGCGGTACCGTCCGAATATGCCACCATATCGATGGCAATCGTCGCGTCCACCACCGCGTCCGGCAGCGGAAGCTTAATCTCCCAGCTCTCACCGGGGCGAATCACATGGTTGGTAGCTCGTGGAATCCAAGTCTCCCGGCGCTTGTCAATGTCCCAATACAACTGCGGCAATAGCATGTCCACGTCCACTCCAACGTTGTGTGAAGGCTCTTCCGGGGAGTTGTTGATCGCCTTCAGACGATAACGGAAGGCGGTGATATCGATTGGCGTGTCATTGACAAAAACCAGCTTGGCGGTATGGGTCTGCTGGTCGAATCCAGAAGAGGCGATCTTGATTCCCCGGATATTCGAAGTTGTCTGGCCTTCGATACCGAGAACGAGGGCTAGGAAGAACAACAAAGTCCCATATTTCATTCAATCATTCCTTATGTGCTCAACACTGAAACCTAACTGCTAAGTTTTTACCGCTTCAGCGGGGTGAGGATGAAAATGAGCAACGGAAAATAGAATTCGAGATACAAATGGCAAAGGCAAAAAATAGAACTGTACAGGCACAAGGGCCTTGGAAAAGACTATTATAACAGGCCCGTACATGTACGTTAGCGTTGGCCTATTCGTCCCCGCCTATTCGCTTTCGTCTACTTTGTTTTGGTCGATTCTGCTTTTGTCCACTCTGCTTTTGTCCACTCAACCAGGCCGATCAGGGTCTTGGGAGACTCCAGGTCGCCGGTCGCGGTGAACACCTTGCCGATCATCGACTGGATGGACTTCCTCACATTGCCTTTGGTGTCGCGGCTGGGCAGGCGGCAGCCTTCCATCCGCAGGTCGTCGACAATGCGCGAAATCGACATGGGCTGCTTACGCTCGGCCAGAAGCATCTCGATGTTTGCAAACAGGTTGCGCTTCCAGTTGAAGTTCGAGCCCGAGGCCCCCTGCGAGCGGTAGGCATGGATGGCGCTCTCGATCTTGGCGAGCTCATCCAGGAGTTGGCGCCGCCTGCGCTCCAGAAATTGCAGTGCGTCTTCTTCCAAACGTTCTTCGTTCGGAAGCGGCGGTGTTGGCGGGGCAGGAGGCATGGTTTTGTTCACAGGGCGAACTCCGCCCGATCGAGCAGCTCGGGGCAAACTTCAAGGCAGAAATTTTCAAACGACAAGCATAACTCCCGGTACATCTCGCGGAGCTTTTCGACTTCCGCATGGTTCTTGTCCAGAGATGTCTTCCGCACTCTACCACACTGCAGAATTACCGCGTGCGACTCCCTCCGGATGGTTTTAAAGCTTTGCATCTCCAGGCGCTCCGCATAGCTTGGTTTCTTGTCTTTCCAGTCGAAGAAGGATTCCGTGGAAGCGTTCGTCAGGAGAAAGATCGCCCGCGCTTTGGCTTCACAGGTCTCCACCTCCAGCCGTTCAAGGTGCGCCATCAGCTTCAACATAGTGTCGGTCGACGAAGATACGGAAGATGCTGCCGAGGATATGGAAGATATGGAAGATACTTTCATGATGTCCGCATGATGCATTGGAATCGAACTCCTTACTGTGCTTCTAGTTCCTACGTCTGAATGATTGCTTGATCGAACGGTGGAAGAGCCGGCACTCACTACTTTCACCGATGCTTATCCTTGCCACGCTCGATCCGATTTTGTTCATGTCCACAGCGGCTAAAGCCGCTGGGTTCCAAATCTCCGTGACGCATGACTGAAGTCATGCTCTTCCACGGGTTGTGCAGGTTTTCTCATCGGCAAATATAGAAATTCCGCACATCGGTCGTGAAGTGCAGGCAATTCTTCGACTCTCTTCCTCTTGTGCTGTGATGAGCTGCCCGGCATGACTTTTGGCGCATTTTATTTTTCCGCAGGCTCTTCATCCGTGCTCCGGCATTTCTACATCTGTTCGAACCGTGAAACATGGATTCATTCGTGCCCTGTCATCTCTACATTTGTGCAAACCGTGTAAACACGGACTACTCATTTCCCGATATCGTTCTCTTTGTTCCACGAAGGCATCCGCTCTATCGTGGAAGAGCGTGGCTTTAGCCATGCGTTGTCGATGCCTAGAATCAAGCGGCTTTAGCCGCTGTGCTTGGTTGTTTTCGCCTTTCATTTGCCCTAGATTGTGCGTCTGGCGTATAGCATCCGTCAAGCCACAAAATCTAGTGGTATATCTAAAAGATATAATCTCCGGGCAGCAAAACCGGCTGTCAACCGATTCATCGTTGAGCGATCGCAAGTCCCATCCTTGGAACTACAAGCTGGTGCCGCTCCGAGTCTTAAATTATTAATCGTCACTTTTAGGGCCGATTCTGGAAATGCAAAAAAAGTGAAGTGGAATGACGGGATCATTTTTCCCTCTGCCCGCAGGTTTTCCTCTGCTCTCACGCCCGGTGCAAAGTGAGGAGCTTTTTTGTTTCTCGCGCTGTGGCATCTACCGCTCATTAATGTCAAATATACTGATCAGTAAAACTGTATCGCCTTTCGTTTTGTCGCGCAACTGAAATCGTGAAAATATCGATCAAGGCGCTTGACATCGAGTTTTTCTAAGAGCATATTGATCATGTGCTGATCGATATATATGAGTATATTGATCAATAACGAAAATCACCAGGAGTTCCACAAGCCGTACTTGGCTTGCGGAAAGAGGGGCCGACGCTGCGAGAACGGGCAATGCCCAGGCGTTTCCCCAAAAGGATTGAAAACAGGAGCCGAAAAGCATGAATGCATTGCAAACGTTTCTCAGCGGCATCGCCGCCCGGAATACAAAGGTCGTTTCCATTCGCCGGGAGACGCCGGGGACCAATCAACGGAAGGAAGACAACCAAGCCCTGGCGCACCAGAGCGAAATCATCGAAGGGAACGACGCCAAACCTGCCGATGGTTCCGAAACTGACATCAGTTCCCAAACCGCCATGGGTTCCGAAACGGCGAACGGCTTGAGAGACGCCAGAATCGAAATCGAGATAGGCAATGCGAGACCTTTACTAGAGATTGAAGAAGGAAGCGGCCCACAAGAGAAGAAAGGCGAGAAGGATGCCTGCCTTGTTGGCCTTCCCACCCATGGGCTTTCGCCTGAACTAGCCGAGTGCCGGACGGAGGCGCTCTTCTCTGCGATGCTTGCCAATTTGCCCAACCGTGCGAATACCCTGGCGATGGTTCCGGCTGCTCAGCAAACGGTTTCGGCGGCTCCTGGGCCGATTCCATCGTTGTCCCTTGCCTCGATTTCCCCTATCTCAAGATCTTCTATCTCAAGGTCTTCTATTTCAACAACTACGGTTTCAAGATCTTCTGGCTCAAGATCTTCTATCTCAAAATCTTCTATCTCAAAATCTATGGCCTCACAATCTACGGTCCCGAAGTCTTCACTCCCGCAGTTTGCAGTCTCGGAATCTTTAGTCTCGAAACCTATGCTCGCAGAACCTATGGCCGCGCAGGCTATAGCCTCGTCGCCTGCATCGCTGCCCCCGGCGCCTTCGTTCGTGCCGCCTCCGCTGCCGATGCCTATGCCGTCGTCGCCTCCGCCAGCATTGCCGCCGGCTCCACAGATCACCGGTTTCACCTTGTTCAGGCAGATACCCGGGCGGGTGGAGATTCCGCATGACTGTATCGAGTCGCTGAACGCCAGGCTGGAGTGCGCCGTCTGTGGAACAAGATTTGTCTCCACTTGCAGGCACTGTGGCCTGGAGATTGAGCAGCTCGTCGACTCGTGCGGCTATACCAGGCTCAAAGGCAGGCCGTATGGATGGCATCACGTTGCCGCCACCGAGAACGCGGACGGCCAATACGCCCTCGAGTGCGCCGATCGCGAGAACGAAGCTGAGCCGGTGCGGACTGTGAGGCCGTCATGATATGGCGCAAGTGTTCCATCGCCGATGGCTCTTCTTGCGTGTCCAGGTCAAGGCAGGTCGGACTCAACTCTCTGCAAATCGCCAGGCTAGTGTCAGAGTCTCCATCGAATCGCGAAGCTAGCATCCGCGTTCAGGGATATCGAGGTTTGCCCGCTCTTTGAGCGCGGCAACGTCCGCTGCTTGGCAAGGGAACCTCCATCGCCCTACCTCCTGGCGGACTCCAACTGCGACGCTGCAGGCCAAGCGCGGCGTCGCCCACACTCAGTGGTTAGCACTCAGCACTCAGCGTTCAGTAAGACCTGCCTGCGGCGCTACCACAGAGGACACAGAGGAAAACCTCTGAGGACACAGAGGATGCGATTGGTGGTCAGCAATCAGGGGTCAGCAAAGCAAGATCGTTTCAGCATGATAGGCAAACTCAAACTATGACGAGAAACCTGCCTGCGGCGCTACTACAGAGCACACAGAGGAAACCTCCGAGGACACAGAGGACGGCGATTGGTGGTCAGCAGTCAGCAAGACGTGCCTGCGGCGCTACCACAGAGGTCACAGAGGAAAACCTCTGAGGACACAGAGGAAGGCCATTGTCGATTTTGCAACCAGCATTTAGGAGTTGGTAGTCGTTGAACATAGAAGTTTCAGCCACGAAACAATAATTACTCGAATTCATTATGGAAGCTATGACATCTGGAGTTATGAACATTCAAGACACGAAAATAGCATGGAAAATCTTGGTGCAGTATCAAACTATGCTATCACCGATAAGTGATCTAGCTTTGGCTGATCAGTGATCACTGATTACTGATGACTAATTGCCAATTGCCGTTCTCTGTGTCCTCAGAGGTTTTCCTCTGTGACCTCTGTGGTAGCGCCGCAGGCAGGTTTTTGCTGATCGTGGATTGCTGCTCGCGCAATTACTGATTACCAATTGCCGTTCTCTGTGTCCTCGGAGGTTTTCCTCTGTGTCCTCTGTGGTAGCGCCGCAGGCGGGTTTTTGCTGATTGTGGATTGCTGCTCGCGCAATTACTGATTACCAATTGCCGTTCTCTGTGTCCTCGGAGGTTTTCCTCTGTGTCCTCTGTGGTAGCGCCGCAGGCGGGTTTTTGCTGATTGTGGATTACTCATATGGGCCGCATTCGCACCATCAAGCCGGATTTTTACGTCAACGAGGGCCTGTCTGCCCTGTCGGAGCCGGCCCACCTCCTCGCCGGAGGACTGCTGTGCTACGCGGACGATGATGGATACTTCAACGCCAATCCCAAGCTGATCAAGGCCGCGATCTTTCCTCTTCGCGAGACCTCCGTGAGCGTTCCTGACATGCTCCAGGAGCTCTCCCGCATTGGTTACCTGCGCTTTGGCGCCACGGCCGACGGCCGCCGCTGGGGACAGGTGGTGAACTTCTCCGAGCATCAGAAGGTGAGCCATCCTACTCCCAGCAAGATTGCGAAGCTGGAGATTGTATGGGAAAGCTCCGGACTCTTTTTCCCTCCCGAGGATTCCATGAAGCCTCCGGAGCCGCTCCGTCCTGAAAGGAATGGAAAGGAAGGGAATGGAAAGGAAAAGGAAGGGAACAGTAACGAAGGGGATAGAAACGAAGACGAACTGGAAACTTCCGCTCGCCCTACTCGCGGATCGGGTGCAGATCAAAAGCCTGTGTCTTCAGTGCGCACGTCTCCAGTGGGCCCGTCTTCAGTATGTACGCCCAGGTCAAGCGTAGAGAACCGCCATGCGCGCATCCGCCGGATCGTCCAGCGCTGGTACGAGGAGTGGGCCGGCGAGCAATGTCCCTGGGATGGCGGCGAGGCCGGTCAGTTGGAAAGCTTGCTGAAGGCCACCCCCAACTGGCGCGACGAGTTGTTTGTCTCTTGTCTCGGGCACCTGGCGCGCAGCGACTGTATTGCGCCCGGCAGCCGTCCTCGCGAATGGCTGGGCAACCTCGTCAAGTTCCTGAAATCGCCCCTCGACCGATATTGGAAACCCAAGCAGGCTGGAGTCAATGGAAACGGCGCTTCAAAAGCGGAGCAACGCAATCGTGACGTGGACGAGGCAACCGCAAGAATTTTTAGCGGCGGTGGCCTCGATGCTGAACACCTTCCAGAAAGTCTACCGGGTAAGGCTTCCGGATGACGAACTGGTCATGTGGCGCGAGACCCTCAAAGACTACTCCGTGGAGGAGTTTGAGCGGGCCATGAAAAACCTCGTGAAGCATCCGCCGAAGTTCGATCCTGGCGACGGCTCACTCCAGGTATGGCGAGGCATGCCTAAGCTGCCCGATGTGGTCGGAGTCATGCTCGAGATGCGCGAGAAAGCCGCTGCCGAATGCCGCCGTCGCGAGTCCGAGCGGCTTGCCGAAGAGATGCGCGATCTTGCCCGCCGCCGAGCCGGTGGCGAAATCTTCTACGGCATCGGCGACGTTTTGCAAAACGTCGATCAAAACGCGCTGCTCAAAACGATGCCTGCATCGGGCGAGGCAAGACCGAGGCCACAACGCAAAGAGCGAGCCGGCACGCCGATGCAATCGCTCAAGCTGATGCCGCTCATTGAATCCACCATGACGGAAGCCGAATGGCGCGACCGCCGCGAGATGCTTCGCCAGCAGCGCGCAGCACTCCTGGGGAATGTTGGCGCCACACCCGAATCGCAACAGAACAATGTAAGGACGACAAGATGAAGGCGCAAACGATAGGAGGGCCGGCAAACCACGATGAAATGCGGCTACCGAGAAACACTTCATTTCACTTGATTATTTTGCTGTTTTCAAAAAGAGCCAAAAAATCAAGTAATAATGGACTCCAAAATGAACCTGTTCAAACGAGGTAAGCGTTTATTTATCAAAGAGATTGAAGGAGCTCAGCCTGTGGAAGCCCACAAATCGGCAGGTTCGAAAGTCTCGCTAAAAATAGAGAAAATGACCACAGAATGAAATGGAAACAAACTAGAAAAGATGGTGAGAAGAAGAGCGAGATGAAGTCACGAGCGGGAAGTAAAAGTGGCAAGACGAGAGAAGAAATAAAAAGGCAAAAGAGAAAGAAAATAAAAAAAAGAGAAGAGAAGATAAAGAGAAAAGAGAAAAGAGAAGAGCGAGGCCCCAAGATGACCGATCATAGAAACAAAAATCACCGCCGCCAGCAGATCCTCCAGGCCATCCACGATTACAAGGAAGTCCAAGGATGCTGCCCCTCCATGCAGGACATTGCAGACATCGTCGGAATCTCCGAAACCACCGTCCGCTTCCACATCAACAAACTGGTGGACGACGGCCGGCTCATCCACCCTGAAGGCGGCCGCCGAGCTCTTGGCCTGCCCAAAGAGTTCGAGCCGTCGGGACCTGCGTGAAGCTGCTCGCAGCGAATTTCTTTTAAACTCTTGCTTGCGAGAAAAGGAGACGATCATGAAGCATGCGGTTCTGGGAGTCGGTGGAGTGGGTGGCCTGATTGCAGGCGCTTTGGCACATCTCGGAGAAAGCGTCACACTCGTCGTAAGACCAGACGCATTACCGGATACCCCTGCGGACCTGTCTGTTGAAAGTTCGCTGGGTTCCTTTTCAGTGGCGGTCGATCGCGTCGGCTCGCTTCGCACCGATTGCGATGTTCTTTGGATCGCGGTGAAGGCGACGCAGTTGGACGGAGCCTTAAAACAAGTTTCCACCGACGCTCGAATCGGTGCGATTGTTCCTCTGCTGAACGGCATCGATCACGTTGAACTCCTTCGTTCGAGGTTTGGGGGCTCCCAGTTCAGTCATGATCGGGTTGTGCCAGCGACCATCTCGGTCGAATCCGAGCGGGTTGCTCCGGGAAGAATCGTGCACCGCTCTCCCTTTGTGCGGCTCAGAATCGCCGCAGCCGGCAAGCCTTTGCTGGAGGCCCCCGTGGCCAAGCTACGGCAGTTCGGCTTTGACTGCGAATTCATCGAGAAGGAAGCCGATCTTCTCTGGAGCAAGCTCGTATTCATCGCACCGCTGGCCCTGGCTACGACCGCCTCCAACCGCACGGCCGGTGAAGTCGCCGCAGACCCGGAGTGGCGCGGACGGCTAGAAGCCTGCGCCCGCGAAGCCTGTGCGGTAGCTGTTGCGTCGGGCGCTCAAGTGGACGCCGTGCGCGTAACAACCATGCTGCTGGCGCTGCCTCCCGGCATGAGAAGCTCCATGCAAAAGGACGTCGCCGCTGAAAAGCCGCCGGAACTGGATGCCATTGCAGGGCCGATTCTCCGCGGCGGTCGCAAGCTCGGAATTGACGTGTCCACAACCCACCAACTGGTCGAGACGATTGAAAAGAAAGTCAGCGCTCATGCCCGATAAGCCCAGCACGTTAACACTGAGTGTGAGGTTTCGAGGATTGCCCGGCCTATGAGAAGAAGTACAGCCATTGTCATTGCGATCGCCCTGATTGCAACAACCTGGCTTATTTATTCGACGGTGACTCAACACCATCGGCAAGTTGCCTACGATGCGGCAATTGCGCCCTTCCGGCACGATCTTCCTTTGGGTATGTCCCGGACCGAGGTTAAGCAGTATCTCGACTCGAAAGGGATAGATTACATCTCGGCCGGCTACGGACCGGATGCGGAAACTTACACAATCGAGATCGGTGAAGAACCGGGCAGCCTTGTCTGCGAGTCTTGGAAGGTCTATATCGCGCTGGAGTTCCAGCCATCGGACAAAACAACGGATTCTCGCGACCGCCGTGAGGCTTGCGAAGCCGACAAGCTGACGGATATTCACATCAGGAAAATTGGCACATGCCTCTAACTCATTCGAAGCTAATGTCACGTTTACTACGCGACACAAGTCAATTTTCAATCGGTTATTTGCTGAGCCTTCGATAACGTCTATCCGCTATTTCATTTCTCCCGGCAATGCCGCATATTGCTCTCACGTTCTTTGACGTTCCCCGGGCAGGGCGGCGGCAGAAGCGAAAGCCGACGCGCCGTCCAGCCCAGACAACCGTAAGACGTCAGCCGCCCGGACGCTAACTGGAGCGAGCCTTCATCGACTAGGCGGAGCATTCTCCAAAAAAAATCGAGCTACAAAAAACTCAACACTCGTTATTCATTGGAACTACACAACATTGAATCGAGAATATTCGAGGCAACCGCGATTGCCGATCAGGAAAGAAATGGCCCGCAATAGGCTTCCCCGCAAAGTCTGCTTACTCAGCAAGCCCGAGGTTGACAACCTGCGACAGAGAAATATGCGGCCCGACTGCACGTTGGGCCTGCATGCCCATATCTCTTTATCCGAAGCTGCCGACCTGCGCCTTACCGGCGACCTGGAGATTATTCCGCACTACCTCGCACCTTATGGCACATTTGCGCGACGCAAGGCCGGGACAGAACTCAAGCAGTCGCCAGCCACCATCAAGCGCAGCGAGATGGAGGCCAACGCCCACACAGCTTTCAAGGGCAGCCGGTCGCGAACGGCGCGGATGAGCGACTGGGAAAAAGAACGCGCCGAGCGCGAGGGCGGGCTGGTGGAAGACTTCATCGAGCGAGCCCAGGCTAAGGTGCGGCTGTGGCCGGTGATTGGCGATGAGCGCGCACCGCGTGTGGCGCCGCATGGTGCAACTCATGTCCGCAAGATCGCTCTCTAACTAGATAAGGCCACCATGCCAAGAATTAGAACTCGGTAAGTAGAAACCCGGGAGTTAGAAGCCTAGGAATTAGAAGCCGAGAATTAGAAACTCAGGAGTCAGAAACCAGGAGCCAGGAGCCGAAAACCAGGAGTTGGAGACCAGGAGTTGGAGACCAGGAGTTGAACGATGAAGCTCAGCGAAGAAATCATGCTAGGCAGTACCTTGATTACAGCCAAGCCCGAGATATGGCTCGACCGGCAGGGCGGCAGCGGATGCAGTATTGGCGGCGCTCTTCTGGCGACAGGGGTGAATCCCCTGGAATTCTGGGATGAGCAGCAAGCCGTATGGACAGCGTTGGCATCCGGAGAGGAGAAAGTAGAGATTGTTACTCTCTACGATGGTTCCTTGTGGACCATTGGCCCCTTCCACAAGATGAAGTCTATCCAGGACCGCTGGCCATGGCTGATGGCCGAGCATCTGGCGAACATCTCCAAGATGTATTTTGAGGTGGTTGAAGGCAGCCGGACTCTGGAACAACTGGCGGAATACGTGCGCTCGGTCGAGCCCAAAGACGGAACCGAGCAGCCGCAAGAACAACCGATAGAGTACTTAGAGCTGAGTATCCAGTAGGGAGTGATGAACCGTTGCTGTGAAGGAGAATCGTTTCCCGGCAAGTCGGCAATGCCGTGAGTGAGAGTTTTGACAGTCTTTCGATCCTGTTGGGATGAGCCAGCGCGAGTCGAGTCCGCACACTCAAGAGGATGAAGCGGCAACGGAATGAACCAGCGCGGGCATGGCGACTGGATCGCAGTTCTCGATGAGAGACTCGATCTCAGAGCCGCCGCCAACCCGAGCTATGGGATATAAGCGGTCATCCTTGAGACGAAAAATCGTGCCGTGATTGGTCTGCGGCTCTTTTTCTTCCGTCCTGCACACAACCAGCAAGCCGCCGGGCCTAAGCCTCCGCTTTAAGACCTGGATCATCTCCAGCAGCGTGGATTTCGAGAAATAGGCCGGCGTAAGAATATTTGCGGCGCGAACGACATCGAAGTTTCCATGAAATTGGGCATCGTCGCTGAGGATGTCGTCTTCCACAAGCATGACCGTGCGGAGCGCCTTGCTCTGCAGGAGCAAGGGCCGAGTCTGCGCTCCGAGAAAACGCGCTGCCGACACAGCCGACCTGAGCACAAAGATTACCGGCAACTGATATGCGCTACCCCACACTGGAACCCCGCGACCGAAGAAGCTGAGATCGATCGGCTTGTTCCGGTCATCCAGGATTGCCTCGATTGGTCCAAAGGTAAGAAGCCGTACTCGCAAGCAACTGTCGGTTCCGATCATATTTGCTTCAACTCCGGCGGCGCGGAGATGATCGCTCCATTCTTGCGTGCTGACGCCGGAGGACACGCCCACATCCATGATATCGAGGGGCCTGCGGCTGGTGTTTGCGAGCAGCGGAAGAATTCGTTGGTTTATGTCGTCCAGACGATGCTGGTAGGTGGTTTTGAACATGCCGCAAGGCAGGAGAATGCCGCTAAAGAACTCCCGCTCGATTGCGGGGTCGTAGGGTGACGCCAGGAACGTGGATGCGGTAGGCCGTACTTTCATCTGGAACAGATTGTCAATCTCAGTTTGGTTCGAGCGCTGTAAGAATCTGCCACCACTGCCGATCCCCTTTTGGGGAACCAATTTGAACCCGTTACTTAGTGCCAATTCTGATGAGAGGAAGGACTTGAAGCTTGCCTGTCTCTTGAATATTTGCAGCATTTTACCGGGATCGCGGCGTGTTTGCCATCGCCGATTTCGAATCCAGCAGGGAAGTGGAACGACGTTAAAGATTCAGGGCTCTCCGGAAAGCTCCGCTGCGCTCGCCTCTTCTGCCGGCACTCTCCCTACAAAGACCCGCAGGCAGTCCTCGCACCAGTCAATTCATTTGTGGTTATTAAAGGAAATGGAACGATGAAACACATCTTACGGTCGATATTCATTGCATGCTTGCTGGCGGCGGTAGTTCAAGCAGGTACGATCACCGGAACGGTGACGAGCACCGCGTCCGGACCGGTTGTGAACGGAGCCTTTACCTTTACCCTGACGCAGCCGGCGGTACTGGCTGGAACAGCCACCATCACGGCCCAGTCGGTAAGTTGCTATACGGATGCCAATGGCAATGTGGTGGGAGAGCCGAATCCCCTGGCGGGGCCGGTGGTTACCTCCAACCTGGCCTCGGGCACACTGGTGGCGGGAACTTATTTTGTCCGGTTGACTTACCAGGACGCAACCGGAGAGACGATCGCGTCTCCGGAAACGGCTTTCACCATGACCGGGCCGGGAACGCTGATCGTGAATGCGCCTGTGGTTCAACCCGCCGGCGCGACTACATTCCGGGTTTACATCTCGACTACGAGCGGGGCCGAGAAACTCCAAGGCTCAGTCAGCGTGAGCCCTGGTTCGTGGGGAAATTACTCACAGACCTCGGCACTGGCAGCGGGCATTGCGCTGCCAACCTCAAATTCCACGGCCTGCAAGCTGGCGTTCAACGATCAACTCCAACCGTCATTTACCGGATACAACGTGGCCTTGACGAGCCAGAGCGGGGCAATCGTCCCCGGATATCCGCAATTGTGGTATTTGTTGGGCGGCTCAAACGGGACAATCAACCTGAGCAATGGTACGCCACTCTATTCTGGAATAAGCGCCTTTCAGTTTCCGCAGGCCATCGTGAGCAATCCCGCGGCGGCGGGGCTGCAGAGCATCAATGGGCCTTTGTCTATCGGCGGCAGTTTATCGGTAGGCGCAGCCGCCAGCGGACCGGCATCTATCAACGGCGTGCTTCATGTTGGCGGGGCCATCTCTTCCACGGACATAGGAGTCCAGATCAACGCTGCCTATGTAGCCTGCACAGGCGGGTCATGCCACATCATCGTCGATCCTTCGACCAATGGAAACTGCTATAACTTCTCGACACCCGTGGCTTTCACTACGCTAGGAAAATACGTGCTTCTTGAAGGCGCAGGGGGCACATCCAACACCGGAACCGCGGTGACCGGAGCATGCCTGAACTACATACCCACAAATGCCACCACGGCAATTACGATGGACTACGCATCGAATGGCGCGCAGGGGCCAGTCCATGGGCTAAGAAACATTCATCTAGTCAACAATGGGTGTGTCACCACCGGAGGCTGTGGCAGTTCCGCAGCGGGCATCTCGAATGGCACCACCAATACCGGCGCTACCGGCGCGATCTTCGATAATGTGGGCATCAACGGGTTCGGTATCGGAGTCAACGACACCAACACCAACCAGGGGTTCACTTTTACCGACGTCACATGGCTCAATCCGCAGTTCATTGCAAACACGACGGCGATGCAATTGAATGTTCCCACCGGATTTGTATTGCTGGGCGGAACAATCGCGGGGAACGGCGCAGCGATCAGGGGCAAGGGCGCGGCCTCTACTCCGGAAATAGAATTGACTGGAGTGCAGTTCTTTGGGAATGCAGGACTGGACATAGACTTCACTAACACAACTATCAATCCCAATGGCGCTGCTTCCCTGTACTGCCACGGATGCCACTTTGAGCGAACGGGCGGCAATTCCTCACACTCCATCAACGGCGCCGTCGATCTTTATTTCTACGGCGGAGTCATTGAGGACGACAATAGTTCCGGGACAGGCGATTGGTTTATCAATAGCGGGGGATTCCATATTTTCATCGACGGCATGAAGGTTGCTTCCGGGCGTCCCTTAACGACCGTTATCGTCGCGAACTCTCCAACGAGAGGAAAGATCGAAGTATTCTCCCCGGGCACGGGGACGAGCACGCTAGTCACTGGAACGAATGCCTCAAAATTCACGCAACTGCTACGATATCCCGGCACTCTGGGCGCGCAAACGAACGTCATTGAAGGGACCATCGCGCCAGCTGGTGTGGCTGTGAATTCCGATACGGTATTTACCGCATCGCCGCGCCTGCAATACACCTGTTATATACAAGCCTATGCCGGAAGCAACCGTTACTGCCGCTTCTCCGTGGAGAAGCCGGTTACGGTGGTTAGCGTTCACGTAGCCTCTCAAACTCCACCGGCAAACTGCATTACTTCGCCACAGTTTGGCTTTCAGTCTGTGCCGAGTGCATCCGTAACCAACCCTAACGGCCAGGCATTTGTCGACAACACGGGCCTGAACATCAGCATCCCGGCAGGTAGCTATGACATTGGCACTGTCAATACCGATGCCGGATGCAGCACGCAGATCGGCGCTGTTACTTTGACGATTCAATACAAAATGCAGTGACGTTCCACGTAGATCATTTTCCCTGAATTTTCCCCAAGTGAAATCTGAATGTGACGTTTTGGCAGAGCGCCAAGGCTAGAGATGGAATGCTCTTCAATACTTCAGTGTTGAGGAGCATTTCGCTTTTGCGGCGTCCTGCCGCATGCCGGACGAAGCGATCTGCCGAGGTCGTAGGCAATCCATCGCGATAGGTCAATCGAAATCCGTGAATCGAGGAATGATGAAACAGCTCAAACAGGCGATAGCCTTCGTAACGTTGTTGGCAGGTTTCGCCCACGCGGGCACAATCACCGGAACCGTGACGAATAGCGCCTCCGGGCCGGTCGCCAATGGGACCTTCACTCTTACCTTGACGCAGCCGGCAGTGCTGACAGGAACGGCCACGATCACGGCTCAATCGGCAAGCTGCTATACGGATGCTAATGGAAACGTGGTGGGAGAGCCGAATCCGCCGGCGGGGCCGGTGGTTACCTCCAACCTGGCCTCGGGCACGCTGGCGGCGGGGATCTATTTTGTCCGTTTGACGTACCAGGATGCAACCGGAGAGACGATTGCGTCTCCGGAGACAGCTTTCACCATGACCGGGCCAGGAACACTGATTGTGAATGCGCCGATCGTGCAGCCAGCGGGAGCAACGGCATTTCGGGTGTACCTATCGACGTCCTCGGGAAACGAGACGCTACAGGGATCGGTCAGCGGTACGCCCGGCGCTTGGGGCAATTACTCCCAGGCGGCGCCTTTGACTGCGGGATCGGCGCTCCCGGCCTCTAATTCCACGGCGTGCAAGATCGCTTTTAACGACCAGCTCCAGCCTTCCTTTACCGGATACAACGTAACGCTGACGAGCCAATCGGGGATCACGGTGCCTGGGTACCCTCAGCTTTGGTACCTGTTCGGCGGCTCCAATGGGACGGTCAACTTGAGCAATGGAACCCCCCTGTACTCGGGCGTAATCACCGTGCAGTATCCGCAGGCAATTGTGAGCATTCCGGCTTTGGGCGGATCACAGAATGTGAACGGCCCACTATCGGCGAATCCATTGTGTGGAAACATCAATGGCGACTTGTGGGTGGGAAACACGACATGCCCGAACAACTTTTCGAGCATGTCGGCGTGCTATGCGGCTCTTGTTCCGGGCCAAGGTTGCCACGTTGTGCCAAATTGGGCGGAGACTTGGACGTCGAATCTCGTGATGAACAAGTCGCACACCGGCTTTATTTTCCACGGATCGGCAATAATCACGATGGGATCAAATAGCCTGAAGATTCCGGATTTAGACGCAGGCGGGGTAAAGATGATCGGCGTCTATCTTAAGGGGCTGGGAGGTACTCCGTACGATCCTGTTGTTTCTGGCGTTTCGTTTCAGTATGGTGGCAACGGAAAAGCGTTTCAAATAGGTGACGGAACTGGAAGCGGTGGTTCTGGTAATCACTCGCTGGAAAACATAGGCGTTGATTTGATTACCGCCGGATCGTCGGCAATTGCCGTTTATCAGCAAGACCCGGCCGATGGATACTACACAAACCTCAGCATCCATACGAACACCCTTTCGGGTGCCACCTCACAGAAGGGTTTTGTATGCGATGCATCCACGTTCGGGTGCGCTGGAAATACGTTCTATGGGCCGTTGTTTGCCGCCAATATTCCTCTGACGTTCTTGAGCGGTTCCCAGCAAAACCATGTCTATGGAGGAATGCTTCAGGCTGTTGGAAATAGCAATATTGCTCTTGACATGGCAGGCAATTCGAATGAGATAAGGACTGGAGTACAGAGTAGCAATATCGCTGTGCAAATTGAGAATAGCTCGGCGGCTCAAGGCAATGAAATCACCATCGCCAATAACAACAACACGACGGATTATGTCGAAGCCAGTGGCTCGGCAAGCGTAAGCCATGACAACACGGTCAAATTTCTCAACGCGAGCACGGCGCAAAGCTCTAACCTACTAAACACGGTTACTATTCCCGGAAGAAAGACGGGCGCAAGCACACTTCTGAATCAGCAACCACCAGCAGGAACGCTAACAGGCAACAGCGCAGACCAAACGATTTTCACATACACGTTGCCTGCGAACACTTTGGCGCAAGGAAAGGGGCTGAGAATTACGCTCACGTTCCTGCATAGCAGCGGTTCGGCGTCGACTGTTTATAAACTATTTTTTGGGGCGACGGTGGCGGCGACCATCACTTACGCGCCTAACGGTAATACGTTTTATGATCGGTACGTGTTCGAGATTTACAACGATGCTAATTCTCAGAGCTCCCAAAGTCATTTCCAAAAAACGACCTGGCCAAACTTGACGGGGTTTGCATCTCCGGGAGCGGCATACAGCACCAATCCTCTCTCCAACCCCAGCGTCAATTTTGCAAATTCTCAGGCAATCAAGTTCACATTCAATGTGGCCAATACGGATCAGATTACTCCTGGAGATTTTCAGGTCGAGTTTATTCAGTGACCTTTGCGGCACACGAACATTAGGTTTGACGTGGAACCATGGAATCCGACCATACTGAGTGTGAGTTGAATTGAGGATATGATCCTTCCCTTCCAGTTTAGAACGGTCCATGGCGGATATAAGACTGGCTTGCAGATAATAACGTGGAAGTGGTCGGCAAGTTTGATTCGAAGGGACGAAGCTGAGAATGATTGCTGGTGACCTCTGGTGTGAAACGGCCTGCGACAGTCAGGGCACATGACTTGGCCGTGAGCAAGATTTTCCTGGTAGGGAACCGTTCCAATGAATCGGCCGCCTGGTTTTAGAACTCTCGATATTTCCGTAAGGCCAGCTTTCATTGTGTCTAGAGCTAGATGCTCGAGTACCTCGGTGGCAATCACAACATCACACGATGCTGACGACATGGGGACTTGCTCAATTAGCCCAACGTGCGCATCAACACCCTTGGCCTTCAATCGCTCGCAGGTAGCGGCATCCGGATCGATAGATGATACTTTAAACCCTCGTTTCTGGGCCTCATATTCAAGATATCCATTGCCAGCGCCAATATTGAGGAGCGACAAAGGAAGGCGATCCTTGAGATCCTTGCGGGCTAAGCGCAATAAAGCGTGAACTCGCGTTTCTAGGCCGTCGAATATTTCAGGAACGGCATTCTGGTAGTGAGCAGATATTACGTCCTGGCCCATTATCGACCTCCTTATGAACGAATGAGAAGGACCGGTCTTCAACATCCGCAAAACGCTCCGGAATCCATCCTGGATGAAAACTTACGTCGAATCCATTGAGGTTGGATTGCGCTACGTCGAGAGTAGCCGTTAGGTCTCCTTTGCGCCAGTAGTCACCATCATCCATCGATGGAGCGGAGAGGCCGGCAAATGAATCGAAAGCGAAGTGAGTACGCTGCAGGGCAGAACATATAAGATAGGAGCCGAGGCCTCTAAATACGCCGCACTCCGCTGTGTCGCCAGGGACTCTCCAGCAAGATTTAGCTAACTGATGAAGATTCCACAAATTTGACACATGAAAGCTATCGGGTTGTCCAAACTTGACGAGGACGGATCTAAACCATTGATCTGCCTGCCATTCCATAGCTACGGAATGAGCTGCGCTCTGGATACCAAGGCGACGGGCTACGAGATAGCGCCAATTGCTGCGCTCTCGATGATCGACAATGACGCGGAAGATACCCTTTAGCATTCAGTAGCCTCTGCTATCTCAATGACGTGCGATGAATTGGGCCAGGATGCCCTAGACCATTGGACGATGGGCCGCTCCATTCCATAGTAAGAAGCGCAGGCGGCGGCCAAGGAAAACACAGGGCTCAATTCAGGATGGGTCGACCAAAGAAAAATCGATTGCCAAAGATATATGCCGTAGCTGATGGTTCCTATCCAGACCAGCGGCGCCGCATTGAGCAGAAGGTATCGATGGCGGGTGGCATGAATTACAAAGGCGGCAATACAAAGATGGCTCAAGGGCTGCAGGAAGTGAATCGTTCCCCATGCGGGCCACGAAAGGACGATGGCAGCGGGGGCGCAGAGGATGAACCACCGAGAGCGC
Source organism: Candidatus Angelobacter sp. (assembly GCA_035295685.1). Lineage (GTDB taxonomy): Bacteria > Acidobacteriota > Terriglobia > Terriglobales > Acidobacteriaceae > Angelobacter. Next base: position 27,554 of record DATGIO010000126.1, read on the forward strand.
AAGAAGGACAGCGATTCGTAAGCTAGGGCCCCAAGGCAACCCATGGCCAGCGTATCGTAATTTGCCAGCAGCGAACCTTCCCAGGATTTGAGTTCCGGTACGTGGCGGATCGTAAGAGTGATGAGCGGAGACAGGAATAGGGCTACAAGAATGATTTTCTTTCTTGTTCTAAAGAACAGAAGCAAGATGATGGGCCACAAAAGGTAAAACTGCTCCTCAACCGCAAGCGACCAAAGATGCCCCAGGGCTGGTGGCCGTCCGAGATCATAGTTCGTGGCGAAGCCGAGCACGTAAACCAGATTGTGGAAGCTGAAGCGATCGTGATGAAGGGCAAAAGCGATTGCAACATAGAGGTAGCAGGCGGGAATGATGCGAAAAAAACGTCTTCGGTAGAAATTGCCCAGCGAGATTGTTCCGGTTTCGTCGCGCTCCTTGAGCAACAGCCAAGTGATGATGAAGCCGGAAATTACAAAAAATACCTCGACTCCGAGATGGGCATAACCGGCAAGGGGAGCGGGAGCGGCGTCCACCGTGGCCATGTGACCTAGAAGGACGAAAGCCACCGAATAAGCCCGCAATCCGTCAAGCGATGCAATGCGTGTCATGTTCGAGGCAACTCGCGCGTCTCCGGAGATACGGCGTCTTCTGTTTCATTCAGCAGGTGAACGGACACCGTAATGTGAGCCCAATATCTTAACCCTTTTCATGCCGATTCGGCATGGCTGCGGGATTACGATTCAGGGCTATCACATGAAAACTTTGATAGCCTCTTTGATGTTAGGAAGGTTAGAGGCAAGCCTCGGCGGAAAACGTCGAGGGAGATGCCATGGAGTACAAATGAGAACAAAAGTTCTCACATGTGCTCCATGGCATGTAATTATTGGGCGTGCTTGACGGGGCCATAAATGGCCCCTCTTCCACAGTTGTGCCAACTTCATCGTGAGTCTGAGTATCGAGGACCGAAGGAGCACGTGAGCCGTGAGACAAATTTCGAGACGGCACAAACGGTCAACATTTCTTTCATGCGATTGCCCGGATTACGATTCAGCACGGGATGCAATTGCCGAGTAGTGATAGGTGAACCATCGGGTAGCGGCTGCCGGAGCAATCTTGAGGAGAGACTCCTTGACCCAATATTGCCGGGGGCCCCTGCTGCCGTAGCGAAAGCGGTATCCCTCGAGAGGCATATGAGAGATGAGCGAGCGCTGAATCTTTAAACCACAGGTTTGCAGGAGCCGACGAATGGTCTTCGGGTTGTAAAAGTTGATGTGGCCGGTCTTGTCGGGCACATAGTCCGCAGGCATTCGCCGGTGGTCTTCCATGGGGACTTCCACGAAAACCTGGCGAGCGACTCGGGCCGCTTCATAGAGCAGACGCCGAGGATCTTCGACATGCTCAATCACATGGCTGAGAACCGCCAGGTCAAACGACAAATCGGGAAATGGAACGGTCGATCCATCGAACAGCGCCGCGCGGATTCCCTTGGCCTCCAGACGGGTTATCGCACTGGGAGAGACTTCAACGCCGATTACACAGGAGCGGGACCATTCGTTCAAGGACGCCATCCGCTCGATGATCGCGCCGTCGCCGCAACCTATATCGATTACCGTGCGCTCAGGGTTGTGACCGCAAAGCTCGACGATGTTGGCGGCCTTGCCTAAGGCCCCGAGGCTTCGCCATTGGGCGAGCGATTCATCTTCAGCGTAATAGTTGGCGTAGTGCTCAATGGTTTGGCTCACTCACGCTCCTTCTTCTTTCCCTGATATTTGATACTGACGCCGGACGCGGGGACCGAGCGTTCGCGAAGCCGGATTAAACGAGACGACGGCGGACGATAAGGGAAGAATACCGATCCTTCGGGCACTCAATATTTTACCCCAGCCTGCTGGCTGCGCTGGGTTGAGTCTACCTGCCATTCATCTTTCATCTTTCATCTTTCATCTTTACATCTTCAATCTTCATCATTCATCAGCATCTCGGGAGAAAGACTTACCCATGGACCTCAGCCATTTGTGGACAGCACTTCTAAGCGGCGCGGCGGGAGCGGGAGGAGCCCGTCTGTTGCCGGCAATCACCATACGGCTTAACGGCCATCAGAACCGGCAGGCTCACACCTGTGCGGTCCAGGAGATGGTTCAGGAACGGGTGTTGCCGGTTCTGGAGAAGCTGGCCGATGCGACCGCGCAGAACAGCGAGACATTGGCCAAGCTTGCCACCATTGCCGAGAGACAAGAACGCCGCGAAGAGCGTCGTGAAGATCTGCGCGCGGCGATGGCCGAACAGCGGACGGCGGTTTGATTCCTTGGCGATCCCTTTCCTGCCAGAACCCCGCGCTAAAAACCATCACCAAAATCTCTTAAGAATTGGAGAACAAAAAATGAAGAAATCGATTTCTGTATTGATGGCATTTTTACTGGTCTCTACCTTGTGCATTCCGGTGGCGGGCTGCAGCGGCCTCACCGCCGATGCAGTCCTTACCGACCTGCCCATCGCTACCGACATTGCTCTCTCGGTTGTGACGATTGTTGGACCCAGCAATGAGGCATACGTGGCCGCAGTGAAAGAGTATTCCGGAAAGGTGGCCGCAGACCTGCGATTGATGAAGACCCTGGTGGACCAATACAAAGCCAGCCTGGTGGCTGCGCCCTCGGGCACGCTTACCCAGATCAATACGGCGCTCGTGGATGCGCAGACCAACCTTACCGCCATTCTGCAGGCCGTGGGAGTTTCCAATCCACGGACCACGGCAGCGGTGGCGGCGGCGGTGGCCAGCGTGAAGCTGATTCTGGGAGATGTGGCATTGCTGGTGAAGAGGTCATCTCCAGAGGCGCTGAATGCACAGGTTTTTTTCGGCATCGGCATGCCGGGCGCCGATTTTCTGGCAATGGTGCCGGTGGATGGCAACGGGCGTTCCGCCAAGCCAGGCTCGGAGCAGGCGAAGCTAAAGCCTTCGGGAAGGTCCGCCCGCCAGATTGCCCGCGAGTACAACCAGAAGATCGGAAAGGATTTCCCCGCTGCCCGGGTCGATGTGCCCAAGATGAAGGTGATGGGCATTGCCATTCCTCTCACCGGAAGCAAATGAGCGGAAGTAGGCAGGGCGAATGCCCATCGAGCCAGAGTTCGAAGAGAAGACCGGAGGCCGGCGATGACTGACTTACAGTTTCAGCGGGAGTTGTGGATTAACGCCTACATCAACCAGATCGGCGGATATCCGGTTGGCGACCCGGCGCGGCAGAATTTCAATCCTGTGCTTTCCATCGTAAAAAATGTGGACGGCTCCATCCACAGGGCGCGAACCCTCGACAGCCCTGCTTACACCTTCAGCGATACGGAGAGAGACGCTCTCCTTAACGAAAACGAATCGTAGTTGTTCCGCAAAACAATCCCACTCCATCATCCGACTTTCAATACCCACCATTCAGGAGATCACCATGAAGCGAATCGGATTCGCCCTGGCGGCCTTGTGCGCCGCTCTGAGCATTCTTACGTTGCCGGCCGCGGCCCAGAACAATGCGTTCGATTCGCAGTTTGGCGCAACGCCCTGGGCGCAGAACGGCGTGAGGACGGCCTCTGCCTATAGCTGGATCATCGACAACACGGCAGGCGGCTACCTGAACTTTACTTTTCCCTCGCCGGTCTGCACGGGGGCCCTCTACTTCGGAGGGCGCGGAAACGTGAATCCCTTTACCGCCACCATTGCCGATGGGCCCACGCAGGCCACGCCCAACATTACCGTGAAGTTTCTGGATGCGGTGGCGGCCAACAACGAGACGGTGGCGCTCAACTCCAACGCCTCGGTCTCCGGCGGGTTCTGCACGCTTTCACCGGCCAACGTGAACCAGCATCTTTCTTACAAGATGGTGAGCGGCACTTGCGGACTGCAAGAAGCCATCAACGATGCGGGCACTGCCGGCGGAATCGTGGAATACACGCAGGAGTCGGTGGCGCTGGGCTGCTCCGGCGCGTCTGCTGGAGTGCCCAACCCAACGATCACGGCGGCCAAGGCGGTGCTGCCGAACATCTATGTTCACGACATTTCCAACGGCGCCAACCAGTGGTATGCGGTCAAGGGAACGTCGCTTGCGCTGGTATCCGCGCCTACGGCCTTGACTACGGCAGGCGGTGCGGCGGCTACTTTGCAGACTTCGACCTCGGGTGGATCGATCGCGACCGGGCAAGCCGTCCGCGCAGGCATTACATGCGTTGATTTTCTGGGACGTGAAACCGCGCTCAGCACCGACACCGCCGGTACAGCCGTGGTCACCACCGGCGCGGGGTCGACCAACACCATCACCGTGACCGCTCCCGGCACGGCAGGCTGCCCCAACTCGGTGGGCTATCGCGTCTACTTGAGCGCCAGCGGCGGCGCTTCACTTTCGGAAATTCTTTATGCGCCTGTTGCCGCCGGTTGCACCGCATCCGGCACCAGCGTTGTGGTTTCGGCTTGCGCCCTGACCTCAAATGCCGTTGTGGCTTCGCTCACCTCAAACACCGCCGGGGTTCCCACGCAGGGCGCCGCGTCGCTGGGATTGGCGACGGCCACGGGGCTGTTGCCGGTCTCGAACCTGCCGACGAACCCAGGCTTTCAGACCGTCTACGGCCCATTCAGTGCGATCACGGCTGTTACCACGGCGCAGATCGCCGCAGAGGTTCCGCTGCCCGCGCAGTTCTTCAACACCGGGCTGGAGAAGGCTTACCGTGTCACGCTTTCCGGAGTCGGGACGGCAGCCGCGGCGACAGTCGCAGGCTCGTTCAAACTCACGCTGGGGCCGCGCCAGGGGACGTCGCCGACCGGCGTTCAGACCATCGACACGGTGAACTTTACCGCCAGCACCATCTGGCCCGCCGCTGCTGCCAACTGGACTTACTCGACCGTATGCTCGGTGGCTGCGACCGGAACATCCGGAACGCTGGAATGCCAATCGGATACGGGCTTTATCGTGAGCACCACGGCGGCCGCCGCGCCACCGGCGTTTGGCCCACAGCTCGATAGCACCACCGGACCCTCCACGGCGCTCGATCTCACGCAGCAGCTCTATATCGATGCGATCCTTACGGCGTCGGCGTCTTCATTCACGTCGTTCACCGTGCGCAAGGTCGCGATTACCCCGGTCTATCAATAAATGTCCGGCATGGGCGGGTTGACCTCGGCGGGCTCGTTCGCAACGCAGAAGGAACAGGTGGCGGCCATGGATTCGAAAGACTTGAAGGACTTGAAAGCGAAGAAGAAGCGGGCGCTCGAACTCATGGGAAAGAAGAATGCCACCGGCATGCCCGCGCGTATTCCTCTATCTATGGACGAAGGCCCCATCTTGAACGAGGCCGGCGATCAGCCCGCCGCCGGCCGGTTCATGAATGCCATTGCCAAGCGGCGCGGCATGAAGGGGCTGAAGAAGTAGGGCGGCCTTTTCGTGCCCGGCCATCCACCACGCGGAGAACCAAATCCAATGGCGACCACTCCTATCGATTCACCTCTGCATGCGCAGCAGCGCATGGCTCATTTCTTCTCGAAATACCCGAACTGCCAGCGGCTCAAGATTCAGCCGGTTGCCTGGGGCGACCAGGGCGCGAACGGCGGCTTGCACGACGGGTTCGATATCGACGATGTGAAGGCGGCTCTCGGCGCAGCGCGGTTCAACCTGCTCATGACCTCGATTCAAGAGGTCTTTTGCTGCGCCCATCGCGCCTGGCCGCTTTCACACGCCGATGCAACCAAGCGCGGGGCCGAGGCACACTGCATCTGGGCCTCGGACCTCGAAAAGTTTTTGAAAGCGGGGCATTGATGGCGGCGAAAACGCGGCTCATCGCTCTCAACGGAAATGCCGGACCGCTCGTCTCGGTTCTGGCCACCATGTGCGCCACGCGGGTCACGGCGCGAGAAGACGAAGCAGCCTCATCTCAGGGGCTGCAATACATTCGCGGAGACGACGTAACCGCCAACCTCAACACTGTAGGAACCCTCGGCAGCCCCGACCAGCAGCAGATCGATTTGTGGGACAACAAGCCTTACGGCGCGCGTGGAGGGAGGCTGCAAGGCATTGGACCGCAGGCGGCAAACTTTCCGGCGGCCACCATTTATTTCAAGGCGCAGAGCAAGAGCGCAACCGCCACCACGCTCCGCGTGATTGAGTACGACTAGCTATGTTGCAGACCTCGAAAATGGAAACTACCAAGTCCGGCGAGCGGCAAGCGGAGACAAGCTCCGCCAAAGCCAACGCGCGCCCGATCATCGACCAGAAGATCGGGCCCGATGGCCACTTTGCCGCGCCGAAAAGCTTCACTGCCCAGGACGAGGTTCAATGGGCCAAGGTGCGCCAGGATGCAATCCGGTTGCGGCAGTATGCGGACAAACGCTGCGGTTTCAGCAACCTGTACGATCCGGCGGGAGCTTATCTTTGTGGCGGGAGGAATGACGGCAGCAGCTCCGCCTGCAACAAGCGCGAGGGAGCCGAGTGCCTCATCCGCATTCAGCCGCTCAGCGATCCACACTTTCAGAGCTGCATGTTCTGGGAGACCGTGAACGCCGGCGATCCCGAAGCCCGCTATTCGGACAAGAGCAAGAAGCATATGACCGACGAGCGCATCGCCTTCGGAGCCACCGGGAATCCGCTGGGCTTCGGCTGCGTGCGCTGCGACGAGGGGCGGCACATGCTCGCTCGGCCCGACAGCGAAGGACGCCAGAAATGGTGCAGGCTGATCGGCATGCCGGTGATGGATAACGCATGCTGCGCGGACAACGAACCGCTCGCGGGCTCACCGAAGAAATCGCCCAATGATAGAGGAGATAGAGGTGGCAAAGGCGAAGGCGGCGCGCCCAACGATAAGAACGATAACGGCGAGTCCAGGCGGAGCCGCATGCTGGACGCCGTCCGCGGACGCCGCAAAGGCGAGCGAGTGGCATGAACCTCGATCAAGCTTTGCTGGCCCTGCTGGCGGTGGCGGCGCTGTATCGCTACCATCGCGCCGAACTGATGAGAGCGGAAAGACGGGCCGAAGAGCGATATGAGAAGTGCGATCGCGAGCGCATCCAGCTTCACAACTATTTCTATGGGAGCCAGGGTGCTTCCTTTATGGATACTGCGCCCATCGGCTCCGAGAGCGCGTCGCCTGTCCATGCGGAAACGGATTCAGGAAGTGCGGCAGCCGCGCAAACTTCTGCGCCGAGTTCGCCAGCGAGCGGAGAAGCCCGTTATCGCGAGAAACTGGAGCGCACCAAGACGGAGCTCAAGCGGATTGCGCGCACCAGAATTTCGAGCCTCGGCCCGGCGCTGCGCAAGATCGAGAAGCAGGGTAGACCGCAGTTCCGCAACGTCCGCGCTTCATTGGATCCGGATACGGCCCACCTCGTCCGCGAAAAAATCGGCCAGGAATTTGCAGCACTGCAAGAGCAGATTGAACGAGCAGATCGACGCTGAACCAGTAGCTGCGCTCAGCATCATGAATACTGAGCGGATACAACGTGGCGTGGACGAGGGCATCGGAGGACGAGACACCGGATACGGAACGCCATCCAGCCGAAGCGGACAGCCGGGAGATCGCTCACTTGGCGGGCTTCTGGGCGACGATCAAGAACTGCTTGCCAAATAGTCTCCAGGCAAGTGGGAGCGATAGATAGAGCCGCACCATCCAAATCGGGGACTCGCGCTTGCCGCTCATGGTGTATGGAAGGAAGCGGGGAATTGTAGTCTGAATCTCGAAACCGGCCAGGCGCAGGCCTTCTTCCAGAGAAACATGGCTGAGAGGCAGGTAGTGATCGATAAAGTCCCAATACTCGCGCGAGGTGTATTTGATATTTGGTCCCAGGCAGATCAGCAAGCCGCCCGGGCGCAAAGCGGATTGGGCCTGCCGCAGTGTATCGATCAGAGCGGACTTGGTCGGCAGATGTTCAAAGAAATTGCTGGTAAAGACTGCGTCCAGCCGTTCCTCAATGGGCCATGGTTTGGAGCAATCGGCCTGGATGATTTTGACATCGGCCCCCGCATAGCTCGTAGCATCGGGGTTAAGGTCCATTCCTAATTTTCGCTTTGCGTGAATGGCATTGATGAACTCACAATGGCCACATCCCAAGTCCAGCACCGCAGAATCGCCGGATATCCAGCGCGAAAAAAAACCGGCTAAGACAAGCCATATTTTCTGTCGATAGCTATCTGCGTTGGCAAATCTCGTTGCGTAAATCGCTCTCAGGTCGCTTGCCGCTTCCATTTCTCTCCCGCTTCTTCTGTTAGCCAGCATTTTACTACCCCTGCACCCATTGGAAAACAGGATGCGCCAGCAACTCACATTTGAAGGGAAGCAATCCGGCTGGTCTCAGAATGGCGGCGCCCAGAGCGATGAGCCAACCCGCTCGGCGCCTGCGCGCGGCAGGTTCGATCGCCATTCGCAGCAGGACCAGCAAGACATCAAGCTCCTGCTCGACGCCATGCAGAAGCAGGTGGATGAATGGGCCATGGAGTTCCGCTCGATCATTGCCCGCACGCTGGAGGCGTATGAGTTTCTCAAGGGCAATCACTTCTTCGATTTCTGGTCGGACACCACCGACCTGTTCAACAGCTTTCAGGGCTTCTCCGACTATCTGAGCGCAACCGGCGACCAGGATGCAACGAAGGAAGATGAGGATCTGAGCCTCTCGGACCTGCCGACGAACTTCTACCAGATGCTCTTCTTCGGCTACCAGGCCATGCTCTCCGCCGACCTGCCGAGGAACACGGTGTCTCCGCAGAACGCCGACGAATCGGAGGACCGCGAGACCGCTAAGGCGGGCAGCACCGCCATGACGATCATCGCGCAGAAGAACAATGCGCGAAAGCTGCATCTGCAGAAGCTGTTTCAGTTCTGGTGCTCCGGACACTATTGGGAGTACACGCGCTACGTGGTGGATGCCGAGCGGTTCAAAACGCACAAAGAGACCACGCTGCGGGTATCGAAACAGCAGCTTATTCCCGATCGCTATGTGTGCGGCCAATGTGGAGCGGCCACGCCAGTGGCCATGCTGTCCGCTGGCGCTCAGCCTACGTGCCCGCAGTGCGGTGCGCCGCTGGGCTCTGCGGATCTTTATCCCGGCTATGTAGACGATGTTCCGGTGGCGGAAGAGCAGGCGGAGATACCGAACGGCATGGTGTGCGGCGATGTCTACGGGCCGCTGCATGTGATGTTTAAGCCCAAGGCGACCAAGCCCTCGGAGACGCCGCTGGTGCGCCTGCAAATGGAAGTATCGCTGGGCTGGCTGCGGGATGTGTTTCCCGACTATTACGGCGACTTGAAAGAAGGCATGGGGGCCGATGGCTCGGAAGAACAGCAGCAGAGGCAGGCGCGGCAGATTGCGATGTCCGCTGTGGCGGGCGGGTTTGTGCAGACGACCATTCAGCAAGACCCAACCTACACGCGCGACTGGGTGCAGCCGTGGGCTTACAGCTTTATCGAAGACCAGCAGGCCGCCAGGCGGCTGAAGCAGAAGTATCCGAAGGGCTGCATGATTGCGCACGTGGGCAAAGACATGGTCTTGCAGGTGCAGGAGGCTTCCATCGCAGAGGAGTGGACGCACGCTTCTACCTGCGACGATGTGGGCCTGGCCGGTATCCCTGTGGGTGGTTCGGCTCTACCTATCCAGAAGCGGTTCAACAGCCTTACTTACATGGTGGACGATTTCTTCGAGCGCATGGCCGCGGGCCTGGTGATCGTGAACTCCGAGTACATCGATACCAAGGCCCTCAACCGTAAAGGGCTGCTGCCGGGCGTGTTCAATCCGGTGGCGCTGCGAAAGAACGCTCCGGCACAGCAATCGCTCGCCAATATGGTCCATCAGTTTGTCTTCGAAATCGAGCCGCAACTGCTCGCTTACATGGAATCGCTGCCGGGGCAGATGCAACTATTGACCGGCGTAATGCCGCAGATCATCGGCGGCGATCCGGGGGACAACGTGCGCACGGCCTCCGGACAGGCGCAGCAGTTAAACACCGCCAAGGGCAAGCTCACGTTGTTCTGGAACCAGATTCGCGGACAGTCCGCCGAGGCTGCCGAGCAGGGCGTAAGCTGCGCGGCCCGCAACATGACGGAGAAGTGGTGGAGCACCATCACCGATAAGACCGGCGGGTTCCGCAACGAGTATGTGCATCCCGGCCAAATGCGCGGCTCCGTCCACGTGGAGCCGGAAGAAGACCAGGGCTTCCCCATGACCGCCGAGCAGGTGCAGGCATTCTGGGAAAGGATCTTGAGCGATAGCGGCAAGGCCATTGCCGCCATGCTGTTTGAAGAGCCGAAGAACGTCGATGCCTGCATCCGCAGCTTCGGCATGAAAGGGCTCATCGCGCCGGGGGCGCTCTCCGAGTCGCGTGCGCTGCACCTGATTGACCTGCTCATGGCCAGCGAGCCAACCGAAGAGCATGTGCCGGTGAAAGATGCCGCAGGCAATCCCGCCATGAATCCCAATGGCTCGCCTTTGCTGCAGGCGGTGGATGTTCCGAGCATTCAGCCGGAGATGTTTATCGATGACCTGGGTGCGCTGCTCAAGATCGTTCCCGATTGGGCCATCGAGCACTACGACAAGTGGGAGTCGAACGATGCAGGAAAACGAAACCTGATCGCCTTCATCAAGCTGTGCATGGAGATGCAGTTCCGCAAGCAGCAGGCGATGGCCAAGGCTGTCGGGCCAGCCGGACCCGCGGTGTCGCCAGCAGCGCCGGGGGGAGTTCCACAAGCACCGCCATTGCCGTCCGCTCCGGCAGCGCCAAACTCGGCGATTTCGGGATTGAGAGCGCCTCTGCAAATGCAAGGGGCGGGAGCGGCAAATCAAACAACCAATCCATAAGCAGGGAGAAGATTTAGTGAGAGCCAACGACGTTGTTATTTTCATCGACTCCCAGGGAGTCAGCCACAATGCGCTTGTGAAATCGTTTCGCGAGCCGCGCGGCCAGAACAACATTCTTACCGATGAGGAGCCTTTGATAAGCCTCACCTATTACGACGAAGCCACGGGCGCGCCCAGGGAGATGCTGGACGTTCCTCATATCGGCCATCCCGCGCGCCAGGAGAAGAATGCCGATCTTCCATCCTATGCGCTGCATGCCTGGAAGTTTCTGAATGAGGAGCACTTGGAAGTGCCTCCGGATCATCCCTTGCGCGACCGTCCTTATTCGCAGGCGGAAACCGATGCGGATGGCAAAGTCATTCCGAAGCGGCGTCCGATTTATGAGGAGCATATTCGCAGGCATTTGGAGGGCAAGCAGGCCGCGCATCATCCTGGCGGGAATGCCGCGCCACCGCCCGTGACCGCTTCTGTGGCGTCGACCTCCATTGCCTCCACCACATCCGTCTTGGTGCCGGTGTCTTTACCTGTACGTTCCGATGCTTCCGTGGGCCATCCGGCCCATCCTGAAACCGTGCAGTTTGCCTGGACGTGCGAAAGTTGTGGCGCCTCTGTCCAGAGGATTGCCAGCCATCAAGGCGGAAAACTGTGGGAGGCGGAAGCATCTGCGGCGGATCATGGAAGCGCAAGCCATCCTTCCTGGACCCAGCATATTTGCAAGCAAGAGGACATCGAAGCGTATCGAGTCGGGCTCAAGACATCGCCGCGATTAAAATCCGAACCGGAGATGAGCGACCTGCAGAAGGTCGCGCTGGAACCGGCAGGCGATCCGCCGAAACCTCCTTCGGCGCAAGCGGAAATTCCACGGCAAGACATCGATGTGGCCAAGCAACTCGATCAAGCCGGACCGCCGCCACCGATGGAATAAAGAATAGAGAATGATGTCGGAGCTTTCGCTTGGAGAGACCTTATATATAGGAGACGGGGCAAGGTGGTTACCGCTGGATCGCGAGCATCTCTTTGACAAGAGTCTATTAAACAACCCTCGAAATCGCGTGCTCGTCTAAATTCAGAAGATAAGATTAAAGATACATTCCTTCCTGCTGTCGTAGACTAGCGTTTTACTTTTCAGGGGGTACCTGTTGATCCGGCACAAATTGGTCTGCCTTGCCCTTTTTTCGCTTTCTGTAGGATTCCTTCCGCGCGCTCGAGCCCAGCAAGAAAATCAGGCCCAGCAGCCACCCAAAGATGCCACGCAGATCACAGCGGAAGGCAACGCGGCCGTCTTGCAGCGCTTGCCGTTCAACGACCGGAAAGATTACGAGGAGGCAAGCAGAGGCTTCATTGCGGCCATTCCAGGAGGAGAAATCAAGCTTCCGAATGGGCGGGATGCGTGGAACCTCAATTCCTATGACTTCCTCAAAGGGCAGAAAGCGCCGGCAACGGTCAATCCCAGTTTGTGGCGCATGGCGCAGCTCAACATGAATAACGGGCTGTTCAAGGTGGTGGACCGGATTTATCAACTGCGCGGATTCGACCTCTCGAATATCACCATCATCGAAGGCGACACCGGAGTGATTGTGATCGACCCGCTAATCACCAAAGAGACGGCCAAGGTGGCCATGGATCTCTATTTCGCCAATCGTCCTAAGAAGCCTGTGGTGGCGGTGATCTATACCCATAGCCACATCGATCACTATGGCGGCGTAAAAGGAGTGGTCTCCGAAGAGGACGTGAAATCCGGCAAGACGAAGATCTATGCGCCTGAGGGCTTTTTGCGCGAGGCGGTTTCCGAGAACGTCTATGCGGGCAATGCCATGACCCGGCGCGCCCAATACCAGTATGGTGCACTGCTTCCCCGGAGCCCCAAGGGGCAGCTCGACGCTGGCCTGGGTAAAACCACCAGCTTTGGCGAGCCGACCTTGATTCAGCCCACTGACTCCATCAAGACCACCGGCGAAACCAAGACGATTGATGGAGTGGAATTTGTCTTTCTCATGGCTTCCGATACGGAGGCTCCGGCGGAAATGCTCTTCTATCTGCCGCAGTTCAAGGCCATGGCCGCGGCGGAAGACCTGACGCATACGCTGCACAATCTCTACACGCTGCGGGGCGCCAAGGTGCGCGATGCGGTGGCGTGGTGGAAGGCCATCAACAACATCATCGACATGTTCGGCGACAAGACGGAGGTGGTCTTCAGCCAGCACCATTGGCCCAAATGGGGCAATGCCGAGATCGTCGAATACATGAAGAAGCAGCGCGATCAGTTCAAGTACATTCACGATCAGACGCTGCACCTGGCCAACCAGGGCTACACCATGAATGAGATCGCCGAAATGATCAAGCTTCCGGAGAGCCTTGCCAAAGAGTGGTATAACCGGGGCTACTATGGCTCGCTCAATCACGACTCCAAGGCCGTCTACCAGCGCTACCTGGGATACTACGACAGCAACCCGGCGCATCTCTATCCGCTGCCGCCGGTTGAGGCCGGCAAGAAGTATGTGGAGTTCATGGGCGGCGCCGATGCGGTGATCGCCAAGGCCAAGACCGAATTTGCCAAGGGAGAGTACCGCTTTGTGGCCGAAGTGCTTAGCCATGTGGTGATGGCCGATCCTTCGAATCAAGTCGCCCGCAACCTGGAAGCCGATGCCCTGGAGCAGCTTGGCTACCAGACGGAAAATTCCACCTGGAGAAATGAGTTTCTTCAAGGCGCTTCAGAGCTGCGTAACGGTCCGCCCAAGACGACTACTTTCACCGCGAGTCCGGATGTGGGTGCGCTCACCGGAGACATGATCTTCGACTTTCTAGGCATCAGCCTCAATGGTCCGAAGGCCGCGGGCAAGGCGAGCACCTTTAACTTTAAGCTGACCGGCGAGGGCGATTACGCGGTGTCTCTGGAGAACGGCGTTCTGGTTTACAGCTCAGGAAAACAGTTGGAGAAGGCGGATGTGACCCTGGAGATTCCCAAAAAGCTGTTGGTCGCCATTCTCTTCCGCGTGACTACCCTGCAAAAAGAGATTGAAGCCGGCCACGCGCATCTGCAGGGAAATCAGGCAAAGCTCGTTGAATTGTTCGGCTTGTTCGATTCGTTCAGTCCGAACTTCAATATTGTGACGTCGAATACGAGTCAGTAAGA
>DATGIO010000127.1:0-11743 GCA_035295685.1 Candidatus Angelobacter sp.
GCCTACACTTACGAGAACTTTTACAACAAAACATCGGATCGTCCCCTCCCCTTTCTTTGGCGGTCCGCGATGATGAGCGCCTGGCAGATCGATCCTACCCACAGCGCTAACTGGACATCCGAAGAGGTTGCCGGGGTGGAGCGTGCCACCAGGATTTATAAGTCCTGGATTCGCCCCATTCTGCGCGATGTCGTCGTTCATCACATTTTGCCGCGTCCGGACGGCCTTCATTGGGATGGAATGTTTTATTGGAGTCCCAGCCTTAGGCGGGGCACCGTTTATATTTTTCGCCCCAACAACGATCAAAACACCCAGCACGTCCGCCTCAAGGGATTGGAGCCTGACGGGCAGTACAAAATCCGGTCGGAAGATGGTTCTGTTGCAGAGGGTATGTTAAGCGGCACTCGACTGATGAATCTGGGGCTGGTCGTGAACCTACGGCATAAATACAGCAGCGACCTCATCTATGTGGAACAGAGTCATTGATGGGGTGGCGTGTTCATGGAACTGTAGCCACGAGGAGTTGATCCAATGAAACTCAACGGTAAAGTTGCAATCATTACTGGCGCAGCGTCCGGCATTGGCGCAGCAACCGCCAGGCTTTTTGCCCGCGAGGGAGCCAAGATTGTGATCGCCGATATTGATGCGGAGCGCGGACAGGGCGTGGTCCGGGAGATCACTGCCGAAGGCGGAGTCGCGCGCTTTATCTCCACGGATGTGAGTCAGCGAGCGCAGTTGCAGCGGATGGTTGAAACGACCGTCGGAGAGTTTGGCGGAATCGACATTCTCCATAACAATGCTTTTTGGAATATTTCAAAACCAATCGTCGAACTCCAAGAATCAGAATGGGACCAAACGCTCGCTGTCACCTTGAAGGCGGCATTCCTCGGCTCAAAATATGTCATCCCTCATATGTTAAGAGCGGGTTCCGGGGTGATCCTCAACACAGCCTCTATTCACGCCCTAATCGCATTTCCCAAAACTCCCGCCTATGACGTTGCCAAAGCTGGACTCCTGGCGCTTACGCGATCGCTGGCGCTGGACTATGCCCCGCAGATACGGGCAAACGCCATTCTGCCCGGGTCGATCGATACCGGGCCAACGAGGATTGCATCAGAGGAAGAACGTCAAATTTGCCTGCAAAGAACCATTCTGGGGCGGTTCGGCACGGGCGAAGAGATTGCTCGAGCAGCTTTGTTTCTGTGTAGTGACGATTCATCGTTTGTGACAGGTGCTTCCGTAGTGGTCGATGGTGGATGGACCATCCGTTGGTGAGAGCAGGAATTCGGCGAAACCCGGATGTTCCAGAGACTGATGGGCCGCTTCAATACAGCCACTTTCTTCATCGCCAGCCAGCCCGCGATTTCAATTTACTCACGGCAGCATAATGCGCGCTTCTCAAGGGCTTTTGAACTAAGTAATGGAAAGGCGAGGTTGCTTAATGAATCGACGGCGCTTTCTCGAAGCCACAATTCTAGGTGCGGGAGGCACGATCACCGGCCTTCCGGCCTTCTCGCAGGGCAGGGCCTTCTCAAGGGGCTTATCGCTTGAGAGCTTCGATAGCTACCTCCGACAGGAAGGCAACCGCTGGATCATGGGGACATCGAGAGTTGAAAAAACCATTGAGCTCGATCATGGCCGGATTCAGTTGACTTCATTCAAAAACAAAATATCCGGACGTGAGTATATCCAGAATGGAGCCGTCTCGGATGAAATCCTTTTCATGGCAGACGGACATGAGGTTTCAGGCAGCGATGGCCGATGGGACATGGTGGATGTGTCGTCCCACCGACTCGCGCAAGGCGAATTGCAATTGGATTTGGCTTTACGGCATGGCTCGCTCCAAACGGTAAAGCATTACGTTATCTATCCCAAGACCTCGATTATTCGCGAATGGCTGACGATCTCGAATCATTCCTTCCGGCCAATCAAGATTGTTGATCCAGGATTTCTGGAGTGTTGTCTTTTTTCGTCCGACGTTGACAGGCTGCGACTTTATTACATGACCGGTGGAGGCGCTTATAACGGAAGTCAGCTGCTGAAGATGGAGCCCATGTCACGAATGTATGCTCGGACCTTCGACTCCTATGACCCGTCCGATACCGGACCGCGAGGCATGAGTTACAGTGCTCATCTTCCCTTGCTGGTGCTCTACGACTCAGAAGCTCGGGACGGCGTCATGGCTGGATGGGACTACCTCGGACACTGGAGGCTCAAAGCTGGCAATTTCCGAGGTCGTCCGGTGCATTTGTCACTGAGTGTGGCAGGATACTGCAAAAGCTTGAGGTCGCAAGAGGAGATTGAAACACCCAGAGCCTTTATGGGCGCCTTCACCGACGATCTCGATGCCATGGGAAATCTATTACTGGATTGGCAATATCAGTATTTCTGGGATTTCACCAACCCTGCCTATTTTGCAAAGACACGCTGGGCAGTTGATTGGCCTTCGCCTTGGGTCGGGACCGGAGGCACACCGTGCGCCGATAATTGGGGTAGAAGACTGGCCCTAGATTTGCGCTATGTGGATTTAATGCGGCAGGCCGGGGGCGATATCCTGTGGGATGACGCCGGTTGGTACGATCAGTGGGGAAGTTGGAATGGCCCGGATTGGCATCTGACCTTGGAATACCTTGCCAAGCAAGGAATGAAATGGGTGCTGTGGTATCCCACCTTCCTCGCCACACGCGAATCCAGGATTGGGCAAGAACATCCCGAATGGCTCATCCCAAAGCAGGATGTCTTTGAGCAGTCAATCACGGTGACGGCCACCTGGCAAGGAGAACTCTTGCGCAAAAATGTCAAAGCCTGGGGCGATTTCCAATGGCGGTATGACATTGCGCCAGCCGTCAGTGCTACAGATACCAAGTATCTCGAATCCGACCAGAATTTTCGCGGCCTAGTGCGCAGGTTTAAAGAAGACAACATAGAAAGTGGGGTTGATGCCTGCTTTGGTGGAGGAAGGTGGATCAGCTACGACCTCGCCCGCATGGCCGAATCCGGAGAGTATACAGATGGAGGCGTAGGGCCTTACAGCAGCTACTACACTTCGCTTTTAATACCGCCCGACAAATATCACAACGTCTCAGATTTTGATCACACTTTTTATCTGACGGCCAGCGATCGAGTTCACCTTTGCATGGATCCTTGTTGGTATCGCGACCCAGGTGATGGACCAGACATTGAAGCGATCCGGAAAGACTGGGAAATCTACCACTATCTGGGCGAACAGGGCGTCGTCGGTCGCTGGAGCCACGTCTTTCGGCCTGTGGTCGAGAATGATGATCCCATCTGGTATTTCCAGCGCATGAATCGCGATGGTTCGAAGGGCATCATTATTGCTAAGCACGCAAAATTAGGCCCTACCTACTATTTTGTCAGCCGCCCCCAACGTCCCGCTATTCAGGATGCGTACTATGGCGGGCCTTGGGAGATGACCTGGATCACCACGACAAATATTGCTCGCGCTGATACTGGCATCTACGAGGACCCTATCGATGGAGAGTATCGCTACTACGGCGTTCCAGGTGAAGTTTTTGGACCGCTCAACTTCAAATATAAAACAGGGTCGGGCTTGGCTTCCTACGTCACCTCAATCTGGAAGCTCGGGCGAAAGAGACCGGTTGAGCGTAAATTCTTTGGCATGGCCATTCAATTAGGCAAGCAGCCGATTACGATAACTCATCTGGGCCAATACGTCGACGTTAACACACAGGGAACTTATACACTGAAAGTAATACGCGCTGAGGATGGATCTGTTCTAGCCTCAACAGATATCGATCTGAACCAAGGAATGGCAGATGCAATGGGCTTCAAGTATGCCGCCTTGTCTCGGCCGATCCAGCTTGAACCAGGACCTGGCAGGCCCATAATCATCAAACCTCGAGGATTGGTGCCAGGCGCGTCCTATGATGTGCAGTGTGATAAGTCGCCGCTTCGGCAGCAACGCAAAGGCGACGATTTAATGAAGCGCGGGATCGAATTTGATTCCATCCAACCGGGGGAACTTGTCTTCCTCAACTTGCCGAATCACCCGGGATCGGGCATGGACAAGACGCCTCCCGATCCTCCCAGAAAAGTCACGAAAAGATTGGCCAGCAATCTTGGGGTGCAAGGGATTGAAGTTTCCTGGTTGCCTGGTCACGACAACCATTGGATTTCTTATTACGAGGTGCTTCGAGAAGGAGTGCCGATATCCAAAGTTGCGAAAGGGACTTTCTTTTTCGACTATCAGGGAAATGCTCGCGAACTGTTGAACCGCCGTTATGAAGTTCGGACTGTGGACGGAGATGGCAACCGGAGCGAAATAGCGATCGCACAGACTATTCCGGGTGAGCCGGAAACATACACAGCACTTGGCGGCTTCAGCTCTATTCAAGGTGCCGGCCAGTGGAGGTATGAGGAATCCTTAACCGACGGTGAGTTTCGTGAGTTGCGCTGGGATTCAGGAGGATATGAAGGAAGATGGATGGGTTCTGACCCTGCCATCATCGGGCGAATCTGGCTGCAGCCCGGAGCCAAATCTGATGTTGCACGGACATTTATGGTACCTGCCGATGGCTGGATTTCGGTTTGCGGCAGCCTCTGCAAAGATCCCAGTGCGCAGAATGGGCGCAAGGTTCGAGCCCTGATTCTTCAAAACCAACACCAGATATGGCCTGAAAGCGGTTGGGCTGAAATTTCTTCTGACTTCTCAGAGAAGACCTCATACAAACTTGAGGGTATCCGTGTTGCAGCCGGCGATATGGTGCGGTTTATCCTTCGGCATACCGGTTATCACTCGCCTGACCCGGTGATCTGGAATCCGACAGTAATCATCAAAAGAAATTCCTGACCTCTTCTAATGAGAGATCGCGTGATGCTACAGAAAACCCTGAAAGTGCTATTCCCGTTGCTGTTATTGGGTTTTGCTGCGTTGGCTTCGCAAGCCGTCGCAGCGCAGGCGAGACACAGTAGATTAACCCATGCTTCCCAGCCAGATTTGATCTCGAAAATGCTCACAGAAACGCCATTCTCCTTCGTGTACGGCGGCAAACCTTCACAGCAACTTCTAACTCGATGGATTAAAAATCGGGTCAGGCAGAAACTGCCCGATGGAAACGAGCGGCGGCTAGTGACTTACCGTGATCCACAAACCGGCCTCGAAATTATCGATGAGATGACGATCTATAAAGGCTTTTCGGCCGTCGACTGGGTTCTAAGGCTCCGCAACAGTGGAGATGCTGATACGCCTGTTATTGAAAATCTTCTTCCATTAGATCTCCGATTCGCGGTGCCCGTCAATGACAGTCCGGTCTTTCATTCGGCGCACGGCAGTTCCGCGAAACCTGACGACTTCTTGCCCATCCGAAAGATCTTAACCGCCGGGGAAAGTTATAGTTTCGAGCATTACTACATGCAAGGCGGGAGGCAAGCAGCGACCGGTTTCCCGTATTTCGATGTGCATTGGGAAAATGGCGGGATCGTTGGAGCCATCGGATGGACCGGCCAATGGGTGCTCCAGATACACCGAGGCTTCGGTAACGAAGTTACTTTGCGAGCCGGACAAGAGACCACTCACTTCAAGCTCCATCCAGGAGAGATTATCCGCACTCCACGAATATTATTGTTGCAATGGGAAGGGAGGGACCACTTGGAGGGGCACAATCAATTCAGGCATTTGTTGATTTCATATTACGTGCCAAAAGTGAATGGCAAAGTTGCGATGGACCCCGTTTCACACACCGGCGCCTATGTACTCCTTTTCGATGGAATTGCGAGGAAAATGGAAAAAAACCCTTTGGATGTGCTTCCCCGACTGCACCCTTCCGACCTCAACCACGCGCACGGCCTTCCAACGCCTGATGACGCGCTCAATTATGTGAACGAGAAAAACCAGCTTGCCCTAATTCGTGGGATGCCTCAAGTGGGAATCGAAGCCTATTGGCTGGATGCCGGCTGGTTCAAAGGTGGATGGCCTTTCGGCGCGGGTAATTGGGCACCCGATAGGAAGAAATTTCCACTTGGTCTCAAGCCATTAGGTGTTGCAGTGCACGAGAGAGGAATCAAATTCATTTTATGGTTTGAGCCAAAGCGAGTGGCGCCCGGAACATTCATCGCGAAACAACATCCGGAGTGGATATTGCACATTCCAGGCGAAGGAAAATGGGGTGGCATCTTCAACCTTGGCGCTCTCGCTGCCCGCCAGTGGATGACGCAACTCCTTTCCCAGCGAATCCAGGACTGGGGAGTTGATATTTACCGTAACGATTCGAATATCTGCCCCCTGCCGTTTTGGAGAGCAGCAGATGAGCCTGATCGTCAAGGCATTACGGAAATCCGTGATGTGGAGGGTCTTTATAAGTTATGGGACGGACTTTTGAAAAGTCATCCGGGGTTGCTGATCGACAATGCCAACTGGCGAATTACTGGTCCGGATATCGAAGTGATGAAACGAAGCATCGGATCGCTGACGCGGAGCGAGGTGGATGACTCTGGGCTTCCCTATCCAGTGTTAGATCAGGCGGAAACCGCCGAGTTGAATCTCTGGGTGCCTCTTGATTCCACCATAGTCCACGGGTTGGACCCCTATACATTTCGCAGCGCTGCTACGACAGGTGTCGCGATTGGCTTGGACCTCCAATCAAGATATATCCCGCTGGACGAGTTGAGAACGGCCATTGAAGAAGTAAAGTCTCTGCGCCCATTCTGGCTAGGAGATTATTACCCTCTCTCGAGCATTGATGCTGACCCGGCTCGTTGGTGTGCCTGGCAGTTCAATCGCGCAGATTTAGGCGCGGGATTTGCCATGCTCTTTCGTCGGCCTGAATGTCCTGAAACTATCTTTTACATGAGGCTGCGTGGCTTGGACCCCCATTCCAGATATCAAGTGAGCTTTGCCGAATCTTATCGCATCAGCCGGAAGCGAATCATGACCGGCGCTGAACTTACCCGATTACGTGTACAGATTAGTTCCGCCCCTGGTAGCCTGCTTCTCCGTTATAAGAAAATAGAGCATTCAAATAGTAGACCGTTGTGAACCGCCGAAAAAGCTGGCCGCTTCCACAGCGCTAATGGGCAAAAGTTTCGACTATTCAGACGGATCTTCCTTTTACCCCGAATTCGTAAATTGAGGGGCACTGTTCTGTTCTAATCTGTTCGATTGGAGTTGGTTAGAAACCATCGACGGAGGAACATCTATAACGGCGTCGGCGCTGTCAAGCACTTTTTGGGCACACGTGTAGGTCCGCGTGCCGGGCGCGGGGTCAAGGGCGATGCGGCGCCTTTTGCCTGATCGTTCATCGAAGACCCTTGAGGCCGCGCCCACCACATCAACAATCGGAGTGGGACGAAGCGAAGCTTCGTCCCTGGAAGGAATCTTTTGGCTTGTCTCGACCAAGGCCCGCCTCTGAGAATCCTGCGGTGGATGTTAATCCCACCAGCCATCTATGCGGTCATCACGACCATGATTCGTGGTTCAAACTCCCTGCTCTTCCAGGGAGGCAAGGCGCCCCATCAAAACCTCGATGGAGTTGTCTCCACCAGGTTCCTCCGCGGGCTACCTTGCATGCGGACAAGCTGCGCATAGTCACATTTGGTACGCATCATCCAGTACAATCGCACCGCCAGCTTGCGGGCGATGGCGATCTTCGCTACGCCCCCCGTGCGACGGAACTTCCATCGCAGATAATCGCGGCGCAGTTCCGGATCGAACGGCGCGGCCGTCTGGGCGGCTTCCACCAACAGCCAACGCATCATCGAGTTGCCTTGCTTGCTGATCGAGCCCAGGCGCTGCCGGCCTCCGCTCGATTGTTCGCGCGGATTCAATCCGGAGGAGCTGACTACCTGTTTGCTCCGCCGGAACCGCTCCACCGGACCCACCGTCAGCACGAAGGCCAGCGAGATGACGGGACCTACTCCGGGATGCGTCATCAGGCGGACAACCTCAGCGCGCTTCTGCCCTTCTTCTCTCACCGCATGGTTCAAGTCCGCGATCGACCGGTCGAGCTGGTCGAGCATCCGCAGAAGTTCCTGGCGCCGTCGAGCGGCCCAAGGTCCGAGCGAGAGGCTTTCCAGTTCCTTGCGGCCTTGCTCGCTCCACAGTTTGCTTTTCCGGCAGACGCCTTGGCTGATGGCCAGCGCGTGGAGTTGATTCTTCGTGGCCGTTTGAATCCAGACCAACTGCTGCCGATGCAACAGCCGTTGCCGCAGATCGGGTTCCTCTGCCGAGGGGATCCAGATCCGCAAGAATGGGTTCGTGAGCAGCAACTTCATCAGGTGAACCGCATCCCGAACATCGGTCTTCTGCTGGCGGACTACCATGGCTCGAATCCGAGTCGAGTCCCCCACCCAAAGTTCGTGACCACACCTGACCAGCAGTCGCTCAAACCACTGCGCCGGAATCGTCGCTTCGATCCCGACCCGAGCCGCGGAGGGCAGACTTTCATATAACGCGTCGGCCTCACCGTTCGCGTGTTCCAACTGCCGTTCTACGAGTTCCCCAGTTTCCGTGTCGAGCATCGCGATTTGTTGATAGCGTGTGTGTAAATCCCATCCGATAATGAGCATGTTCGGCTCCTTTCTTCTGCGGCCTTGGTCGATTAGCCTCACCAAGTGTACGCAGTTGCAGGAGCCGACGCCGTGATGGAATCAGAGCAGTGCCCCTCAATTTACGAATTCGGGGTGAATGTAACGTAAATCGTATCCGAAGAGTGAGCTTTCAAAATAATGTCCGGGCGCTTCGGTTGTAAACGACCATTCCGACGAAGAGCTTCGGGTGCGGATTCCGATGATGGTGATGGGTGATTCCGACGCATCATAATCATCACGATTGGAGCGAAGCGACGCTGACGTTCTTATGGTGCTTGAAGTGACGGGGATGGGTCAACTGAAATTCGGTCCCGATCACGGTTTTTCTTTTCTCCTTCCCAGAGAGATTGATTGATCCCGCCGTCGGCGCGGTGGAAATGTTGAAATCCGGCGTCTGTGTTTCTTGCCGGATTTCCAAGCCTGGTGGGAAGCGTGGAAAAGTCGGTTTTGGAGTTTTCCACGCTTCCCATGGGGCGGCATTTCCACCGCGCTTTTATCTCGCCGTTCTCGGAGCGCCGCGACGCAGGCGGTGCGTCTGCGCCGCCCGGGTTCGCTCTTCTCCGGCTCTTTGGGGTTGTTGGCCAAAATCTGATCCCCCCTCCAAAATCTTGCGCCCGGTTGGCCCAGGATCAAGGATCGGACGCTCCCTCGACCCGTGGTATCTTCCTTTTTTCGGCTCAGGCTTCTTTCCCGCCGCGCTCTTTGCGTATCGACTCGCCGTGCATCTCGATGCGGTGGGCGTTGTGCACCAGCCGGTCGAGAATGCTGTCGGCCAAAGTCGGGTCCCCGATCTGCTCGTGCCAGTTGGCGACGGGCAGTTGGCTGGTGAGGATCATCGAGTGCGTCAGATAACGGTCTCGCAGATTTCCAGGAATTCCCGTCGCTCGCTCTCCCCGAGCGGCGCAGGCACCCCATCGTCCACGATCAGTACATCGATGCGGGCCCGCCGGGCCAACTTGTTTCCCAGGCTGCCGTCGGCGCGGGCCAGCGCCAGCTCGCTAAAGAGTTGGGCGGCGCGCGTATACAAGGCTGTAAATCCATCCCGGCACGCCTTCTCGGCCAGAGCGCAAGCGAGGAAGCTCTTTCTGATCCCCGTGGAACCCACTACATAAGGAGTATATTTTTGAGACCGCCACGGTTTACTACCGTTGGCATCCGCTCTTCGGGCAATCCCTTCGGGTTCGGGGGCGGAGAAAGGAGCGGCACGCAGAATATCTCGCCTGCGAACTGCAGAACCATAACCTCTGTTCTCTTCCCGCCTGGATGTTCAGTCCCGAGTGCGTCCAGTTCTCCGTGGGACGTCCCATGGTTGCCGTAGAAGCATGGAGCGAGTTGCGCGATCTGCTAGGCACCTTGCGGAGTTCCCTTGAATCCGGTAAGGCTTCACTGAAACCACTTCCCGAGGAGGGTAACCGTGAAGCCACAAACATCTTATGCGCAGCTCAACCTACCCTTGCTAAACCGGGTGCCGGTGAAACTTCCGCCGGGCAACCAACAGGAGTTGGCCCTGGCTCTGGCCGACCTGCTCGTGCGCGCCGCCGAACAAGACCGGGACGCGATGCCAAAAGGAGGAGCGAATGAACCCCAAACTCACGGCTGAGCGGCTGAGCCGGAAGGCGATGGTTTATATTCGCCAGTCCTCACCGGGGCAGGTGCTCCAGAACCAGGAGAGCCAGCGACGGCAATACGGTCTGGTTGATCAGGCGCGCGCGTTCGGCTTTCGAGACGTGGTCGTCATTGATGACGACCTGGGACGCACAGGATCGGGCTTGATGGACCGGCCCGGATTTCAGCGTTTAGTCGCCGAAGTTTGTAGCGGCGACATTGGGGCAGGATTTTGCATCGAGGCATCGCGGCTGGCGCGAAATGGCCGCGACTGGCACCACCCGATCGAACTCTGCGGGTTGACGGGAGCCGTCGTGGGGAACCTGGGTGGCGTCTATGACCCCACCCTCACCAATGATCGTTTGTTGCTCGGCATGAAGGAGTCCATGGCAGAATTTGAATTGGATCTATTGCGGCCGAGGTCGCTGGAGGCGACTCGCCAGAAAGCCCGCCGAGGAGAATTGCGGTTCCCTCTACCCTTGGGTTTCCGTTGAATGCCGAGCGGGAAGATCGAGATGGAACCGGACCTTCGCATCCAGCAAGCCCTCCATCTGACCTTCCGCAAGATGACTGAACTCGGAAGCGCGCGGCAAGTCCAGTTGTGGTTTCACCGGGAGAAGATCTCGCTGCCCGTTTCGGTTCAGAACGAGGGCGAGCAGCAGTTCATTGGGAAGCTGCCCGTCTATGGCCGAATTCTCGCCATCCTGACCAATCCTCTCTATGCGGGAGCCTACGCGTTCGGCCGGAGGGAAACTCGGACTCGGATCGTTGACGGGCGAGCGCGAAAAACTGAAGGGCACTCGAAGCCGCTTTCAGAATGGACGGTCTTGATTCGGGACCACCATCCTGGATACATTTCTTGGGAACAAGATGAAGGGAACCAAGCCATGATCGCGGCCAACACGCCCATGAAATCGCGCATGGGGCCGAAGGCGGGCCGGGGCGCATCCCCAGAAGTCTGGGTCGTTCCTCGAAAATGGCATAGTCAACTTTTTGATTCCATCTCCTCGATTGCTTTCCAATATTCTTCTAAATCTTCCATATAGGCTGCGTGGTTCTCCAGGATAGGCCCATACTTCCCTTCCCTCTCGCGGGGAAATTTAGACGTCAGCTTGTACCTCTCGTAATCCTTTTGGGACGGCGTAAGCCAAGGTTGGCGCAATTGCGAAGATATTCAGCATCCAGTTTATAGATTTCTTCGTCCGCAATGCGGACGGCGGTGTTGGGCACTGAATCAGTTTGTGGATTTCGGGGTGTGCGAGCCATGGGGGATGGGATTTTCTCCGATCAACGATTTCTTGATATCTCCGTGCCGCTAGGGTCTTGAGGCGCGCCGGGGCGTCGCTTCTAAGGATGCGGAGCAGAAAGGCCAACGAGGGGTACTGGACATTCCGAAGAGCCTACAGCTGATACTTTTGCCGACCGCGCCCCTCGGCAATCTTCTCCCAATAATAGTCAGAACTAGGCGGCTTCATTGCGATTGCGCTCATTGCGCTTTACGTGCCTGCGGATGGCAGCAAGCGCACTTCTGGGTGGGCGTCTGCGGTCAGTGCCACTCGTCCGCACGCAGCCA
>DATGIO010000128.1:0-43583 GCA_035295685.1 Candidatus Angelobacter sp.
CGTATTCAGGGCACGCTCCAGCAAATCCCGATCCAATTCTCCTTTCAGACGCAGCGCCACCGGAACGTTGTATTCCGTGCTCGCCCCTCCCTCCAGCCGATCTACAAACCACAACCGCTCCTGCCCATACGACATCGGCAATCGCTCCGGCCTCAATGGCTTCCGCAACGATGTTCCGCGCTTTGGCAACAATTCAATCCAAGACGCAATCTTTGCAATGGTCCTCAGGCTAAAAAGCTGAAAGTGAGGAAAGTCGACTCCAAATTCAGCTTGCAGCCGACTTGCTAGTTGGCTTCCTAAAATGGAATCTCCTCCGGCGTCGAAGAAGTCTTCGTGAAGACCAGGGTTCTCCATTCCCAAAATTTCCCGCCAGATAGCAATAAGACGCACCTCCATGCTGCTGGGAGCGGCATGAGACTCGACAACTCTGGGTTTGGGAACCTCAAGGGCATGAAGTTTTTCGGCTAATCCAATACGCTGCAACTTGCCGGTGGGCCCCTTGGGAATCTCCGCGGTGAAAACGATTTTGCGCGGAACCTTGAAATCCGTTAGTTTGCCGGCGACCAGGCTTTTTAGTTCGAGATCCAAGCCCTCTGTGGGAAGCCAGGATTCCCTCAACACAATGGCTGCCCCAACCTCTTCTCCAAGATGAGAATCGGGCATTGCAAAAGCTATCGCCTGAGCAACAGCAGGGTGCTCCAGCAACGCCTCATCAATTTCTCGCGGGGTAATTTTTTCGCCGCCTCGATTGATAATCTCCTTGCTGCGGCCCATGAGGAATAGATAGCCGTCGGCATCAAGCCTGCCCAAATCGCCGGTGTAAAGCCAATCTCCAGTGAAAGCCTTCGCATTTACGTCGGGATCGCCCAGATATGCCTTGATTACGTTTGGGCCACGGATAATGACATCACCCATCTCTCCAGAAGCGACAGGCTTTCCACGGTCATCTACCACGGCAATTTCGCAGCCTGCGGCAATGCCCACTGATCCAGGCTTGCGTTCCGAGGGCGGCAGCCTATTCACTGCAATCTGGTGAGCAGCCTCCGTCATTCCGTAGGCTTCAATTACAGGAACCTGGAATGCGTTCTCCATTTCACCCATCAATTTGGGTGACAGCGCGGAAGAACAGGAGCGGATGAAGCGTAGCGAGTGGTCGAGATTTCTCCGATTCCCATGGACGATCCTGTGCAGAATCGACTGATGCATGGTCGGCACGGCTGTAAACCATGTAGGACGAAACTCATCGAGCCAGTCGAAGAACTTCAATACATTCAAGCCCTGTGTGCATACAACGGTGCCGCCCGCGGTCAGCGAGGAAAGCACGGCCCCAACTAAACCGTGAATATGGAACAAGGGCATAATGTTCAGACATTTGTCTTCGCCTTGAAGGTCGAGGGACTCGACGATGTTGGCGGCTGAAATACACAGATTTGCATGGGTAAGAGGCACGCTCTTAGGGCGTGAAGTAGAGCCAGAAGTATGGAGCAGCAACGCAACATTTTCCGGTTTTCCAAAAGTACCCTGACCGGATTGCCCAATCTCACCTTCCGATTCCAAATCGAAAAGACCGGCAGGGTCGGATTGCAGAGCGCTCAAATGCAATACACGTAGACCCATGCGGCGAGCTACCTCAAGCACGGGTGAATGCCTCGAAGACTCGACAATAACGGCTTTCGGCTTGAGATCCTGCAGGTAAAACTCAAATTCGGCAGCCGTGAACGATGGGTTCAACGGCGCCGCGATCGCACCGGCAGCTACTGCAAGACAACAGGTCGCTGCTTCCGGGCCATTCGGAAGAACAATGGTCACCCGGTCATCACATCCAATACCGAAGCTTGCCAACCGGCGTACGGTTCGCTCAACAAAAAGGAATAGTTCACTATAGGTAAGCTGTTCGCGCCCAGGAGCAAGCACAGCAGGTTTTGATGGAAAGGACTCCGCCCGAGTTCGCATCAAGCCAAATAGGTTATCGGTAGAGAACATCACCACCTCCTGCTGTTTTTATTCAGCTCATGACGCACACCTTTCGTCTCAAGACGGCGGAGTGCTGTGTTTCAGGGAATCCAGTGAAAACGGCTTTTCAACCAAAAGGGGATTACGATCCCCCCTTGGGAGTAGGAGTTGAATGGCCCTTCCGCGATCAGGGCCGCGAGCAGATCAAATAAGGAACTGGCAAGAACACCAGGTCTTAGTTATTTCTCAAAGCAATGATAGGTTCAACGCCCGCTGCTCGACGCGCTGGTACATAGCAGGCTACGAGCCCCGCGATAATCAATAGGATCGATACGGCAATCAAGGTAAGCGGGTCCCAGGGACGAACGCCGTAAAGCAAATGCGAGAAGCTGGAGATGAACGGCCCGAGAATCAACGTGGCGGCGATTCCGATCGAGACACCCAGCAGGGAGAGCACCAGCCCCTGCGTAAGAACCATCTTCAAAACGCTCCACTTCTCGGCCCCTAGCGCCATACGAATGCCAATTTCCTGGACGCGCTCCGTTGTCACATAGGAAATCACGCCGTAAATTCCCACAGTCGCTAAGACCAAAGCCAAACCGGCAAAAGCTCCGAGCAAAAGCATAGGAAAACGCTGGCCTGCAATCGATTGCGAAATGATGTCTTCCATCGTCTGAACGTCATAAACCGGTTGGCCATTGCCCGCTCCATAAACAACGTTCTTGATAGCAAGCAGCAAAGCAGCAGCATCCACTCGCGACCGAACCACAACCGTAAGCCCCGGAAAAATGGCGGGCACCCACTGATCTGGAAGCTGGTAGATGGAAGCGTAGGTTTGATTTTGATTGGAGGTTCCTTCCTCCCCCAACCCCTTGTTCTTTACGTGCCCCACCACTCCCACGATGCGAACGGCACCCCAGCTTGCGAGCTTAATCGTCTGCCCAACAGGATTCTTATCGTGAAACGCATTGTGCACCATGGTGGTATCCACAACGATGACGGGATCGGAGCTAGTAGTGTCCTCCGGAGTCAATAGACGCCCCTGCAAAAGCGTGATCTGCATGGTCTTGAAATAGTCGGGAGCAGTCCAAAACAACAGCGCCCGCTGCGCCTCAGCCGCTGAACCGGTTTCTTGGGCACCAGGCCAGAAAGGCACGGAATTATCGTCCTGGCTGAGAGGCACCAGGCCTGTAAGGTCCGCAGCCTCCACGGCTGGAAGGTGCTGAATGCGATCCAGCAACTGCTGATAGGCAGTTCGCCACGTTGCAGGATTCTTGGTGACAGCGGGCGACAGCCCGATTTTGAACGTTACAACATGCTCAGCGCTGAAACCCGGATTGACTCCCGACAGATGGCGGATCGTTCGAAACAGAAGAGTAGCGCCGGAGAGCAGGACCAGCGTCAGCGCCATTTGCACAACCACCAAACTGCGCTGCACACGATGCCGTCCGCCCGACACACCGCGTCCTCCTTCTTTTAGAGAACCTTGTAGGTCTACTTTGGCGCTCCTGAAAGCGGGCGCCACACCGATCAAGATGCCAACAAAAACCACAAGGATAAAGGTCATCAAGAGGACCTGAATATTGATGCCGACATTGCCGTTGCGCGGCAAGCTCTTGGATAACGCGACCAGGGAGGGAATCAAAACCCATTTCGCCAACGCAAGACCAAGGCATCCACCAAGAAGCGAAAGAAGAATGCCCTCGGTTATAGTCTGCTTTACGATATGCGAGCGCGTCGCTCCAAGAGCGACTCTGGTGGCAAATTCACGTGAACGGGCCGCCAGACGCGCTAAAAGAAGGTTTGCAATGTTGGCGCAGGCAATCAATAAGACCAGTCCCACGACTCCAACCAGCAGATACAGAATACCTCCCGAATCGCCGACGATCTCCTTTTTCAGGGATACCACATCGGCTCCCAGCCCCTTGTCTTGCACCGGATAAAGCCGATCGAGGCCGCTCTGGACCACAGCCATATCTGATTTCGCCCGTGCGATCGTGATGCCAGGCTTGAGACGCGCTAAACAGAGGATGCCAGGATGCACCGCGCGATTCGTAATCATCACTGGATCGCCTTGCCCTAACGGGGTATAAACCTCCGCCTCCTTATCGCTTCCCAGGCCAAACCCGGCAGGGACAACTCCTGAAATGATGTAGTCGTTTCCATCAATCGTTACCGAATGACCCAATGCTTCGCGGCCACCGCCAAACCGCTCCCGCCAGAGCCGTTCTCCAATCAAAACGGAAGGCGGTCCACCACGCTTGTCGTCATCATCGGTGAAATCGCGGCCCAGAAGCAGATTCACGCCCAGCATTGTGAAGTAGCCAGCAGAGATCTCCCTCCCCTCAAGGTGCTCAGGAGTTCCGGGACTGGTAAGGTCGCGAGCCTGCCATCGAATTGCCGCCATCCGCTCAAAATCCGACGCGCTATGCTGCCAATCGCGAAAATCGGGAGCCGAGATCGATACGTGCGGAGCACGGGGATTGCTCTGCCAAACCAAGACCAACCGCTCTGGATCGGAGAACGGCAGCGGCGAAAGCACAACTCCTTCCAACATACTGAAGATTGCAGTATTCGCTCCAATGCCCAGTGCAAGAGTCACAACCACAATAATGGCAAATCCGGGATTGCGACGGAGTTGCCGAAGACTGTAACGAATATTGTCCATCCGATTTTCTCCCTAATTAGACATTGCAGCTGCCGCGATATCGTTTCCTTCCAACGCCTTTTCGCCGATCGCCTGGACGAAACTTTTCAAAGTGGGACTCGCAAATAGAGTGCCTAATTCAACATTGCGTCCCGTCGCTTCCTGAACCCGCGCGACCACCCTCATTGCCAACAACGAGTGACCTCCCAAGTCGAAGAAATTGTCCTGGAGTCCAACGTGCCGCCGGTTTAACAACTCCTGCCAGATATGGGCAATGCGTCGCTCCATCTCCGTACGTGGCACTTCCAGTTCTCGCGGCCCAATGGTCCCTGACTTCCCAAGTCTCCTCAACTCCTCCCAATCGATCTCCCGTCCATCCACTACAGGGATCTTCTCGATACGCTGTAAGCTGGCTCGAGCCGTATTCCCAAACCAATCCCTGGGCAATTCGCTCTGCAACTCCGGAATTTCCTCGCAGCCCTCCTTCCCCACCACATAACCCGACACCATTTGCATCTCTAGTTCTTCCCCTTCACAATGCCGTCTTATCGCTTCCTTACTTCCATTCAGACCGATGAATGCTTGCGGCCAATCTTGTGAAAGCGCGGCGATCATGGAATCCACCCCTTGTTGCGGCTCGATGGCATAGTAGCCTCGCGCCTGAGCGGCGCCTTTGGTTGCCAAACGCCTGCTCATCCCAGTGTCATCCCATATAGACCAGTTCAAGCAGTAGCTCCGCAAGCCCCGGCTCCGGCGATCCTCTATAAACGAATCCAAGAAAGCATTCGCCGCAGCATAGAGTCCTACGCCGAAGCCCCCGAAATATCCGTTCACCGATCCGAACGACAGGAAGATTGCTCCCGAATGATTCTCCAGCAATCGGCTCAGAGTAAGAGCCCCTTGAACTTTCGACTGCAAAACTCCACGCATTTCTTCTTTCCCTACCGTCGATAGCATCCCTTCCAGGTATTCACCAGCCAAGTGAATCACGCCTGCGAGAGAAACATTCCATTCCGATTCCGCCCGCACCACCGCTTCCTTCAATCGAGAAACATTACACACATCCGCGGCTTCATACCGAACCATCCCCAAACTTCGCAACTCCTCGATCGCATTGGCTTTTTCGTAGTTCTCATCGGAGCCCGATCGCCCCCCAACGATGCCGTCACCCGTCGCTATAGCGCCGCTTTTTTCAATCGCGGTCCGCCCAACGAGTAGAAGCCGAGCCTCATGCACCTTCAACAAGTATCTTGCGACATGTTGCCCGATCCCCCCCAATCCACCCGTAAGCAAGTACAAACCGCCGCGTTTTAAAGGCGGCTGATTTTTCATTTGCTTCGCATCAAATTGCAGACGCCGCAATCTCGGTATCCATCGAATTCCTCTCCTCCATGCCCTTTCCTGATCCTTATCTGCTGCTCCCAACTCCAAAGACACCAGTTCTGCATCGATCTCCAGATTTTCTCCTTCAAGATCGACATAGCCCCACTCCAGCCACGGCATTTCCTGTCCGGCAGTCTTCAGCAGCGCCACAACCGGGCTTAGCGCGCAATCAACCTGGTCGCCAGCCTCGACCCGCAGGCTTCTGCTCGCCGCCACTAACAGTCGAATTCGCTGACGATTTCTGTTCCCTGCTTCGAGACCACGAATTACGTCCAGCATCCTGCCAATGGCCGCCTCGGTAGCTTCCGCAGTCTCTTCTATGCCCTCGACCTTCCTCATCTCGCGGCTGTCTTTCCGTCCCTCACCATACATCCCCAAATCCAATATCTGGCCGACTCGCATGTCTTCATCAACCAGAGTTTCGAACAGCCGCCGATAGTGCTCTTGTTTTCCAAAATGAACGCGATATCTCCTGGCGTTCACTCTTTCAAATTCTTCTCCACGCTCGATAATGATGCACGGATCTCCATTTGCGCGCGACCTGCCTTCTCCCGCAGTTCCGCTAGTTCCGTCGTCAATTAAGTCTCCGCTCGGGCGCAATCGGCTACACACGTGCTCTCCCAAACCTTGGGCATCCAAAAAAACGAGCGTAGCCATGTTCTTTGCTCCCCCCGATATGCTTACAAGCCTTTTCCGTCTCCAGACTTTCTCGTAGAACCATCCAGGAACCGTGCTATCATTCGCCAGGGCTAAATCCATCTCCTTTAAGACACCGGCGTATTTGCCCTCCTCCAGCAATTTCTTCATCTGATTCCGTTGGATCTTGCCACTTGTGGTCTTGCAAAACTCAGCTTCTTCGAGTGGCACGATCACAGCCGGATTAATCCCAAAACTTTTGCCGACCGTCCTTCTGATTTCCTGGGCCAACCTTACTTTCTCCGACATTTCTTTGCGTGCCGCCACAAATACAATGGCCAAGCCCTCGCTGCCATTGAATCTATCGCTCACTGATACGGCTGCACTGAACGTCGGAAGAACACCCTCGATCGCATTCACAACATCTTCAATCTCATACGCATAGAAGTTCGCGCCGCGGATAATGATCACTTCTTTCTCGCGTCCCGTGACTGTTAACCGTCCATCCCAGATGAACGCGAGATCGCCGGAATTGAACCACCCATCCCCAACGAATACTTCCTGGTTCGCTTCATCGTTGTACAGGTAGCCTCGCATAACTACCTCTCCTTTGATCTGCAAGCGACCAATCTTCCCCTC
Organism: Candidatus Angelobacter sp.; assembly: GCA_035295685.1. Classification (GTDB taxonomy): domain Bacteria; phylum Acidobacteriota; class Terriglobia; order Terriglobales; family Acidobacteriaceae; genus Angelobacter. The sequence goes on from DATGIO010000128.1 coordinate 7,259, forward strand.
AGGCTGAGTCCGATTGTTTCCATCCGTGATCCGTATCTGCACTCCCGGTATCGGGAGACCGACGGTTACGAATCCGATTGACTCGCCGCTCCCCGCTGAAGCTTCACCCAACCATCCCCCGATGGACGCCTTCGTGATCCACCGGACATCCTTGTCAATATCAAAATCATTGGCGTAGGTCATTGCAGTGCATACCTCCGCCATGCCGTAGGCGGGCTGCATCGCGGACGCTCTAAGCCCAGAATCTTCCGTCAGTTTTTGGAACTCTGAAACAACAGCGGGCGTCACCTGCTCTCCCGCATTCATCAGGCACTTTACATGGCTCAGATCCCACCGCTTGGCTTGCTTCTCCATCTTTTGTGCCGCCAGCCGCTCCGCCACGAGCTTGAATGCGAAGTTTGGCGCCCAACTGTGCGTGACTCTCTCTTCCTGCATCAAATCCAACCAGCGAAGCGGGTCCGCAAGTACCAAGCTCGCCGCAACCTGGACTTCCTGGCACCCCATGTAGACGTCCTTCAGGTTGATCATCAAGGTCGGCACCACATGATCAATGGGCAACCAGTTCAACGCCACATCGTCCTTTGTATGTCCGTTAAACTGCGCCGATCCGTGTATATGAGCTATGATGGCCCGATGGCTCTCCTGAATACATTTTGGCGTGCCGGTACTTCCCGACGTGAGTTGCAGAAACACTACATCTTCAGGGTTGCTTTCATGCACTTTTCCGAATCCGCCTTCAGTCTTCAGATCCTGTATCGGCAGAACTATAAACTCCCCCTCTAATGCGCTTGGGGGAAACAATCTCTGCAAATCATCGAGCCCTTCCTGTAAGTGTGTGCCCGCAATCATCGTTGGCCACTTAAGCAGTTTCCACACGTTGTAGAGCTTGTTCACTACCGCATTCCGCTCACGATAGGAATGTGGCACCGCCACGTTGACGGGAATGATCCCGCCCATGACACACGCCCAAAACGCACCGAAGTGATCCGGCAGCCATTCGCACTGCAAGATCACTCGGTCTCCCGCCTTCAAGCCTCTCGCCTGCATCCCGCCCAGGATTCGACGTGCGTTCTCAAGAAGAGCTCCATAGCTCAGAAAGTGCCGCTCGCCCTGTGTCGAAACATACAAGATCCCTTTTTCCGAATGACGCTCGGCCGTTCGCAGCAACGCCTCTGTCAGTGTCGTAGGAGCATCTTGAGGAATGACCAACGGTCCACCATCCGCAAGCGCCAAAGGTCTTGGAACATCGTTCCTACTCTCTCGATCTGGCTCGCGCTCCGTACGCACTACATCCTCTCCGAAGAATTCACGCGCTTTCCATCCCCCAATCGCATCCCCCAGATGCAGCCGCGTGATTTCTGGTGCATACTCATGCGCAATCACAGCCGCCTTCCCAACGCCTTCTCTCTCTTTCAGCCACCTTTCCCATCGGGCCAACATCCTGCCTTCCACTAGTGGGATCCTCTCCAACCTGGCGAGATCAATCTCGCCCCTGGCATTCAGCGGTAGCGCAGCGACCGGAACATATCCGGTTGGTTGCATCCATGCCGGCAACCGCGCGTGCATCTGCGCCGCCAAATCGTCTAGGCAGCTCAGCCCTGCTGCAACCACGTATGCCATCAGGCATCTTTCCCCATCCGGTCCCACCCGCACAAAGACAGCGCACTCGCTTACCGACTCCTCCTCAAGCAATGCCGCTTCCACCTCCCGCAGAGAAATCCGCTGTTCACGGATCCACGAATATTCTGTTCCCTGCTCCTCTACCTCAAGCCTTCCAGGTTCCCTCCACCGTCCTATATCTCCAGTGTGAGACAACGATCCACCATCAATTGCTGCGGCCTTGTCGGCTTCCGTTCTCTCTCTCGGATCACCGACATAGATTTCACCTCTCACACCAAATGGCACGGGTTCTAACATTTCATCGAGCAAATAGACGTCCAGATTCCCGGTTGTCTCCCCGATCCATCTCCCGTCGATCCTCTCCCCCGATTTTCCATGCTTGGTAACCGCTATTTCCATCCCTGCTTGGGCTGGTACATAGCTGTGATACGCGGTACCGCCCAAGCGCGGAAGAATCTCTTCCTCCACAGCCTTGGGCAGGCTTTGTCCTTCGCTCAACATGAGCCGCAGCGATCGTAAAGCACTCAGCGCCTCGCCTTGCATACCATCTGGCATCCTCAGGATGTCCGACCAAAACTGATGCGAGAGCTGCGCCACACTTACCGCCTGCTCGCCAATGGCTTCCGCCACCTCTTTCGAGTCCGCTCCTCTTTTCATGGCCGTAATCCGAGCTCCTCGCATTAACGGCCACCACCCACCAACGACCGCCCTTTCAAGCCCCTCCCTTTCCCAATACAAGACCGAATCTTGTTCCTGTAGCCCGAACTTTTCCTGCAACCACCGCAAACGAACACTCACTCGCTTGTGATCGATCTCTATCCAGCGACCGCTTCCATACGTCACATACGCTGTGGCATCGGGCTTTACAGATACTGCCGGATTCGCAGCACTCTCCAACGTTATCTCTTCTTTTTCACGATCCAGGTCTATCGCCCGATTAAAGAGGGTTGCCAATTCTGTACGATCGATGCCTTCGATCGTCCCCTTGATAAGCAGAAGGGGCCAGCCAGCTTTCGCGAGCGACTCTTGATGCCACACGCGCGGATCACGACGATCCAGATGCACATAGGCCGCACCCGCTTTGATGACTCCCAACGCCGCACACAAGAACTCGTGAGAATCTTCCATGCAGACGGCCACCCACGAAGACAATCCGACTCCTCGCTTACGCAGATAGTGCGCCAGCCGGTTCGCTCGCTCGTTCAATTCCAAATAGCTCCACTCACCACTGGCAAAGCTGACGGCAATCGCCTGAGGATTTCGTTCTACCCGCTTCTCGAACGATGCAAAAACAGATTCCCCTGGCGAGACATCCTCAATCTTGCTTCCTGCAGATAAAACGTGAAGCCGCTCGGAATCCGCCATTCTCATCAGTCGATCAATCGGCTGACGACTATCGGCAACTATTCCGTCCAGCACCTGGATAAAGTGCCGCAGCATCTGCTCCATTTGCCCGGGAGCAAAAAGATGCCGGTTATAAAGCCAATACATCCGGATCTTCTCTTCGGCTTCCCACACGTGCACCTCAAGATCGAAGCGTACTCGTAGGCTTTGCGCGCCGAGCGGCTCTATCTCGAGTCCCTTCATTTGCTGCGCCTGCCAAGGCGCGTTTTGGAGCGCAAGAACGGCCTGGAACACAGGCATTCGATCCAGCTTGCGTATTGGGGCAATCTCTCCAACCAGATGGGCAAACGAGATGTCCTGATGCTGATATGCCTCTAATGTGGTGGCGCGGACGTTCTGCAATAGAGCTTGAAAGGTCTCTTTCTTTTGCACCCGAATACGCATCGCCAGGGTATTCGAGAAGAAACCGATGATCGGATCCAATTGCGCATCCTGCCGGTTTGCAATCGGCGATCCCAGGACTAAATCATCCTGGCCGCTATAGCGCGATAACAGCACTCCAAGCGCGGCAAGCAGGGTCATATATAAGGTTGCCTGGTTTTCCTGGCTTAACTTCCTCAATCCGCGTACCTGCTCCTCAGAAAGCAACCCCGTGCAGGCCTCAGCCTCGAACGTTTGCATCGGCGGTCGCGATCGCTCCGTTGGCAATTCAAGGCTCTCGGGGATTGCTTCCAACTGCTTCTTCCAATATTTCAATCCCTCTTCGAGCTTCCCCTTATCCATCCACTGCCGCTGCCACAAAGTAAAATCCGCATATTGCACGTCGAGCGGCTTCAGCGGATTCTCCTTCCCCTCCTGATAGGCCCGATACAAGATATCCAGCTCCCGATTGAACACTCCTTCCGACCATCCATCCGAGACGATGTGATGGACCGTTCTTAACAGCACATAATCCCGCTCACCCAGCTTCAACAATTTCACGCGCAGAACGGGTCCGCGCTTCAGATCGAAAATCTTTTCTTTTTCTTCTTTCAGAGCCTCCAAAGCCTTTTCGCGCCGCTCTGCCTCCTCAAGCCCGCTAAAATCGAGAACAGTCAGAGGAATCTTTAACTCGCTCTCTATGATTTGAACTGGCTCTCCTTCCGCCTCGGCAACATGGGTTCGCAGGCTCTCATGCCTCTCAACGATAGTGTTGACGGCGCGCTCCATGGCCTGACAATCGAGATCACCGCGCAATCGCAGGGCCGAGTGCATGTTGTATTCAGCACTGGCTCCTCGATCCAGTCGATCCAGAAACCACATCCTCTCCTGTGCGTACGACAACGGGAGTGACTCCGGCCTCGGCTGCCGAACAAGTGGAATACGCCGGACGCCGGCTTCACGCAATCGTGTTCCAAGTTCGGCGGGTGTGGGAGATTCGAACACAGTTCGAATCGGCAACTCGGAGCCAAGAGCCGCCCTAATCCGACTGACAATCCGTGTCGCCATTAGCGAATGGCCACCCAGTTCAAAGAAGTTTCCATCAATGCCAACGCGCTCCAGGCCGAGCACTTCGGCAAACAAGGCGCAAAGAATCTCCTCTTCCGGCGTACGGGGAGCACGATAGGTATTGGCTATCTCTCCGTAGTTCGGCACGGGCAATGACTTGCGATCCACTTTCCCATTGGGCAGGAGCGGCAGAGCATCAAGAACAACAATCGCCGACGGAACCATGTAGTTGGGCAGACTGTGGGCGAGTTCGGTTTGCATTTCGATTTTGTCGATCGCCATGCCAAGTTGCAGGACTACATAAGCAATAAGGCTCTTTTCCCCGTCGCCGCGTTCATGGACAATAACTACGGCTTCGCGCGCTCCGGCCTTTTGAAGGGCATTTTCAATATCTCCCAACTCAATGCGGAAACCCCTTACCTTTACCTGATGATCCGTGCGTCCTAGATACTGGATATTGCCATCGACCTGAAGGCGCACGAGATCGCCAGTGCGATACATGCGCATTCCGGATTTCCCGAGCGGATCCGCGATAAACCTTTCTGCAGTCAATCCTGGCCGCTTTAGATATCCGCGGGCCAGCCCCACCCCCGCTATATACAGTTCTCCCGGCACGCCAATCGGTGCGGGTTGCAGGAACCTATCGAAGACATAGGCCCTGGTGTTGCAAATCGGCTTGCCGATGGGCGCAGTCCCGGCGCTCCCCTCCATCCGCTCAAAATCACCGCCCTGAGCGTACTCCAGTCGATAGTGCGTGACATCGTCGGAGCACTCGGTTGGTCCGTAGGCGTTCCACAGCGTTCCGCCCTTTACCGCGTTGCGCCATCGCAGGCACAACTCCACCGGCAAGGCTTCTCCAGTAGAGACTGTGTGTCGTAGTTCCGGCCAAGCCTTGCCCGACCCCGCCTCCAACATACTCACCAGCAAAGACGGTACGATTTCGAGCACAGTAACCGGGGAGCGTCCGATCTCTTCTAAAAGACGTAGACCATCGCGCGCTATCTCGTCGTTTACGATCTCTACTCTCCCGCCTACCATGAGCGCGGCCAGCATCTGCCAGACAGCAATATCGAATGCAAAGGTTGCAGTTTGCGCGACCGCATCCTGGCGAGTTAGCTTGAGATCCTCGATCTTTGCGATCAGATGATTCAACATCCCCCGATGCTCGACCAGCACTCCCTTGGGCCGCCCTGTAGAACCGGAGGTGTAGATCACATAGGCGGGGTGACGAGTAAACAATGGCGCTCGCCGCTCGTTCTGGCTAGGATTTCTTGATCCCACAGATTCCATAGTGGCTTGGAATTGAGGATCGTCAATCTGGAGCACTACAATTCCTGAGGTCGCAGAATCCGGCAACTGAGTTCGCAAGGAACCGGCGCACACAACCAGCATCGGCCGGGCATCATCGAGGATGGATATCGTGCGCTCCGCCGGATAAGCCAAATCCAGCGGGAGATAGGCGGCGCCGGCCTTCAAAGTCCCAAGGATCGAAACTAGCATTTCAGGAGAACGCTCAAGATAGATGCCGATGAGATCCTCGGGGCCAATTCCCAGCGCAATGAGATGACGAGCGAAGCAGTTGGCTCTTTCATTCAATTGCCGGTAACTTACCACTCGTCCTTCAAATCCCAGTGCGATCGAGTCGGGCGTCTGCTCAGCCTGCGCCTCGAATACATCGAGCAACGTGTCGTCCGCTATTTCCCGATAAGTGTTGTTCCATTCCTCCAGGATTTGGTGAGTTTCTTCCGTTGAAAGGAGCGAAATCTCCACCAACTTCCGATTTGGATTTTCTATTGCCAACTCCAGCACACGCACATGTTGGCGCATCATCTGAAGGATTCGCCACCGATCAAACAGGCCCCGGTTATATACCCAGTGCAACAGCATCTGGCCTTTTAGCTCCCAGACATGGCCTTCTATGTCATAGCGCACCTGCAAGGCCCGCCCGACTACACGTTCCACCTCCAAGCCACCCAATCGGTCGGCTTCTCTCGGAGCATTCTGCAAGGTGAACATCGCCTGAAAGATGGGCGTGCGATTTAAGCTTCGCTCGGGCGCAATCTCCTCCACCAAACGGGCAAAGGAGACATCCTGGTATTGGTAAGCCTCCAGCGTGGTGTGTCGTACGTTTCGCAATAAATCCAGAAAACTGTCATCACGCCCCACTCGCATGCGCATGGCCAGCACATTTAAGAAAAACCCGATCATTGGGTCGAGTTGCGCGTGCTGCCGGTTTGCAATCAACGATCCCACTACCAAGTCGTCCTGCCCGCTGTATCGCGAAAGCACCACTCCCAAACAGGTCAACAACGTCATGTAAAGAGTTGCCTGGTTCTCCTGGCTCAGCCGCTTCAATCCGTTGAATTGCTCCTCTGTCAAGAACACCTGACAGGCTTCTGCCTCAAACGTCTGCAGCGATGGCCGCGGTCTGTCCGTCGGCAACTCCAGACTCTCCGGTATCCCCTCCAACTGCTTCTTCCAATACTTCAGCCCCTCTTCCAGTCTGCCTTGCCCCATCCACGTCCGCTGCCACAAAGTAAAGTCCGCATACTGCACCTCCAGCGCCTTCAGTGGATTCTCTTTTCCTTCTCGGTACGCGTCATACAAGATTCCCAGCTCACGATTGAATACGCCTTCCGACCATCCATCCGAGACGATGTGATGTACCGTACGCAATAAGACATGATCCCGGTCCCCCAATTTCAGCAACTTCACTCGTATTACCGGCCCGCGCCTCAAATCAAATGCCTGCTCGCGCTCCTTTTGCAGGGCCTCCAACGCCTTTTCCCGTCGCTCCGATTCCTCAAACCCGCTGAAGTCAACGACCGATAGGGGAACATGCAATTCCGGCTCAATGATTTGCACCGGCTCGCCTTCAACCTCGCTGAAGCGCGTCCGAAGACTCTCGTGCCTGGCCACAATTGTGTTGACGGCCCGCTCCATTGCATGGCGGTCCAATTCCCCGCGCAAACGAAGCGCAGCCGGCACGTTATATTCCGGACTGGCACCATCTTCCAACAGGTCGATAAACCACAATCGCTCTTGCGCGTAGGACAGTGGAATTGCCTTGGGTCGAGATGATGGACTGATAGGCCTGAGGGCGACGCCCGAAGGCGTCTCTCCACGGAGACGCTTTTCCAGGAGCAATTGCTTCGCACGCGATAGCTTCTGTTCGCGCTCAGTTAATGAATGTTGCATAAGCCTGTACTTACCTTTTTTGACTCCCCAAATACTCAAAGAGGCAGTTCTTGAAAAGAAGCCGACTTAACGTTCAATAAAGCTATGCAGCGTAACGTGGACTGTGTTCCCGTTGCTTACCAGGAGTTTCGTGAGGTCGCAGGTGTAGGGGCGAATGAGTTTGCGGGAGTTGCGTACAACCGTGTTGCAGCTCTAACAGCATCGCGGCCTCTTTCTCAAATCAATGGAAGTTCAGGCTAATGATGATAACTCGAAACAACTTTGCCCGTATGATGCGGTTAAGAAAAAACGGTCAATTTTCCTGGAAACACGATCGAACTTAAGGGTTCCTAAATTAATAATCCCTCTCGTCAAAAAGGCACAGCATGGGATCTGCCAGCACAGCGAGGAATGCCCTCCAAGTTCAATATTTCATCCATGAAATATTAATTAGGCTCAAGCGAAGAGCTGTCCTCCAGAGCAAGAAGTTCGGCGTCCTCGTCCGACATCTGCTCGATTGCCTCGATTAGGAAAGTTTTGACTATACCCGCGAGCCCCTCCACGGTGGGAGCCTCGAACAAAATCCGAATCGGCAGATCGACTCCCATGGCGCTCCGAACGCGATTAGCAAGGCGTGTCGCTCGCAATGAATCGCCACCCATCTCAAAGAAATTGTCGGTTAACCCAACTCGTTCCATGCCCAACACAGCGGCAAACAGGCCGCACAAGATCTCTTCTTCCGGCGTTCGCGGCGCTCGATACTCTTTTCCCGTCTGGCCCTCCGGCTGTGGCAACCCCTTCCGGTCTATCTTGCCGTGCGCCGTTAATGGGAATCTCTCCAACACCATGAGCGCTGACGGCACCATGTAGTCCGGCAGTTTCCTCCCTATCTCCTCTCTCAGTATTTGGCCCCAGCTCTTTTCCTTGCTGCTCCTCATCGGCGCATTCGCATATCGCCAGTATTTCTCATTCACTCCTTCTGCTTCATTGGCCGCTTCCTCCCCTTTCCCTTCCGCACATTCTTCCCCACTTTCCTTCCCCTTCCATCCTGAACCGAAAATCGCGTCATATTGGCTCTTGGATCCCACCCCCTCCCAACTCACCTCCACTCCCAGGTCTTCCGCCATCCGCATCAGTTCCTCCAAATCCGCCCCCTCCCGATCCTTCCTGGCACAGGCTTCTCTTAACCACCTCACGTCTTTATTACTATTACTATTCCTGCCATCCTTATCTTCGCCGTCCCTGCCCCTTCCTTGGCCATCGACTTCGTTTTTGTCCCCGCCAGCTTCCGTCCTGCTTTCTTTCAACAAACGCACTCCTTCCAACGCACCCGCAATGCGGCCATCCTGTATCCCTCGTATCCCCACCGCCGTGCCACTTTGAACCCACCTCTGTAACTCCGTTTTCCAGCTCCCCGCCTTGTCCCACTCCACCCACCGTTCCGGACGCTCCAATACCTCCTTCTCCCCAATCCTCATCACCACCCCATAACGAAACCGGCTCAGCTCGTTGTCATACGCTCCCCGCTTCAACCGAGTCTCTACCCGCCCTACCTTCCCATTCCTCCTCCCTATTTCCTCAAACAATCTTGCATCCAGTACTAACTCCTTCTCATTCCCTTGCGCTTGCCTTATCCTCCGCCTCAATTCCTCCACCCCTAATCCGTCTTCCGCCTTATACATCTGCACCGACGTGTGATGGGCCTCCAGCAGTCCCAAACTTCTTATATCCCCGATGAAGATGCTTCCTCCCGGCCGCGTCACCCGTATGGCTTCTTCCATCACTTCCACCAAATACTCCACATCCGGAAAATACTGCACCACCGAATTCAGCACCACCATATCCACGCTACTTTCCGCCAAAAACCCAAGCTCATGCCCCAACCCCTGCCGCAACTCCACTCCCTTCATCTCCGCTCGTCCAGCAACATACGCTCCCAGCCGCTCCAATACCTCCTGCGAAAAATCCATCCCGATGTAGTGTTCGTATTCCGGCGCCAGACGCGTCAGCAGCAAGCCTGTTCCACACCCAATTTCCAATACTCTTCCTGCTCCTACCCCTTCTCCCTGTGGCTTCAACCCACGGATGGTCGCTACCGTATCCTTCACCCATATCCGCATCTCTTCAGCAGAGATCGGTTTTCCCGTATAACTGCTCTCCCAACCCGTGATGTTGAAATCTCCTTGCCCTTCCTCCCCGCTTCGATAGGTGGAGTCATACAGCTCCTGCCATTCTTTCAGGGCCGCAGCTCGCTCATTCCCCTTCTCCGCTTCGCTTGACCGGCGCACAACATAACCCAACAGCCGCTTCTCGCCCGCAGCATCCTCCTGCGATACCACCAGCGCATCCTGCACCCCTTCACATCCGCGTAGCGCTCCTTCAATCTCCCCCAACTCGATGCGGAATCCGCGAATCTTCACCTGCCGATCGTTGCGCCCGGCAAATTCCAGATTTCCATCCAATCCCCAGCGCGCCAGATCGCCTGTGCGATACATGCGCTCACCATCCGCTTCAAACGGATTGGCCACAAACCGCTCCGCCGTCAATCCAGGCCGATTCAAATACCCACGTGCCAATCCCGCTCCCGCTATGTATAGTTCGCCAGTGTCGCCGGCGGGCACGGTTTGCAAAAGTGCATCGAGCACGTAGAGCCGGGTGTTTGCAATAGGGCGCCCGATCGGCACCGATCCTTTAACCGGGTCCTCCGCCCTCACTTCGTAGGTGCAACAACCGACAACCGTTTCTGTTGGACCATATTCGTTGATAAGGCGCACTGTAGGAGCATGGATGCGCCAGGGAGTGAGGCTCTCATAATGCAGTTCCTCGCCACCGATCACCAGGGCGCGCGAACTCCCTTTGATCTGCGCTGTCAGGCGATGGTTCAGCAATTCGAGATGCGCAGGCGTCAACTTAATGAGGCTCAAGTCTCCATTGGTTTGCAGAATCCTAGTCAATGTTTCCAAATCACGCTCGCCCGGCGGAAGAATCACCGGCTTCCCAGAAAGCAATGGTGGAAAGATACTGGTGACTGTAAGGTCAAACCCGATTGAGCTGTGCACCGGCGCACCTTGCCCACCGGAAACTCCATATTCCCTGATGCTCCACTGCAGATAGTTATTCAACCCTTCATGGGTAACGATGACTCCTTTGGGCGCGCCTGTAGAGCCCGAGGTGTTCATGACATACGCGGGATGCGCAGGCAGCAAATCTGCCACCCGCTCTTCGCCGGTTGGATTGTGCTTCGGCAACGTTTGCCTCCGCAAGAGGACGCTATCTTCATCAATTACGATTACCCCCATAACGCCGGGTAATCGATGGCGCAGGGATTTCTGGCTCACCGCATGCGTTACCCCTGCATCCGCGAGCATGTAGGCAAGCCGGTCCTGTGGCGTCGCGAGATCGATGGGGAGATAAGCTGCGCCTGATTTCAAGATCGCGACAAAAGCAACAATGACTTCCGGGGTGGTTTCCAGCAGAACGGCAATGATATTTTCGGGGCCGATACCTCTGACGATGAGATCGTGCGCCAACTCGTTGGCTCGCTCGTTCAATTCACAAAACGAGATCGAGCGATCGCCGCACACCACAGATGTTTCGGCTCTAGCGACAGCGACCTGTTTTTCAAAGGCCTCCACAAACGTCGGATCCGGCCACGTTTGACGAGCATGATTCATGCTTATCTCATCTGCCTTATATGAAAAATTTGCCCCGCTTATGAATTGCGACGAGCTTCAAAGATTGGGTTCGAGAAGAGAGCTATCTTCCAACGCAAGGCGGGCAATCTCCTCTTCCGACATCTGCTCAATTGCCTCGACTAACTTCGCCTTGACGATATCAGCAAGGGCTTCCACCGAAGGAGCTTCGAATAGAGCGCGAATGGGAAGATCAATTTCCATTGCCACACGGATACGGCTTATGAGCCGCATCGCCATCAGAGAATCGCCGCCCAGTTCGAAAAAGCTCTCATCGATTCCAACCCGATCCAGCCTCAAGACCTCGCCAAAGTACGAGCATAGAATTTCCTGTGTAGAGTTTTCCGGTTCTCGATAGGATTTTCCCTGGCCAAGCTCTGGCCTCGGCAGCGCGTTGCGATCGAGTTTGCCATTTGGCGTCAACGGCAGGGCATCCAGAACCATGAGTGCCGAGGGCACCATATAGCCGGGAAGGCTTTGCCTCAATCCTTGAAGGGCATCCCGCTCATCCAGGGTTTCACCATCCGCAATAGTCACATAAGCTACCAGACGCTTTTCACCGGGCTGGTCTTCCCTCGCTATGACGACCGCCTCGCGCACCAGAGGATGCTGGACTAGCTTCGATTCGATCTCGCCCAACTCAATGCGGAACCCACGGATTTTTACCTGATGGTCGGTCCTTCCAATGATGTCCAGATTGCCGTCAGGATGCCATTTCACTAAGTCGCCCGTTCGATACATCCTGGCTCCGAGCGGGCCAAACGGATTCGCTACAAACCGCTCCGCCGTTAAAGCAGGCCTCGCGTGATACCCACGAGCCAACCCATCTCCGGCAAGATACAGTTCTCCACTCAAACCGACCGGTACAGGATTCAGGTCCGAATCGAGAACATAGACACGCTGGTTCTTCATTGGACGGCCGTAGGGAATCACCCCTCCAGACCAGTCGAGCGACTCGAAGAAATACACCGTTGAGTGAATTGAAGCTTCGGTTGCGCCGCCGAGAACGACCAGCTTTGTTCCAGGGGCAACTTGGCCCAGTTGTGCGGGCAACGTCCTGGGTACCCGGTCTCCTCCCAGAATCGCGGTTCGCAACTCTAAGCGGCCCAGACCAGGCACGCTTTGAGCATGGTGGACAAGCATTTCCAGCATAGACGGCGCAGAGTTCCACACGGTAACGCGATGCTTTCTGATCAACTCGATCCATTGCCCCGGATCGCGGAGTTGATCGTCCTCCGGAACTACCACGGCCCCTCCCGCCGCCAGTATGCCGAGGGTCTCGTATACGCTCATGTCAAAGCTGAAGGACGACAGAGACATCACCCGATCCTGCCGGTTTACGAGGCAACTGCTGTTGAGATCAAGCAGATTGTTGACGATGCCGGTATGGCGGATCATCACGCCCTTCGATCGTCCTGTTGTTCCCGAGGTATAGATCATGTATGCGAGTTGTTCGCTGTTTATCCGGAGCAAAGCGGGAGTCGATGGGCACGCGCCAATCTCCGAAGCTTCCCTATCCATAAGGACGACGGGCAGATCCTCTTCCAAATTGGAAAGGAGATCATTCGGCAGAATACCCTGGTGCGCCAGAAGCAGAGCCGGTTTCGCATCGTTCACCATGAACTGCAAGCGTTCCAGCGGATAGTGAATGTCCAGCGGTAGATAGGCGGCTCCCGCCTTGAGAATGGCAAGCAGGCCAACTACCATCTCGGCTGATCGCGGTAACGCCAACCCAACAATGTCCTCGATCCCTACTCCTTTTTCATGGAGGTAGTGGGCCAGCCGGTTCGCTTGTGTATCAAGCTCTTCATAAGTCAACGAGCCACCCGTAAACTCCACCGCCACAGCCTTAGGCCGCTCCTTTACTTGCTGCTCAAACAATTCGTGAACGCATCTTTGCCTCGGATAATCAGCCTGGGTCGCATTCCAATCCACCAAAATCTGCCGCTCCTCCCGCTCGCTCAACAGGCTCAGTGAACCGACCTGGCGGCGCGGGTCGGACGCGATTACTCCCAAGAGACGCGTGAGCCATCCGGCTACGGCTTCCACCATGCTTTGCTCAAAGCGCTCATGTCGATAATCCAGATGGAAGTAAAGGCGCCGACCGGGAACAGCCATCAAAGTCAAGGGATAGTGGGTCGTGTCCCTAGCATCCACGCGCACGACGCGGAAGCCATCCGAGTGCTGCTCAAGCCATCCGCGCTCCAACGGATAGTTCTGGAACACAACAAACGTGTCGAAAAGCTCTTCCAATCCCGTAAGGCGTTTTATCTCCGTCAGACGAAGATGGTGATGGGCGACCAGCGAAGACTGTCGCGTCTGCACGCGAGAGAACAGATCTACCAGGCGCTCCGTGCGCGACAGTTGCATTCTCAAGGGCACGGTATTGATGAACAATCCAATCATCGCTTCGATGCCTTCTATTTCCGGAGGCCGTAGAGCTACCGCAATTCCAAATACAACATCTTGCCGCCCGGTCATCCGGCTCACGATGATGGCCCAGGCTATCTGGATGAAGGTATTCAGGGTGACCCCCAGGGTGCGGCTCCGGCGAACCAGTTCCTCGGTAAACGTTTCCGGTAGTTCGACTGTGACCCGATGAGCGATCTCACGAGAGAGCCGCGAGTCGCCTGGCGATACCTGGGTCGCTTCGCCAACACCTTGCAACTCGTCGCTCCATGCCTGGGTGGCTGCTTCTTCGTTCTGAGCTGCAATCCACTCGAGATATTTCCGATACGGAATAATCTGCTTCAACCCAGCCGCATCGCCCTCTTGGCCATAGATCGTCACCAATTCCCGCAAGAAAAGGGGTGCAGACCAGCCATCCATCACCAGATGGTGCGTCGATATAACGAACTTGTATTGAGTGGCAGCCAAACGAATCAGGGTGAATCGCCAGAGCGGCGGGACGATCAGGTCAAAGCGCCTCGTCCGGTCCGCATCCAGCACCTGAGTCAGCCGATGCGCGCGTTCCTCCTCCTCAAAGGCCGATATATCGAAACTCTCCCATGGCAACCCAGCTTCCCGCACAATCACCTGAACCGGGCGGCTCAAACCCTCCTGCTCAAAAACAGTCCGGAGGTTCCCGTGACGATGAAGGACCAATCGCACTGCTTGCTGCAGCCTCATTTCATCCACGTCGCCTACCAAATCGAGCACCATCCGCCAGTGATAAGTGTCAGGCGCCTCTTTGTCATAGAGCGCATGGAAGAGCAATCCCTCCTGCAGCGGCGCCAATGGCAGCACCTCTTCCAGCTCAGGATGCCTGCTTTTCAGCATCTCTTGCTCAGCCTGGCTCAACGAAAGGAGAGGCTTATTCTTCGCCTCGTCGCTCGCACCAGATGCGGCGTTCCCCAAGTCCGCTGCCTGTCGAGCGGCAACCGCGAGTGCCTCCACAGTCTGGCGCTCGAATACATCGCGAACGGTAATGATCAGCCCTTTTTTCCGCGAACGGCCCACTAACTGAATCGAGGTAATACTGTCTCCACCCAGCTCAAAAAATCCGTCGTCAATGCCAACCTGTGGCACACGAAGAACCTCAGCGAACAGTGCGCAGAGAATCGCTTCATCCGAGGTCCGTGGCGCTCGATAGCCCAAGGCCGCAACATATTCCGGCTCCGGAAGGGACTTTCGATCCAGCTTTCCATTCGGCGTCAGAGGCAGAGACTCCAACACGACAATTGCGGCGGGGACCATGTACTCCGGAAGACTTTGCCGGAGCGATTCCCGCAGCATCACCGTTTCCACGCTTTGTCCGGCGGCAAACACAATATAGGCCACCAGGCGCTTCTCGCCATGCGATCCGTCGCGCGCAACCACGACCGCCCGTGTGATGGCGGTCTCACGTAGCAACGCCCCTTCAATCTCCTCCAATTCAATCCGAAACCCGCGCACCTTGACCTGATGATCCGTCCGTCCGAGATACTCCAGGTTGCCGTCACTTCGCCACCTCGCAACATCGCCTGTCCTGTACATTCGCGTTCCCGGAGGACCATAAGGGTTCGCAACAAACCTCTCCGCAGTTAAGCCGGCTCGCCGCCAGTATCCCCGCGCTAGCCCTGTTCCGGCGATGTATAGCTCACCCGCAACTCCGATGGGCGACGCGAGCAGGCTGCCATCCAAGACATAGGTCTGCGTATTTCCGATGCCGTGGCCGATCGAGATTGGCCCTTCCTCCGAGGAAATCGGATGCACCGCCGACCATATCGTCGTTTCGGTGGGGCCATACATATTCCAAAGCGCGTTGCATCGGGGAACCAGTTGGGTGGCTAAATGCTCCGATAGCAGTTCACCACCACAGAAAATGTTCAAATCTTTCTTTCCTGCCCATCCCGACTCCAGCAACAATCTCCATGTAGAAGGAGTGGCCTGCATGACCGTGATTCCATGATCTTCCATCATTTTGGATAGCCGGTAGCCATCTCTCAATGCTTCCTCGCCAGCGAGCACGCAACGCGCACCGACTATAAGAGGCAGGAACAATTCGAGGCCGGCGATATCGAAGATCATCGTCGTTACGGCCAGCAACGAATCCCGCTGCCGCAACCCCGGGCGGCTCAACATCGCAGTTAGCAGGTTTACCAGAGAACGATGATCGACCTGCACACCTTTGGGAAGTCCGGTCGAGCCGGAGGTATAGATGAGATAGGCACAGTGAGAGGAATTCAAGCAGCGCTTGCGCTCGTCATTCGTTAAATCGTCCGCCGATTGACTTTCGAGCCCTGCGACTAAGTCCTTGTCATCGAGCAAAATGGTGCGGCACGCTCCAGACAATACCGCGCTCTCGGCTGCGCCAGCGATGGCAAAGAGACAAGCGGCGTCGCGAATCATGAATCTCAGCCGTTCCACCGGATAGTCCGACGAAAGAGGAAGGTAAGCAGCCCCAGCTTTCAAGACTCCCAAAACAGCAACCACCATTTCTACGGAGCGCGGCAAAGCGATTCCGACCACATCTTCCGAACCAATCCCCTCGGCAATCAGTTGCCGCGCAAGACGATTCGCCCTCCGGTTCAGTTCGCTATAGGTAAGCTCCCTTGAGGAGCAGACAATCGCAACTTCATCGGGAGTGCGCCGAGCCTGGCGCTCAAACAAGACAGGCAGCGTCTCGTCCGACACCGGCATCGCGGTCTGATTCCATCCTTCCAGAACTTGCCGCCGCTCTTCCGGCCCCAAGATGTCGAGTTGCGCAATGCGGCAATTCAAATCGGTTGCCGTAACTTTCATCAATCGCAGCAATCGATCGAGAATTTCTCTCGCAGTTTCTTCGGCAAATGAATCCGGATGGTAGGAGAGCTGAAAATACATTCTCTCGCCGGGCACTACCACCAAGGTGAGCGGGTAGTGATTCGCTTCGCGCGCTCCAACGTTAGAGACACGCAGTCCACTGCCAGACGACGACCTGCCCTGATCCATGGGAAAGCTTTCAAAAAGTACTAAGGTATCGAATAGCTGCCCGATGCCCGCCTGCCGCTGAATCTCCGCCAGACCCACATGTTGATGCGCAAGAAGTTTCGCTTGATTATCTTGCAGCCTGGTCAACACATCCATCCAGTCGTCTTGCGCACAGAGTCGCAACCGCAGAGGTAGAGTATTGATGAATAAGCCAACCATGTTCTCTATCCCTGGAATTTCCGGGGGGCGGCCGGAAACCGTGACGCCGAAAACAACATCATCATGGCCGGTCAAACGGCTCAGTAGGAGGCCCCATGCCCCTTGCAACAAGGTATTCAGCGTGAGTCCACGCCGACGCGCCCGATGTTCCAACGCCTGAGAGTCTTCCTCCGGCATGGAAATATGAACATGCTTCGAAGCGGTCCGGACAAACCTTTCTTTCAATCGAGCTAACATGGTCGGGTGTTCCAACCCTTCCAGTTCGTCGCGCCAAACCGTGAGCGAGGCGCTCCGGTCCAAGCGAGAAAGCCACGCCAGATACTCGCGGTAGGGCGTGACCGGAGGCAAACTAGAATGCTCTCCACCGCTGCGATATAAGGTAAATAATTCGCGCAAGAAGATTGGAACGGACCAACCATCCATCACAATGAGATGGTGGTTGACGATAAAGCGGTGATGTTCCGGCGCTACCCGGATCAGAGTGAAGCGAAACAGCGGAGCAACCCGGAGATCGATCGCTTCTTTCCAGTCATCCTCCAGAACCTGCGCTATTCTTCGATCACGCTCCTTTTCCTCCGCCAACGAGAGATCGACCATCCTCCAATCCAGTGGGGGATCTTGAATAACGATCTGCAAAGGATGATCCAGTTCTTCGTATCGGAAGCAGGCGCGGAGGTTCGCATGGCGTTTCAGGAGCGCCTGCGCAGCGGACCTCAGGTTCGCCTCATGGAAAAGCCCCTTCAGGTCAAGAACCAACTGGGTGCCATCGCTGCCGGGATCACGCTCACCATACAATCCATGAAACAGAAAACCCTGCTGAAGAGGAGACAACGGCAGAATATCTTCAATCATGAGCTAAGCCGATCCTTTCCTTTTATAAACGTTTCCAGTGCAGCCATCTTCAACCAGATATATTTCCGTGCGGTTTTTCTTTTGACCGAAACTGAGAGACGAAAGCCATGCGGCGATCTTGATTGAAGCTTCGTTTGGCGCCATCAAACATCTGCTTGAAAGTAACGCCATTTTGGGCCTCGGTTCAGGGGTCGATTGCTAGGAGCCACCACTGGCGACGCCGGCTTGCAACGTCACCTGATAGCCGGGTATTGGATAACGGGCACACAGCTCTTCGACGTCAGAACGCACTGCCTCCGCAAGACCATCGGGGAAGTCATACTGTTTGCCTTCCCTCGGCTCTACCGCCGACAAGACTTTGTCGACCAAACCACAAGCAGCCCGTATGGCACTCTTATCCATCTTTCGCAGCGCCAAAGTATTTGTACCGAGCCGAATCCCGCTTGTGACAAGGGGCCCAGTTGTGTCATTTGGAATCATGTTCTTGTTGACCAGAATGCCGTTTTTTTCAAGGACAGTTTGTGCTACCACTCCTGTCAATTCACGCGAGGTCAAATCGGCCAACACCATGTGGTTGTCCGTGCCGCCAGTAACCAGGCGATATCCTCTGGCAATCATTTCATCGGCCAGAACCTGGGCATTTTCCACGATCAACGATGCGAGCTTTTGAAACTCTTCCGTGGCCACGAAAGCCAAAGCCCTGGCCTTTGCGGCAATTGCGCCTACGTCGGGCGTACTTTGAGTCAGAGGGAAAACAGACCGCTGGACGATTGCCGAAAGAGCTTCGCGTTTACCCGGCATGATCTGGCTGCAGTCTCGCCCCATGAGGATCATGCCGCCTCTAGGCCCGTACAACTGCTTATAAGTGCTCGTAGTCGTAAAGTGAGCGTGATCAATGGGGCTTGGATGACAACCAGCGGCTACAAGACCGGCAATGTGAGAAATATCCGCGAGGAGCAGCGATCCGGATTCATCTGCAATTTCCCGGAAAAGTCGGAAGTCGATAGTTCTGGGATACGCGCTTGCGCCGCAAACGATCATCCTGGGCCGCTGCTGCAGGGCGCGCTCCCGAACTTGGTTATAGTCGATAAACCCATTCTCATCCACGCTGTAGGTCGATGCCTCAAAATATTGGCCCGAGACCGAGGCGCGGGCGCCGTGAGTCAAATGACCGCCGCAAGCAAGATCGAGGCCAAGCACACGATCGCCGGGCTTAAGAAACCCGAATAATAAAATCTGATTTGCCGTCGATCCTGAATGAGGCTGCACATTCGCGTAGCGGGCGCCAAAGACGGCCATGGCACGCTCGACCGCCAAGTTTTCCACCATATCGGCATATTCACAGCCGCTGTGGAACCTGTGCCCAGGATAGCCTTCCAAGGTTAGATTGCCGAATACACTACCGTGACAGAAGTGCACTCCGGAATCTGCAATACTTGAGGCGGCGATCATCGAGAGGGTGTTGCACTGCCGCAGATATTCACGATGAATGAGATCCAAAAGAACGGGATCTTCTTCCGCCAATCGCTTGATGCCGGACGTTGCAAAATCAGCCAACGACCGAAACGCCGTCTTGTCAGGACGCATCATTGCCCAGCTTTCTTCCCTTCCTTAATATCCGGGCGAGCAGCATTCGTCGCAGGCTCCGGGCTAAGGCCAGAATTATCGGGACGCACGAAGTGACTCTATAGAGCCGCGCTTCCACCTATAGTCCAGGGTCCACTCCGCCAGGATCGAGGCCAGGAATCTACGTTTCAGCGGCTATTGAAGTTAAGAAAACCGGCAAACCAAATCGCCAGTCTCCCAGCAAACATTTATCGATCGTTTTACCCACAAGCTTTCTTTCTTGGTTCGCTTGTCCAACCCATCAATTCAAAATCTGCGCTGACACCGATCTCACTGTCCGAGCGCCTACGCGGCGGCTTAGGACGATCTCTTCCGCGAGCTTGAATGCATTCCCAATTTGTTCTGCATCTTCGTCGCTTTCGGTGTTTTCGATTAAGAAGGTCCGGTGCCCCAGTTCGATATAATCTGCCAACTCGAGGGCAACAACCTCCTTTGCGCCCACTAAAAATGGGCATGCAGCCTGATTGTTTCTATACGGACCCAGCCAATAAGGATGCCCCTCGGGAACATGCACTTCCTTGCCCAGTTCCTTGACCCACACGGAATCGGAAATACTTATGGAATATTGCCGGACTTCCACTCCGGCGGGGTTCTCAGGAAAACGCTTTCTGGCATCGTCCCAGGCTTTGTCCGATGAATCCCTCGTGACGATACCGAGGCGCGCCCCATATTCGAGGTCGGGAGATAGCTGGATTCCGCAATATTCATGCGCAGGACGGAGGTATTGAATCGCCCGCGCCCGCAGTTTGCGGGCCGCTGCCAATCCGGCGGGCGAAGAACCCGAGGTCGTGAATATCGGCGCGCAGTGTTGGGGTAGCATTGGCCCGAAGCGCAGCTGAAGACCTTCGACCCCATAGTACTTTCCTCTAAAGGAACAGGGCGATTTCTGGGTCAACAATGTGCGAATGATGCTTCCATATTCCACCATCCTGGCGTAGCGCTCGTCGTGGCTACAGGCATCGCAGAAGGTTTCCAGGTCGCGTGGAAATCCGCCTGAAATAAAGTTCAGATGCACGGGCCTTCCATAGATCATGGACATGGATGAGACCATCTTTGCAACTGAGAAGGGGTGCATATACAAAGGCTGTACGGCGACCAGGGGCGATATTGTGGTCGTACCGCTCAACATCAAGTTGGCGACAAGCCAGGGATCCAACTGCCTATGATCGGAATAGATGAGCATCGCGGTCCAGCCATTTTTTTCCGCCCTGACCGCTGCAACCCGGACCCGCTCCAGATATTCGGCGGCTGGGATGCCGTACTGGAACGTGGGGCAGGTGCCCATGATTGTTAGCCCAAGCGTCGACATAAAGACCGTGCCCTCACACTATGCCCGCGAAGTCAATGCAGCTAAAACAGGTTCCGACTGAAATTTGCGCGTTCTAGGCTAGCCTCAATGCCGCTTTTTTTCAAATGCATCGAGCCGGTAAAGGACTACTGGAATTTTCCATTTATTCTCGAACCGCTGCGTTTTTTGCTTCATTACACAAATTTGCAGCAACCGGACTTGCGAGCATGCGTTGAAATGTGCGGAAGACGCGCCGAATAGCTCGGTTGTGGGCTCGGCGCATCCCCGCTTCGTAAGATTCTAGAGAAACGATATGTCCGACCGCTGGATCGGCTCGCTCATGGCCACAACCACTTTGCGCTGCCCCGCGTAGGAAGAGCGGCCATGGGCAGTTAGCATGTTGTCCACCAACATGATGTCGCCCTGCTCCCATGGAAATTTAATCGACTCTTCATCGTAGGCCGCCCGAAGTTCATCCATAACTTCCGGCTCAATCGAGGATCCGTCGCCATAGTACGTATTATTGGGAAGGTCTTGCTCTTCAAACTCCGCCAGCAAAACTTCGCGCATCGTTTCGTCCAATGTCGAGACGTGAAAGAACGTGGTGTGATTAAACCAGACGGGCTCTCCGGTTCGAGGATGTGTGGCATAAACGGGCCTTATCTGACGCGTCCTAAGCCGCTGGTCGTCTTTCCATTCGAACTCGATCCGGTGTTCATTGCAATATCGCTCCACCACTTTCTCGTCCGAAGTCTGGAACGCCGTTTGCCAGGATAGCCCCAGTCCATCTCCAAAATTTCGTGTGTACATCCAGTTTTTCCGGCGAAACAGCTCCTTAGTTTCAGAACTGATGCGTGCCGCCACCCTTCTGACATCGGCGATGGGAGTCTCGCCTCCCTGCTGGGCGGGAATCAAGCAGCAGAAAAAGAGCTTCATCGGAAATGTCATCGAATAGGAATGCTCGTTATGCAAAAAAATTCGCTGTGCAGGGGGATAGTCGGTCGAGGTGTATACCCGGTCGTTCAGATGGCTTCTGGGGGAGGACCGCTCCGAGTATTCCAACAATTCATCGGACATGGCAGCCGCAAAAGCGCTCACGTCCTCCACCGTTTGTAAACCGAATCCACGGAACAGAATTGCTCCGTACTTCACAAGTTCCACGTTCAATGCTTCCCTGAACGCTCGGAGCCATTCGGTAGTGCGTTGTAGTTGTGGACGACCTTCCCTTGGACGAATCACCAGTGGAAGAGGCTGCCCCGGAGACAGCAATCCCGTGGAGACAAATTCTGAACGATTACCGTTCCCAAATACGGCCTCGCGCTCGAAGCCGCTTGACTGCAAGGTGGCCGTAGACGTCTCCGAATTTTTCATAAATCGCTCCCGCCACAGTGTATCAAGTGCCTTTGCAACAGTCTGTGAATTTGTATCGCGATCATTGGCTGTTGCCCATTCTCAACTTTTTCAAAATCGAAGAATTGCTTTTGGACCAGTACGGCACTATCTATGATGTAATCGCAAGGACGAATTAGTCAGCGACTGCACCAATATGAGTGCGACTCACACCGAACCTGTTCCAAAGAAAGCTATCGATCATCCGCTGCGAAACCCGCAGTTCCGACTGTGGTTGATTGGCGGGACCATTTCCCTTCTGGGAGACCAATTCTATCTGGTGGCCCTGCCTTGGCTGGTTCTTCAGCAAACAGGCTCAGCGGTGGCCATGGGAACGGTCCTGATGGCAGGTTCAATCCCAAGAGCACTTCTCATGTTGATGGGCGGAGCGGTGAGTGACCGGTTCTCGGCACGCAAAGTGATGATCGCCACGGCCGCAGCACGCACCGTCTGCGTAGCAAGCATCGGCATTCTAGTTTGGATTCACGCCTTATCTGTGTGGGAGCTCTACGCCCTGGCAGCAGCCTTTGGGATTGCCGACGCGTTCAGTGTCCCTGCGCAAAGAGCCTACTTACCCTCCCTAGTCGAACCGGAGCAATTGGCGGCAGCAACATCCATCGGGCAAAGCGCAGTGCAACTGACGACGATTGTTGGTCCGGCTCCAGCAGGATTCGTGATTCAGGGGGGCGGGATGGCTTGGGCATTCTTTGGCGACGCCTTCAGCTTCCTCTTCATTATTGGAGCGCTATGGAAGCTGCCGGATCCTCCCAAATTCAGAAGTTCCGCAACCGTGTGGCGCTCAATCCTCGAAGGAATCGAGTATGTACGGAAGGACCACCCTCTACGATCTCTGCTGCTACTCGCCATGATCATCAATTTTTGCATTGCAGGGCCGGGTTCCATAGGTCTCGCGTACTTAACTAAGACGAGGTTCGGCTCTCCCACCGCTTACGGCATTCTCATCTCGGCAACCGCCGCCGGCAGCTTGCTGGGATCGCTACTTTCCGGCTTGTGGAAGATTCGAAAACGTAGCCTCATGATCCTGGTGACCTCGCCAGTCCTGGGCCTTTGCCTTGGTTCTATCGGACTGGTGACAAGCTTGTGGGGCATTGCTGGGATTCAATTGCTCATGGGCGGAGCGGCAGCCATGTTCAACATTCACACGAACGTGTGGATTATGCAACGGGTTGGTGCGGCTATACGCGGAAGAGTCTCCAGCGTACTGATGCTGGGGGCCTTCGGATTGACCCCTTTTTCGCTCGCTCTTTCTGGAATTGCGGTCGCATGGAGCGTGAGACTTATGTTTTTATTTGCGGGTTCAATCATTCTGCTCGCCGTTGCCGGAATTTCCTCCCAACAACAACTACGACAAATTGAATGATTCTTTTTGATTCCGACGGTTCCCACTCGTACCGCCGAGTTACATCATAAGGGATAGACCAGGTGTCCTTGCGACGGCGCATCGCATTTCCAATTGCGAGAGCGGGGACGATTCCTGATCGTTTAGCTTTGTCGGAGTTTTGAACTGATGCCGATAAATCGAGCAACGGCTGTAGTATCAACATTTATGATTAAAGTACGCTTAAGTCTCCTGCAGCCGTGATTGGATCGTTCTTTTCCCCGGAACAGAGTTGCCATCCGAACGAATCTGCATCTTCTTGTAGATCCGCTTTCTCTCATGGATCCCTCTTAGCACCGGAAAGATATCTCTCAAGAGCGAACAGCTGTGCAGGCTCAAACGGCCGTCGGCCTGATCTACTATCAGGGCAATAACGCTGAAATACCGCAGAACTATCCGCAAGCATTCTTCTGGCTCAGCAAGGCTGCCGCGCAAGACAGTTACGCCGCAGAGAAAAAACTCGTCGACATGTATATGCTCGGGCAAGGAACCCCGCGGAATGCGGAAATAGTACGCTTTTATGGTGAGAAAGCAGCCGACTTGAAACATGGAACGAGAACAAGACAGACAGGAGCGGTTGCAAGCGCGGCGCGAAGAGCGGCAGGATCGCGCCGCCGATAGGAACGCCTATATGCTTACGAATTTCGTGATGGCCGCGGTTCTCGGCGCTGCCTTGGTTTTCTAATACACAGACCTAGCACGCCTTGGTCGGAAGCTTCCAAGCGCTGAACGGCTGGGAAGTCTGCAAAGGGATCCCTCAACCCCTGTCCCAAAGAAGACCCTTTCATGCGGCATCTACGGTGATCATCATGCCGCCCGCACCATCTATACGCAAAAAAAAACGCGCTTGGCCTACATCCTCAGGTCATGGCGGAATGAATCGTCAACCTTTGGCGAAGCCGCCGAGTACATGTTTAAACCACAACATTTTCCAGGACAACCCTGGTGGGCGGGCTTGCGCTCATAGCTTTGGAGCAGATCTGGTCCCAGCCACCCCCCGGTTGGGGTAGATTCCTTGAGCCAAATGGGGTTCAGGGAGTCTGGCCAGCGCCGCTCTACCGGATTTGAAGCGGTATTGAACGCTGAGGAAAATGTGAGTTCAGTAGGAACGATTGGGATCTCGGCGTTTCCCTTTCCCCGCACCGTTTCAGGTTTTGACAGAAGAGAGTGCACGAAATTTCCATCCAAACGGAGCAAACCATGGACCATGCGGTTCTATACGGAATTGACACGCAGAAGAGTTTGTTGACAGTACATCCCTTTGCTACTGGGTTAGCTGCGGCCTTAAGTCATGGGCTCACGATTGGGATCGGCAATTTTGCGGGAACGATCGATTTGGTTCCCGAAACAATGAAGCAGGCGTCCTTGAAGATGAGAATCAAGGCTGACTCGCTCACCGTGAATGAACAGATGAAGGAAGGTGACCGGCGTGAAATAGAACGGGTGATGAGAGACGAGGTATTACGTATTTCAGAACATTCGGAAGTTGTATTTGAGAGCTCTTACATCAGGGTGACGCCGCTCTCAGGACAGCTTTATCAGGCGGACATTACCGGAAAACTGAGCCTTACCGGCGTAACGCGAGATCATTCGTTCTCGGCGCAGGTTGTTATTGGTTCCAATGGGCTGCGGGCGAATGGTACTTTCAAGATCAAACAGACTGACTTTGGTATCCCGCTGATTACAGCCGGAGGAGGCCTGCTCAAACTTCACGACGAACTGAAGCTCCATTTTTACATCGTTGCGGAAAGACAGAACTAACAGAACTAAAGGTATGAAATTGTGCAAAACAATCTTGAGATCACAGGCAAACACCAACAGATACCTTGGGAGGTGGCGGGCTGTAATTGTTGCCAGCGTCCCTCTTAAGATGAAGCCCGTGGTCTAGATCTGCCGGATCGGAACGTAGCTGCTCACTACAGGTGTAGCGGGCAAAGGCGTTCGCGTCACGGTCCCAAATCATCCGCCGTGACGGATTCTGCTACATCCTACAGATGCCGGTTCGGCGAGCGCTCGCAATTGAGGACGAGCCATGTTCAGTTCCTTGAGCAGATGCCCGAAGCATCCAGGATACGATATTGCATGCAAGCGGGCCCCTCAGCGGTTCAAACCGGAGGCGGCTCAAACGCCGGGTGCCGAAGCGAGCAATCATTGTGGTGTGCCACAATAAGCGTTGAAGATGTCCGCACCCCGCGCAAACTGGCTGATCCGGGCGCCCGGCGAGATCGAACGTATCGAGGCGCAATTCTGGGGCTCTGCCTTTGCACCTCACCGCCATGACACCTACGTCATTGGAATCACAATCGAAGGCGCACAAAGCTTCAATTATCGAGGATGCACGCGCCAGTCGCGACCAGGCCAAGTGGTCGTGCTGCATCCGGACGAGCTCCATGATGGACGTGCCGGAGACGGCGCCTGGTTCCGGTACAAGGCCGCCTATATCGCTCCGGCAGTCCTGCAGAACATCATTGCCGGCCGGCCATTGCCCTTCGTGTCCGGCGGCATTTCCGATAGCACCCGGCTCAAGAGGGCCGTCATTGCACTTCTGAACGACTACGACCGGCCGTTGAACGAGACCGAGCTGCAGGACGCACTTTTTGATCTCGCGATGGCGTTAGAGGCTGTCGGCGGTGTTGGCAGGACAATCCGAGCAGTCAATCGCTCCGCCGTGATGCAGGCGCGCGCATATATCGATGCACATATTGAACAAGGATTCTCGCTAGCGGATTTAGAGAGCGAAACTCGGCAGCAGCGATGGCAGCTGTCGCGCGATTTCCGCAAGCTGCTCGGCACCAGCCCGTACCGCTATCTCATCGCCCGGCGGCTGGATAACGCGCGTGCACTGATCGCGAAAGGCCAATCGAGCGCGGCGGTCGCCCACACCTGCGGATTCGCCGACCAGAGTCATTTCGGCCGCAGCTTCAGGAAAGCCTTCGGACTGACACCATTGGCCTGGGCCAGAGCGAACGCGCACAATCGTTCTATACCGGATGGCGTCGCTCGCCCATACTGAGCGCATGACGTCTCAACTGATCTTTGCCAAGGAACCTGCAAAAGGCTGGCGTCCATGGGGCATCCTGGTTCCCCTAATAGGTTTTGCGCTATTAATCGTCAGCGTCGGGCTGCTCACAGTCGTGTTGCAGCGGGCGCATCTGGTCGATGCCAAGGAAAATCCGGTCGGCCTCGAGGGATTCGCTGCGTTCTTGCTCGCACCGTTCGCGGCGCTCAGCATCCTCACCATCGCCTGGGTCCGCCTGATCGAGCGGCGGACGCTGTCGACGGTTGGATTGTCGGCCGACCGAGGTGCACGACGGTTTTCAGGCGGCATGCTTATCGGCATCGCAATGATGAGCGCGATCGTGGCAGCCGACTGGGCCTCGGGAGGATTTGCCGCTGGCGGTGTCGCCAGGGCCTTTGGCTCCCCCCGTGCGCTCGCTGGAATCGCCGTGCTACTGGTCAGCTTTGCTGTGCAATCGAGCACGGAAGAGCTTCTCTTCCGCGGCTGGATGATGTCGGCACTAGCCTACAAGTTCGGTGTGGTCCCGGCTGTGCTGGTGTCATCGTTGACTTTCACGCTGCTGCACTTCGAACCAGCCTCGTCGCGGCTTTTCATGCCGAACCTCTTTTTGTTCGGTGTGTTTGCCTGCTGCTGGTCGCTGCGCACCGGGAATATCTGGGGCGTGATGGGCTGGCATGCGGGCTGGAACTGGCTGCTTGGCGTGGGCTTTGAGCTGCCGGTGACAGGGTTGGACACGCACATGCCGGCTCTGATCGCGCGACTAACGCCCGCGGGACCAAACTATCTCACCGGCGGAGCGCAGGGCGTGGAGGCGAGCCTCGGCTGCAGCATCGTTCTCATTGCCGGCATCGCCTGCACTATGCCGGGCGCGCGACACCGCCTTGCCAGCACGTCGGCGTGATCCGACCATCATCTTCCGCCGGAATCCCCTTCCATGTTCAACCGTAAAAACGCCAAGAGAGCGTCGTAAGACGGCCGTTAGCGTAGTTTGTAGCTAGACACGGGATACAACGGGGCGGGCGTTTCAGTGCGGGAGAGGTCAAATGCGGCATCCAGAAAGAGGGCCGGCCAGAACGTTTTCGTCTAGCCGGCCCCAGGTTGATGAAAGACGTTATAGCGGATCGACCGCAAACGTCTCATGGCCCACGGTTATTGCACCCCGCAAGCCTTCAGGTACTCATGGTTGTAGGCAAGCGATGCATCACCATTGCCATTCATGGTGCTGGCGCCACCGTTTCCGTTGGGCGTATCGCGGTCGAAGGACCAGAAGCGAACAGCCGCGAGGCCGTTGGACTTCGCGAAACTACAGATCGTATCGACGTCGGCCAGACTCGTGACCTCGTCCTGCGTATCGTTCTGTCCAAGATCGATGGTGAGGCCGATGTGGCTGAACGGAATGCCCGATTGCTGGTTGAGGGCCTGTGCCGCTTGGATCGCGGATTGTCCCATGTCGCAGCGGTTGTTCACCACCACGCAGTTGTTCGCATTGGTAGAGCCGTAATCCATCGCCATCAGGTTGACGACGAAGTTGCCACCCAGATTTAAGCGCTTGATCTCGTTAACAACGGTTCCGCCGATACTTCCCCCCGTAATTGGGTTGGCTGCGGTCGTGCCCAGCGACTGGATCGTGAAGCTGAATACCAGGTTGGGGAACTGCTTTTCCGCCGCGATGGTCGCGTTGATCAGGTTGTCGATAATCTGTTGGTTCTGTCCGCCTTCGATATCGAAATCGATTCCGACCAGGTTGGCCGAGTTATAGGTGTTGACGAAGCCGATAAACGACTGCGTACTGGGGCAGTCGAACACCCCATTGGCGCCGCCGGTGCTAACGATGTAGTTCTTGCCGGCGCTGACAAAGCTCTGGGTATTCGTAGCTTCCATGCCGGGCGTGATTCCGGCCCAGCTCTCCGCACCGCATGTTCCGGTGGCAAAGGCCCATACCAATGTCTTGTTGGGCATGATGCTGGTGATCGGGCTGACCGTTCCCGTGACGTTCGTTTGCTGCGCACCGTTATTGAAGTTGGCGTTGATGGTTACGTCCTTGTATACAGCGAATTGCAAGGTGCCAGGGGCAACGGGAGTTGGGGTCGGCGTGGGTGAGTGATTCGGCGTAGGCGTGGGAGTTGGCGTCGGTGTCGGAGTTGGCGTTCCACCACCACCTCCACCGCTGCATGAAACCGGCGAGAACCAGGGATCTCCCGTGCCCGAAGGGCCGCTGTTGCCAGGAGTGGTCGGGTTGGCGCCTTGGCTGCAAAATTGTGCGGTGTAGTTATTGCTGCCGACGCTGACCACAGCCCCCGCGCAAAACTGCGTGGTGGAATTCCAGGGAGCTGCGCAGGCTCCGCCCCCACCGCCGCCGGTTGGTGTTGGCGTTGGCTTGGGAGTAGGTGCCGGAGTGGGTGCAGGTGTTGGATTGGGCGTGGGCGTTGGAGTTGGAGAGCCGCCGCCGCTACAAGCTCCCTGGTCACTCCATAGCGCGGGAACATTCGGCGGCTGCCAGCCATCGACCGTCTGGTTTTCGGCCTGAATGGCCTTCCAGTTATGGCCATTAAACGACAGCACCTCTCCGACGGAGATAGCAATGCCGATCTGCCAAGGTGGAGCGCAAGCAGCTTGCGCGGAAGCCTTAAGTGAGATTCCGAAAAACAGTGTGCATGTTACAGCCCAAGACAACAGGTACTTCATCTTCATTGATGTCTCCTTCGCGTTCGTAAGTTCAAATTCGGGGGCTTTTCTGGAACGACGCCGGAAAACGACGTTCGCTTCAGCTATCGGGAACTTGTTGCAGCTCGAAAATCCTCTGAGGGTCCCTTTGCTGATTGAGGAAGGTATTTGAAACAGCGCGAGCCGACGCCATGTCGGAGGGTAGCTTATTACAATTAACAAAACCATTCAATGAATTTATTCAACCGATTCACTAAAATATGGAAGACTTTTCTGTTGAATGAATGTTCATGTGGTTGGGGATGGTCGGGGAAAAATGACTGGGGGGAGTTAGCCCTTTTACTGTCTTTTGTCCGACGGGTGGCGGGGGAGCGGGCGACCTACGTCATCCGTTTGCCAAGGTAGGACAACCCGCTGCGCAAAGTAGTTTGGCAGAAAAGTATCCTAATATGCTTTCTAACGCTGGGAATCCGTTGATTTTTTTCTCGATACCGGCGTGCCGGGCACAAATCAAGTCAGCTCAACAACCGAAGCAGGTCGATTCTCTGGGGCACTTTGCTGCCAGTCTTGAGCTTCTGCTCGGGCCACGCGCTCTATTCTGGAGCGCGTGGCTCATTTTGGAGGCGGCGGATGCTATGCGAATATGGCTCTTCGGAACATCCCTTGCAGCTCTTCACGCAAGTCTTGATCGTTTTTGATCGATCGCTCAGCACTGCTATATTCTGTTGCCGAATATGTCCGGCGGCATTGCCGCGGGGGTTAATTCATTCTTGAGCGCTATTTTGCCAACTACAAAACATTTTCTTGCACTGGACATCGGAGGCACGAAGATAGCAGCAGGGTTGGTCGACAGCCAGGGCAAGATCCTGTTTCAGCAACGAACGCCCATGTTCAGCCGGGGCGAAGCGGCCACTGGACTCAACGCCGTGAAGACTGCTATCGACCAGACGCGAAACGCAAACCCCGGAGCAGCAATTGCCGCGATTGGCGTGAGCTCTCCCGGCCCGCTCGATCCCAAGACAGGTGTGATTCTCAATCCTCCCAATTTGCCGTGCTGGCGGGACTTTCCTCTGCGCGCGGAGCTTGAGCGCTCCTATGATCTGCCTGTCCATGTGGACAACGACGCTAACGTCGCCGGGCTAGCAGAGGCTCTTTGGGGAGCGGCAACCGGCCACAATTATGTGTTCTATGTAACCATCGGAACCGGTATTGGGACCGGCGTGATTCTGAATGGCCGCATCTATCACGGACGCACCGGGGCCGCCGCCGAAGGCGGGCACGTCTCCATCAACTATCGCGGCCCTGTTTGCGCATGCGGGAAACGTGGCTGCATTGAGGCGCTTGCCTCCGGCACCGCCATTGCACAGCGCGGACAAGCCAAGGTGACCGCCAATCGCTCTCAAGGGCAGATGCTCTTGGATCTTGCCAAGGGAGATATTTTCGGTATTAACGCTAAGTTGATTGGACAGGCCTGGCGCAAAGGCGACCCATTGGCAACTTCCATTCTTCGAGAAACCAGCGACCTTCTGGCAATCTGGCTTGGCAACATTATCGATCTGCTCGAGCCGGATATTGTGGTGGTTGGCGGTGGCGTTGCCGAGCTGATTTCCGGTTTTTTTGGCCGCATCTCCGAACAGCTACCCAAGTGGTCGATCAATCAGCGCCGGTCCGAGATTCCTATCATGGTAGCTCACTATCGTGCGGATGCCGGTATTGCCGGGGCGGCGGCACTTTGCCTGAAAGCGTGATCGGCCTATCCTACGATTGGCGAAGAATTGCAGCGAACTGAACTGTGTGGGATGCCAATACCGGTAGGGATTGGGAATGCTGCCTTCCGATCCCCGTCTGCCTTCTGATCCCATATGGGAAGATACAATTTGTTCGACGTCCTAATCCAACCATTGGAATCGATTCGCAGAAATCAACATGCCTGAAACCGTTTATCGCAGCCGACGCGCCTTTCAACTGGAAAACAATCATGTCCGCATCACCGTTCTTGCCGAAGGCGGCCACATCGCCGAGTTGCTCCATAAGGAATCGGGCGTCAATCCCCTGTGGACTCCGCCGTGGCCTTCTATCGAGCCTTCCACATATTCACCCTCGCAGCATCCGGAATATGGCAACGATGCAGAAAGTAAGCTGCTCTCGGGACTTATGGGACATAACCTGTGCGTTGATCTCTTCGGCAGTCCGTCTGCGGACGAAGCTGCCGCCGGGCTGACCGTTCATGGGGAAGCTTCGATCGTTCCTTACTCCATCACTTCAAGCAAGGAAGAACTAAACGCCAAGGCCGTCATGCCAATTGCTCAGCTTGCAGTCGAGAGACGCATCCGGCTGGCGCCGCAAGGCTCGGTGATGCACGTTACCGAGACCATCGAGAATCTTGCAACACTCGACCGGCCTTCTGCGTGGACGCAACATGTGACTCTGGGACCGCCCTTTCTTGAACGCGGGGAAACGCAGTTTCGCGTGCCTGCTACCCTGTCCAGAACAATTGGTGGCTTGGACTTCAACTGGCCACACCTGCCGCACGAAGATAAGCAAACGGAAGACCTACAGGTGTATACCTGCGCGGAGGTGTCTGCCGGGTTCAGCGCGCATCTGCTAGATCCTTGCCGTGAACAGGCATTCTTTCTCGCCTACTCATCCAAAACCAAAGTGCTCGTCGGCTACATCTGGAAGCAATCGGATTTTCCCTGGCTTGGAATATGGGAAGAAAACCGGAGCCGAGGCATAGCACCCTGGAATGGAAAAACCATGACGCGCGGTATGGAGTTCGGCGCTTCACCTTTTCCCGAGCCCCGGCGCCGCATGATCGACCGCAACAAAATGTTCGGCGTGCCGTGCTATCGCTGGATCCCCGCGAAGAGCAAAGTCACTGTCTCCTACTGTGCCTTCATCACCAAGGCAGAGAGGATCGCCGAAGATGTAGTGTGGGATGGCGGCGACGGCGTGAGGTTGGCGTAAGAGCACACCATCTCCGCTCTTCTATCTGCTATGTGCCTTCATCTGCCTTGTCCGCTGTGGCGGAAAGATTTCTTGTTCCCAAGCTCTTCTATCTTGGGATAGGCAATTGGAGGGCTCATCGTGCGTTCCGGAGGGATCGTCTTCTTCCGGAACGCCGACACCAACATCTCCAACGCGAGGCCGGCATTGGGTAAAGCAACGATAGTCGCGGTAAGGGTGCCGTCTCTCACCCACGCCTGGCCTTCATTCGGCAGTCCATCAACTCCTGTAAACGGCAAGGTTAGCCACCTCGATCTATCGGCATGCTGTGCGTGCTGTTGAAAGGCCTTTCGCGCTCCCATCGCCATGGCATCGTGCTGACAGCCGACCACCTGAACCACATCGGGACGGGACGTTGACAACTTCAACCAGGAACTAACCGCCACAAAGGCGCTTTCTTCCGTCCATTGGCCGCGCAAAGACTTGATGGAAATATTTGCAGGCTTCGTTCTTTCCATTCCCTCGGTGCGCTGCTTGGCGGCTATGCTCGTAACCGGCCCTTGGATATAGAGCACTGAGCCGCCTTGCGGAAGCAGTGCGCCAAACTGTCGGCCTTGAATCCGTCCTATTTCCAGGTGATCTCTGGTAACGGCGAATGCCGGCACATTCAAATTCTTGCGGAGTTGTTCCAGATAGTCGACGTCGCAGTTCAGTACAACCCATCCGATACCTGCCGCCACCGCCGCCTCGGCGACCCTCGGCAGCCCCGTTCCGCTAACCGGCTCGAACACAATGGCGTCTGGGCGGGATGCCGGCGACGTTTGAACAACATCGAGCAACTGCTGGCTCTGGGTAATAATGTCGTTATTGGCGTAGATGATTTCAACGTCAATGTCGAGCTTGCGGGCAGCGTCTTGCGCGGCGATCGACTGTTCCCGCTGATAGCCGTTCTCAATAGTGGTAAGAGAAACCAGGACCCGCAGTCTTTTCATTGGGGGAGCACCTTGGCCAAATTATGTTCTACGGTTTTGAAATGCGAAAAAAGTGAACTGTAATGACGGCATTTTTCGTTTTGTTAGCAGCATTGCAGCCCTCGCCGAGCCGCACAAAGAACATACGAACGGTGGGCCAGGGCCAAACGTCATTGGCCCTTTTTAGATTCCTTTCGGACGCCGGAGATGCCAGTCTGTCGTCTGTTGATAGGCCCTTGCAAGAGACAGCATTTTAGCCTCGCCAAAAAGCTTTCCCATAAACGTCAGACTGGTTGGATTTCCTTTCTCGTTAAAGCCGTGCGGAAGTATCACGCATGGATGGCCTGTTAGATTGGTTAACGATGTATTCAGGGTTGCGACTGGATTCGGTGTGTAATCCGAATAATCGAACGGGACAAGATAGACATCCACGTCGGCAACTGCCTGGTCCATCTGCCTCATGAGTATAGCGCGGACGCGGTTGGCATTGAGGTATTCGGCAGCCGGGAGCAGCCGCAGCGAATTCTGGTGGGCCACTCGATCTTGCCGCACCAGTAGCTCGGGCTGAGTCGCAACCGGGTTTTCCAATGCGGCGTTCCCTTCGCCATAAATGATTGCGGTGAGGATCGCGTCAATGTCTGCCCGCGTCTCCGGCAGAGCGACTTCCACAAGTTGAATGCCCAGGCTACGGATTTTCTCCAGCGCAGCGGCATCGTTGGCATTGGATTGCGGCGTTTGTTGGGTATTGGAAAATGCAGCTTTGAGATATCCCACGCGCAACTTGCGTATATCGAGATCCGCATCCCAGTTGAACGGTACTTCTTTGACTGAGAGATCCTGGCCGTCGGGTCCCTGAATGGCATTGAGAACCAGCGCACAATCTTCCACGCTCCTGCACATTGGGCCGATCTTATCGAGGCTCCAGCTTAGCGTCATGAAGCCGTAGCGGCTTACCCGTCCATAGGTAGGCCGCAGGCCAGTGACCCCGCAAACCCCGGATGGCTCAACGATCGAGCCGCCCGTTTCCGTGCCAATCGAAAAGCCAACCAAGCCGGCGGCTGTGGCCGAGCCTGGCCCGGCGGACGATCCTTGCGAGCCCATCGACAGATCCCAGGGGTTCTTGGTCTGACCACCGAACCACACGTCATCCAAAGCCAGTTCACCGGTAGCGAGCTTGGCAACCAGAACCGCTCCCGCGGCGTTCAACCTGGAAACCACCGTTGCATCCATGTCAAGCACACGGTTCTTGAACGGAGCAGCTCCCCAGGTAGTTGGATATCCCTTCACGGCGCACAGGTCCTTTGCGCCCCATGGAATGCCGTGCAGAGGACCACGGTAGCGGCCTGCGGCGATCTCACGATCGGCTTCCCTCGCCTGCCGCATGGCAAGATCGTCGGTGATCGTCACGGCGCAAAGAAGCTTTGGGTTGTACCGCTTCAGCCGGTTGAGATACATCTCCGTCAACTCAACGGAGGTAACCTGCTTCGTACGAATTAACTCGGCAAGTTGAGTCACCGGCCAGAAGGCGACATCTTCAAGATCCTTCGGCTTTGTGATGCGCGCAGGTTTGCTTGGACGAAATGCCCCCTTACTATCATGGCCATGATCGATCTCCATGCCCGGAATGACCGGATTGAAGTACAGCGGCGGAGCAACATTATTCTCCAACGAGATCTTTCTTAAATCCTGGTAGCCGGCCAGGTTGCGGTTCACCCCTTCCAGCATCCGCTCAATTTGCTGATCGGTGAACGTCAGGCCCGCCACTGCCGCCGCCACATGAAGCATCTCCTTGGTGACGCCTCCGGATTTCTGTTCCTCCATCTTTGCCCACAAAACGCCGGGAAAGAGAGTGGACGCGAGTCCAAGTCCAGAAAAATATGCGAGGAAAGAGCGGCGATTCGCCATGTAGATAGGAAGTGCCTTTCACAAAATTTAGTTTTTTGAAGCGCGGCCCCGAAGTGCAGACTGCGCCAATCCCAATGGCCGTAGGCACGGCTCAATGCCGGTGCGGCGCAGGAGCCAATATCTTATCTCATCCCTCTTGCATGGCCGCATTCTTAAAGGTCGATGTCCCTGCGCTTCTGCCCAATGCGCACTCTATTTGCAGGAGATTTCCCAGAATGATATCGTCGTTCACGCCTATAGCACGGAGCCAAATACAGATGACACTCCCCCAGCGTCCTGATCTCGCCCTTCGGAGTCTTGCCCGCCGAAGATTTCTAACCGCGTCGCTCGTGCTTCTGCATTGCCTTCTGCTGTGCAGCTGTGCGGCTGCTCAAAGTCAGGAAACATTTGACGTGGTCGAGACCACAATTGCCGATACGCAGGCTGCGATTCGCTCAGGCCGCGTCACGTGCCGCCAATTGGTAGAAGCCTATCTCAGGCGGATCAAGGAGTACGATCAGGCCACCGGTCTCAACTCTCTCGTGCTGGTCAATCCCAAGGCTTTGGCTGAGGCCGACAAGCTTGACCGTGAATTTAAACGCACCGGCAAGCTGCGTCCTCTTCACGGCGTTGCGGTCATTGTGAAAGATAACTATGACACCAACGACCTTCAGACCACGGGCGGCTCGCTCGCCCTGGCGGGTTTTGTGCCATCCGAAGACGCGTTCATGGTCAAGAAGATCCGCGAGGCCGGGGCGATCATCCTGGCAAAATCCAACATGGCGGAGTGGGCTTTCAGTCCTTATGTCACCGTGAGCTCCATCGCAGGGATTACGCGCAATCCCTACGATCTCGAGCGAGTGCCAGCGGGATCGAGCGGCGGAACGGCGGCGGCCGTGGCTGCTAATCTAGGCGAAATTGGATTGGGGACGGACACCGGCAACTCGATTCGCGGCCCGTCATCGCACAATAGCCTGGTGGGAATTCGTCCGACCATGGGACTAACCAGCCGCGATGGAATCATTCCACTCTATTTTGGAAACGACATGGGTGGACCGATGGCGCGAACCGTTGCGGATGCGGCCAGAATGTTGGAAGTCGTCGCGGGGTACGACCCCGCCGATCCGGTCACGAAGCTCTCTGAGGGCAAAATTCCAAAGAGTTATACGCAATCTCTCGACAAGAAAGGCCTCCAGGGAGCGCGTATCGCGGTCTTCAGGAAATACCTCGACACGGCCACCATCGACCCGCAGGTAAAAGCGCTCGCTGAAAAGGCGATACAGGATTTGAAGGCTCAGGGCGCTGAGATTGTCGACCCATTCACGGTTCCGGACTTCGACAAGCTCACCGAGAATA
>DATGIO010000129.1:0-24262 GCA_035295685.1 Candidatus Angelobacter sp.
AGTTTGAGGAATTGCGCCAGTGGATCGAGCAATATGCCTCACTGTCCCAGCCGATTGACGTCCAACTGCAAGCCGATCTTGAAGAGGGGCGCACGGACAGACTCATCGACCAAGCTGTCGAAAACCACCGTGCCGAACACACGATACCGCTTTAAAGATCGCTCTTTGCGTTTGCCCTGCTTAAAACAGGCTTGCTTATAGCATTTGTCCGGCTGCCGCGATGGCCAGGCAGAGGACGGTCGCCATGGCGATCATGGTAAAAAACAACGTGCGAAAATGGGCTTCTTGAGCGCCGCGAGTTACCTGTGTTCTCCTCATGATTCTTCTCCTTAATTTTGGCTTGCCTGGCGAGCGAGCTGCCGTAACAGGTGTCTGGTAAAGACGCCGTATCCGCGAAGATTGACGCCGTGCTTCATGAACTCAAGCAATATGTTTTCGCCGGCTTGGTTGATGGCCGTTAAGTCCTTGACTTCAACTACGAGTTCCCGTCCGTTCAAGCCTGCCTTCGCCTGCTCCCATGCCCGGCGAAGCTCATCGGCCCAAGGAGCAATGAGCTTGCCCTCGATCACCAGGCGGCGCTGGGCCCGAACATCGACGATGGAAATCTTCAACATCGGCTCTCTTTCAACAACTTCATAACTAAGCAACCGGAACACCAAAGAGCTATCTCTGTAAGTTGTTGATTTTCCAGTAGTGACGGAATGCCAGAGCTGTCGAAAGTCGACACCTGTCATGCTCTTGTTCGACAGTTGACGAAAGGCATGCTTGCTCGGCGAGTTGCCCGCAATCTGTGAGTCGTCAGTAGCTGCCGCTTCTCAGCTGAGGTGCGAGAAAGCATTGGGGCAGCGATGCCTTTCGAGGCCATGGGGCCTCGCGTCCTTGGATTGCCCCTCAATCTGGTTTTTGCGCTGAGTGATATTCTGGGGAAAGGAATCACCGGGTCGCTCACTCAAGGTCGACACAGCTCCATGGCAGACGCGACCCGCCAACGTGGATGTTCAAGAATCTCATCGACAAACTGAATGCAAGAATGAGCCCTAAGGCGGCCCTCTTGTGCGTCCTGATTCTTTCGCTCCTTGCGGCATTCGCTCAACCGCTGCTGGCGCTCAATCCCGAGAGCCGCATCTCCCAGTACGGACACACGGTCTGGCGCGTTCAGGATGGGAACCTGAATGGAAGTCCGACTGCCTTCGCACAAACACCCGACGGTTACATCTGGATTGGAACGCAAAACGGGCTGTATCGATTTGACGGTGTGAATTTTCTGCTGCGTAATCCGCCCGCCGGTCAACGATACCCATCGGGCATTGCCAACATTCAATCGCTCTATGCAGCCAGGGATGGCAGCCTGTGGGTCGGCACGTCGGCGGGGCTCGCACACTGGGCAAACGGAACATTCAGCAGCATACCCGACCTGAACGCAGGGGTAGCCGGGATCGCTGAAGACACCGAAGGCGCGATATGGATTACGCGAACGCATCTGCACAGTTTTACCGGGCCGATCTGCAAGATATCGGCCGGCAACGCGCGCTGTTACGGTGAGCCGGAAGGAATTCAAACCTTGTCCGGAGGCTCAATCGCGGTCGACGCGCAAGGGCGCTTCTGGATTGGCGGAAACGGCACTCTGGTTGCGTGGCAGGGAAAGCTTCTTGGGGAATACCCGCTACCGGGCGCAAAGGCGCCCAATTCCGCGCGCGTGATTGAAGGCGTTGCGGTCGACGCCGAGGGCGTGTGGGTAGGTGTGGACCAGACCGGGCCACACGACGGGCTGCAGCACTTTGCCGGTGGAAGGTGGAGTTCCTTCACCGCGCCGGGCTTCAACGGGGCCAACGTTAACGTTCGCGCGCTTTTTATCGATCGCGATCGTTCTTTGTGGGTTGGAACCTCGAATCAAGGGATCTACCGCATTCATGGGCAGTCGGTCGATCACTTTGGCCATGAAGACGGATTGTCCAGCAACTCCATCGATCGGATATTTCAAGATCGCGAGGGCAGCATCTGGGTCTCAACCGATGAGGGACTCGACCATTTTCGCGACTTGCCGATCGTGACTTATTCGAGCGCCGAAGGGCTGGGCACAGAAGTTGTCGGCTCAATTCTGGCTCGCAGGAATGGCACAACGACGATTGGGACCCTCTCCTCTATCGATTCCCTGCAAGGCACGGTGATTACGTCGCGAAGGATCTCCGGGCTGCGCGGCATTGCTCCCGCGCTCTTGGAAGACCACCGTGGCAACCTGTGGATCAGCACTGCCGACGGCGGCCTAGGAGTGGAGGTCAACGGCCGATTGCGCCTGATTTTCAAGGGCGATTCCGGCGCCAGCGTCTTTTCTCTTGCCGAGGATACGGATCAGGCGGTTTGGGCGCTCATTGCTGGACCGCATCCCCGATTGGTCCGAATCGAGAACTTCGAGGTTCGGGAGGAATTCAAGCCGAAGATTCCCGCAGGGTACTGCGTCACTGCAGATCCCCAGGGAGGAATCTGGCTCAGCTTGCTGGATGGCAGGCTCATGCGCTATCTGCACGGCGAGTGGCAAGAGCTATCGGTGGAGCCACTCAAGCGGAAGTACTCGCGGGTTGGAGGCATCTACAACATGTCGTTCGACTCGGACGGCACTCTGTGGGGCGCCGCCAATAGTGGAGTCGTCGGGTATAGAAATGGGAACCTGCAATTCCTAAATGAACGCAACGGCCTGCCGTGCCCATCTACTTATGCGACCGTTTCCGATGTTCATCATGATCTTTGGATACAGACGCAGTGCGGGCTGGTGCGAATCGAGAATGCAGCGCTGGAACGCTGGTGGCGGAATCCTGAAAGCCGGCTGCGGGTCACAACTTTCACGACTGCTGACGGCTTCAGGTCAGGAATTCCCTACTCTCATCCGGGCGCGGTGCGCGGCGTAGACGGAAAACTCTGGTTCCAAAACGCAAGAGTCTTGATGATGGTCGATCCCGATCATCTCGCCGCCAACGCGGTGGTGCCTCCCGTCCACCTGGAGCAGGTGATCGCCGATCGCAGGATCTACGATGCTCAAAGCGGCCTGCGTCTTCCTCCCAGGACGCAACAGTTGCAGATTGACTATACGGGCTTGAGCTATGTGGCTCCGTCCAAGGTTCTGTTCCGCTATCGGCTCGATGGATACGATACGCAATGGCAGGAGCCGGAAACGAGACGCACCGCGTTTTATAACGACCTTCGCCCCGGAAACTATACGTTCCGTGTCATCGCCTCGAACAACAGCGGACGTTGGAACGACGAAGGAGCGTCGCTGCAATTTAGCATCGCTCCGGCTTACTATCAGACGTATTGGTTTCGCGCAATGTGGGGCGCGGTGTTGGTCGTGTTGGTCTGGGCGCTGTATCAGTTCCGTCTCCGGCAAATGATGCAGGAATTCAACATCGCCCTGGAGGCACGCGTGAACGAGAGGACGCGCATCGCCCGCGAACTGCATGACACGCTGCTGCAGAGCCTGCACGGGCTGATGTTTCAATATCAAGCCGCGCGCAACATGCTGCCCCGCAGCCCGGAAGACGCGAGAAAAACGCTCGATGACGCGATTTTCGAGACCGAACAGGCGATTGCCGAAAGCCGCGATGCCATTCACGATCTGCGGACACAGCCGCTCTCCGAGGGAGACCTTGCGCCACTGCTGGAGACTGCCGGTGAAGAGATGGCAACGGTTGAGGGCGGAGATCGAGATTCTCCGGGTTTCCGGGTGATCGTTGAAGGCGAGCCGCGGAAGTTGTCTCCCAACCTGCAGGACGAAGTCTACAGGATTGCTTGCGAGGTGCTGCGCAATGCATTTCGGCACGCCGAAGCCGGCCAGATCGAAGCCGAGATACGATACGACAAGAGCCAGCTTCGCTTACGAATACGCGATGATGGCAAGGGCATCGATCCGAAGATCCTTGAAGAAACCCGCCGTCCGGGGCACTGGGGGCTGCCTGGCGTGCGTGAGCGTGCGCAGTGCATTGGATCGCAGCTGAGTTTTTGGAGCCAGGCCGGAGCGGGAACCGAGGTCGAGTTGACTATCCCGGCGTCCATTGCCTATGAGGGCCAGCGCAATGGCGGCCGATTCAAGGCATTGGGCCTTAAGGCGTTGCGTAAGGAGTGGAAACTGTGAATCGTCAATCTGGCGTGATCCGTATCCTCACCGTGGACGATCATCCTCTTCTCCGCAAGGGAATCGCCACGCTGGTGAACGCGGAAGCCGATATGAAGCTGGTGGCGGAGGCAGCCAACGGCCAGGAAGCCATCGAGCAATACCGATTGCACCGTCCCGATGTAACTCTCATGGATCTGCAGATGCCGGGGATGAACGGGGCCGAGGCCATCGGCGAGATTCAAAGCGAATTCCCCAACGCACGCATCATCGTGCTCACCACCTACCGGGCGATGCTCAAATATTGAGGGCGCTTAAAGCGGGCGCGCGCGCCTACATTCTGAAAGGGCATGTGCATCGCGAGCTGTTGGAGACGATCCGTGCCCGTCCATGAAGGGCAGAAGCGGATTCCACCCGACATCGCCGCCGAACTGGCGGAGCACGCCACGGACGATGCTTTGAGCTCGCGTGAAATCGAAGTATTGCGGCTGATTGCCTCCGGAAATTCCAACAAAATGATTGCCGACCTGCTCTCCATTGGTGAAGCGACCGTCAAGAGCCATGTTGCCAACATACTTTCCAAACTCGGCGCCAACGACCGTGCCCATGCGGTCACGATAGGTTTGAAGCGCGGCGTGATCGAACTGTAGTCCCCCGAAAGTAGGATCAGCATTCCCTTATTTCGACGGTTTCCGTTTGTACTGCAATGAAATAACCTGCGCGTGGAATGCGTCGGGAGATCGCTCTGCAACGCTTATTTTCTACGTTCGCCAACGGAATGCCGGGTTTGGGCCTGATGATCCAACGATTTGTGATCGCTACAGTTCTTGTGTATCGCGTGATTGAACCCCTTCCTGCAACATCACAGTTTGCATCGACCACCCTGCAACTTGTGGACGCCGGCTCGGCGATACTTCTGCTCGTTGGCTTGTGGACGCCATTGGCGGGCGTAATCGTTGCGGCCCGCGGGCTGTGGATCGCGCTTTCCGGCGGAAGCGATCCCTGGATGGCGCTCGTCCTGGCCACCCTCGGAGCCACATTAGCGATGATTGGACCCGGAGCTTGCTCCATCGATGCCCGCCTCTTTGGTAGAAGGCAAATCGGCGGAAGGCAAGTCAAGAGACTGCGCTAGATTTCAACTATGCTCGCTCCGCCAATCGGAGGAGCCGCTGGCCCGCCGAAAAACCGATCTCAAAGGCCGACCATTTGCGGTTTCCGGTGCACATTCGGCTACGCGATAATCGCGTTCAAGATCGTATTGCCGATTCAATTCCAGTTCTCATACTCGAACGACCATTTGAAACCTGATAAAGGAGAGAAGGAGATAAAGATGTCTAAGTCCAAAACCATTGTGCTCGTCCACGGCGGCTTTGTTGATGGCTCCGGCTGGGAGGGTGTCTACCACCTCCTCAAGAAGGA
The DNA here is from genome assembly GCA_035295685.1 of Candidatus Angelobacter sp. Lineage (GTDB taxonomy): Bacteria > Acidobacteriota > Terriglobia > Terriglobales > Acidobacteriaceae > Angelobacter. Next base: position 5,522 of record DATGIO010000129.1, read on the forward strand.
CGGCTTTGAGGTGATCGTTGTGCAAAATCCCACGATCACTCTACCGGGCGATGTCGCAGTGACGAAACGGGCCATTGCTTCAGCCAAGGGAGATGTTGTCCTGGTGGGCCACTCTTACGGAGGCGTCGTCGTGTCGGAGGCCGGAAACGATCCGAAGGTGAAGGCCCTTGTCTACATCACAGCCTTTGCGCCCGATAAGGGCGAGTCGGTGGCCTCGCTGATTGCCAATCCTCCTCCCGGCGCTCCGGTGCCTCCCATCCTTCCTCCGGTAGAGGGCTTCCTGTTCCTCGACCGGGAGAAGTTTGCCGCTTCGTTTGCCGCCGATGTTCGTCCGGCTCTGGCTGCGTTTATGGGAGACTCCCAGGTTCCATGGGGAGTGGAGGCTCTGCAGGGAGCGGTGACTGAACCGGCGTGGCGTTCGAAGCCGAGCTTTTACCTTGTGGCCAAAGACGATGGGATGATCCCGCCTCCGGCCCAGCGCATGATGGCGACCCGGGCAGGCGCTCACGTGACCGAAGCGCCAGGAAGCCACGCAATCTATGTGTCGAATCCCGAGGTAGTTGCCGGGGTTATACGCCAGGCTGCCAAGTAGAAAAGGAGTAGATGCGGATCGGGTGCGCCACTTCATGCACGCAGCAATGCAGAAGTGACGCACCCGACTTTTTTTAACTTAGTTAGCTTTTTTTAGGTTTGGCTTTCAAGCCGGTCTTTCCAGAGCGACCTTACCGCGGTCCCCATGCTTTACCGGAGAAGCGGCTTCCCGTATCGAACCGGGATGGCAAAATTCGACCCGCCAAACTCCCGCACCATCGCGAAGTTAATGCCGATCACTTTGCCTTCAGTGCTGAACAGCGGCCCGCCTGAGCCGCCCGAAGTAGTTTGTGCGTCGTAAACAATCTTGTCGGGAAGTACGTCTCCAATGTGACCCTGCGTCGTGATGGGCCGGATCAGGCTGCGGCGGGCAAGCTCCTCGATCACCTGCTTGGGCTCGCCTTTGGAGGATGTCGCGATTTCTTGCACGGTCCCTTCACCGGCCCGCGCCAGAATGGCATCCAGTGCGGTGGGATATCCCAGCAGGACGACTGCGGTCCCGCTTACAGCCGACTCACGTCCATAAGCAACGGCCACCTGCTTGATTCCCAGGCCTGCCACATCTCCTTTCACGACTGCAACGTCGGCATCCGATGAGATCTCCTGCGTTTTGACCGCCACGCCATGGTTGACGTTGGGAAAATACGCAGTCATCTCCACGATCACTGGCTCCAGGCCATGGTCGGTCATCTCCTTTAATTCGTCGTTCTGCCACCAGGGCTCGACCACATGATGGTTGGTCAGGATCTGCCCGGTTGCGGAGGCGAGAAAGCCAGTACCGAAAGCATCCAGGTGTACTTCAGGCCCCATGCCGGTGAGGCTCAAGAGCGGGTTGTTTTGTTCGTCGACCACCGGAGAGCCGGCATTGCTTAACCCGGCGTAGTGCAGCTTGAACCCGGTCGTGTGGTCGCGAAAAGCAACCACCACATGAATCAGGCATACGCTGGGCTCGTAAGACTCGATCACCTTTTGGGCGAACTTGCCCTCGGTCTCAAGTTTTTCCAGGCGGCTCACGACGGTGGTCAATTGCGTTCGCACCGGGTCGCCATCTTCAATCTTTCCGGCGGCAAGCTTCGTTTTGAGGTCTTCACTCTTTTTCTGCAGAAGCGCCTTCTGCGAGTCGGGCGTTGCCGACGCTCCACCGTCCACGATGTCTTTGCGGTTCTGCCTTGAGCGCTCGATGAGTTGCTGTTCCGTCATTACGCCGCGCTGCAACCGGGTGATGGCGGCGTAGACCTGCGTATTCTGCTGCTGCGTGCGGCGATAGAGCAGGAAAGACGCCACCGCGCCAACGATCAACAGGCCGGCAATCACGATTCCGCCCACCCGCAGCGTGCGCCGTTCTTCGTCCACGGCTTTCACCACCTGCTGAGCAGCGCTCCGGTTCTCCGTGGCAACCTCCAGGCGGTCGCTCAGGTCTTCCTGAGTTTGTTTGTTTTGGAGCTGCGCCCGCACACGCGAGAGTAACTCTGCCGGATGAAAGGGCAGAGACACGACGTCGTCGGCTCCGAGATCGAGGCCCCGCGTCCTCTCCGCCGCCCCGCCCGGAGATAACATCAGGACTCGAATGCTGCGGGTGGATTCGGAGCTCTTGATGGCCGAAAGAAGATCGCAGCAATCGAGCCGAGGCGGATCGGCGCCCAGGATCACTACATCGGGCTGGAACGCGAGGATCGACCGTAATTCCTCGTGGTGGTCGATTGAGACTTCATAACCGGCGTCGCGCATGATTGCGCCAATCTGGTCCCGGAGGGCCGCATCGGCCTCGACCACAAGCAATTTCCTCTGTTTTGAAATCGTCATCTCGTTTCCTAATCCGTTTTTCCTAAAGCCATTTCCGGCATGGGCGTTTCAACCATGGGGCGCTTCCAGCATACGGCGTTTTCCAAGCATACGTTGCACATGTATCAAAAGAGCAGCGCGGCTTTCCTCTCTTCCCAAGAAATGCCGCAGCTTTGGAACGGTATAAGATGCTGAAGTTGCTTCGATGGATTCAGTTCCTACCATTTTAGATTCTCAGGCCGGTTTCCGTGAGGGAGCTTCATCCGCAAGGAACAAAAGAGCAAAGGAGCAATCGGGCGCGCACAGCGGCATTGCAGAAAAGCGATAGGCGACAGAGAAGGGTGTGCGGATACGTCCGGACGAATCTGTCGAAATTACAAACGAGTCGCGCCAATTCCTAACTGTTTTGCGAAGACGAATACCATGCTTCGACTTCATGTGACACGGTCCTCTGCACGATAAAATACGAATCCTACTGAAAACGCATCCCATGAGCGAAACTCAACCTTCACATTCCTTCACCGACGCGGCCCTTACCCACTCCCGCGAGGACCGTTTCCGTCGCGCACCTTTTGCCCAAGCGGTTGCGAGGACGCTTGCGGCACTATCCGATCCTGGCAGCATCGCCATCGGAATCTACGGCCCCTGGGGCGACGGCAAGACCACGGTCCTGTCGTTCATTCAGGAGGAGCTGCAAAACGACGATCGAATGATCGCTATGTATTTCAACCCGTGGCGGTTTGGGGATGAGGAGCAACTGCTGCAGAGCTTCTTCGCGTTGCTGGTCAAGCAATTGGGAGAAAAGCTGAAGGGCGCGAAGGCCCTCGCGCACGAATTGAAAGAAATCTTTAGCCTCATTCCATATGCTGGGAACGCAGCGGAAAAGCTGGTGGGGAAATTGACAGTCCAGACGCTCGAAGAATTCAAAGACAAGACAGAGAAAATTCTGCGGAAGGGAGGCAAGCGCATTGTAGTTCTCATGGACGACATCGATCGTCTTGAGACAAGCGAAATTCAGGCCGTCTTCCGCCTGATCAAACTCACGGCGAGCTTCGACTATGTGGCTTATGTTCTGGCCTTCGACGAAAAGGTGGTCGCCGAGGCGCTTCAGGAAAAATATGGAACCGTTTCGCAGTCGGGACAGGGGTTTCTTGAGAAGATCATCCAGGTCCCACTCCACCTGCCGAAGATCCCACTCGAAGTGCTGCTTGAGTTCTGTCATGAACGCGTCCAGGAAGCGCTATCGGCAGCGGGCGTAGAGCTGACTGAGGAAGAAGAAAAATCGTTTCGCAGTGGCTTTGCTCCAATTGCAATGCGGCTTGGCACACCGCGCCAGTGCAAACGCTACGCCAACGGCGTGACCTTTGCGCTCGGCATTTTAAAGGGCGAGGTGAACGCTGTTGACCTTCTGCTGATTGAGGCCATCCGGGTCTTCTATCCCCGTGTGTACGAGATTGTCCGTTCCCACAAGGATGTGTTCGTATCGGGCGCACCTGCGAATGCTTCCTTTCCTGACCCCGACGCGTTTGACAAAGATGTTCTGCAGCCGGTTTTGAGCCTCATCGATACGTTCGAGAGAGAAGCCTTGCGCCTGCTCGTCGTTCGGCTATTTCCAGATTTTGGGAAGAGCGGGTTTGAGAGGCAGAAGATCGGGTTGTACGATGCCCTGGCTGACAACCAACGGATTGCATCCAGCCATTATTTTGACCGGTTCTTCACCTACAGCGTACCTGTGAACGACATTCTAGATACCGACATTGCGAACCTGCTAAGGAACATTGTAGACCGTTCGATTGAGGAGATTGCCCCCGAGATGCAGCGCTTGATCGCGCGGGCAGGTCCTAGCGGCCCCGGCGCATTCATTTCGCGCCTTGGACTCCGGAGGTGTCTGCTTGACCTGATCGTGTCGCCCAACGTCGCTCGAGGCATTGCGGCAAACAGCAGCCGATTTCCTCACCTCTACGACTCTCCAGGGCTGTCGCTGTACTATTCGGATGCGGTGCTGCTGGTGCGCCAGCTTGTTCTGAATACCCCCACAATCCTGGGCGAACGGCGAGCTGTGATGCTCGATATCGTCAAGCACTCCGAATCACTACCTTTTGCCTACTGTTGCCTGCTAGCCGCAGCCGATGCGCGGGAAGACCAGAAATCTTGGGTGGAGGTTTATGGCCACCTGGATGGGCACGCCGCTTCTTCCGAAGCCCCGATTGGCGGTCAGGACTATCAAGATGTCACTGGTGCGATGGCGAAACGCATCAAGTCTTTTTTTGATCAGCCGTCTTCCTATGAGCTTGAAATGCGAGAGCGTTCAAAGTTTCTAGCAGAAGCGTGGCGGAGCTGTTCGCCCGAAGACGTACGCCCTTATTTTGATAAGGCGGTTGAAAAGCACCGGGAGCGCGCTCTTGGAATTGTTCATTGGTATGTCCCCGAGGCGGCGGATGTAGGGCTTTTTGGCCGGGAGCGATACAGCAGCATCGCGGCCCTTGTCAGTCCCGAGATTTTGGTGAACGCTCTCAAGAAGAAATTTGGAGAGGCATTGAACTCGACGGAGCCGGCGGAGAAGAATGTGGCAATTGCCCAAGCCTTCGTCCAGTTGCATTCAAAGTTTGGGAAAGAAGCGACCGCCAGCAACACGACAAACAATGCTACGCCCAGCAACGATACGCCCAGCAAAGATGCGACGAACGAGTCCTGAGATCGCCTTACATATCTCTGCCAGCCCGAAGGTGCTCCTAAGAGAGTTGGACGTGGGGCCCAGAGCGAATGTAACGCCTTTTAATCGCACCAGGAAGAATCGCCCGATGGTGGCGTTGTGCGATAGTTCTTCTCATTGAGCGTAGCATTCGATGCTTCAAAATATTTCTGCCAGAACTGCCGAATGACAACGCCCTCACGAGTCGATGGGTCTGCGCCTATGGCGATCACGCAAGCTCCATAGAGGGGACGCATCAAGCCCTGTTGCTTACGCCTCGTTATCCAATCCGGTGGCGGCATATGCAAAAGATGCTCGAACTCAAACTCCTTTGAGGATTGGAGCATGTCGGAAAGGACGATTAGCTGGTTCCGTTTGCCTTCAGCGATTTTTTCTGATGCTATCGAGAGCGTTGTAAGGATATCCGTATGGAGTACCGGTCGAGTTTGCGCCCGTTGGAAGAAGAGGTGGACCGGTTCTTTCAGGGCGTTGCGTGCAGTTTTCAGTTCCTCTCCCTCATCAAGGCTCAGGGATTCGCCAGGCTGGATCAGCAAAAGGTCAAGGTCGCCCTTCGCCTCATTCACGCCTTTCTCATAGATCTCTAGGACGAGTAGGCGGTCGCCAAAGCTCATGTGGTCGATGATCGTATCCATGAACCGCTCGCCCTCGGCAATCATAGCAGGAGGGCGACTGGCAGATACGTCAAGCAGCACCGTATATTGCGAGTGTGCTATCGGAGCGGATGAAGTTGGATCAGTGCGGTGAGCTGAGGTATCACTGTTCGCCGAACTCGTAGGAGGCTCAGGATGTCCGAGGTGTCGATAGAGGCCGCCTAACACCAGGATAACCGCGACACAACCGATTGCGATGGAGGGCTTCGCTGTTAGGGATCTCATGCCGCTGCTCCCGCTGCATGAGGCTGTGAATTGCGCAGTTCTCGGAACTCCTCTTCTAAGGCGGTTAATTCAGGTGGAACCTGAAACGCTTCATTCGGAACAGATGGAAAATCAATTGCCGATCTCTGCTTAAATGCGATGATGCTTTCAGGATCTACTCCGCGAGCGCGAGCATTCTCGGCTCGAAAAAGGGTGACAACGGCGTTCAGCCTTTGCGCCTTTGCCTCCCATTCTGCCAATGGCCTGGTTCCGGCCAGGTATTTCGTCCGAGAAATGGACGTCTCAATACTCGAATCAAGTGCGCGCAGCGACTGGCGCTGATTTACAACTTCGAGTCGCAGCGACGAGAGTTTTGATTTGAGTTCGGGAATCAGGGGATCGACTAGTTTTCCTTCAACGACGGTTGGCTTCGCCGCACAATATGCCGCCGTGATTGCCGTAAGAGCAAGCACAATGTTGAGCAGGAGAATGGGCGTATTCATCATGCCGATGTCTTTAGCGAACCTGTCGCGCTCACGCCAATCGTCCAGGTTACTTTTCACTAGATTCGCTCGCTGCTGCAGTTCGGGTACCTTATTTAAATCACCCTGAGTGCTTCTGGCTGCAGCTAGCTTTCCGTCGGCCTCCTCCATATCGTGCTGCGCCCGATCCAGCCCAATGGCCGTAGCTTCAATGAGCCTGCTCCTGGAAAGATAGAGGAAAGAAATAGCAAGCAGGATACCCAAGAAGGCGGCGCATATTGGCATCAATGTTTGTCTCCGGTGGGCTCTTAAGGTTGGCGCCAGAAGTGGTTCATCCTCCGGGTTAAAGACGATCCACCGACGAATCGATTCGCCTTCAAAATGTGCCATCGCCATGAGGAAGATGACCACGCCAAATGCAAAAATTGTGACATCTGGATGAAATATCAAGCGCTGCAGGACCATTCTTATTCCGCCCATCGCTCCACTTTTTTCTGCAGCAATGGCGAGTTGACGCCAGATTTGGTGGCTCCCGGCTTCAGCGGGCAGGAGTTCACTGAAGATGGGGACATTTGCGATCCAGTCAATCCCAGTGAGCAAAGCGAGCATTGCAAGATAAATTCCTTTGTGGAGGAGCGCGGGAGTGCCGAAGGTTTTCTGCTGGTTGCGGAGAGCCTCCTCGCGGTCGCGAATGGCGCTCTCCGTCGTCTCGGTCTCGATCTTGTTTCTTTCGAGCTGGGCGAAAACATGCCGGAATTGGACGATCTTGTCGCCCGCGTCCGCATACGCGGCTTGAATACTATCCTGGACTTTGCGTTTTATCCGGGCAATCCATTCCTGAAAAATTTCCGCACCACGCGCCTTGAGGGAGCTTTCAATGGGCAACTCCCCGACAACAGGAGCGTCCTGTCTCGGGATGCCGGCCTTGGCCCACTCCTCGGCCTCAGACACAGCAAATTTTTCCAGTAGCGACAACTGATAGTTAAACCAAAAGTCTGTGCTCTTGATGACTTCATGAAGCCCCGCACCGATGTCGTTATCATCCGATGGGTCTGGAGCCGAACCGGCCGGCTCGATGCCATGGGCTGGGGCATGCGACCCCGCATTGTGAACGAAACTTGCTGCGGGTGCGCCATTGCTGCTGGTTCCGTTGTTGTTGTGCGGATTATCGGAAGTGGAATTCAACCCGAAAAACCTGAATTGTGATGGCATAAACCCTCAAATAGATATATGAGAGCTTTGGTGGGTTGCGTTACACAATAAGTCTCGTAATGAAGGTGAAGATTGCAAAATATTGAATAATTTGGCCTTCCTGTTTTCTGTCTTTTGCAGATCGGCTCGAAAGCCTCAGATGCCGCCCGCGGTCTGGCCCAAAACCCCCTGCGATTTCTTGGCCTCTCAGATCTTCCATAAGTAAATTGTGATCTTTTCATGTAACGCGGAACCCGCTAGCTCCATATGCCTGATGGATTGCGAATGACCCGATGACCCAGATGATCCAATGATCTAACGACTCAATGATGCTGGGCCGTTCGTAGTAGCGAAAGATGTGGCTGAAAGCTCCGGCTGCAATCGCAGCGGAGTATCTCACTTTGCCGTTTGCTGGAGTCTTCCCATGTTTTGCCGCTTCTGTGGGGCTACCCTTCCGGACGATTCAACGTTTTGCAATAGCTGTGGTAAACCGCTAGCGGCGCCTGCCCCAACCGGCTCAAGTTCCGGCGCGGCGACGGCGCCAGCGATTGTGGCCGCGCCAACCACGATCACCAAGAAAACGACCAACTCCCGAATTCTGCTTGCATCTGGGCTGGTTGCCGCGGTCGTCGTAGTTGGAATACTCATATTCCTGCAGTTGAGGCCCACGCCTACAACTCTTGACTTGAAGCCAGACCGGCAGACGGTCCCTGCAAAAGATCTTAAGGCGACGCCAGTTCAACCTGCCGTATTGACGACCGAAGAGTTATTTAAGCAAGCTGCCCCAAGTGTTGTGTTGATCCAGGTTTTCAACGGTTCGGGTGTGCAGTTAGGGACGGGGAGCGGGTTCGTTGGGGCAGATGGAATGGTTGTCACGAACTACCATGTCATCAGGGGCGCTTATACTGCCTCTGCCCGTCTGCAAGATGGAAGCACCAATCCCATCCAGGGCGTCACGGGATTCGATCCAAATCGGGATGTGGCCGTCCTCAAGGTAGACAATTTAACTGCAAAGCCATTGCCTTTGGCGGATTCAGATAGAGTCCAAATCGGCGATAAGGTCGTTGCCATAGGATCGCCGGTTGCGATCCAAAATACCATCTCCGACGGAATCATTAGTGGGCTTCGCAGGGGTGCGCTCCAAACCAGTACGCCGATAAGTCCCGGATCGAGTGGCGGCCCTCTATTCAACATGCAGGGTGAGGTCGTTGGGATCACCGTTGCCAACATCGTAGAAGCACAGAATCTAAATTTTGCAGTGCCCATCAATTGGGCCAAGAATTACCTGCGGAGTTCAGGGCTTACCACGCTCCGCGATTTGGCCGAGCAGAATATGGTGGCACAGGAAATCGTAGGTTCCACCATTTCGGTGCCTGCCCACCAGCGGCGCGCTTTCAACGTTTTCGTTGATAGAAACCGCATGGCCGATCCTGAATTAGAGGGAACATTCTCTTCCACCGGCGGATTTGGAGGCCAGATCCGCGTCTATGTCACGACGGCCAACAACGTTGTTTACGATTCCGGCCGCACCACCAGTGGAACCCTTCATCTCCCTCTGGCGCAGGGGGCCTATCAAGTGGTGATCGATAACACGGAATCAGCCATGTTTCCCCGCAGCGTCTCGGCAGACCTCAAATTCCACTACATCAAATGAGCCGAAGTTCGTGGGCTCCGTGAACTGTTTCGTTGTGGGCCAGAGATATCCGCCACAAGGGTGGCGACTCGGGAAAAGCAATCTATGGGTTGGTCGTTTAAAAGGCGAATCAAACTCGGGCCAGTCAACGTGAACCTCTCCCGAAGCGGCGTTGGCGTATCCGCGGGAGCGGGTCCCTTCCGTGCTGGGTTAGATGCCAAGGGGCGCCGTTACACAACTGTGCGCGGCCCTTTTGGAATCTACAATCGCCAGTATTACGATTCTGTGGATTGCAGTTCTGTAAGCCGCAAATATGCCCAAAACCCAAATACTGAAGCTCTGCAAAATACATGTATTGTCCTGGTGTTTTCGGTGGCTGCACTGGCGATCTCCTACAACAGCCGGACAGAGGGCCAAACTTGGTTCCTTGTTTCTGCCGCGCTGACTGGAATTCCCGCTGTGCTTGGCTTATTTGGATGCTTTGCAAAGAAGGATGCGAGCACCGGCTGGTTTCGAGTCATTGCTTTGATCTTGAAGGTCGAGAAATGGCTGGTCTTGGGCTTCCTGTTGGTGTTCTTAATCGCAGCCGCCGGCTCTGGCCGTAAGCGGCGGCGATGAAGGGAAGGAAGAGAATCGCTTTTAGAAAGGGCCTGATTTCTATATCGGGCGCGCCTGTGCCCCATCTTGATCTCCTGATCTCCCTGCTCGTGGGCTGCTTCGCTGCTTCCGGCGAGCTAATCACTACCATATTGTCTTTCTCGCAGTCTCTCACCCTTTTTTTGTTGTCTTCGTCGTTCAGTCGTTTCGGCCCGCCACGATCTAGATCATTCGATTTTCTAAGCATCTTTGTTGGATCGTGCTCATCAGATTTAAGTGGGAGCCTGTAATAACGATCGCGGACGGGCTCGGACATCGGTAACGACGCTCCGTGATTGCGAGTCGAGGCCAGAAGGCTTCGGCACGATCGGCTTTATGAATCGGCAGTACACAAGGAGAACAAGAATATGTTCATGAAAACTGCAAATTCGATTTCGATGTTGTTGGCACTTTTAGTGATTGGTTATAGCGGTTCTGCGTTGTCGCAGCAGCCGGCTGCGCAAGCGCAGGGCGTCCCGGTGAGCACGATTGTCTCGGTTGAAGCCAAGCATGGAAAAGAAGTTCCCACCATCTATAAGGAGGATGTGCGGGTGCTCCACGGGCATGACCGCCTTCCGGTGGTTGAGTGGACTCCCTGTCTGGGCGATCGAATCGGGACCGAATTATTCCTCCTGGTTGATGAAGCGAACAGTACCGAGTTGGGTCTTCAGTTAGGCGACCTGGGCAAGTTCATCAACTCTCAAACGGATGGCACGGCGGTGGCGGTTGGTTATATTCGCGACGGCATTGTGGATGTGCGGCAAAACTTCACCAAGGACCATGCTCTTGCAGCCAAAGCCCTGCGGCTGCCGTTTGGTTCCGCAGGTGCTCTCGGCAGTCCTTACACCGCGATTACGGATCTGGTCCATCGTTGGCCCCAGACCGCTAACTGCCGCGAAATTCTGCTGCTCTCTTCCGGAATCGACGCGTTGCAGCCGGGATTTACCAATTCGTATTTGGATGAGGCGATTGACGCGCTGCAGCGCGCGGGAATCCAGGCATATTCGATTTATACCTCTCACGCCGGACACGTGGGCCACACCTTCTGGCGGTTCAATGTTGGGCAAAACAATTTATCTCGATTGACCGATGAAACCGGCGGCGAAGCCTATTTTCAGGGGCTGGAGATGCCCATCTCGTTCGGCCCTTACCTGAACACCTACGGTGAGCGGCTCAAGCATCAATTTTTGCTCACATTCAAAATCGAGCCTGAAAAGAAACCGGGCTTCCAGAAAATACGGGTAGAGACAGAAGTTGCCAACGCCGAACTGGTGGCGGCTGAGCGAGTGTATGTAGCCGAGCAGAAGTAAAGCTACAGCTGTGACTTCGATCACGGGGGCGCGGGGCGAAACCGAGCGGATCGCCAAGAAGAAGGGCCGTCAGGGGTGACGGTAGAAGAGATGACCGAAGCGGTGGCTCAAGCAGCGAGTGCATCTGGAAAGCCAAGTCGCGGATGATCGGGTTCGATACGAATGTGCTCCTCCCGCACGCCGCTCAGATCGCTTCCGAGTAGCTGCCAATGAAATTAGGCCTTTACGAACTGAGGGCCGATCCTCAACGATGCTCTGCCAAGGTCGGCCCATTTTGATTCCCCTCTCCATTCTGAAATAAAGAAATACTGTCTGGAGAAGATGTGGAACCCTACTGTCTATTCACAGCGAAATGTAATTCGCGGTTTTGTTAGAACAATGGATTCGCTAAAACAATGGGCACTTGGGCAGCACCTGCGGTGAGCTCGAAATAAATACATTTTGCAGCCAGCAAGCGTTCGACGATCCATCCCAAACCAGGTCTGTGTTGTTGTGCGATACCCGATTGCCTTCGACCTGGATGTTTTGATTGGCGTTTTGCTGACCTAGAAGCACGCTGATACCGTTCTGGCCATTCTTCTCCACGAGATTGTTCGCAACCAAACAGCCGTTGGGAATGCTGTCCTGAAGCAGAATGCCGTTCCCGCCGTTTTTCACGACTCGGTTTTCTTGGATCGTGCAGCCCGATTCAAATAGCGGTCCAATCTCAATTCCGTTGAGCGCGTTATCGGCGACGGTATTGCCGCGAATCACAGAGTCCGAATCCAAACCGCGAACTGAGATGCCAGTCTGGTTCTCGCGGACTATGTTTTCGGCGATGATCGGAAAGCTCGTATCCGGCGGATCTCCGTCGGGGATCCGGATTCCGAATTGGGCAAAGCCATGGACGGTGTTCCTATAAACAGCCGTGTGGCTGACAGCCGTCAGCAGCACGCCAATTTGTCCGCTTGCGCCTGCCTCAATCGTGTTGTCAAAAATGCGGATTGCCTGGGCGCGCAGCACGCTAATCGCGGTCGAATCGTTTTCAAAGGCCAGGTCGAAAGCGATCACGTCGTTGGTGCCATTAATGGAGACCCCTGTGTCGAAATGCGAGATTCGGCCCTTGCCCTTCAACGTAACCGGACCGCCCAGAATCAGGATGCCGGTTCCAGTTCCATCGCCGGTTATATCGTAGCCATTGAGGTCGATGGTGATGCTGGGCTGATTGGCCAGCGGTCCGGAGACGACGAGTGCGTTGCCGGAGCAGGTGAGGTTCGATGTAAGCGTCAGATCGGTTCGAATCTCATCCCCACATTGAACGGCGGATGCGGGCGCCGCCGCGCACAAAACGATTCCCGCTAAGAACAGTGGGAATCTCAAGGTCTTACTCTTATGAGACATGCCTTCCTCTTTCTGCGACGATAGATAACTACACCGCGTCATAAGGCAATCTATTATCCATATAGATTTCCATCCTATAGGCCGAAATCGTTTTAGTTTTATAGGTATGCGCAAATAATAAGTACGTTAACTATTTCTAATATTGGCAAAGATAGAAACTATCTTGCGATATCGCGGAAGAAGTTTTCACGACTCGAAAATCGTGAGCGTTGCCCGCCCGCCTAATATTTGCGTCAAAGTGTTTGATTCAGGTCAGAGTGTTTGATTCAGAAAACTCGGCAGGACCGGATAAAAGATCGATCGAAATGTTTGGGAGAGGTGAAAGCGTGTCGGTTTACCTCTCGTTGTTGCATAAGTCGTTATTGCATAACGACATGATTCCGCAAAGTCGGGAAAAATTCCCTGGTCGTTTAAAAACGTCCCCGCGCGAAAAAATCAACGCCGTTTCATACTGTCTTAACGAAGCCGTGTGAAAATTCTTCCTGCCCAGATTCTACGTCCTTCCCAGAGGAAATCATGAAGACCATCCTGCATCCAGTTTTCTGGATTAGTGTGCTTTTCTCCCTCACTGCGCCGTCGCAGCAGAGAAGCATTCATATTCAAGGTTCGGATACGCTGATCCTGCTTGGTCAAAAGCTCAATCAGCTCTACCAGCGTAAGCAGCCGGATGTGACCGTTCGCGTTCACGGCGGTGGAGTTCAGGCCGCGGCCCCTCTGCTACTTCGCGGGGAAATTGATATAGCGCAGTCGGCGGGCGACTCCGATACGGAAGGTTTGAAAGAAGCGACCGCCATTCCCGTTGGAGTCGAGGGCATCGTGATTTACGTGAATGCGGCGAACCCGCTGAATGACCTAACCATTGCCCAGGTGCGAGCCATCTATCTTGGCGAGGTCCTCAACTGGAAGCAATTGGGAGGCCCCGATCAACGGATCCTTCTTTATGGAGGCGAGAGCAGCTCCGGCATCGCCCCTTATTTTCAAGAATTTGTTCTTCGCGGGGCGGAAGCCTTCGGATACGTCGGCAAAAGCAGCACCAAAGAGATGCTGGATTTGATCTCCGAGCATCCTTACTCCATCGGCTTCGCTGGAGTTGGCGCCGCTCCAAGCGTGAAGGCTTTGCGCATACGGGCTACACCGGGTTCACCGGCGGTGGAGCCGACCATTGCCCGGATACGCTCCTTGCAGTATCCCATCAGCCGCCACGTCAATTGGTATCTATCCCACAAGCCCCAGGGCGCGGTAAGGGCCTTCTGCGAATGGATGTTTTCATCGCAGGGCCAGCTTGTGGTGGAAAGCGTTGGCCTTCAGCCGCTGGCGCAAGAGGAGCGGGTTGCCGCGCTGCGTAAGCTCGGCGTTGCCAATAACCAGACGGCGAGCGCCGAATAGTTGCTACTCGCCAGCGATTAACTCCGCCAGCAGCCGCTTGCCCTCGGGCCAGTCGCCAAGGTTCGACTCGCTATTGATGTGTCCGGCGAAACCGATATCAACGAGGCGGCTTGCCCATGCGCCGGCAAATTCGTGGGCGCGTTCCATCGCGAGATATGGATCGTTTCTCGATGCGACCACCACGGAAGGAAACGGCAACGCCATCTTGGGCACGGGAGCGAAGTCTTTAATTGGCCGGGGCGCGTCGTCGCGGTCCACGTCCGCGGGCGCAACGAGCAGAGCGCCTTTTACCTTGGCTGCGTTGTGAGCATACACGTGCTGCCAATGCGCCACCGAGACGCAGCCCAGGCTATGCGCCACCAGCACCACAGGGCCCGTCGCTTGCGAGATGGCATGGTCGATAGACTCGATCCAGTCTTGTCTCTTGGGCTTAGCCCAGTCTTTTTGTAAAACCCGTTGGCAGTTTCCATCTTGCTGCTCCCAGCGCGTCTGCCAATGCTCCGGTCCGGAATTTTGCCAGCCTGGAAGAATAAGGATTCTCGTTGTCATAAAGCCGCAGTCATAAGAGTCGAAGTCATAAAGTCGAAGTCACAAAGTTGAAGTCACAAAGTTGAAATGCCGCTACTTCTTCATCTTGGCGGCGAACAGGTTGGCGCGCTCGAACTCTTCCCGTAAGCCTTGGGTGCGCAAATTCTCGCGCAGGTGGGCGATGCGCTGCTCCACCCGGCTCAGCGCGTGTTCGATATTGCCTGAATTGGTGTGCGCGATGTCGCGCCACATGGAATAGGGACTGGAGGAGATGCGAGTCATCTCGCGCAGCGCCCGGCCTCCTACAAGGTGGACCTCCGGGTCATCTCCAAATTCATCGACCAACGCTCCGGCAAGGGCGGTGGAGAGCATCTGCGGCAGGTGGCTGATCCACGCGCACAGCCGGTCGTGGCGCTCAGCCTCCATGTGCAATACGCGCGCACCGATCTTCTCCAGCAGTTGCTGATACTCCATGGCCTTCGAAGGAATGGTTCTGGGATTTTCAGAATTCTGCCTTCTTCCCGTGGTGACCAGCAGCCAAATGGCATTGCGAAAAAGCGCCGCCTCCGCGTAGTCGATGCCGCTGTGCTCTTTCCCGGCCATCGGATGCCCGCCGATAAACCGGCGCGCCGCCTGATCTCCAAAAACGGCTTGGGCGCGGTTGAGAATCTCCGTCTTGGTGCTGCCCGCATCGGTGATCAGCGCGTCCGGGGATGCAATCGGCCCGATTCGCTCGATGAGATCAACAATGCTGCCGACTGGTGAGGCGAGAAAGATCAGGTCGCTTCCGCGAATGGCTTCGGCCGGATCTTCGATGCCAACGTCAATCGCTCCGATCCGGCGAGCTTTTTCCAGTACGAGAGCGCGATCGCAGCCCACCACGCGGCTGCCAAGTCCAGCCGCGGTGATTGCCATGCCAAAGGAGCCACCGATAAGCCCGGTGCCAATAATCGTGATCTGTTGAAAAGGCATAGGTAAGCCAAGGCAATTAGCGGTCAAAGCCGCTTCAATGCCAAACCTCGACAACACAGGAATAATCTCTATCTTTTCACGGTCGTGCGGCTTTCTCTTGAATGGAGAACCTGTGAACGGAGAACGGGACCAGAGGGCATAAATTTCTGTGTCGTGCCTCTGGCACTCGATTCTTTGTTCTACATGAACCCACGGTTTCGCTACGCTTCACCGTGGGCTAATCCTGTTGGCGCGCCTATGGCGCTTGGTGCCTTCCCAGGGAAACTCTTACGCTAGGCATCCAATTCTTGACAGATTGAACAGTGTGATTTTGTCCAGATTTGGAAGCAGGCTTCTCACGTGATTTGCACATCTCTTCGTAAAAAGCCTTTGTTAAATTTGGATCCGCACTTGCCGTCCCAATTATCCTATTGAGCCCCGGATGGCTTCATGCTCGTTCCATCCGGCCCTGAAAAGTGTGTTAGGCCATCTGGCGGCCTACCGCCGGAGCGATCATTCTGAGTTCGCCCATCAATTTGTCGAACTGTTCCGGATAAAGCGACTGCGCTCCGTCGGAGAGCGCCTTGTCCGGGCAGTTGTGTACCTCGATCAGCAGGCCGTCGGCTCCAGCGGCAATCGCGGCGCGGCCCATGGGTGGAACTTTGTCGCGCCGGCCCGTGCCGTGCGAGGGATCGGCGAGAATCGGCAAATGCGAAAGCTTCTTGACGATGGGAATAGCCGAGATATCCAACGTGTTGCGCGTATAGGTTTCGAACGTGCGAATGCCGCGCTCACACAGGACGACCTCATAGTTGCCGCCCGCCAGTAGATACTCCGCCGAAAGCAGCAGCTCTTCAATGGTGGCTGCGATGCCGCGCTTCAGCAGGACCGGCTTGCGGACCTTGCCAAGCTCGCGGAGAAGATTAAAGTTCTGCATGTTGCGAGCGCCCACCTGGAACATATCCACATAAGGGGACATCAGCGGGATTTGCGAAATCTCCATGACCTCGCTCACCACCAGCAGCCCAAAGCGGTCGGCCGCCTCGCGCATGATTTTCAGGCCATCTTCGCCCATCCCCTGAAACGAGTAGGGCGAGCTGCGCGGCTTGAAAGCGCCTCCGCGCAGGAATTTAGCGCCGGCTTTGGAAACCGTGTCGGCCACGGCAAAGAGCTGATCGCGTGACTCCACCGAGCAGGGGCCGGCCATGATCACTACGTCGTCGCCGCCTACCTTCACCCCGTTGTGAAACCCTACAATCGTTCCTTCGGGCCGGAAGCTCCGCGCCACCAGCTTGTAAGGAGAGCTGATGCGGTGCACTTCGCCCACGCCCGGCAAAACCTCAAGATCGCGTGTGTCGAAATCGTGGCTGGCTCCTACAGCGCCCAGCACGGTTTGGCGTGCGCCTGTCGAGCGATGGACCTCAAAACCCATATTGACCAGGCGCTCGATCACCTGCTGGATCTGTTCTTCGGATGCGATTTCCTGCATTGCTACGATCATGGTCTTTTTTTCTTTCGTCTTCGTTATTTTTTAGTTGCCGGCTTCCGTCTTGCCGGACGCCGTCTGGTTTGCGGGCGCCAGCTCGACCCGTTGAATGTTGCGCATCACGTCGATAATGCGCTCGTAGACGTGGTGCAGCTCTCCATCCGGCAGCGGGCCGCGATTGGCTTTGCGCACGTTGTCAAAGATCAGCTTCTCGCGATCGGGTTCGTAGATCGGCATCTGGGTGTTGCGTTTCAGCTTGCCAATCTCTTGCGCCGCCTTGGCGCGTTCATTGAGCAGCTCCACCAGGCGTAAGTCCACTTCGTCAATTTTCTTGCGCCAATCGGCGATATCCATATCGTCCTTGCCCTAGGTTCTGAACTTTTACTTCCGCTTAAAGGATGATTCCTACAATCGCTAAAGGATCAATTTCCTGCAATCCGCTTGGGTCGCTTTGGGTGCGTAGCTTACTTCCCTACATACCTTAACGCCCAACCCCGGCACTCCGGTTAGTCCCTGTAAGCGAGCCTATCAATTCTGCCACAGCCTGGGGTGCGCGTCCTGGATTGTTCTCGATTGTCTGGACGATAGCGCTGCCCACGACTGCGGCGTCGGCAAATTCCCCGATTTGGGCGAATTGCGCCGCGTTTGACACCCCGAAGCCCACCGCAACCGGCAACTTAGTATATTTGCGGATGCGTCGCACCAGTTGCTGCGCGTCGGCGGCCAGCTTATCGTTGGTTCCGGTAACACCTGTGCGCGAGACGGCGTACACAAATCCCGTGCTGGCCTTGGCGATCCTTTTCAAGCGCTCATCGGGGCTGGTGGGCGTGGCAAGAAACACCGTGGACAGGCGATGTTTCTCCATGACCTCTCGATATTCATCCGCTTCTTCCACGGTAAGGTCGAGCAGCAGTGCTCCGTCAACGCCTGCGTCCGCAGCCATTTCACAGAAACGCTCGAGCCCCATCCGAAGAATCGGGTTCAGATACGAAAAAATGATCAGTCCGGCATCCGATTGCGCCCGAATCTCTTTTGCCAGACGGAGCACATCGAGCAGGGAAGTCCCATTTTCGAGGGATCTCTGGCTACCGCGCTGGATCACAGGCCCGTCGGCAACGGGGTCGCTGAAGGGCACGCCCAGCTCGATAATTCCCGCGCCCGCGGAGATTGCCTGCAGGATGATGTCCCGCGTGGTCTCCAGGTCGGGATCGCCGCAAACTACGTAAGCAACGAGCGCAGGCTGCTTCGAGAAAGCTCGCGCGATTCGTTCACTGCTATGTGGAGTAGCGCCGTGTTGAGTATCCGTGATTGCTTTGGTTTTGGCCACAAGTCTCACCCTATTCCTAGCTGTTCGCGCAGGATTCCCATGTCCTTGTCGCCGCGTCCGGAGATGTTGACTATCAGCACATCCGATTTCTTCATGCGTGGCGCCCGCTTGATGCACTCGGCCACGGCGTGCGACGACTCCAGCGCCGGAATAATGCCTTCGGTGCGCGATAACAGCGTGCAAGCCTCCAGTGCCTCCTGGTCGGAGGCCGCCAGGTACTCGGCGCGTCCGCTGTCGGCCAGCGCAGCGTGCTCTGGGCCAATGGAAGGATAGTCCAGTCCGGCTGAGACCGAATGGGTGGTGGCGATCTGCCCATGCTCATCCTGCAGGACGTAGGAAAAAGTGCCTTGGAGCACGCCGGGAGCGCCGCCGCGAAAACGTGCCGCGTGCTCGCCAATCTCGTCCCCTCGTCCTCCGGCTTCAACTCCAATCAGCTTGACCTTCTTGTCCTCCCTGAACTGGTAGAAGATGCCGATTGCATTGGAGCCGCC
>DATGIO010000130.1:0-9450 GCA_035295685.1 Candidatus Angelobacter sp.
TCGTTCTCCCATGCCAGCAACACATCTCCAATTTCACGCTCTGCAAAAGTTGTGGTAGCAGCGCGGGCGCCCGCATCGATTACCGGAACATTCTTGTAAAGTGAGGCAAGAAACGCACGGGCCTGGCCCTCATTGTGGTTGCTTCTTTGATAGGCGTCGCCCCAGGCAGCCAGATAGGCCCAACGTCCTCCGCTAGATACCTTGGGATTCGGAGTAATCACGCCGATGTTCGGCTTTGCCAAGTCTGGCCAGTCTTTGATTCCCTTGGGATTTCCTTTTCTCACCACAAAGACGATCGTTGAGGTATACGGTGAGCTGTTGTGTGGAAACTTGGTGACCCAGTCTCGCGCCACAAGGCCCTTATCGGCTAGGACGTCGATATCATAGCCAAGGCCCAGAGTCACTACATCCGCTTCCAGGCCGTCGATGACCGCCCGTGCCTGCTTGCTCGATCCTCCATGCGACTGATCGATCTTGATTTCACGGCCTGTTTTCTTCTGCCACTCTTTGGAGAAAGCGGCATTGATATCGCGGTAGAGTTCCCGCGTTGGATCGTAAGAAACGTTCAGGAGTTGTGTTTGCCCGTAGCCCGTGACTTCGATTGCAAACAGGATCGGCAGAAGGACCAGAATGCGCAATAAATATGTAAGTCTCATCGCATGATTTCCAAAGTATGATTCATCCCCAAAGCGTGCCCGATCCTGTGCCCAAAATCGACGGATGCGTTCTGCCGTAAAAACACAAAACCCGCCAACCTGGTATCCAGGGGCGGGTGATCTTTTGCTTCTCGCTAAATTTGTAGACTTTTAGGTCACAAACTCAGGCCCCCAGGACGCACACGATGGCATCGCGCAACAGGCCATACAACACATCGTCATAGGAGTTGAGTTCATGAATGAAATTCAAGCATACGAAGGAACCTTCGGAATGTCAACCGCTGCTTTTGCTATACGATTGCGGAAAGAACCCAAGAGCGAGAGTTGGAATCAATCACAGCGTGACGGGCATGCCTCATCGGCTCGATGAACGCGAAATTGGCGCACTGTGGCACTCTACGTTCATTGGTCATTAATAATGATGCGATTGCTCTGGATCAGCAATTGTCGACGAAGGAAATACTTAACTGAATGCGAAGTTTCTAGAGGGTTTAAGACAAGAGATGGGAATTAATCGAGAGGTATTCGATGAGCAACGGCATCCCCGGTTCGGAAATGACAACCCGGAGCGAATGACACTCGCTTTCTGGGAGTGGATGATCCGAGGTGACGAGAATCGCTCATCGGAAGAGGGAGTGGGTCTCGAAGCGCTCGGCCTTCGGATGCGTGACGGTAAGCTCAAATCTAGCTATGGACCGTATCGCGTCCGAGATTTATTCAAGATTCCGCTAAATCGCGAAGACGGACCGATCTGGACCTTTGATCGCATGGGCGCTACCCGAAGCCAGTTATCGGACGGGAGAGTTATTTGCATCGGGGGTGAACACGAAGACTATTATGATCCGGATTTCAACATCTATAACGATGTCATTGTCGTCGGCCCCGTTGATCAAATCGAGGTCTATGGTTATCCAAAAGAAATTTTTCCGCCAACGGATTTCCACACAGCCACCGTTGCGAGCGATCAAATTATCGTTATCGGCGGCCTCGGCTACCCACGAGATCGTCACCCCGGCCAGACGCCGGTCTACTCGCTCGACCTATGCCGGTACAGCATCTCTCAGATTGCAACATTGGGCGAGAATCCGGGCTGGATCTCCAAGCATCAAGCCAGCTACGATCCCAAAGGGGTTATCACGATTGTCGGCGGGGAAGTGATTCGTAAAGAGCGCGGGCGCCAGCGATTTCATCGAAATTTTGAGGATTATGCCCTGGATATGACGTCCTGGGTCTGGCAGCGCCTCACGAATCGGAACTGGCGTCAGTTCTCAGTTTCTCAGGAAAACGGGCTATTTGTTCTGGAGCGCCATCCTAAACCCGACGCCCTTTTACCCCGAAACATAGAGCACACCGTTGTGCAGTGCAAAGGCAAAGAAGACGCCCGGTTTATTGTGGCGGAAGTCCCTGTGTCTTTGACCGTCGGTGTTACGTCAATAGACATAGTTATCGAGGGGGCAATGCCTGAACCTCTTGCCGCTCGCCTTGCCGCAGAAATTCGCGCCAATACTGAGGCCACCATTCAACGTGCGTGCATTCTTGAGCAGGTGCAATGATTGAACCCGACAGTCCACAGTAGTTGACCTTCGACACGGGTGACCACGGCGTTATTTTTGTAAACAGCGTTAGCACTTAGAATTCTCAGGAATCAGCCTTCGCCATCGCCTTTTTTCAGGGCACGCAACGTGCGGGTGGGGGACCGGGAATATTGAGCCACATGATTTGAAGAGAGTGTTGCTGAAGCGTGGTTGCGGCGTGCGGAGTTCAATTGGGTTTTTGCGGAAGCTGTGGTCCGAGGCCATTGTGAACAGCCTCTGAGCGGAGCCATTCTTCAAGGTGGTCGCGGTCGGCATAGCAGCGGCGGCCATTGTCCTCCGTGATGCAGATCGTTCCCTCGAAGACCCTGACAATTCCGGGCAAGAGGGAATGCTGGTTTGCTTCAAGCATAAAGCCCCGCCAGCCAAGTCCTGGCCACTTGGGAGGAGGGGCTTCAGAAAGATTGCGAAGCGATTGCTGGATATGGGCAATCGCCTCGGGCTGTTGAATCGTCCAATGCGGATCGGGTCTTCCGGAATAGAGCACCAGGCTCGCCTTGATCTGGTCCGTCATTGGATTTGGATTTGCACGATTTGCATTTCGACTGGAAACTGAAATTCCGAGGGCGGCCCATACTGAGGAGCAAGCCACGAAAGCAAGCAACCATCGCAACGCGCTTCCGTTGGACGGAAGAGGCGAAGCAGGCGGCCATGGTCTCGAATAGCGCCGCATTCGTTTATTTTACAGTTACCTTCTTTGGATCCACGCAGAAGCAGCCGCAAAAGTTCGTATAGCCTCCGCGGTCGGCATTACGGGGATCGGTAATCGGTTTTCCGCTATTGTCTAAATTGGTGGCATCGGTCCCGCCGGGTTTGTGAGACCAGTTTCCGTTGCTGTCCTGACGGTACCAGTGGAAATCGTTGTTGTCCACGCTAGGATCGATCACGAGCGCTACTTTATAAGAGCCTGCCGGGCAAGCCTTATCGCAATCGCCCTTCGCCAAGCCATCTCCTACCGCGCCGGTGGTTACGTTGTCGCAGGTGTATGGAGGTGTTGGTTCGGTCCCACTGTTTTTGCCGGGCTGCGGGAATGTTCCGGTCATCTGGTTGGTCGCGTAGGCATAGCAGTTGTTGGTAGTGACTACGCCTGGCTTATTCCATGATGCGGGATCATACGTCGGTTCGGACCCGCTTACCGGAAGAGGAGTGGGCGAGGCAGTGGGTGATGGCGATGGAGAGGGCGTCGCAGTGGGAGTAGGCGAGGCAGTTGGTACCGGAGAAGGAGAGGCGGTGGGAGTAGGAGAAGCTGTCGGCACTGGTGAAGGTGAAGGGCCCGGCGCTGGCGTAGGGGACACGCTTGGCGTAGGTACAGGGCTGCCGCCACCATCATTGATGATGCGCGGGGTCGTTACTAGCGATCCCGATTCCTGCGGGGCCAGCTTGATGGCCACCGCCGCTGCAGCCGACCCGGCTCTGCTGCGGACGAAGCTTTCCAAGCCGTGGCTATCTGCAAAGAAATTGATGCCGCTGGTACTGTAAATTTCAATGGTTCCTTGAAATACGCGGAGAGTTGCCGGGAAAGAAGGCACTCCCGTGTTATCGAGCGCATAGCCTCGGAAGCCAAACTGCGGCCAAGTTGGAGCCGGGGCCGGCTGCAATCCGGTCAGCATGCTTTGCATCGTCTGGATATCGGTCGGGCTGGTAATCTCAAACGACGGATCGGGTGCGCCGGACTTCGACAGAACTGTGACTTTGATAGAACCTGTTTGCGCGGATAGTAGCGATGCGCACAGGAGTGTGGCTAGTCCTACCAGAAGACATTGCTTGAGCGATCTCATTTCGTTCTCCTCTAGATTTCATTGACTGTGCCAAAGGGAGCCCGGCAAAAGGTATCCGCCGGACTGATGGGTGTCAACGGTATTGGCGTAAAAATAAAGTTAGAAACTTCTTGATGGAGCGCGGGGAGCGTATCGTCTGCTGAGAAGGTCTGTCGAGAAGTCGACTAACTGACGGAAATCCTACAAATGCCCATGCAATGTGCGGGATGCGGCGGGTTGAGATAGACCCTGGTGTGCGCTAGTGGAGGCAATCTTCGAGACGCGATCCTAATTCAACGCGTTGGTCTTCAGCTTATGCCGTTTTTAGTCTTAAGGTCTTAATAGTCACTTTTGAGGGCAATTTGGAAAGTTGAAAATAATCAACTGGAATGACGGATTCAAAGTTTTCATGTGCCCCCACAGGCGGTCCGATTGAGGGCAGCATTGCCTCCCTAACAAATCCTTCTACTCCCATTTTACCAGGGTTGCGATTTTTACTAGAATAGGAACTCAGGCAAATGTCTAACTCATCTTTCGGTCCAGCCAATAAAAAAGAGACAATCTACAGCGGCCCTCCCGTACAGGGAACAGTTTATGATCCGAATTGGCGTGTCGGGACTCGCCCAAGCACGCCAAACCCGAATACGCCCAAAAAAATCGCTGACGAAGCTGAAACCAGAAGATACGGCAATGTCTTCTTTGTTATTGCCCTGCTTTCCTTCTTCAACACGATTGGGGCGATGACTGGGAGTCTAACGGCTCACGCCATTGGTCTCGGCATTGGGCAGGTTATCGATGGTGGAATCAGGCGTGGAGCTGTTGGCCCGGTATTCGTGATCAACGGAGTGATCTGGTCTTTCTTCTGTGCACTTGGCTTTTTTGCTCGAAAGGGAAGCACCACGGCCTACATCCTGGGCATTGTGCTCTATGGGGCCGATACGGTGTTTTTACTGAGTGTCGGAACGAGCCAATTGCTTGCGTGGATATTCCATGCGCTTATGCTCGGCGGCATGTTCATGGGGCTGTCAGCGGTACGCAAGCAGGCTTAGTTGTTATAGGCTCTTCGCGGCGGGAGCAGGCGTAGAATCCCCAGGCAAAGAATTCAGGTGTAGAATCCCGGGCGTAGAATTCCAAAGACGCTCTTCCATAACCAGCAAGCTCTTCCTTGCAGCGAGCAAGCGGATACCTGCTTCTATCTGCAATTCGATGACTCGATTACATTACTTCGATTAGAATGTTGCGTTTTCAGGCCGCAAGCCGGCAGCGCGGCTCGCGTGTCATTGGATCAATCGTTCAATTTACTGACCAATCGTTCAATTGCAGGGGGAGAGCATGAACAAGGGCAGCCTAAAGAAGATCCGTAGTTTTGCCGGGATGTTCGTTTTTGCAGTGATGCTGCTTGGGTTGAAGGGCATCGCTCTGGCTCAGGCATTTCAGTTTGCGGGCGCGCCTTGTCCTACGCCTGCAATGTTGAACTGCCCGGACAAGGATTGTGCCGTTGAGAGAGTAATCAATCCGGGGCCGGTCGTGGAGATGAAAACACGCCGCACCTATTTTCTCGACTATCCCTGCGACTTAAAGCCGGACGAGAAGGTGACGTTGATCCTCAGCCTGCATGGCGCTGGATCGTACGGAAACTGGCAGCGGCACTACTTTCCCCTCAAAGATTATGTGGACAAATACCGCCTGGTGGTAGCGACGCCCAACTCGCCGACACGCTTTTGGACGGATGCCGACGACGAATACCTGCATAACATTGTGAGCACCATCATCGACCAGATTGGCCGGCAGAATATCAAGGCGTTTTGGCTGGTTGGCCACTCCCAGGGCGGGCTTACATCGAACCGTATCATTCGCACCGATTTTTTTAAGGACAAGGTGGACGGTTGGCTGAGTCTCTCAGGAGGACGATTGGGCGGCTTGCCAGGACGTAATCCAAATTTTGGGCCGCCTCGTCCACCCGCCACCGCCGCCGCAACGCCAAACAGCGCATCGGCTGCTCCTCCAGCGATCACCCCCGCGGCCATTTCTGCCGCCATGGCGGCCTTGCGGGAGCTGCCCCCGAACGATTTCTCCTTCATTTTTGAGACGGGTCGCCGCGAGATGGACGACAAAGGCTTGCCCGAGGATTCCGAATGGGCGAAGAAACTTGGCTGCGGCGCTAGAGTCAAGCGGGACGAGGTGGCTGACGCGAAGGCCGGCTATGTTTACGATGGCACCCGCCAAAATCCCCCCAATCCTTCATGGGGTTTGCTGCCTGCGCCGGGCAAGGCGGAGATCGGCGTTTACTCGGGCTGCAACAATGGAAGGATCGTTGCCGATGCGGTTCGCCTGGACAAAGGGCACACCGAGGGGCTGGAGCCCAAAATCAGCGAGGAGTTGGTCAAGCTGATGCTCTCAGCCAAGGGCGGCAAACTGCAGCAGGCTCCCGTGGCGCAAGGCAAATAGTCCACCGTTTCGCTTGTGCAAGGGAGCGACGCTTCCACATCTTCTAAGCTTTAGGGGTTCGATTCAATGAATTCGCAGGTCGCGATGTACTTTCTGGCTGCAGCCATTGCCGTCGGAGTGGGAATTGCTTTGCATGCCGGCAGGCAGGGAAGGGCGCTCGCCGAACCGGAGCCGAAGTGGCGTCTCTCGCACCTGCTCCTCGCCAGCTTTCTCACGCTCTTTGCCGAGTTGGCGTTTATCCGCTGGATTGCCGTAGAGGTGCGGGTCTTTGCCTACTTCAAGAACCTTGCACTCTTGTTGTGCTTCGTTGGCTTCGGCCTGGGATGCGCATTAGCACGCTACGCGCCACGATGGCTCTCCGCCGTGCAGGCCTTTCTCGTGCTTCTTCTGATTGTCCGATTGCCAATCGAGAATGGAAAGTGGCTGGAGCGGATCTCGCAGAGCCTCGGTGCGGCGTCCGACTTGGAGATTTGGGCGACTGGAAGTTCCTTGCATTGGGCGCGCTTTGTTGGAGGAGCATTCATTGCCGCCGTGCTCTTTCTGCTAGTTCTCTGGATCTTTGTTCCGCTGGGCCAGACCGTCAGCCGTCAAATGGATCGCGCGCCCAGTCCGCTCTCCGCCTATTCGTGGAACCTTTTGGGTAGCCTTGCTGGAATCCTGGCGTTTCTGGGCGCGAGCCGGTTGATGTTGCCGCCGTGGCTCTGGTTGGGAGTTGTGCTGCTGGGGTTTGCTCTGCTTCAGACGGAGAAGCGTTCCCAACTGCTTTTTGGAAGCCTCGTTGTGCCTCTCGTCCTCTTGTTGCACGATCCCGCCACCGCCGACAGTTACACCATGTGGACGCCCTATCAGCAAATCCAATACACGCGGCACTACGCGGAGAATGGAGATTTTTGGGGCGGCGAAGTATGGGCCAATCATGCCGGATATCAGTACATCGTGAACCTCTCAGCACCTTTTCTGGCACGACACCCTGGCTTGGTGAAAGAGGCCGTGGACGAAAACCCCTACAACGTGCCCTTCCGCTTTGCCTCGCCTTCGCCAAGCGTGATGATCGTGGGGTCGGGAACCGGCAATGACGTTGCGGCCGCGCTTCGGCACGACGCCCGCTCGGTCGACGCGGTAGAGATCGATCCAGCCATTCTGGCGCTTGGCAAGCGCGAGCATCCGGAGCACCCTTACGCTTCTCCGCGCGTGACCGTGCATCTGAATGATGCTCGTGCCTTTCTCAAGCGTAGTCCTGAGCTGTATGACCTCGTTTTATTTGGGCTGCTCGATTCGCATACCCAATTTTCCGATTACTCCAACATGCGCATCGACAATTTTGTGTACACCGAAGAGTCCTTCCGCGAGGCCAGCCGCCACCTTACCGCGAACGGCGTTCTATTCGTGAAGTTCCATGTGGATCATCCCTGGATGGCCGTGCGCCTGGAAGAGATGCTGCGAACGACATTCGGGAAACCGCCGGCGGTTTTTTATGCGGATTCCAGCTATGGCGCCACGGCCACGTGCTTCGCTATCTCGCCTTCGACAAGAATCGAAGATGCGCTCGCGGCGGATGCCCGGTTGTCCGAGTTTGTGCGGAAGAATGCAGTCCAGCCCAGCGCCAGCTTTGCGTCGGCCACGACCTCTGC
Source organism: Candidatus Angelobacter sp. (assembly GCA_035295685.1). Lineage (GTDB taxonomy): Bacteria > Acidobacteriota > Terriglobia > Terriglobales > Acidobacteriaceae > Angelobacter. The sequence goes on from DATGIO010000130.1 coordinate 8,085, forward strand.
AACCGCCACGCCCCCCACGACGGACGACTGGCCTTATCTCTATCACCAAGGCCGCTGGATTCCCCGCATCTACTACTCCCTCAGTGTGCTGGTGATCCTTGTGGCCCTTAGCCTCTATACGCGCATTCCCGAGGCAAGAAGTCAGGCTCCGTCGTTGTTTTTCTTCAGCATGGGGGCCGGCTTCCTGCTGCTGGAAACTCAGGTCATCAGCCGTCTTGCGCTCTTTTTCGGCACGACCTGGCAGGTGAATGGAATTGTGATCTCCGCGTTGTTGGTAGCGCTGTTGCTGGCCAATCTCCTGGTGGCCCGTGTCCGGCACGATATCCCTCGGTCTTGGACCCTGTTGGCTCTGCTTACGGGATTAGCACTGGCTTATTGGCTGCCGCTCAATCGTATCCCGGGAGCGCCGGCTATTGCCGGGGCCGTTGCAACGATGGTCTTTACAATTCCTGTGTTTTTCGCCGGCATCTTATTCGCTACGGAATTTCGAGTCGCTGCCTCGCCCAGTGCCGCTCTTGCCGCGAATATGCTCGGAGCCGTGGCCGGAGGTCTGTTGGAGAACCTCTCTTTGGTTTTTGGTATGAGAGCACTTCTGCTGGTTGCGATTGTTCTCTATAGCCTGGCTGGAGTTGGATTGTGGCGAAAATCGCCTGCGCGTTCTTCCGCGTTGGAGCCGGCCGACGTTCGTGCCTAGGAGAAGGCTGCCGCAGCCGCATGATTAGGAAAGTCTAAGCCGTTTTCGACCTAGATAGGTCGATCCAGGAATCAAATAGCGGCGCGTGCTTTAGCGAAAAAGAGCCAAAAATCAAAGGACTGAGCCAGTCCCCCAACCGGCTCAGTCCTTTTCCGGTGCAACCTTGGCGCGAACAAATGAACCGGTTGCCCCGGTGGTTTGAACAGCCACTTCCTAAAACGAAGGAGCGGATTAGACCCCTTTTCCAAGAGTTTCTTTTTTGAAGTTTTTTTTCATCCGGCCTTTTCGATATCTCTTGTCACTCTCAATTTTCTGCCCTCTTCTTTCAGAACTTCTGGCTTGGAAAATTGGAGCCCAAGAATTTAGATCGAAGCCCGGCTTGCACAGTTACGGAACGGTCTTGTCTGTCGCCTAGCTCATCCGACGCAAATAGGCTGGAGCTTTGGCCGAATGATGAAAGTCGGCGTATGCCTTCCCGGAAGGGTAGTATTCGGCCGCGAACTGGACAGTCCCAGCAGCCTCCTCTCCGGCAAAGCTGGCAATGAAGGCGAGCATGAGATCGATTCCCGCCGAGACTCCGGCAGAAGTCCAGATCGTGCCATCATTCACGTATCGCTCTTCAACCACCGTTACGTCGCCCAGGGCGCGCAGTCGATCCAGCGATCCCCAATG
>DATGIO010000131.1:0-33223 GCA_035295685.1 Candidatus Angelobacter sp.
GCACGCCGCCGAAGCAGATGCCGCAGGCTGTCCGAACGTTGAGAGATGCGATCAAGTCTGCCTAGCCCGGCACCAAAATCGCGTTTGTCGCGACCACAAGCTGCAACGCGGAATCTAGTTCTCTCAGGAAATTGGGTGCCCCATCCTTTGTGGAGAGCGCGCTCTTGGTCTTCGCGCTCGGAGCAAAGGGTGGGTTTTCGATCATGGCCACAGGTATACCGACCCCTGCTTGTTCAAGAAGTTTAGGGATCGTCCAAAGGCGCTGGAGCTTCGATAATCAGGCTGGCGATGAAGCTGGCGCAGCTGTGGAAGAGGGGTCTTAGTACACACGTAAAAACGCCCGGGCTTTTAGGCCCGGGCAAAGCATGTAGGAGTGTAGTGAGAGAAGACGGTACAGCCAACGGGGCGGTTGGCTGTGCCGGTTTGTTGCTATTCCCCGCCAAAGTGCCCGGGCCGGTGCCCGTGGAAAAAGCCGCGGGGACCGTCTTTTTCCATTTCCGAAAGCTTGCTTTGCTGATCCGGAGTCAATATCTGGTAGAAGGCAGCCTGCGCCTTGGCATGCGCCGCGGTGGTTTGCGCCATGAGGTTGCCAATGGTGTTAGACGCCTGCTCGATACCCGCCGTGTCGTTGCTCTTAATGGCGTTTTGCAGGTTCTGGTGCGCGGTCTTCATGCTGCCATGCATCGTCTGTTCCGAGGAGGACGCATTGGTGAAGATGGTGAGGGCCTGTTGCTGCTGCTGGGCCGTAAGCGACAGCTTGTTCGTCAAGAACTTCACCCGATGCTGGGCGCGCGCGGCCGGGTTCGGAGGATTTGGCGGAGCCGAGGGGTTCGCCGATTCCTGTGCATAAAGAAGTGACGCGATCGAGATGAAAACTGCGAGAGTCGCGCTGATGGTGCTTGCTGTTCTTTTCATTGTCTGTACCTCATTCCGGGGCATTGCATTGGGCCGATGAGTTTGAATCGTCCCTCTGCTTGTATATAAACACGCGAATGCGGCCGTCGGAGTAAACACTCCGAAAAGATGATGCAAAGAACTTGTAAACGGCATCGCTTTCGTGTTTTTACCCGCACGCCGGACGCGGTTCCTAAGGATCGCTCTTTTGCCATCGCGCTCTTTGCTTGGGAGCTTTTGTCCATTCGTTGTTTGCGTCTGTTGTTTGCGTCTCATGTTGCCTTCTATCGATAGCGATCGGCTGCAAAGGTAAATGGAATGCAAAGGGCCGTTAAGATTTGTCATAGTGAGCTGCACCGCGAAACTATTCGGTTTTGAACCGCGTCTAATCAGCCGTAGTTAATGAAGTGAGGAGGCGTTATGAAGAAAGGTGTGCGGTTCTTTTTTGCTGGGCTCATGAATCTCTCAGCCGCTGGATTGGTATTTGCAATGCCTGCCGTCGCGGCAATGGCGCCTTCGCCCGACCGGACGAACGCGCTGGCTACCGAGCAGCGAATCACCGAGCAGGTGCGCCATGAACTGGTCATGCTTCCGCGGTTCGGCATATTCGACAACCTGGAATATAAAGTGGAAGGCGGCACGGTAACTCTGATGGGCCAGGTTCGCAACCCGGTGCTTAAAGAGGACGCCGCCGGCTCTGTGAAGCACATCGAAGGCGTAGAACAAGTCAAGAACGAAATCGAGGTGCTGCCGGTCTCCTTGAACGACGATCGCATCCGCAGGCAAGTGGCGGGGGCCGTATTGAGCGATCCCCGGTTGTCTCGCTACGCCATCCAGCCGGTTCCCCCGATCCACGTGATCGTGAAGAACGGCAACGTGGATCTGGAAGGCATGGTTCGCGACCAAGCCGACAAGGATGCGGCGGGCCTAAGGGCAAATGGCGTATTTGGAGCATTTTCGGTTCAAAACAACTTACAGGTGGAGAAGGCAATAACCAGGTAAGGGAAGTCGCTCAGGGAAGGGCGAGGGAGCAAGGGAGCGAAGGAGATGCGAACGATCGCATCTCCTTTTTCATGTTGGGGTTCGTCTTTTTGGAATTCGTATTTTCGGTTGGACTAGTGTTTTGGAGCTTTCGTTGAGCGGCCAAATCAATTCTTTGTGACCTTGCCCGAGGCCAGGCACGTTGCGCCGTGGCCATCGTCTGAAGCCCGTAAGGTGCGCGTGGCATCGGAACAATAGGCCCGGCCAGTGCCGGAGATAGGTTCGGCAACAACCTGAAATGCCGAGGCCGGTTTGCTCTCGCATCCGCTCAGCGTGTACCGATAGCCTCCATAGGAGCCGCCGGCAAATTCGGGATCGAGGAAGCTGAACGATTCACCGTCGTCAAGGCCCTTTCCTATATTCACCAGATCAGCCAGGTTGCAGGTAAAGCCGGCTTCAGGATGCTTGCGGGCATAGATACTTTCGGCCATCCCTACAAGGCGGGTGGCACGAGCGACGCTTAGCTTCGCATTCACGTTTGCGCTTGTACCACCCGAGGAAAATACCAGGCTTCCTTTGCCGCTGCCGCTGTCGGCACGCAGAACGCCGGTCTTGGAGGGAGTCCAATACGAGCTGTCATAGAGGTTGGGATCGCCTACTGGGATTTTGGCGCTGAAGGTGATGGCATTGATTCGCCAGACGTCCACCTGCTGTTTGAAGCCGAGAACCACGTGAAACCCGATGGGAAAGTTCTCTTCTTTGCTGTCGCGGAACGAGTGGAAGGAAAGCTCAATGTCGTCGGAGTCGCCGCGAAGCTCGTCTTTTTCTACTTGCACTTCGATCTTTTCCCGCTGCAAAACGTTCCCAATGGAGAACAGCACGTGCCCGCTGCTGAAGCTTTGAATGTCGCTGCTGCCGCCCGCGGGCGATGGAATCGGCACTCCTAGCGAACCGATTGCGCTCATGGGATTCTTGACGGCTGGGCCAAGGCGCTGCTGCACTTCCAAGGTCAGGTGCTTGCGGAAGCTCTCTTCTCCGCCGGTCATCATCTCGATGAACGCTTGTCGGGCGGTCTGCAGAACCGCGGGCTCCTGCCCAACTGCCGGGAGGCGGAACGCGCACACTGCGAAAAGAATCGCCAAGATAAGCCGTACACGGTTACGGTCCATGAAGTTACGGATCATGGCGTTACGGACCATGATGTTGCGGATCATGATGTCTCCTGATCAAGAAGCAAGTGGCAAACCAGATTACCGGCAGCGGCCTCATGGAGCAATTGCAAAGCTGGAAACAGGTGGTGACTTTTGTTCCTGTTCCGGTATGGGATGCCTTGATTTCCGGATGCGGCAATTCTTATGCGCGCATGTGCCCTTCTGGTTTGCTTGCCAAGGCATTCTTGACGGAGGGAGGCATCGTCATTAACCTTCCATGCAGACTTTTGGAGGCTGACGATGAAAAGATCTCTCCTTCTTTCTTCCCTATTGTTTACTGCCTTGCTCGCCGCCGGTCAAGACAAGAGCGCCGGGCAGGGCGTGGTTCGTCCGGGCGAAAATCTTGTGGTTGAGAATGTGCCCTCCATCCCCGCTTCTGTTGCCGAGAAGTCCGACCAATATGGCGAGTTCCGGGCCGCCACGCTTGCCGACTGGCATCCAAGCAAACGCGAAATGCTCATTGGAACGCGGTTTGCCGATGTACCCCAGATTCACTCTCTCAAGACACCGGGTGGGGCGCGCACGCAGCTTACCTTTTTCCGCGACCGAGTGCAGACTGCGTTGTACCAGCCCAAGGTGGGCGGCTATTTCATCTTCTCGAAGGACATCGGCGGCGGGGAGTGGTTTCAATACTACCGCTACGATGAAGCCACAGGCGACATTACGCTGCTGACTGACGGCAAGTCTCGTAACCTCGACGCCCGCTTTGCTCATAACGACAATCGTTTTGTCTACGCTTCCACCCGCCGCACCGGACAAGACACCGACTTGTGGATCATGGATGCCCTGAATCCCAAGTCGGACCGCATGCTGCTTCAACTGGAAGGTGGAGGTTGGGGTGCGGAGAGCTGGTCTCCGGACGACAAACAAATTGTCGTAAGGCAGCAGATTTCCGCAAACCAGAGCTACCTATGGCTGGTAGACGTGGCCTCGGGCGAGAAAAAGCTTATTACCCCGAAGGACGGCCAGGAGGAAATTGCCTACGGTCGCGCGATCTTCAGCAAAGACGGACAAGGCCTGTACGTGGCCACGGACCGCGGCTCCGAGTTCCATCGCTTGTCGTATCTCGGTCTGGCCGGGGGCCAACCGGTCTATCTCACCTCAGATATCAAGTGGAATGTTGAAGAATTCGACGCAAGCGAGGACGGCAAGACGATCGCCTTCGTTGCCAACGAAGACGGCATCGGCAAGCTTTACCTTCTCGATACCGCCAGCCGCAAATATCGCGCGGTGGGCGGGGTTCCCGCCGGAGTGATTGGCGGGCTCCGATTTCACAAGAACAGCCGTGATCTTGGCTTCACGCTCTCATCGGCAAAGTCGCCTTCGGATATTTACTCGGTGGACGTGAAAACCGGAAAGCTGGACCGCTGGACGACGAGCGAAACCGGAGGTTTGAATACCGCGAACTTTGTTGAGCCGGAATTGGTCAAATGGCAGACGTTCGACGGCAAGACCATCTCCGGATTTCTCTATCGCCCCGATGTGAAAAAGTTTCCGGGGAAGAGGCCGGTGATCCTCAACATCCATGGCGGCCCCGAAGGGCAGTCGCGCCCCGGATTCATGGGAAGGAACAACTACTTCCTCAACGAACTGGGAGTGGCGATTGTCTTTCCTAACGTGCGCGGCTCCACGGGCTACGGCAAGACCTTCCTCAAGCTGGACAACGGCTTTCATCGTGACGACACCTATAAGGACATCGGCGCGCTCTTAGACTGGATCACGCGGGATTCCAAGCTGGACGACAGTAAGGTAATGGTGACCGGCGGAAGCTATGGCGGACATATGACATGGGCGGTGGCTGCGTTCTACGACAGTCGGATCTGCTGCTCACTACCGGTGGTGGGAATTTCCAATCTGGTTTCTCTGCTTGAGCATACAGAGGCATATCGCCGCGATCTGCGCCGAGTGGAGTACGGAGATGAGCGCGATCCCAAGATGCGCGAATACCTGGAGCGCATTGCGCCTCTCAATAACTCGGACAAGATTCACAAACCTGTCTTCGCGGTCGTGGGTAAGAACGATCCACGGGTTCCCTGGACCGAGTCGCGGCAGATCCTCGACAAACTCAATGCCAATGGGGTGCCAACGTGGTTCTTAATGGCAAACGATGAAGGCCACGGCTATGCCAAGAAGAAAAATCAGGACTATCAGTTTTACGCAACCGTTATGTTCGTTCGTCATTTTCTTTTGAATGATCAGGGCGTTGGCGCGTCAGGAGCGGAGTAGCGTCAAGCGGGGTTCTGGAAGGAAAAGGAATCGAGTCTTGAAAATCATCCGGAAGGGAACTCCCCTTCCGGATGATTTTTTTCGGTCTAAGCGGCGCTGGCCTTGCGCGATTCCGAAAGGACAGAGAGCGGCTGCGGCTCCGAGATATTCATGCGCGAACCGCAGACCGGACAATCCACCGGCCCCCGATTCTCCAGCACGGTGGGCACCGTGCGGAACCGGCGGCTGCACTGCGGGCAGCAAACCGTAATAATCTGGAGTCCGGAAGATTCCTGTTGTCCTGGCATGGCGCGTGATGACTTGGTTTACAAATTAAGACTATCAACTGGCCAACGCAGGCACAACCCATAATTTTTCGGGTATTTTCATTTATTTTCCACTGCCGCCCGCAACCACCCGCGCTACAGCCAGCATGGCAATCGCCTGCGCCGAAGAATCTCGCAGTTTTTGCGCCCGCGAAAGGGCGTCCACTGAGTTAACCTGCGCGGCGGCTTCGCTCACTTCTTCCACTACGGCCGCAGTGTTCTGCTCAGGGGTGCGCGCGTCCCACGCTTCGTTGATTGCGGCAAACGCCATGTCGAAATATTCTTCCGCCTGGCGCTTGTTTCCGCCTGTGCCGGCCGCAAAGCCATGGGCTGCGGCTTCACGGGCGCGCAGGGTTGCGGGAAGCTCTCGTAGCCGTTCGGCTTGCTCCGTGCCATTCGCGTGCAGTGCATCCAGCACCGAGACGGTCTCCATAGGCGGACGCTCGATGGCGGCATCTCCGCCGGCATCATGGGCATTCTGAACCACTCTTCCGGCAACGGCATTGCTTGCAAGCGCGTCCTTAAAAGCCTCGTCTCCCAAAGCCTGCTGCATGGATCCGCTCACGATGTTGGCCGAGAGTGTTTTCAGCCCGCCCTCATCCAGCTTGCCAAGCCACTCCAGGAGTTCCAAGCCGGTTTTCTTCACGATATTTTTCTCGACTTCGGGCGCCATGCGTGCATACATCGCGGCAAAGTTTTCGGCTTCGGCGGCGTTGTCCTTGGCATCGGGAAGGGAATCGAACATCTTTTCAAAGTGGCTTTGCGACCACGGAGACTTCGGGCCTTCGGCTTCCATCGTGGCCATCACGGCGCGCGGCGCAATGATTTTCTTTTCCATTGCCGCATCGAGTTTGCGCGCGACTGTCTCCAGAGTCTGCTTTGGGCACTTCGTGACCGCCCCAATCAGGGACTGCTCCGCGGCTGCGACCGAGGCTTCGGGTAAGTTCTCGGTGAAATTCTGGGTAACGCTGCAATCCGCTTGACCGGCCGCCATTACCGAGACTGCGGGTGACTGGCCGGTTTGAATCAGTTGGATCTCAACCCTGGCTCCCTCATTCCAAAGCCCTTTGGCCATCTTGGAGTCGACAACCGAAACCACGCCGGCGGCGCTGGCGAGCACCCGCAGGCGATCTTGCGGGTCGGCTTGCTGGAGCGAGGTGGCCATCTTGACCGTATCGACGACAAATTTTTGCTGAGGCGTCATTGGGCGAGGTGCAACGGTTGCCGCGCCTTTCCTTGCGGCAGGCGCTTCGACGGGTGCGTCCGCGGACGGAGCGCTTCCTGTGGCGGTATTCGCTGCCGTTTGGGCCATCGTAAAAGAGGAAAGGCCCGTGAGGATTGTCGCTGTCAGAACTGTTTTGTGAAATACCAAGATTTTATGAAATGCCAATCTTTAACTCCGTCCTTTTGTCATTTGAGTGCAGCGCCATAGCTTCGTCGCCGAACCCCGGCGCCGAACCATCGACCCCTCGACTCATGCGATGGAGGGATTGCCCACAGCGCTAGGCGCTGATCGGGTTCTCAAAAAAATACGTTACCGGTGACTTTCGAGAGATTAACGGGCGATCTACTCTGGTGCAACGGATAGGAGAAACTTTCCATGCGAGGGAACTAATGTTGGATTACGGGCCTACTTAGGCCTAGATGAATCACATGCACCACAACAAGGTTGCGCTCCCAGATTGCATTTGCCAGATTGCATTTGCCAAATTGCATTTGAAAGACTGCGGCGGTCACAACCTACAACATGAAATCTGGTTTTCACGGGAAAGTGGGTGCCCCATCCTTGATGGAGGGCGCGCTGTTGGTTTTTGCGCTCGGAGCAAAGGGTGGGTTTTAGATCATGCCGGCAGGTGCACGGAACCGCTTGTCCGCAATTTCCTATGCTTCGGGGCCATGTTAAGAACGCGCAATAAATCCCATGTCTTACACCAGTGCCGATTCGCCGATGGAATTGCGTAGTTCAGCCACGATCTCCGCGGCCGCTTTGCGCGCGTCATCGCCCCTGTTGGGCGGGAAAGAGATGGCCCCAACGCGTGCGTGCCCACCCCCGCCGTAGCGTTCGCAAATCTTGGCGAGGTTCACCATGTTCTCTTCTTTCGTCCAGGGATTCGAGCCAACAGCCACCTTCACGCGGAAGCTGCTGCTGCTAAGGCCGATGCTATAGACAGAATCGGGATGCAGGTAGTACGGAATGAACTTGTTGTAACCCTCAAGATCGTAATCGGAAACGTCGAAATAGATGGTCTTGCGCTTGCACTCCGAGCGCTGCCGCAGGATCTCAATGGAGCGCCCATGCCGTTCCATCAGGGGCGGGATGAGCGCGGCCACAAAAGGCTCCTTCACTACATCGGCCAAAGCCTCTTGAACAAGCACCGGAATCAGGCGGGGAAGGAAGGTAGGATCGTTGGTCGACTCCACCACCATGGTCAGCTTCAGCGCAGGCTCGGCCATTTCCACGGCCATCTTTGCAGAGGGGAATTGGGCGCCGTCGATGATATCGGCCCATTGGATGAGTTCCGATACCGGGCTGGGATCGAAGCCGAATTTCTCCTGCGTCACGTGCGCTAGAAATTTCGTACAGGACTTGTAATCCGGATCGTAGAATTTGCGCGACTTGTCGCTCTCCTGATAATGGCGTGCATCCTCAGGCGTTAGGAATGCGCTCTGGTGATGGTCGAACCACCAACTGATCTTCGGTGACGGAGAATACTTGAAATCGACGATCACGTTCTCATCGCCGTCGAAATCCTTTTCGTTAAACAGGGCGCCGGCACGGTGAACCAGCCCGCTGAATTGAAAGGCCACATCGCCGCGCACGCGCTCGCGATAGAAGCGGGAGAACAGGGCAGCCGACGCTGTCCCATCGAAACATTTGTCGTGGAAAAAAATCCTGACTCTCAATCCGCTTCCTTCCTAGTCCCCTGCCAAATTCGTCAAACTGTAAAGTTAAGAAACATGACATTTTGTGAGAGCTTCTGTCAAGGACTTAGCCTCCGCCATGAAGGTTGTTATGTCATATTGCGAACAATGGAAGACCCTGCGACGGGGCCTCCCCTCGAACGACGTTGGATTTTTTGGGGTTGTAGCAGCGCCGATATTTGCCGATCGGCCATCCCAATGGGGAAGTTCTAGCCTGTGTATCTCACAAAGCTGGGAATCTCATAAAGGTGGATATCTTTCATAAAGCTGGACCTCAAAAAGTGAAGATTGAAAACTCCGGCACTCCGGATATCGCGTCCCAATGCGATCCATGTTTTTTAGGGAAAGGTGTTTCGGGCAAAGGTCTTGAGGGAACGGCAATCAGGAAAACGGGGCAATTTCGGTGGGCAATTGCTGGCATCGTTTGTCAGCATGGGTCAATTCCGAAAGCTATCCGGTCTTGTTTGTAACCGGCCGTTACTTATAAATGGAGTATTGCTCCTTCGGCCTCTGTAGCTTCACGGTGATTTCCTGATCGGGTGTGCCTACCGCATAATCTTCGCCGAAGGTCCTGAACCCCGGAGCGATTACCTGAACGCGAACCTTGCCATAGCGGATACCGCCGATTTCCGCCTTGCCGTCTTCATGGGTCTTAATCTCGATTCCTTCACCCGTCTGCTGCCCATGCTTGTCGACCTCGTGCAACACGATCTCGGCATTGCGCACCGGTTTCCCGTTGTCGTCCTTCACCACCACAAATTGCAATGTAGCGGTTGCTTGCTGAGGTTTCTGCTGAGCTACGCAGGCTCCTGCGCCGATAAGCGCCACCACAACCAATGCTGCAACTCTTCCTATGAAAGTCATAGACGTATTCTACAGCCCCAAGGCTGGGAGTTCGGCGGCTTCACATTCTTTTCCAAATAGGACCGGTTGTTTCACGATCTCGATTCCGAAAGCTGCATCATTCGCTCGAAAGCTTTATGACCGCTTCCCATAGCCCGATCCCCCAAATCCTCGACGTTCCAATCAACGATCTCCCAAATCAAGACTCGCTCATCTTTAAGACGGGGCTAAATATTAAGACGGGCGTAAATATGGCTCGCGTAGATTTCTGTATTGGACAATCTTTCGTAACGCAAAGATCTTTCGTAATGGATGATCTTTCGCATCGGGAAAAGACCTTTTCTTCTGGCCGATTCACCCATGGACTGCTTATGATTGTATTCACTTCGGGCAAGGTACAGTCAGGCGGGTGAGAGAATGCATGATCCTGCAAATCGGTGGTTTTTACGAATCGCCGTGTCCGCGTGGAGCGCCCAATTCAATATAAGGTACTACCACTAACGATTCATTAAGACGTTCTAATCTATATTGACACGCTTGGTTTTTGTGGCTATCTTTTCAGTTGCCTCCCCTGTAACGCGTTTATTCCAAGAGCGAATAGACGAGCGAATAATCTCTCTTTCTTAAAAGAACACCCCTAAAACGATTCACCTTTAAGGAAGGGTCACTTGGCCAAATATTTGAAAACAAAGCATTCAGAGCGTGGCTTCAGTTTGTCGGAATTGATGATCGTGGCGGGCATCATCGGCGCGATCGCAGCCGTCGCTGTTTTTGCATTGCCTCCGGCGCTGAAGGACGGGCGCATCAGCAACGCCTACAATACGACGCTCGCGACGATGACGGCTGCGCGTGGTCAGGCAATTTCCACACAGCAGGTTTTCATCGTTTCGTTCTATCCAATTGGAGCCACTGTTCCTACACCTCCCTCGCCTCTGCCAGCGGTGGATCCAACGCGGCCAACCATTACGATCACGCTGGCCAGCACTGGAGTGATGACTCAGATCACACAATTGACTCCGGACGTTAATTTTTGCGTACAGTCGGGAATTCCTAATAGTAGTACGGCTCCTCCGACGACGCCGGACGGGTTCGGCACCGGCGCGAACGCGATCGACTTCGACATGGGAGGAACGGCCGGAGTCAAAAACCAAATCTATTTCTTCCCGGATGGCTCGGCCCGCGATATCAATGGCGCCATTAATAACGGTGTGCTCTATCTCGCGCAGCCCGGAACCCTACTAAGTTCCCGCGCTATCTCGATCTATGGCATTTCTGGGCGAATTCGCGGATGGCGCCTGTTTAAACAAGGTACGGCTGCCGCATCTTGGAGTCAGCAATGAAGACTTGCGGAAGGACAACTCGTAGGGGCGGTAATGCCCGTTCGCAGCGCGGCTTCAGCATCATCGAAGTGTTGGTGGCTGGAGTCATTTTGACGATTGGACTGGTAGGCGTATTGAGCCTCTTCTCCTTGGCAATGGCCAATGCGCAAACTTCGCAACAAGACATGATTGCCAAGCAATTGGCGAATGCGGCGATGGAGAGCATCTTCACGGCGCGCGATACGGCTCAGTTGCAGTGGGACCAAATCCAGAATACAGGCGCAGGCACAACCCCGGACGGCATTTTTGCCGTTGGACCACAGCAAATCCTGCTGACCAACACCACCACATGCGCCGCTGCCGGAACCTGCGGGATTCTCGGTACCGCACAAACGGGGGGGGCTCAAACGTTGGTAACACCAGGACCGGATGGAATCTTAGGGACCGCGGACGATGTGACCGTTTCTCTCGCCAACTACCGGCGCACGATTGCGATTGCGCCGTTTCCGCCCACCGATCCGAATGCAACCGTGCGGCAAATTACCATCACCGTCACCTACACCGCGGCACAACTCCGGGGGCAGCCGCGGTCCTACGTGATGACTGGCTTTATCTCGCAGTTCAGGTAAAAGGAACCTTTCATGAACCGTGCATGCGTGACCTCGACATCTGCGCACTCCGAAGCCCGTGGCTTTTCGCTTTTGGAGTTGCTGGTGGCAATGGCGATGGCCTTAATCCTGGTGGCTGGAGCGGCGCGGCTTTTCAATAGCGCCCTGACTGGCTCGTTTACGACAACCCAGCGCGCGGAAATGCAGGAAGACGTTCGCGCCGCGCAAAACTTGATGGCGCGCGATATCAGCTTGGCGGGTTCCGGCTTGCCAAACGGGGGGGTAGGCTTGCCCAACGGTGGCAGCGGGAACCCCGTCTACGGTTGCGATGGCACGCAATGCTATCTTCCTGCGTCGGCGACCGGCCCCTCGGGGATGACCTTTCCCCTGTTTCCACCCGGACCTCCTTCGCCGACCGCGAGGCTTTACTACATCATGCCCGGTCCGCAGAAGGGGCCTACGATTAACGGTATAGCGAGTGACATCATTACCGTGGCCTATACGGACAATGTCTTCCTGCTGAATCAATATACGGTCACAGTGAACAACGCGCAGGCCACCTCGATCACTTTCACGGCCACTCCGACCCCCACTCCGATGCCGTCGCCTTCACCGACGCCGGTCCAGGCGGTCAACGATCCCTCGGTCGGATTGCAGCCCGGCGATTTGGTGTTTTTCCAGAACGCATCCGTCAATGCAATCGGCGAAGTAACCACCCTGGCTTCCTCCACCGCCACTACCTTTACCGTAAATTTTGCCTCCACCGATCAGTTGCACATGAATCAGCCGACGGCAACCGGCGGAGATATGACGGCCCTTGTCGGCGCACCCTCGGTCTCAGCCACGCGCATCTGGCTCGTCAGTTATTACCTCAATGTGCTGGCGAACGGAACGCCCCGCCTCATGCGCCAAGTGAATGGGCAAACCCCGGTGCCGGTTGCTGAGAACATCGTGGGCTTGAACTTTACATACGATACCTATGACGACACCGGGCAGCTCAGGGTGGCTCTGGCCGACGCTGGAGCCTCGCTTGGAACTTCGCCAAACATGATTCGCAAGGTCAACATCAGCATGACGGCCAGAAGCGCGGCCAAGGGGATAAGCGGATATCAGGGCCTGAATCTCGTTACCGAGATCAGCGCCCGCAACATGAGCTTTAAGAACAGATATCAGTAACAGGCGCCAGTAACAAGGAGAAATCAATTCCATGCAGACAAGATTATTCAGATCGTCCAGGCCATGCGGGGGAGCAGGCCGTCGGGTCCGTGGGAGCCGGGGATTTGCCCTGATCATCGCCCTCCTCATGCTACTGCTGCTATCGGTCTTTTCCGTCGGGCTATTGGTTATGATCAATACCGAAACGCAGGTTGGCAGCGGAGACACCCGAAATACTCTCGCTTTCCACAACGCCGAAGGCGCGATCGAGTTGATGACGGCCAACCTGAACAAGACCTTCAATCAAATTCAGTCTCCCACCGCGGCGGACATTACGGCGCTGAATACAAGCGCGCTTCCGCCCGCGGATCCCAACGTTACCTACACGCAGACGTTTACGCCGGTCACAAACCCGGATGGATCGCTCTTCTCTACTTTCGGGCAGATCCAGAATCCGGGCCCCAAGCAGGGCTTGTTTGCGCAAATCATCCCCGTGCAGCTTAGCGTGAGGGCGGAGCGAACCTCACCATTGGCCTCCCAGGCGTCGGCGGTCACGATGACGCGCGCCGTCAATATGGTGTTGATTCCGGTGTTTCAGTTTGGAGCCTTCTCCGAAGGCGACATGGGCCTTTTTAACAGTCCGAATCTCGGATTCTTCGGTCGCATCCACACCAACCACGATCTCTATTTGGGTGCATTTCAACCGAACTCGATCAGTTTCAACAACAAGATTACGGCCTATGGCAACGTGATCCGCGATCAGCTTCCCAACGGGCTCAACAACAATACCTATAGCAATAACGGCAATGTCTACATCCTGAATTCGGCGAACGGCTGCAGCAACATGCCAAACAGTCCGCCGGCGGGACCGAATTGCGTGACCATTGCACTCAATCAGGGAAGCACCATTTCCGGCCCCAGCCAGGCCGCGAGCAACCAGAATCCAACCTGGAATACAACTTCGAAGACCTTGTTTAACGGCTTCATTGTGAACGGGAATTATGGGAATCCAGGCGGAACCGGAGCGGTTCAACTGAGCCTGCCGTTCATGAACAATGTAGGTGCATCCTCGAACATCCATCCGTTTGAGATCATTCGGAAACCGCCGACTGGTGAGTCAATCACCTCCACGCTCGGCCAGGCCCGGCTCTTCAATCAGGCTGAAATTCGAGTTCTGTTGGTAGACGATCCGGCCGAGTTGCCTGGCGGCGCGACTGATGCCAACAATATCCGCCTGGCAAACGTTGCTAACGCTGGAGGCACCAACTACACCAACGGAGTCCCGACATCGGTTCAAAGTGGCCTTCCCGTGCTGACTGGTGGTGCTCTTTACACGACCTACTTCGCCGAAGCCACGACCTCCACGACACCTGCGGATACAACCCAATGGTCGCCGGCATTCTCCGGCTCGCTGCCGACCGATTGGCCGGCGCCTCCGGCGGCAATACCCGCGGGCAAAGCGACGCTCCAACCTTCAGGCGCGCCGGTGATCGCCACAGGCGCCACGACTACGTGGAATCTGATCGACGGGTACCTGAGAGTTGAATACAAGAACAATTTGGGAGTCTATGTCCCCATTACCCAGGAATGGCTAGCGCTTGGATTTGCCCGTGGGCTCACGCCGCCCGTAACCGGTTCACCGAATCCCGTCAATCCGAAGGCAATTCTGATCTTCCAGAAGCCTGCCGACCGCAACGGGAACGGCCAACTCGATCCTGCCATTTCTCACTGTGTAGCCGGCAGGCCGACAGGATGTGGCGTGATCGATAAGCCTGCGGAGACGCCGCCCGATGCAATCACAGGTCGACCCTTCTACGGATCGAGCTTGGTGGCCGGCAGTGTGACCAGGAACAACTGGTATCCCATAACCTTCTACGATGCCCGGGAAGGGGAACCTCGCGACACGCTCACAGGCACGGGCAATACAAGCTGCACCGTGAACGGCGTGATGGGTGCAGTGGAACTGGATGTGGCCAACCTGCAAAGATGGCTAACGGATGCAACCGGCAGCGGCCCTCAAGTCAATACCGTGTTCAGCAACGGGTATATTTTGTACTTCTCCGATCGCCGGGGAATGCAGCCCAATCCCAACGGTGTGCTTTCCGGAACCGCCAACACCAAGACCGGAGATTCCGGACTCGAGGATGTGGTCAATGCTTCATCGACTGCCGGAGCCCCTGACCGTTCGCTGGAGCCGCCTTCTTCCGCATCACCCGAAGATGTAAACGGCAACTTGGTGCTTGACAACTGGGGCGCATGGAACCTGGGTTCGGGCCTTGGGGTCAATACCGGAACGACCGCTACCTCGCTCAATCCCTACGGAACCGCCCGAATTGCGAATTGCTTCAGCAACAACGGAACCGCACCCTCTGCGCGGAAAAACTGGGTGAGCGGCGCCCGCCATGGGCTCAAGCTTGTGGATGGATCGCTCGGACAGCTTCCAACTCCTGGATTCACGGTGGCGTCGGAGAATCCCGTTTACGTCGTGGGCGATTACAACTCCAGTGCGGCCGACCCGACGTGGACAAGTTCAAGCGCTGCCGATCCGGCACACTCAGCCGCTGCCATCATTGCGGATGCGGTTACTATGCTTTCCAATGCCTGGTCCGATGAACTCAGCCTGCAAATTCCCAACGGCGCCTCAGGCAACAGGGTGGCTTCACAGAGCTACTATCGAATGGCGATTGCGGGCGGAAAGAACATCACCTTCCCCGCCCCAAGCTATGCTGCGACCGGCTCAGCCAATGGTGCTTACCTCTTTGGCACGGATGGCGGCCTCCACAACTTCCTGCGCTTCCTCGAAGATTGGAGCAACGCTGGAAACCAGTCGTCGCCCTCGCTAAACTCAGGACTGAACTATAAAGGGTCGCTTGTAAGCCTCTACTTCTCCACTTATGCGACCGGAACGTTCAAGTGCTGCAACTATGCCGTCTACGTTCCTCCCGTTCGTAATTACGTTTTCGACAACTTGTTTTCAACGCCACAAGGCTTGCCGCCTGGCACGCCTATGTTCAGGGACGTCGATAACCTCAGTTATCGTCAGAACTTCACGCCCAGACCTCCGGGGCCGTGAGCTGAAATAATCCTCCCAAGGGCGGCCTTTATCCAGGCCGCCCTTTTGTTTTAGTGCCTCACAAAAGTGAGCATGCCCCATTCTTTGCGGGAGAGCCGAGAGGCGAACCAGCGAAAGCCGCGCGCTCTTTGCCGCTTGCGGTCGGGGCAAAGGGGTGAGATTGGGCTACCTCGCCTTCATCCAGGGGGGGCCGCCTTGGGAAGAGAGTCGAATCTTCCAACCACCAACCACCGCTGTCTTGGTAACCTGATCTGCCTAGTGAGCCAGCTTTCCTCCGCGTTCTTTCTTGCATATTCATTGCGTTATCCATGCATGCATATTCATTAAACAAATGTGTTATTCAAGTCTTAATTCATTAAAACAATTTAATGATTTTTATTGACACGATTTATTTCTTGGTGTATTTTTTTCGCCACTTCTCGACAAGACAGTTATTGCGAGGGACGCCTTTCAAGATCGCGGCCGCTACTTTGTAGCAGACACAGCCAAGAATCGTCTGGTGCGGTTGAAGCTTTCTTATCGGTCGATAAGACTCGCATCGGGTTTCAGGTTCCTAGATCAAAAAAAACAAAATCATGAAAAGGACGCCTATTTATGTCGCGTTGGAAAATGAAATTCACTATCGGTTTTCTTCAAATTGCAGTTGCTTGCAGTCTGCTTGTGCACGCCCAGACCGATCCCGGTCCCCGTGGCGGAGCCAGCGGAGCGGGCGGCCCTATAGCTAACCTCGATTCGGTTACGGCGGCGTATTTCACCGCTGCGCAAGCCGTGTTTGCGGAAGTCGACTCCGTTGCCGGCAATATCCCGAATGAAGCCGGCACCGGCCTGGGGCCAACCTTCAACGGCAATAGCTGTGCCCAGTGCCATGCCGAGCCGAGCGTGGGCGGTAGCAGTCCCGGCCTTTCCAGCAGGTTGCATCCTGTGCCCAATCCGCAAGTGGCTTTGGCGACTCTGGATAGAGCTACCAACACTGTGCCATCGTTCATTACCGCCAACGGGCCGATTCGTGAGGCTCGCTTTATTTCGACCGATGCTACCAATGTGCGCGCCCCCCTTGACGGTGGTGTTCATGGCCTGTACACGATTGCCGGACGCAGCGATGCTCCAGGCTGCGTGCTAGCGCAACCAGCCTTTGCCACCAATCTCAGCCAAAACAACATAATCTTCCGCATTCCAACGCCGGTTTTCGGCCTGGGCCTTGTGGAGGCGACTCCCGACTCCGTGCTCATCGCCAACCTGGCCGCCAATGCCTCGCAGAAATCGTCGTTAGGCATTTCGGGCCGTATGAACACCAGCGGAAATGATGGAACAGTCACCCGCTTCGGCTGGAAGGCGCAGAATAAATCGCTCCTGATCTTCGCCGCCGAGGCCTACAACGTTGAGATGGGCGTTTCCAACGAAGGCTTTCCGAACGAGCGTGCGGCGACTCCCGGCTGCATGTTCAATACAACTCCTGAAGATCATTTTCATCCGGAGATAGCTACGGGTAGAACCGTCGATGTCTCGTCCGATATCGTCAATTTCGCCGGCTTCATGCGGCTGCTGGCTCCTCCCACGCCGGCGCCTGCTACGGCTTCCACCACCAACGGCGCCAGCCTGTTTAGCAGCATCGGATGCGCGCTTTGCCATACACCGACCCTGACCACCGGACCCTCGGCCACCACGGCGTTCAATAACGTCTCTTATCATCCGTACTCCGACTTCGCCCTCCATCAGATGGGCTCGCAGTTGGACGACGGAGTACATCAGGGAGACTCCGAGCCGCTTGAGTTCCGTACAGCGCCGCTTTGGGGAGTAGGCCAGAGGCTGTTCTTCATGCACGACGGGCGCGCCAGCAACTTGCTTCAGGCCATTGCCGCCCACACTGGCGGTACTGATTGCTTCACCAATCAGGACTTTGATCAGTTCTCCGCCAATGGTCAATTCTTCCAACCCTTCGAGCAGATCCAGGTCTGCATCTCGGAGGCCGATAGCGTGGTCACCAATTTCAACAATCTTGCGGCGTCACAGAAGCAGGACCTTCTGAACTTCTTGCGCTCTCTGTAAATTTCGCTTCCTTTCCTCACAAAACCGCGGAGGGACAACTTCCTCCGCGGATTTTTATGCCGGCTCTTTCCTGTGCAATTCCTTGTATTCCCTGGAATACAATGTTTTCGATGTTTTCCACTTTGGTTTTGTTTGTGTTGTTGAGCCGTCCTGCCGCGCCCTCGGTCGTACTCCCGCTGCTCATATCCACGCCGGTCGTGCCAATGCCGGTCGTGTCAACGCCACGGCCTGCAGAACAAGCGGGAGAGCAGCCAGGTCCGTGCCGCGCTGCCCAGGGCGTGCAAGTTGCGATCGACAAAGCCTCTGCGGCTCCAGCAGCGGCGCCTTCGGACTTCGACCGCAATATCTCTCCGTTTCTCGATCTTCGCAATCGCTATCCGAACGAGCTTTTTGTCCAGGAACGCTATCAGGATGCGGTGCAGCAATTTGGCATTGAAGGCCATCTGCGGGCGATGACGGAAGAGTATCAAGCGGCGGCCATAAGCCACTCTGGCGACCTGATTTACGAATACCTGTCTGCGCGGAGCCTGGCTGGGCGCGCAACCCGATCGGCCATCCAATCGCTCGAAGATATAGTGCAGCGCAACCCGGACTTTGCGCCGGCCCACCGCACATTGGCGGAGATCTACGCCACAGAAGCGTTTCACGATGCTGAGAAGGAAAAAACCGAGCGCGAAAAGTTTGCCACGATGTGCCCGGGCGTGGCACTGTTGAAGCGCCCTTATCCTCTCCTCGATCCCAGCCCATGGATCGAGCGCGCAGAGGAGATGGTAAGGAAGAATGAAAACCTGGCGCGCGCTCCGGAGATGGCGCTACAGGGATTGCGCGACGATGAGTGGCGCTTGCAGCGCATCAGGCCCTTTGACTGGTACACAGTTGAATACAAAGTCAGAACCCAGCGCGAGCTTCAGGTCAAATATTTCCGTGCGTGGGCAGTCGAGGTGCGCGCCTATCGCAAAACCAAGCAACCGGAAAAAGCGGCCGAGTCGCTGCAGCGGATGGACCGTGCCGCACCCGCGTTCCAGAAGATTCCAGGCTCCGCTTACTGGGATGTACTGAACATCCTCGCCCGCGTTTATGCCGAGGGCGGGCAGCAAGAACAGGCGAACCAGCAGATCGACAAGATGAAGCAACTGCTTGCGGAGCATCCCGATCCGGCCCGCACGGTGCAGCTTGAAGAGATGCGCCAGACAGTTGCGCAGAGACACTAAGCGTTGCTTGAAGAAGGGTCGATTCGATACACGCGGCGAATCTTGGCTCGGTGCCGGGACTTTCATATCCCTTGCACTTTGTTAGCATGGTGTTCGACATGACACCAGCGGCACAATCTGCATTCCCCAGGTGTCCCAGTTGTAGCTATAGTCTCGATCGAGTCGATCCCGGAGACGTGCGCGCGACATTTTTCCGATGCCCCTACTGTATCGCTTGGCTGCGAATTTCGCCTTGGCCGATCAGATGGGCCCTATCGGTTAGCTTCATCGCCAGTCTGGCCGTCGTGCATTTCATGCGGCTCAAAGCGTATGTGGGATTCATGTGGGTTCCTGTTTTCATCGTTTGCCTTCTGGTTGTACCGCGTCTCCTGCCTTCTCCCTTTATCCCGGTTGTTATCGTCAAGGCTCCCTTGGGTCGATGGCGACGCAATCTGAGTTTTTTCCTTTCAGCATGGATTGCCTTAACTCTGTTCATGCTGGCTTATGGCATGGTCATGGGTTGGGGCGCTTTTCTTCTTGGATCTTCAACGCGGGACGTTCGGGAAATCGAAGATTTGTGGTCCCTGCCACTCGGCTGGATAAATTCATCGTTCATTGTTCGGAAAGAAAGCGGTTTTGTCGCGGTCTTTGGAATCGTAGCCGCAAACTGCTATTTCTACGCCTTGGCGGCAACCCTCTCCGCAAAAATTGTTCATGCTCTTCTACGCTCGAATCGAACAACCGAGCTCGGTCTCTCTCGCCCCGCCATTGAGGAAGATGATGATGACCTCTAAGACGCCGCCAACATTGTAGGGCTCCAAATTGTAGGGATGATCGGGCATTGCTGCAGACAGAATAGCTTTCGGAAAGAGCGCAGCTTTTATAGGATCTACAAAGAACTGGACGTTGGTGATTTCGGAAAAACCAGGCAACGCCCGTTCATGGGCGGTACTCAACTCTTTCTGACGCGCAGTGGATCTTTTGCAGAATTGATATTGAGCGTCAGTCCACTAAGCGCATTCGCCCACGTCACCATCGGAATGCAATGTTCTAGGATCAAAGGAGCATTTCGTTGTGGTGCCAATGTGGCCGGCGCCGGAAACGCCTCCCGTCTCTTCCGCGGTTAACTCCCGGGCGCCGATACGGCCAAGCACCCTGTTCTCGAAGCGATTCGCCATCTTTACAATCCTTCCTAGTCTGAATTTTGATTTCCGTGCGTTGTAAACCGGGCAGGCAGAGTATCACAACATGGCGGCCTTGTCTGCCGGTTGTAGGCACCTTCGATCTAGCTTCACAAGATAGCTCAAAGAAGATAGTTCAAAAGGAAGAGCCCTCAGGGCCAGATTTCATGCGGCATTTGCTATCTAGCCAGAACGCGCCACGGCCCGACGATGCGCGAATGAATGGGCTTTGAGTTCCTTCCAACCTTGTGACGTCCTGTAAATTGTGCCCTGAACGTGAATCTTTTGGTACAAAAATCGGCTCTTTCTTCTTGACAACAAAGAGAATCTGGCTACTCTTACTCGCTGACAAATCGCCACAATCTGTTCATGCACGAGCTGTCAACTCAGACGCGTGAGCATTTGTCTTTGTTGCCGCTCTTTCTTGATGTGGCAGCGGCAAATGTATCTACAGCAGGGAATCGCTACAACTGACAAATAGTGAGGAGCCTTCAACCATGATTCGTATCTCGACCCTGATTTGGGCCGGAGTCTTCTGTCTAGCTCTCATGCCCTTAACAACCGTAGCATCTGAAAAGAACGACGCTGCCAACAAGGACCGCGAAGCCAACGCCGCTGCAGCCGCGCCCGCATCCCCAACGGGCATCAACGCAGCCGGCGATCCCTTATTGCGGCTGCTGGCCACAAAGGGCATCCTGAGCGCAAGCGATCTTAATGCGCTTACCATTGTCCCAGCGGCTGAAATGCGTGACAAACTCTTACTTCTGCTCAAAGACAAAGGCGTTCTTTCGGCTGCCGACCTGAGCATGCTCAAGCCTGCTGTGCCTGCCGGCGCAGGCATCGAGCCAGTTGCGCAGCCCGGCGCAGCCGCCCTAGCCGCTACCACTGTGACGGCACAACAGCAGTCCGGACCTCCACAAACGCCGCCGCTTCCAGGCACCGAGCCTATTCCGGCGGTGGCGCCGGTGAGGGTGATGCAGATCAATCCGCCCAAGCGCGAAGGCGTGCTCCCAGCCATCAGTATCGGAAAGAACATACACATCCAGCCCTACGGATTTTTCAAGGCTACCTCGGTGTATGACACCGCGTCACCTTACGGCAACGACTTTCCGCTCCCTGGCTTCATCGGCGACATCAACGGCCCTGACAAAATGTCCGAATTCCACATCAAAGCCCGATCGCTGCGAATTGGATCGAACTTCGAGTGGATGGACAGTTCGAGCAGCGTGATCGTAACCGGCAAGCTGGAAGCCGATTTTGAAGGTAATTTCAGCCGTGTCAACAACCGCAACATCAGCTCGATCCGCTCCAGCGCCCCGCAAATCCGCGTGGGATATGGAAGGGTCGATTACAAAGCCACCGACAGCACGACCCTCAACTTTCTGGCCGGACAGGACTGGACATTGTTTGGCTCTTCCACTCTGCCCAATCTGTTGGAAACCACCGGCTTGGGTATCGGCTTCGGCACGCTCTACGAGCGCGATCCCCAGTTCCGCTTTGGGGTGAATCACAAATTCAGCGACAACTTCTCACTGGAACCTGATTTTGCGGTTGTTCTCCCGGCTTATGGTAACTTGCCCGCCGATATTCTGACGGGTGGCCCGGCGGATGCGGACGTAGCTGCCAACAATGAGGGGTTGGGTAACCAGCTTGGTTTTGGTGAGCGGCAAGGTGTGGACTCGGGAAGGCCGGAACTACAGGCTAGGCTGGTGGCACAGTTCCAGCTTGATCATGCGGCAGGCGTCGCCCCGGCCCAGTTAATTGTGAGCGGAGTCGATAGCGAGCGCGATGTCGTGGTGCTTGCTTCGGCGGTGCCTACGGCGTTCAAGGCGGCATTTCCGACTGGAGCACGCATCAACTCGAAGCGGCATGCCTGGACGGCGGAGGTTCAGCTCCCGACACGCTTCGCTACCCTTACTGCCAAGTACTACAACGGTTCCGACCTGCGATACTATTTCGCCGGGCAGATCTTAGGCCCATTTTCCGACAATACAGGACTCACCAATACCGCCACGGCCCAAAGCATTGATGGATCGACGACAGCGGTTTTTGGTCTCCGCAACGGCGTCCCTGTAATTGCCAATTCGCTGCCGCCTCGCTCGCAGGGCGGGTTCGTCAATTTGGGGCTGCCGATTTCACGCTGGGCCAATGCCGATCCCAAGGGCCGCAATGCCGGATGGCAGATGTACGTCCATTACGGTTACGATCAGGTCCTGGCTCGCGACGTCCGCCGCGAAGGCGGCGGACGTATGAAAGGCGATATGCTCGCGGGCACCA
Organism: Candidatus Angelobacter sp.; assembly: GCA_035295685.1. Lineage (GTDB taxonomy): Bacteria > Acidobacteriota > Terriglobia > Terriglobales > Acidobacteriaceae > Angelobacter. The sequence continues at coordinate 22,232 of DATGIO010000131.1, forward strand.
TCTATTACAAGCTCAACCCATGGCTCACGTTTGCCGCGGAGGAATCGCTCTATCGCACGCGTGCGATCCCGCTGACGGCCACAGGCCAATTCCCGCTGTTTCAAGGGCGTCCGATGCGCGAACTCAACGATGTCCGCACGGAGATCGGGCCTCTCTTTACGTTCTAGACGTTCTAAGCTGATCTCGAGTCTAGATGGATAGGTTCTAGGCGTTCTAGAACCGGCGATGGAGTGGGACAGAAGCCGTCCTACTCCATCTTTTTTTGCTCAGGTAGCAAGTCTCCAATCGTTTCATTTCCTTGCTTAGGTCTTACCAGTAGCGCCGCTGGGTAACTTCAGGCCTTTACGGAAAGCCCAAACGTTCTCCGGGCGTGTGCGATCGAGCGCCTTCATGTCCGAAAACAGCCAACACCGCCGCTCACGCATGTAAAAATCGAGGATAAGAATCAAGGGCAGAATTGGAGGAATGGGTGCAAGAGGGGCGGAATTCAAGACAGTTGCGGAATGCAAGAGGGAATCCATAGTTAAGAGAAATCGGGAATGAAGAGAAATCCGGAATCAAAGGCGAATCCTGAGTGAAAGAGGAATCAGGAATTTGAAGACGCAGAGACAGTTAACGAGGTCGGTAAACGGCCTTCCCATTGGAGATAGCATGCGCGAACGTCTGAGGTTATTCATCACCCGCATGAGCACGCCCATCGGCGAATTGCTGCTCGTAACCGACGAGCAATCCAACCTGCGGGCCGTCGACTGGCACGACTATGAAGACCGCATGCGCCGCCTGCTCACCCTTCATTATGGCAAGGAGGGCTTTTTGCTGGAGCCCGTGCACGGCGAAGATGGGCCCACAACGGCAATGACAGCGATGGCTGCCTATTTCGCCGGAGACCTCGCGGCTATCGACCGGCTTGCGGTAAGAGCGGAAGGGACAGAATTTCAAAGAAAAGTTTGGGCCGCCCTGCGCGAGATTCCCTACGGCAGCACGCTTTCCTATGGCGAGCTGGCTCGCAAGATCGGTAAGCCTGATGCTGTTCGCGCTGTAGGAACTGCGAACGGCGCCAACCCCATCAGCATCGTTGTGCCTTGCCACCGCGTCATCGGTGCAAATGGCTCACTCACGGGATACGGCGGAGGTATGGAACGCAAACGCTGGCTACTCGCTCACGAAGGCGCGCGGCTGTTGTAACGCAAGGCGTTCGCCTGGAGCTGCTACCGCTAGTCTTAAAGTCTTAATAGTGACTTTTGATGACAATTTTGAAAACTTGAAAATAGTGAAGTGGAATGAGGGATTCAATTTTCATCCGCCCCGCACAGTGGCGGTCGATTGAGGGCAGTCCAACATCACAACAAATCCGCCTAACTCCATTTTATCAGCGCACGATCTTCAGGAGCGATTTTTTCAGGATCGAGATTTACCAGGATTGCCTCTCGATCATTGCTTCCACCAGTGCCCTCCACTCGTCTTGCAGCGCGTTTCGGTGAAACTTGCGCCCAGCCCTCTGGTACCAATAGTTCGCATTGAAAGCATCGCCCTCTTTGCGATGAAGGTAAGCATGAACTGCCATCGCTTCTTTCGTGTCCAGTTCATCAACTGAACCGTGGGCGTGAGCCCAGTCTCCCTTTGCGTCCCACCAGAGCGCCGCCAAGGGTGCCGGAAATTCGGCTGGCGGCCCTTTCTCCTTCAATGAGTTTCGAAACTCCTCAAAATTCATCGTTGTCCTCAGGCTCCTCACGAGGCTGTTCTGGTTTTCTGTAGAACCCACGTGGTCATGCATCTTTGGTTCTGTACGACCGTTGTCTTCAGCGGGTCTATCAAATTGCCGCCAAGTTTGTCCGTGAGCGAAAGCAGGTAATCTTCATCTACAAGGTATCGCTCCGAGCCATCCGGCAGCAGATAACGTCGTCCATCGATGTTCTTGATCTGCCCTTCCATACCGATGGAAGAAGCCAGCCGACAGAAAAAAATGCCGCCCGGCTTCAGCATCCGCCAAGATCCACGCAGCATGCCGAGGAAGTGCTCGTCGCTGCGGGCAAAGTGGAGCACCGCACTGCTTAGAACCACATCGGCAAAGTCGTCCGGAAATGAGATCCCTTCCAGGTCTTCTGCGCGGAAGTTCTCTCTGGGCAGGGATGGAGCCAGGCTTGCGGCAAGTCTTCGCACGCCCTCAACCGCCGGAAGGCTCGAATCCACGCCAAAGACCTCAAAGCCTTCTCGCAGGAGATAGACGATGTTTCGGCCGGAGCCGCAGCCCGCATCGAAGATGCGCATTCCCGGCCGGATTCGGCCGCGAAGGATCTGGTCGAAAAGGTAGATGTCGATCTGTCCGAATTGCTCTTGAAGGTGAGACGTGAACGGCGTTGCTTGTGAAGACATGCAAGAAATCCCTTGGGAATCTCTTGCACTTTACGTCGGTGTGTTGCCTGTCGTCAATTCGCGAATCATCAATTCACGAACCATCAATTCACGAACCATGGCGGTAGAGATCCGTCCTTCGCTGACGACGTTGAATCGCGCGAACATTGGAGATGTATTCAATTCCAGAAAAATTAAATGTCCTGTATCCGGATCTGGACCCTGGCTGATTTGGCCGCTCGTCCATTGCGAGGATTTGTCGACCATCATTACGGCCTAAGGCTCCTGCGTCTTTTGATTTGTGGTGAAAAAATCGAAGGAGCCTGTTTCCGCGGCCGGCAAAAATTTGCTTTATTTAGGCTTTGTGAGCTTCCCTAGAAGGATCCGAAGGGTCCGTTGCCTGCGTCAAATATCGTACCGGGAATCGGCCCTTCTTCGCCAACAGCATTCGTCGTGGCTATTTCTTCCAGATGGACAGTCGTGGTTATGTTTTGATTGATGCTTGGAACTGTTGCTGTAGGCTCTACTGCTTTCATCGCGGTCTCCTAATTTATATGAATCAAATCAAGCACAAGGATTTGTAGCCTTGCTTTGTGAGTGAGAACGTGGCAGAGCGCAAGCAATCGTGCTCGCACCCTAATTGCAGTTGGAGAGAATCAAATAAAACATGGCTAATATAAAAGAGCAAGCGCTAGATGAGCAAACTTATTTACTTACTGGCAAATATTGGCCGTTCGATAGAGTTTAGTTCAGCTACACATTGAGCCTCGGTCCAGACTGGAGCTAGCTCGTTTGGACTTGCCCAATCGTTCACCATGGGGTTTGTCTCATGATCTTATCAATTCACCAGCCATCAATTCACCAACCATGGCGTCGGATATTTGCCCTCCGCTGATCTGGTCGAACTGGGCGAACATCGGAGATGTATTCAACTCCAGGAAAATCAGATGTCCGGTGTCCGGGTCCGTCTTGAAGTCGGCTGCGCCGAAGTCCATGTTCATGCGTGCCATCAGATTTCTCAATCGATGCGCCTCTGGCGGCACGTCCGCTAGCAGAACGAGTCTGGCATCCTGCTTCACGCGGTAGTCCAGCGATTCGCTGCGCACCTCGAAAGCAAATGTCGACTGGCCGATCACATAGATCCGCACCTCGGGAGCCACAAGGCGTTTTTGCACGATCGCCGGGCTGGCCGTCAACCCGTCGCGTGGGTTTGTCTTGGCCAAGGCCTCTTCAAGAGAGTAGCAAAAGTCTCCGCCGCCAACCGGCTTGGCAATCTTGTGCCGGACCTCTTCGGGCTCAAACCGGCTTGTCTCGTTGGTGATCATAGTTGGTGGGATGCGTAGTCCCTCCTGCTGAGCAAGTACAAGAACGGCAGGTTTATTGCTGGCGATCAAGGAAATATGACGATTGAAGATGCGTATTCGCGGGTCGCTCAACAGCCAACCCATGATGGCCTGGTGCCATGCGAACGCCCTGACGGCGACCTGTGGCCGTGGATCTTTCATCCCGCTAAACACGTCATGGCGAATAAAGGCGCCTGCAACCTTGATTTCCCGATCGGAAAAGCGTGGCGGCCCTCCTCCCGGGTTCCAGGAAAAAGAAGGGCTTTCAGCGGTTGGGATTCTTGTGTCGAAACACTCCAGATTCGCTCTTCCCGCTGCATCCGCTAAAACTGAAAGGTTCAGATCGTCGTATCCGCCTGCTATTAGAAGCGCCATGTCTTATGAATGCTCCAAAAGAAACTGTTTGGAAAGGCTCCCATCGCCTTCAGTATTGTATTCCGCCGCTTCTGAATCATTGTTAGGTGCAAAGGGAATGGGAGCTGGACAACAGTATAAGAACCAAAGGGCTCTGAGGATTGATTCCTTAAAATCGTAAAAGCCCTCATCGCCGGACACGGCAGATAAGGGCTTTTCTTGTTCATACTTGAACGATATTGTCTTAGAAGTTCCCAAACGGCCCGCTGGCATTGCTGTCCAATGACAAACCGTTGTTAAGAGTAAGGTTGAATATGTCCTCTTCTGTAAGCGGGTGAGTAGATTCTTCCCCAAAAGATGCGGACGTATGTATTGGACCCGTGATTTCAAATGATTTCATATCTACGGCCATAGCCCTTTCTATTTATATGGAAGCAAATTCAACAAGTAGCAACTACGATATGAGCGCGAGTGAATGCGCGGCAGGCACTGTGCATCGCACGCTCTTACCCGCCTTTGCGTTCAATCGAGAATGCTCTCAAAAACCGCCGAACGGCCCTTCGGCGTTGCTCGCCGATGCCAGGTTGTTGTGGATTGCGCCAACGATTGGATCCTCTTCCCCGAACGGGAGAGACGATTCTTCACCAAAGACTTGAGTGGTAACTTTTTCTTCCTGGGTGGCAGAAATGGTTTCGAATGACTTCATATCTACGATCATAGCCCTTTCTGTTGGTGTTAGAGCCAATACAGCATCGGCAATCGCAGTATACGCTTGCCGACAAAGATGCGGCAAGGTAGAGGTGATTCGCAGCCGTTCCTCCATAGTTTTACAGAATTGGTCTGAAGAACCACTCTAGTCACGCGCAAAGCTCTGAAAAATAAAGAGTACAGTTCGGCCTAGTCTCCAACTAATGCCCGATATCGGTGCACTGGTGGCGGCATCGTCGAATCTGGCCCTTTGATGCTTTTCCATAGAATTTCGTTCAGCGCGTGCATGGGAGCGCGGTCAAGATCGGAGAAGTCCATCTGCTGGCTCAGACGTGCTCCATAGGACTTGTCCGTATTCTTCTCCATCAGATCCACCAGGGCCGGATGTAGAGTGAACGAAGTGAGGTCGGGCTCCAGGCCAAACGAGGCATACATGGGCATGGCGGCCGCATCGTATTGGCTCATCGGCGGCAACCCGAGCAGCAGCTCCATGGTGCGCAGCATGGAACTGGTGGAGTAAAGCGTGCTATCCACAATACCGCGCTTCACATAGGGGCTAATGACTAGTCCTGTAGTCCGGCGTGCATCCACATGGTCAGGGCCGTCCTGCGCGTCATCCTCAATAATAAAGATGGCGGTTGTCGGCCAGTACTTGCTGTGCGAGATGCGCTCCACCAACATGCCCACGGCCTGGTCGTTGCTCGCTACCATGGCGACCGGCGTGTACGATCCCGGGCGGGTTCCGTTTGTATGATTTTCAGGGAGGCTCATCACCACATAGTTCGGAAGCCGCTTCTCCGGATCGGTACTGTCGAAGTTGTCCTCGTATTCGTCGAATTCCCGCAGGAACACCTTCATGTTTTCGGTATCGCGTACTCCGGAGCCGCGATAATCCTTGGCTACATGGCCCCACAGCGCATCCGCGCCGTATGCGGCCTCCATGGTGGTGCCATTGCTGGCGCGGGCCGCATATTCGCCATAGCTGCGGTAGGTAAGTCCCTTACGCCGCGCCAGGTCCCATAGCCTTCCGCTTGAAGGCGTATTAGCCGGTGAACTTACTGCCTGGCTGAATCCTCCATATTCGGGAGGCCAGCGCCGCTCGGTAAAGTCGGTGGCATAGGCGGAGGTCGACCACGAATGCCCGTCGACGCTGACTTCGCCGTCGCAGTAAAGATTGTCGAGCGTAACGAATTGCTCGGCGAGGGCGTGCTGGTTGGGCGTAACGTTGCGCCCGAAGATCGTTAACCGTGAGTCGCCGTTGCCTTTCGGCAGATCTCCGAATACCTGATCGTAGGTGCGATTCTCTTTAATGATGTAGATGATGTGCTGGATCGGCGAACCAGCTCCGACCTCCCGTGGAATGACCGAAGGGCCGGTCGCGGGCCGCGCTTCCGTAAGCAGGGAATCGTTGTACGGCGTATTGCCGGTGACCGCCTTTGTGTATTCAGGCAGTTTTTTCCGGAGGCTCCCAAGCGCCAGCAATTCGACACTGCCTTTTTGCAACGTCTTGACCGATCCATTGCCCTCAGGCCCCGGTGGCAATGGACTTTCCGGCCCGCGTATATCCGAGTGTCCGGACTCGCCTTTGCTGTTGGCGATATAGAGCACGCGCGACGAGTTTGCCAGCGCCAGCGCCGAGGGATACCACCCCGTTGGCACAAAGCCTACGACCGCGCTGTGCTCGGGATTCGCAATGTTGATAACCGCCAGCGAGTTATTGTCGGCGTTCGCCACATAGAGCAGCTTGCGCGCCTCGTCGATCTCCAGCGCGTCGGGGGTTGAACCTTCGGGAGCCTGCGGATAGAGAGTTGTGGAGAGCCGTTCGATCACCCGATTCCGCCTGGTGTCGATCACATAGACAGTGTTGTCGTTCGAGCAGGCCACGAACAGCCTGCCATCCTTCGCCAACTTCATGTCGTTGGGATTCGAGCCAACGTGAATCACCCGGGTGACGCGGTTGCTGACCGTGTTGACCACGCTTACGGACGAGCTCGCCCAGTTTGAAACGTAAAGTGTGGAGCCGTCTTTGGAAATGACCAACTCGTAGGGATTCACCTCGACCGGAATGCGCGTCACGATCTTGCGTTCTTTCGTGTCGAAGACCACCACATTGGTCGGCTCGGCATTGATCCCGCGGTTGGCGGCATAGAGCAGGTCTTTGGTGGGATGGTGCACCAGTCCCGACCAATAGATCTTGTTCAGGGGAATCGTTTCATCCAGCTGTCCGGTAGCCTTGGTACTGAGTCGGCCATTGTCATAGGAAAATTCGTAAACCGGAGCCAGCGTCGGCTGTACTTTGTTGCCGTTCGCGTTGCCGCCCGAGACATAAAGGGTTTTTCCATCCGGAGACCACGCCAGGCCAAGCCATGTCGACTTCAATCCGATGCGCTGCACAACCTGGTGCGTCGTGGTGTCGATCACTACCAGTCCATGAGGGTTGTACCCGGCATGCGTGGCGATTACGGCCTTCCCATCCGGCGCCGTAGTCATCTTAAGCACCATGTCCTCGGTTTCCGCAATGGGCTTTCCGGCGGGTGTGATGCGCCAGCCGTTCGGCAGTGCAAACCCGCCGGGAATGGGACGGGGAAGCGAGGCGTCTTGTGCCGTGGCTCCGAACGGAGCAAAGATCGATATCGATAAAAGGGCGGTACAAATGTTGCGTGCAAATGCCGCGAACCCATTTTCTATCGCCGCCACGAGATGGCAGGATGGAAAACGGAGGAAGAGCCGGTAGGCAAGGGATCCAATGAATCGCATGAGAGTTGGCCAATTCTAATCAAGCTAAGTTAAGCCGGTGTAAAAATTGGTTCGTCCTCCCTTGACAACCAACTCTTATCTCGGTTCGGAAGCGAAAGCAACCCGCATGATCGTCGCCCACTCGCTAGGTCTCCGGCCTTGGAGCGCAATATAATAGGTCCATTCGCACAGGGGTGCCATGAATAAGGATGAAACGAAAGCATTTGAGAAAAACCTCTTGGAAAAGAGACAGGCGCTGCTCCGCAGCTCTTCCCGCGATTCGGCGACTGTCGACCTGAGTCCCGAATATGGCCGTGACGAAGGAGACCGCGCGGTCGCTTCGCAGGCAAAGGAAATGGCGTGGCTGCAAAACTCCCAGGAGCGCGGGCTGAGGGAACTGATTGAGTCTGCTCTATCGCGTATCCAAAGCGGAACGTTTGGCGAATGCCTCCACTGCGGCCAGCAGATCGGCCTGAAGCGCCTGACGGCCATTCCCTGGACTCGCTATTGCATCGCTTGCCAGGAACTTCTGGAACAGCACGGTACGTAAGCTTTAAAACAGCGCGAGCTTTAAACGGTGCGGGCGCAGCAGCATGATTTGTGCCGCGCCACTCGCGCCAGGTTTTCGAGCCGTGTATTTCTTTCCCCGAAAGCGAATCATGTCAAGCATGAGCAAGCATTGGTGTGCCTGAATCTTCAGGGCCGCGCGTTCGCTGCTCGTTTTACGCCTGGATAGTCATCACGAGCCGTTAGTAATGATTACTGACTGCTGAAAATCACCTTCCCCTGCCGGATCGTATAAGCCACCTTGGCAAAGCTTCGCACATCCGCTGCTGGATCGGCATCCAGCACAACCAAGTCGGCTTGCGCGCCCTTCTCCACGCGGCCGGGGTTCTTCGTCTTGAAGAACGCGTTCGGAGTGGTGGTGAGTGAAGCCAGGATGTCTTGCCATGACATGCCTGCTTGCCCCATCGCCGCGTATTCACTGGTGGTATCGTAGAGCTGCGTATAGCCTACGTCGGTTCCGAACAGGATTGTTCCGCCCTGATCGTAGTAGCTCTTGAGCTCGTGCTCTGCCCGGTCCAGGATCTGGTGCTTCTCTTCCTCCGATCCCCCAGACTTGCTCACTTCGTCGGGAAACAACGCCAGTGTGGGAATCAGGGCTGTGTGCTGCTTCTTCATCTGTTGTAATTCTTGTTCGGTAAAGGCGGTCTCCATCGGAATCGTGTGGGCCAGCACATCCACTCCGGCCGCGAGTGCATTGTCGGTACCCACATGATTGGAAGGATGAGCAAAGACCGGTTTACCCGCAGCATGGGCCACATCGACTGCGCCTTTGATGATCGGCGCCGGCATTGGCACAACTTTGTTCCCGCCCTTCATGGATCCGGCAAATACTTTCATGCCGTCTCCACCGAGCTGCAGCGCTTGCCGGGTGAGCCTGGCCGCGTCCTCGGCGCTCTCGGCTTCCTGCGATTTCAATACTTGTGCAAGCTGCGGGGGCAGGTAAAACGGAATGCCATCTTTGGGGAAGATGGTTCCGGCAGTCGTGTAGATCCTGGGTCCGGCAATATCGCCGTTCTCAATCCTTCGGCGCAACGCCAGCGTGTCTTGTGGATTTGAGCCGAGATCGAAGACCGTCGTAAATCCCCAGCGGGTCAGCATCTCCTTAAGATGACTTTCCAACTTGCCGGCGGGAGCCTCGGCTGCGCCGACCCACACTTCGTTGGTGAAGTGCACATGGCTGTTCCAGAACCCGGCAACGATAATTTTGCCAGTGCAATCGATCGTCCGTGCATTGCTGGCAATCTGGGACTTCAACTGCTCCCGTGGCCCGATGGCGGTGATCTTACCTTCGTGAATTACCACCACGGCGTTCTCAATGGGCTTGGCCTTGGGCGAGGGATAGACTTTGCCTCCGGTAAGAACAAGGTCTTCGCCAGTCGTTCCATAGGCGAGCGAGCCGTATACGAGAGAGCAAAACAGCAGGGGGAGAAAGAAAAGGGTCTTTGAATGAGTCATTTTTGAATGGGCCAGCGTTAAATGAGCCAGATTGGAGTGAGTCATATTTGCGTAAACGATGTTTGCGTACGTGATGAGTTTCTTCGCAGCCTTGGGCATGTTTAATTGTCCGGGAGCCTCTCCATTTTTTCTCGCTTTTCTCGCTCGCAAAAAAAGGGACGGCGCTTGGCCATCCCCTTTTTAAAACTCTTCGCGCTAAACAAACTTTAGGAAGGCTTTCCGCAGTTTACCATCCACGGGATGCCAAAGCGGTCTGTGAACATCCCGAAGCGGGTTGCCCAGAACGTCTCTTGAAGAGGCATCTGGATCGAGCCGCCTTCCGACAGTCCTTTGTAGACGCGCTCCGCTTCCTCCGCCTCTTTTGCCTGGTAGGCCACATGGAACCCCTTGGCTGGCGTATAGTGCTCGGGAGGAACGTCCGAGGCCAGCAGAAAGCCGTCGCCGACCCGTAGGGAGGCGTGCATGATCTTGGTGCGCCACTCCGCGGGTACGTGTGCCTCAGCGGGCGTGCCTCCGTGGGGCATCATCATCTCGATCTTTCCGCCCAGGACTTTCTCGTAGAACTTGAATGCCTCTTCGCACTGGCCATTGAAGGTGAGATAACAGTTGAATTGCATCGTATGTGCTCCTTAGAGTTTGGCTAGAGGACGGGATAATCCGTCACGAAATAAGATGGGCTTCCGCGTTAATAATAAGAAGATAAAAAGTTGTCCGTTTACTGTCTGCAAATTTGAGGGCGCCACGACTCGTTAGGCCGAACTGCAGGCCGACCTGCCTTGAGCGGATGTGTCGAGGAATTACCAATGACTGCTTTTAGCCACCCGCCATGGCCCCTACCACCAGAAAAGGCTCCGCCTCGCACACCACCGCTTCCGGCAACGGTGTGTCCGGCGAATCGTGGGAGAAGTCCTGCTCGCAGGCAAAGAATCGGATGAACGGTCTGCGGCGCAACGTTACGTGGTCGCGAATGGTCCCCCGGAGCACTGGGTATTTTGCTTCGAGCGCATCGAGGACCGAGCGAACTGTTGCTTGGCCTTCGACCTCGAGTCTTACTTCGTCTTCCACGCGCGCCAGCGTCTTGAGATGTGCCGGGAGTATCACTCGAATCATGACAGGGTCTGCACCTCGACGGAAAGCACCGCTGGAAGATCCCGGACAATCGGGGCCCAGCTATCCCCGGCGTTGGCCGAGCCGTAAACCTGTCCGCCCGTGGTGCCGAAATAAATGCCGCACTCGTCCAGCGAGTCAACCGCCATGGCATCGCGCAGCACGTTTACATAGCAGTCCCTCTCCGGCAGCCCCTCGGCCAGTGGCTCCCATTCATCGCCGCCGGTGCGGCTGCGGTACACGCGCAGCTTGCCCTCCGGCGGATAATGCTCCGAATCGCTCTTGATGGGCACCACGTAAATAGTCTCCGGTTCGTGCGCGTGCACGTCTATGACAAAGCCGAAATCCACCGGAAGATTTCCACTCACTT
>DATGIO010000132.1:0-13801 GCA_035295685.1 Candidatus Angelobacter sp.
CGCATCCGTGAACATCCGGCCATTTTCGTCTCCCAGGTCTTCCACGATGATCGCGAAGAACTTGCTCATGGACGTTTCCTTTGGTTGGTTCCATCGTTGGCTTGTTTCTGTATGGTCGATACTCCGTCCGCTCAGCCGCAAAAAACAAGCACGTGATTTTAAGGGATAAAAATATCCTAGGACTGAAAAAATTCTTGCGTGCCGGCAAGATTAGCAATTTTTTAACCGATCGTTCATCTTTGTTGGGGGTTGCTGGGCGGCGTGAACGCTTCGTTTTCTTTTCCAGCAAGAGTTTAGATGCGGGCCCAGAGCGCTCCAATGTGGCAGGCCTGGAGAGGGTCTGAATGGTGATTCAAACTTGACGGGAGCAACCGTGCGTGGCGGTCGAAGGAGTCAAGTCATTGGATTTTTCGGAAAGCTCAAAGCCTTAAGCCGCTCAGATCTTAGAGGTTTGGAACGTTCGGGCCGCTTTATTTTGGGGATCCACGCGGCCCGATTTACTCCCGGAATGAAGAGCTATCCCCGCTTTTTATTCCGAACAAAAATTGAAGAGCGGGGCTAAGTCGGGGGTGGCTGAACCCAAGAACGCGGTGCTTTGCCCTCGTGCGGTAGGCGAGGTCACCGCGCTTTTCAGCCCCTACGCTGCTCTTTCAAGAGCTTCCTGCTCAGTGCCATCGTGATGGTACAAGTGCCTTGCCATCAGATTGTAAAAGTGCGCTGCCCCCGCTCCCACCACAAATCCGATGGCCGCGTAGCCAAGGGGGAAAGCAATCGCCAAAAGCATTCCATTGCCTGGCAGGAAGGATTCACTCAGTCCTGCGGCGAGAAAAGCGATGGAAAACAGTGGGGCAAAAAGGACTCCCAGGCAGCCATGCACAGCTGCTGAGATGCACGCCACAAACCATACCTTAATGTTTTTCGTTCTTTCCTCGGGAACCTTTTTTAGGAAGAGGCCATGCCCGGATACAGACATCGATTCATCTCCTTCTTCGGAATCTCCAGTGGATAATCGTCTTGCAGGTGAAGGCGAGACGCTGGTTTGCGCCCCGTATCGGGCAGCCGGGCTGGTTTTCCTTTCGGTTGCATTCATCCTTCACCGCAAAACAAAAAGGCTCGGAGAAATCTTCTCCAAGCCAAATTTATCGTCGGCCCGAATACACTTCATTCGGGAACGGAAATCAGTGCCTGTGGTTCTATATGACGACCGGTTTGAATGATTCCCGGTCTTTAAAATGGCTTAAACAAATGATATTGCAATGATCGACCGACGACGTTCCTTATCGGCTTACGGATTACGATATGTCTTTTTCGCTACGGCTTCTACGCAAATGATCTCGCCGCTGCGGAACTGAATTGTAATAGAGCCCGGAGATTTGCGGGTTTGCATGAAGTCCGTGAGAGCGGTGAATAGCTCTTTAGGAATGGTCAACTGCAGTCCTTCTGGGGAAACAGCCAGGCATTTCCCCTTAAGATCGTTGACCGCTTGTTTATCGGCCGCAAGCTGCTCGTCTAGAGCGCTGCCGGGTTTTTGCGAGGTTAGATTTGCGATGTGAATTCTGGTATCCGCCATAAAAGCCTGCAATTCTTCTTTCGATAACGTTGTAAATTCAGACTGTGGCCCCATTCAGAAGGGCTTGCTATGACTGCCCTGAAATCTTTGCTTCCACCCAGATTCTATAGAAACTCCCAGACGCTCGGCTTCATGCGAATCGTCTGTTCCCGCTATTAAAAAGATCCTGCTGTTAGAGATCAACGTAAACTCCATGAAAATCTCTTCTTTCGCTTCCGGAAAATGCTGGATCAGACAAAAAGAAACCCCTTCCGCTCCAAGCCCTAAGCTTTCGTCGGAAAAGCGATCAATTTGCGGAACCGAAATCCGATGGTTCCTTTCAAAGCCGGAATATGATGAACGAACGGGCAGCCGATGACATTTGTAGACAAGGCTTAGGAAGCCAACGCGTATCTTTGTCGTTTTTGTTCATCGCATCATGCAAGCTGCAATCCGCTATTTGTACGTCTTCTTGATCAACGCTTCCAATCCGGCAACGCCCCCGTTTCGGAATTGAATGGTAACTGAACCGCTAGGTTTATTTCCTTGTAGGAAATCCCACAGTGCTCCGAACAGTTCTTTGGGAATCTCGATCTGGTTGCCTTCCGGAGAGATTACAACATAAGGTGCCCGCTGAAGCGGTGTCACTACAGACATACTTCTTGCTCCTTCGTTGCGCAGTAACTTGTGAACGGCTCACGTTTTTTGAGTCTTGGTTCTTATTTTCGAGTCTGGCCAGCCTGAGCCGTCGTTCGGGCGAAAGCCTTTAAACCAAGAACCGTGCTGCGAAAGAAACTTTAAGATGAAAATGTTTCGATTGCCAATAGAAAATATTAATGTTCCGTTTTTGGAACAAACGGGGCTTTAGTCCTTCTTTTGTCGCTTTGTGCAGGGTTTTGCGTAGTCACTTTGTAGGGTTGGATTTCGGTTTTTGGAAAAGTCCCCAAATTTGCTCCTATGTTGTGGCAATCGAAGGAGTTTCATTGAATTTTCATATCAGACCGGGAACGGCGGATATCGGAGATTGTCGAATAGGCGATGATTGCGGAGTACGCGATTCTCGCCGCCCCCATGAAATGCAAGTTCTTTTGATAAGCGAGATAATTAGAAAACGATTATATTTGCCTTGCTGGGCGATTGATTTCGTTTGCGAAGTGTTTGGCAGATTAAGACGCCGTAACTCAAAGGGCCGCCGATACTTTATTTGGAAAGGGCAGGGGGTGAGTAAGAAGTTTGCTGATACCGGCCAGCTCCAGAACTCCTTTCGTGGTGGCGCCTTGTAGACCAGCATGGCAATACTTCATTGGTTTGATCTTCTTCAATTTGCGCCTGAAAATCAATCCGAGATGAAAGTGCAACGATTTTTTAACAATGGAGAGCTCAACCAGAATACCTCTTGGGAGTCTAGGGAACTAAGAGCGATCGAAGCTTCAGGTACCCTGCAAGCATCAAAAGGTACGGGGAAGCGAATGCGCCTACGCGGGTTCGTTGTCTTTTGTTGCAAATGCGCGTATCATCCTATTTGAGTAACTGGTTTCGGCCCAGGTCGGGTAAGACACGGGTCTGGGCGGGTTTGTAGTACCAAATCCGTGGCGAACGTACCAGTGGGCAGAACGCCCACTTTCTTTTTGCACGCCATGATCGCGTGGGATGGCGCGTTCTCTTGTTTTTCGGCGCGAGACTTCGCTTTTGCCGGGACGATGGATAGCTCGGCAGGGATTTCAAAATGGCGGCGGATCTCGTCAAAATTCGCGAAATTATTGGCCGGGTGGCCGCGACTCATGGAGTTGAGTTGGTGGAAGCGGAGATGCGCGGCGGTGGCAAGGCGCGTGTCCTGAAAATCACCATCGATAAACCAGAAGGCGTTACGCACGAAGATTGCGCCAACGTAAGCCGAGAAGTTTCGGCGATCTTTGATGTGGAAGACGCGGTGAGCGGCGGTTCGTACACGCTTGAGGTTTCATCTCCGGGGCTTGATCGCAAGCTATTGAGCGCCCAGGATTATGCAAGGTTTATCGGCAGCAGGATCAAGTTGATGACTCGCGAACCCGTAAATGGCAATCGTCATTTTGAAGGACGGTTACAAAGCTTTCACGATGGTAGGTTGTCCCTGGAGATTGTAAGCGGTAAAAGGCTGAAGCCAGGGCACGCGCAAGCTGGGCAGAATGTTGAGATTGAGTTGGGCAACGTGGAAAAAGCCCATCTGGTGCCTGAGTTTTAGGGTCGGGTATTTAAGGGATAAAGTTTATGGCAAGCGAGATTTATAACGTCATTGACGCGTTGAGCCGCGAAAAAGGCATCGACCCGCGCATTGTTGTAAGTGCGGTGGAAGACGCCATTGTTGCAGCCACCCGCAAGAAGGAAAAGAGTCAGGAGAATTTGCGGGGTGAGTTGGACAAGGACAGCGGAATGATTCGCGTTTACGCGGTCAAGTCCATTGTCGCGTCTGAAGACGATATAGAGGATCCCCAGATTGAGATCTCGCTGGAGGAAGCCAGAACCATCGACGGGAATGCCGAAGTCGGCGGCGAAGTACGATTCCTCAAGTCCACAGAGGGCCTGGGCCGCATTTCCGCGCAGATTGCCAAGCAGATTATCTTTCAAAAGGTGCGCGAGGCCGAGCGCGACACGGTCTACAACGAATATATTGGCAGGGTCGGAGAGATCCTGAATGCCACGGTAAAGCGCATCGAAGGCCCGGAAGTGATCTTCGATATTGGCAAAGCCGAAGCGCGGATGCCAAAAAAGGAGCAGTCGCGTCTTGAATCGTTCGCGATGGGCGAACGAGTGAGAGTTGTGCTCGTGCGCGTGGACAAGAATTCCAAGGGGCCTGCGGTGATCGTGTCCCGCGCCGCTCCGGAGCTTGTGCAGAATCTGTTCCAGACCGAGGTCCCGGAGATTTACGACGGAACCGTGCAGATTCGCGCCATCGCCCGCGAGGCGGGTGAGCGCACAAAGATCGCAGTGATGTCGAAAGATAAGGACGTTGACGCCGTAGGCGCATGCGTTGGCATGAAAGGGATGCGGGTGCAGTCAATTATCCGCGAACTGCGCGGCGAAAAAATCGACATCATCGAATACCACGAAGACGCTGTGACTTTTGCGGAAAAGGCGTTGCAGCCGGCCAAGGTAAGCCGCGTAACGACTTTGGAGAGCGGAGACAAGCATTTGGAGGTCGTTGTAGACGACAGCCAGCTTTCTCTGGCCATCGGCAAGAAGGGCCAGAATGTCCGCTTGGCCGCCAAGCTGTTGGGCTGGAAGATCGATATTAAGAGCGAAGAAGAAAAACGCCAGGAGGTCGAGCAGCAAATGGCCTCTCTGGTATCGCAGTCGGCGACTCCGCTGGATCGCGTATCCGATCTTGGCGAGCAGTTGATTCAAAAGCTGCATGAGGCCGGCGTGACCACGGTGGAGGCTCTGGCGGATATGACTCCCGAGCAGCTTGAAGAATTGCCTGGAGTCGGGCCGAAAACTGTGGAGAAAATTAGTATCGCAGTGAATAATTACTTTTCTGGCTTGGAAGGCGCACCTGCTGCTGAAGGACCCGCGGCTACGGAGCCTGTTGTGACTGCCGATGCGGAGGCATTGGAGTCTGCCGGAGAAGGCAAAGAAGATTCGGCGAATGAAGCTCTGCCCATGGAAGCAGCGCATACTGAACACTCCTCTTCCGAGGAATATGTCAAAGGCGATGCTGAAGCGCAACATCGCCAGCCCGGACACGAGCATGAACCCGAGCCGGGAGCAGAGTAGCGCCGTGAAGACTGTTGTTTGTTGGCAAATGGATATTTGGAACCGTGAGGTCATTATGATCGCTTAACGGGCGTTTGGAGGAAACACGGAACGGATGAAGATTCGAATCAACGATCTGGCCAGAGAGCTTGAGGTAAAGAGCAAAGCCATTCTGGATGTCTTGCTGGAGCTAGGCATAACAGAGAAAAAAACCCACTCGAGTTCTATCGAGGATGACGAAGCGGAAAAGATTAGAAAGCATTTCACATCGAAGTCCGGTTCGTCGGCGCAAAGGGAGCGATTCTCTGCGCCTGAGGTCCGTCCGAAAATCGATCTCTCCAAGATCTCCAAGCCTGGCGACGTGATGAAGCTGCTTAGGGAGAAAGAGCAGCAGCAACATCAGCCTCAACCACCTATGCTACCAAGGGTGGCTGCGCCCGTTCCCCCTCCGCCTGCTTCAGCTGTTGTGTCTCCGCCGATTGCAGTCGCTCCCCCGCCTGTTGAGGAGAGACCTCCAGTGCCTGTTTCTGTCTCGGCGCCTCCAGCCCCCGCTCCTCCGGAAAAACCCGTTGCCCCGCCTCCGCGCGTCCCAAGGCTTATCGTGCCGGAGACACCTGTTAGGAAATTTCATGAAAAACCAGCACCTCCTGCGCCTCCAGCACCGCCAGCGCCTGCTGTGGTAGTCGCGCCGCCCGTCCAGCCTCCTCCTGCTCCCGTGGCTACGGCGCCTGTTGTTGTGCCGCCGAAACCTCCGGTCGAGCCGGAATCCACAGCTACTAAACCGGGGGTGCCTGCGCCACCAGCGGCGGGACCGCCTTCCGTGGTGGTAAAGCCGCCTTCACAGCAGCCAATCGTGCCCCAGCGCCGCATGATTACGCCCCAGACGGGGCCCCGCCCGGTGTATACAGCGCCTCCCCCAGCTGCTCCCCGCCCCGCGCCGCCTCCACCGTCTCGGCCGCCCATGCAGGGTGGACCCGGTGGCCGTCCGATGCAGGGAGGGCCAGGAGGTCGTCCGCAAGGTGGTCGGGTAGTTCCTGGACAGCCGATATTCCAGCGGCCACGGCCCGGCCAGCAAGGCCAGGGTGGGCCTGGGCAAGGTCGTCCTCCGTATGGAGCGAGGCCCGGCGAGTCTCGCCGTGGGCCACACCCTACGAGTAGTGGCCGTCCGGGATTTCCTCCGCGCCCAGGAATGGGCGTAGGAGCAGGGTTGCCTCCTCCAGGCGCTCCCGCAAAGCCTGCGGGACGCGCAGGTGCACCGGGACGCCGGCCAGGACAGCGTTACACGCATGGGCCGAAAGAAGGCCCAATGAAGGGCTTTGTTCCGCCTCCTCGGCTCGTCAGCACCAATGAGCCGATGCCGATCACTCGGAGCATCACGATTGCCGAGGGGATTAGCGTAAAAGACTTGGCGGAAAAACTTGGAGTACGCGCCAAGGATGTAATTGCCCGCCTCATTATGAGAGGCGTATTGGCCACCGTGAACCAGACCCTGGATTACGAATTGGCCAAGGAGCTTGCCCGGCATTTCGGCGCAGACTCACAAGTCATCAGCTTCGAAGATCAAGCGGCCCAAGAGATGGCGCAGATTGCAGGAGTCTCTGAGGAAGCCGCCGCCGCGGCAGCTGTGAACCGTCCTCCCGTGGTGACGATCATGGGCCATGTAGATCACGGTAAGACCTCGCTGCTTGATGCCATTCGCGAAACCGATGTAGCCGGTGGCGAGGCAGGGGGAATCACCCAGCACATAGGGGCATACAAAGTTAAGGTCACCAAGCCTGACTCCCCGGCGTTTGGCCGTGACATCGTCTTCCTCGATACGCCCGGTCACGAAGCATTTACCCGTATGCGTGCCCGCGGCGCCAAAGTAACCGACATCGTGGTGTTGGTGGTGGCTGCGGACGATGGCGTTATGCCTCAGACGTTGGAGGCCATGGATCACGCCAAGGCCGCGAAGGTTCCGATCATCGTAGCCGTTAACAAGATCGATAAGCCCGGTGCATTGCCCGAGAGGGTCAAAAAGCAGCTTGCCGATCGCGGACTTATGCCGGAAGAATGGGGCGGCACTACTGTTTTCGTAGAGGTGTCGGCCAAGCAGCACACCAACCTCAACTTGTTGATGGAAATGATCTGCCTGGTTGCCGATCTCCAGGAACTGAAGGCCAATCCGGAGCGTCCGGCATCGGGTGCGGTGGTGGAAGCCAAGATCGATCGCGGTCGAGGCTCGGTCGCGACCATTCTGGTGCAGAACGGAACATTGCGTATCGGCGACAACTTCATTCTTGGCAATACCTTCGGCAAGGTCCGTGCGATGTTCGACGATCGCGGTCATGTCGTCGAAGCAGCGCCGCCTTCCACCCCAGTCGAAGTATTGGGTCTCGAAGGCTTGCCTCAGGCAGGCGATCAGTTGCTGGTGGTGCCGGAACGCGAGAAGGCCCGCCAGGTCTCCGAATACCGCGGACAGAAGGCGCGCGAAGCCGCCTTGGCCAAGACCTCCAAGCTCTCTTTGGAAGGACTTTCCGAGCAGATTAAGGATGCGGGCGTTAAGGAACTGCCAATCATCCTTAAGACGGACGTGCAGGGCTCAGCAGAAGTTTTGTCTGATACGCTTAGCAAGCTTTCAACCGAGAAGGTCAAGATCGCTATTCTGCGTAGCGGCGTAGGCGCCATTACCGAAAACGATGTCCTGTTGGCTTCGGCCTCCAACGCAGTGATTATCGGATTCAACGTGCGCCCGGAGCGCAAAGCCCAGGAACTGGCTGAGATGGAGAAGGTGGATATCCGTCTCCACTCGATCATCTACGAACTGCAGGACGAGATCAGGAAAGCCATGGCAGGCTTGCTTGATCCAGTGTTCAAGGAGACTTACCTCGGCCGGGCGGAGGTCCGCGAAACCTTCAAAGTGCCGAAGGTTGGTGTTATTGCGGGATGCGCGGTACTCGATGGTACTATCAAGCGCGACGCGGAGATTCGCTTGGTTCGAGACAACGTGCAGGTCTACAAAGGGAAGATCGGCTCTCTCAAGCGGTTCAAAGACGATGCGAGCGAAGTTCGGTCGGGCATGGAGTGCGGTATCGGAATTGCTAACTACAACGACCTCAAGAAAGGCGATGTTATCGAGGCGTTCATTAACGAGCGTGTTGCCGCCGAAATCGGCGTGTAACAGGGATCGAGCGATCGGTGGCCGGAAATCGTGAGTCGATCCACGTGATTTCTGTACTCCGATCGCTTTAGCTTTTTTGTTGGGTGAGCGTAGATTGCCCAGACATCATGCCTATAGCTTATCTCTCGCTGGAACTGCGCATCGAGGGTGCGCACTCCCTTAAGGACAAGCGTCAAGTTGTGCGCAGCGTGAAAGACCGGCTGCGTAATTCCTTCAATATCTCTGTGGCGGAAATCGAAGTAACCGATCTGTGGCAGCGGGCCACGCTCGGCATCGTCAGCATTTCCGATTCTCGCGATTATCTCGAAGGACTCATGCTCAAAGTAGAGCGTGAAGCCGCGCGGCTGGCTAACAATGTGGGCGCTGAGGTGGTGGATTCTTTCATGGATTACTTGGAAGCTTGAACGTTGCATGCCAGAGCTTTGGGACTCCATATCTCTCGGCAGGTGGAATCTATGTCTTAGTTCCATTTGCCACATTGGTTGCCGATCAAGCTGGAGGTTTCGAATGCGTTATTTTGCGTGCAAATTGATTCCACCTCGCAAGACGTTTCTTAACGATATGTCCGAGCCGGAGCGTGATGTTATGCGGCAACACGTCGGCTATTGGACAGATCTCTTAAATCGGGGAAAGGTTTTATTGTTCGGACCCGTTGATGACCCGGATGGAGGATTTGGGCTCGGTATTCTCGCGCTTTCGGACGAATCTGACGCGGCCGCGGAGGCTATACAGATTTGCCAGGCCGATCCAGTGCAGCTCCGGAATATTGGGTTCAGCTTCACGATTTCTCCAATGCCGCGGATCGTGCACCAGCTTGCGTCAGCCGCACGGGCGTAATTCCGCCGCAAGCGCGGCGGATGAACTATCCGCAAGATGCAAGATTCGGCCTTAAAGAACGACTTCTTTGGACCGTATTTCAGGATTTATATTTCCTTTCGTTTTCTACCAAATCTCTGATATTCTCACTGGTTTTTGTTTGGAAGTCTAAAAATGCCCGAGCAACGCGGAAAGCAGTATCATCGCGAACGAATCGGAGAAGCCCTGAAGGAAGAAATTGGCGCCATGATTGAAGGCGAACTGGGCGATCCACGCATAGGACTGTGCAGTGTTTCCGAGGTGGTTCTTGCTCCCGACGGAAAGAGCGCAAAGGTGTTTATCCATGTCGAGGGCGATGACAATGAGGCCAAGGAAACGCTTACGGCAATCACCGCCGCCAAAGGGTACATTCGGCGTGAACTACTGGAGAGTCTGGGCGTCCGCCACATTCCCGAATTGAACTTCGTTCTGGACCGCTCCGAGGAATACGGAGCCAGAATCGATGAATTGCTGAATAGGGTGAAGAAGCGTAAGAAGTGAACCAAGAAGCAATGAATATGGATCCGCTCCAACAGGTCTTGCACCACATTGCCGGGCGCAGTCGTTTTCTACTCACGTCGCACGCCCGTCCGGATGGCGACTCGATCGGCTCCGCGCTTGCACTCGCTGGAATTCTGCGGATCATGGGAAAGAGTGTGCAGATCGTCATGAGCGATCCTGTGCCGGTGATTTACAAGCCGTTGCCGTCTTCGGAGACGATCGTTCAGGCATCCCAGGTCAACGGAAACTACGATGCAGCCATCATTTTGGAGTGCGAAAGCGTGCAGCGTCCGCGCGTTCAGGGTTTGGAGCGGCACTTTCTGATCAGCATTGACCACCATTCAACCTCTCGATCCTTTGCCGATGTCAATTGGATCGATCCCAGTGCGTCAGCCACAGCGGAGATGATCTACAAGCTGGCACAAGCAGCGGGAGTAACCATTACCCCCGAGGTTGCCACCTGCCTGTACACGGCGGTGCTCACCGACACCGGTTCTTTCTGCTACGCTCCAACCAATGCAGAGACGTTTGAACTGGCGAGGAGGTTGGTGGAGCATGGAGCGGATCCCGCGAAGATTGCACAGAACGTTTATTTCTCCAGCCCTGCTTCTAAAATGCGCCTTCTGGGCGCCGCTCTCTCCAGTCTGCATCGGGAAGGGGCTGTGAGTTGGATGATGGTCACTCGCGAAGATATGGATCGATGCGAGGCACGCGATGAAGATTGCGAGGGCCTGGTGAACTACGCGCTGGGAATCTCCGGCGTGGAAGTCGCTCTTTTCCTTCGGGAGATTGCGGACCAGAGAGTGCGCGTCAGTATACGCAGCAAAGGCGCAATCAATGTTTGCCAGATTGCGGAAGGTTTTGGCGGCGGCGGCCACGAGTGCGCGAGCGGTTTCTCGGTGGAAGGTCCTCTTTCAGCGGCAATACAAACCGTGCTGGCGGCCCTGCGAGGAAAATTTGTGAATTCCAAGGCCATCAACGCGACTGAGTCCAATTAATCCCCAGCAGGTCAAGCAGCGTTCGTGAGCTACAATTCTCCTGTCTTTACTTCGACAAGCGAGTTTTTAATGGGTATGCGCATGTGTAGGCATTGCCGAGTCTACGAGCGTTGCCGTTGAAACCGAACATCCCTAAGCCGCGATAGAACCCTGAGCAAAACAATGTTATCTCTTCGTTCCCGAAATCTAGCGCTGCAGCTGATGGTGCTCGTGGCAGTGTGTGCCTTTCTATTTTTCTTTGGTTTGGGAGCTTTCGGCCTTACCGGCGCCGATGAGCCACGTTATGCCCAGATTGCGCGTGAAATGCTCAATCGCCACGACTGGATCAAGCCCACGTTGAACGGCGCGCCATGGCTCGAGAAGCCAGTGCTGGTCTACTGGCAGGCCATGATTTCGTACAAGATCTTTGGTGTGCATGATTGGGCAGCCCGAGTGCCTTCAGCGGTGTTTGCGTCGGGACTGGTGCTGGCCATCTTCTTCTTCATGCGGCGCTTTCGCCCAGGCTCGCAATTGGATGCGGCCCTGATTGCCGCATCGTCCGCCGCCGTTGTAGGGTTTGCTCGCGGAGCCTCAACGGACATGCAGATGACCGCTCCGTTTTGCGTGGCCATGCTCGCCTGGTGGACCTGGCACGAGGGAGGGAATAAGATCTGGCTGGCTGCCTTCTATGCCTTGCTTGGCATTGGTATGTTGGCAAAGGGGCCGATTGCTCCGGCCTTCGCTGTTCTCATCGTAGCCGCGTATGCCTCAATGCGGCGGGATAAGGCGATATTCCTACGTAGCCTATGGTGGCCTGGCTTCCTGCTTTTCTTTGCGGTTGCACTTCCTTGGTATATCGCCGTGGAGATCAAAGTACCTGAGTTCTTCCGGGTATTCTTCCTGCAGCATAATCTTGAGCGTTTTGCTACCGATCGTTACCGGCACGCCCAGCCGTTTTGGTATTACATTCCCGTTTTTCTTCTGAGTATTCTTCCCTGGATCGTCTTTAGCGCACCGGCGCTAGCTGGCGCTTTTCGCAGCGTTGCGCGTGTACTAAGCTCGGGAGAAATTCGTCGGGACGGCCACGCCAACCAGGGTCAGGATCCCGAATGGCTCACGCCTTTCTTGCTGTTGTGGATCGTGATTCCGGTTTTCTTTTTCAGCTTCTCGCGTTCTAAGCTGCCTGGCTACATCCTTCCAGCCATACCGCCTGCGGCGATTCTTACGGCCTCTTACTTGCATCGTAGCGAGCAAGCCTTAAGCCGGCTTAAGCTGATCCTCCATGCGGCAATATGCGGTGCATTGGTGGCCGGAGCACTGATTGCCCCTTGGAAGATGCAAAAACTGTCTCTTCCTCCCACCGTAAGGCTACAGGTGGCAGTAGCCGCCACCCTTCTGGGCGTATCCGTTATTTTGATCGTCCGCCGGGGTGGCCTCAAAATGTTGCATTTTGCCACTTTGCTGCCTGTAATTGTGGCAATAGGCTTTCTCCTTCGGCCCGCCGCGAATGTGGTCGATCAAATCTATTCCGCCAGGGCAGTCGACCTTGAGCTACGTAATCTGGGAGCGGAGCACCAGCCGATTGCTCTTTTTAATGTGAAACGCGAGGTCGAATACGGGTTAAACTTTTATAGGAACGAACCAATCAGCCGTTACGACCGGGAGGGAGTTCCATCGACCGCCCACGTAGCGGTTGCGGCAGAGGGCAGTGAGAATGGGATACGAGTACAAGCCGCCGGCAGAAAAGTTTTCTTCCTGGGCAATTTCCGCCTACAACATCTTGAGTTCTTTTTGGTGTCAAGCGCGAGATAAAGGCCGTTACGGGGTTGGTGCCTACTGCCTTGGTTCGCAGTCGCAAACACATTTTGCGAATTTCCACGCGGAGGGCTAGACTCTTGGTTCGTCTCCGCTTCGTATTTAGCTAAGAGGTCGTACAAACCCTTCATGGGCCTTCACACCCACATTGATGCGCACAGGGCGCCGCAGCCCTCGGGCGTGGAAATTCTCGATTTGCGGCACTTTGGCTCACAGCATCTGCGTCCGCTGCTAGAGCATGAAACCCGGGTCTGGTCGAACCTGATGGCCTGGGACTACCGTTCTTCCGCCGAGATGATCCTTCGCTACATCGACTCCAAGATTCTGCCTGGCTATGCCGCCGTGGAGAATGGACATGTTGGTGGCTACGCGTTCTTCGTTTATGAAGGAAGCAAGGGGGTCATTGGCGATCTTTATGCCGACCAGAGCATACGTATTTCAGGCGATTCGGTGGAGCGCCTCCTGGCGACGCATGTGATTGAGACTTTGCAGCAGTCGCCGGGCATCCATCGGATTGAGGCGCAACTCCTGCCGCACGATTCCGGCATGTTGAGCGAGGTGTTCAAGCAGGAAGACTTCCGGCAATTCCCACGGCTGTTCATGGTGTTGCCGATGAAGAGTCCCTCGAAGGCCCAGGTGGCGTCTACGCCCGATATCGAATTCCGCCGCTGGGGAGAGCACGATTTTCAGCCTGCGGCGGCGGTGATCACCTCGGCGTATCGCGGGCATATTGATTCAGACGTGAACGATCAGTATCGCAGCCTGACCGGTTCCTTACGCTTCCTCAACAACATCGTCCGCTTTCCGGGCTGCGGCGTGTTCGATGGCAATGCGTCATTCGTTGCGGTCCATAAACCGACGCGCACGGTAGTGGGGGTGCTGCTTTGTTCGCGCGTCAGAGATGACGTGGGCCACGTTACGCAAGTTTGCATTCTGCCGGAATATCGTGGACGGCGGATTGGAGAGTCTCTTATTGCGCTCTGCAGCCACGAGCTGCGAAGCCGTAATTTTTCTAACCTAAGCCTTACCGTGACCGAGGCCAACGCCAAGGCTGTGAATCTTTACTACCGAATCGGCTTCCAGACCGAACGGCGGTTTGATGCGTTCGTTTGGGAGAGTTGAGCGTCCCGAGATCACGCAGCAGCCGCGCTGAGCCGGGCTACAATCTTTCTTTCCTCGCGCAAGAACCAGGCGGCGGTAATGCCGGAAAGAAAG
>DATGIO010000133.1:0-25217 GCA_035295685.1 Candidatus Angelobacter sp.
TTGCCGACCACCGGGCCGGGGACGGTGGCTCCATACCACTCCTTGGGCGAGAAATCGGTGGTGGAGATGACCGCGCCTTTCTCCGCTACCTTGCAGGAAGACTGAATCTGCCATCCTTCATGCAGGGCAAGCTTGGCGCTCTCGGAGCTTTCCTGAGCGTAACTGGCCGGGAGGGCCAGGAGCGCCGCAGCAAGAACAAGAAGGTTGAGGCCACGATTTTTCGATGCCCAGGCTTTCGAGAAAGGACGTTTGGATAAAAAGAGCGCGGATTTCATGCTCGTATCTCTCCTGATAGGTTCTTGCGGCAGAGGACAGCCAAAACCTGAATTTGCCTCTATTGAAACGTATTAATACTAGTGTAAACGAGGCATGTCAAGGACGGATGGATCATAGCAGGAATACAAGAAAAATGAAGAACGAATAGGGTGATTCATCAATCGTTCAATGGATAGAAGGTAGAGAAAATGACGTAGGCGCTGTTCCGGCATCCCGCTTAGTGGGAAAGCTGAGTCGGCCGGCAAATCGTTGGCAGGCCGTTTGGATCGATCCGCGCGTCCGACAACATTATGAGTATCGGCGGCTAACCGCCTGGTCGTTATCCCCGTTCTGCTCCAACCTTCATTTGTCCCTTCATTTGTTTGGGGCCGCTCACTTGGTGCTGGGAAGGCGGGTCGACCTGCGCACGATCAACTCCGGCAGGAGGCGCAGGTGGACGGCCTGGAACGGCCGGCGCTCGACTACGGCGTTCATGGCTCCGGCAATAATGTCCGCCGCGGTTTCGCCCATGATCTCCAGGGGCTGGCGTACGGTGGTGAGCGGCGGGATCGACAGGGCTGCTGGGGCAACGTCGTCGAAGCCGATTACGGAGCACTGCTCCGGTACGCGGATGGAAGCCTTGGTCAAGGCGTGCATTGCGCCCAGGGCCGTAATGTCGTCAAAGGCCATCAGCGCGGTGAAGGGGCGCTTGCGCGTCATCAATTCTTCTGTGAGTTTCGCGCCGGTTTCAAAGCCGTGGTTGGGATCGAAGGAGTTGGGCAGATCGACCACTAGCTTAGAGTCAATCGACAAGCCCACCGAGGCAGCAAACGACTTTACGCCCTGCCAGCGTTGGCCAGTATCGCTCAGCACTTTGGGGCCGCGAATGAAGGCAATCTTGCGATGGCCGAGGCTATAAAGATGCTCCATGGCAATGCGGCCACCCGCCTCGTTATCGACCATCACCGAACTGATCGCGTTAATTTTGAGCTCGCGGCCGATCACCACCGCCGGAATGCTTTGTTTCTGCAGGTCGGCGAGCAGGTTGATGTCCACGAACAACCAGTTGGCAATTACGATCATGCCCTCGATGCGCCGCTCCAGAAGCATCTCCATATAGCGCTCGAAGCGCTTGCGCTCGTTATGGGCGTCGGTAAGGATGGAAAGATGCGAGAGCGCATACAGGCCCCGCTCGATGCCGCGCAGGATCGGCGTGCAGAAAGGATCGGTAATGTCGAAGACCATCAGGCCGATGGTGGAGTTGCGCCGGCTGCGCAGCGCGCGGGCGAGTTGGTTGGGGCTGTATCCGAGCTTGCGGGCGGCTCCCTGGATGCGTTTTTTTGTGGTGGCCGGGATATAGCGGGAGAGAGGCGCGTTATTCAACACCAGGGATACAGCACTTACCGATACGTTGCTCTCTCTGGCGATATCGCGAATGGTAACGCGGGAACCATTGCCGCTGAGCTTCACAGAGTGCCCCCTTTATTGAAACCACTGCTTTGAATGTCGCCTTCGTCCGTCCCGCTTTCGGGCTCGCCTGTTGTATCCCGTCGCTGAACACATTGGAAAGTCACGTTGGTTACCTCTTGAACCTCGTTTGTAATCCCTTCGGTTTCCCAGCCGCGTTGGGGGCTTCCGTTCGCGGAAGTCTTCCATCTTGAAAGACTTCTGTCTTCGCAGACCGGAAGTCCGGCCCAAAGTCGCAAGCGATTAGCCAACCGTGCGCAAATTTCTGCGATTTTGCGGTCGGGCAAAAGCCCCTTCGGCGTCTCATCGCTAAAGATTAGAAATTATAAAGACCTGAGCTATTCTTACAGCGCGGCGTTTAGCATGTGAAACCCATTGTACTCCGGCTGGAGCGGAAGTACGAATTTCCCTTTATTCATACGTTTGAATAGACATAAAATCTTGGACAAATTCAATTAAATCGGTTTAATATGAGGCCGGGAGCCGATGTGCGGAAAACAGGCGCGCGTGGAGCGCAGGGCGCGGAGGCGACTCCTTTCTAGAGACAGCGTGTTAGGAACCAAAATACGGATGACTTCTTTTGCGATCGGTGTTGATCTGGGGCTGACCAACCTCCGGGTAGCGGCAGTTGGCAGCGACGGCAATGTTCTGGACAGAATAACGAATGGCACGCAGATGGAGCGGGGCCGCAATCTTGTAATCGATCAGATTTGTACCGATATCCGCACACTGGCTGCCAAGTGGGAGCGAACCCTGCCCTTTGCCGGAGTTGGGATCGGCATGCCCGGAATTATCGACATGGAAGGCGGCATGCTCAAAGACCCCAATCTTCCGGATTGGCTTGGCTATCCGCTACGCGAGGAGTTGGAGCAGCGCCTCGGAACCACCGTGGTTCTGGAGAACGATGCAAACGCCGCCGCTCTGGGCGAGAAGTGGCTTGGCGCGGGGCGGCAGGTTGACGACCTTTGCGTGTTGACCCTGGGCACCGGCGTAGGCGGCGGATTGGTGCTGAAAGGAAGAATCTGGCACGGCATGACCGGCATGGCCGCCGAACTTGGACACATTACCGTGGACCCGGAAGGCGTGCTCTGCGTGTGCGGCAATCGCGGCTGCCTGGAGCAGTATGCCTCCGCGACGGCCATTAAGCGCATGGCCCAGGAGGCCATTGCGGCCGGCCACGCGCCGGAGTTGGCGGCGTGTATGGATGAGGAAGACGAACCCAACGTGAAGGCGGTTTTCCAGATGGCGGTGCAGGGAAACGCCGCTGCCGCAAAGATCTTCCATAGAGTGGGCGAATCGTTGGGGCTGGTGCTCGCCAACCTAATCAATATTTTCAACCTGCCGATGTACCTGCTCGGCGGAGGCGTTGCGAACGCCTGGGAGGCATTTGCGCCTTCGATGATCGAAGAGGTGCGCCGGCGGTCGTTCGTTTATGTCACGACGAATCCCGACGAAAAGAGCAATGGCTCGATCCGTGGCCGCACCATTGTCAGCCGGGCACTGCTTGGCAGCGATGCCGGGTTGTTCGGGGCTGCGCGTCTGCCCATGATTGCCGCTGGGCTGGTGCAGCCTGCTCAAGAACTGAAGCAAGGCTGACACCGAGCCCGAGCGGAAATAGGCCGCTCCCGGTTTTTTGGTGAAAGCTTTTCTGGTGAAAAGCTTCCCGGCGAAAGCTCTCTTGCGAAGCTTCTATGGCTCGCGCTTGGGATGGCTGCGTACGGATTTCTCGATGGCCTTCCACCGACGCCGTTCTTCCTGCGCCGCCCGCGCATCGGACTTACGGTCGAGATAGGCGATTTCCCGCCGCATCTTCCGGTAATTGGCAATGCGTCCGGGAGCGATTTCGGAACCTTGCACGGCGCATCCCGGTTCGGTGGTGTGCGAGCAGTCGCGGAAGCGGCAGCTCACGGCCAGTTCCTGAATGTCGTCAAAGCCGCTATCCAGAGTTTCCGTGGACGCCCAGAGTTGCAGTTCGCGCAAGCCGGGCAGGTCCATGAGCAGCCAGCCCTCGGGCATCAAGAACAGCTCGCGTCCGGTGGTTGTGTGGCGTCCGCGATGGTCGAAGGAGCGCACGGTTTGCGTGCGCTGCCGTTCTTCGCCCAGCAGACGGTTGAGGATGGTCGATTTTCCCACGCCGGATGAGCCGATCAGCGCGGCGGTTTCTCCAGCGGAAAGCGACTGAGACAGGTAGTTCCGCAACGCGCTCAAGCCGTCTTCGGCATCTTTCCCGGCATGGCTGGCTTGGTCATCTTCATTATTTTGGGATGGAGGGGATACGGCGCTCACCGGGAAGACCGCTGCCGATGTTCCCCCACAGAGCTGCTGGGTTTCGGCAACGATTCGCGGCAGGTCGAGCCCAAGCTCATCCGCGAGATCGGCCTTGTTGAGCAGGACTACGGCGCGCGCCCCGCTTTCACCGGCCAGGGTGAGATAGCGCTCGATCCGACGAGGGTTGTAGTCTCGATCCAGCCCGCTGACGATAAACAGCACGTCAATGTTGGCGGCAAGCACCTGTTCGAGAGCGGCCTTACCCGGCTGTTTGCGCGAGAGCCTGGTTCGCCGCTTGAGCACGCGGACAATGGATGGCGTATCGCCGCGAAGGACCACCCAATCGCCCACGCACGGCCACTCGCTTCCGTCTTCGTGCGTGCATTCGTGCCAAAGTTGTCCTGAGGAGGACGGTTCCTGTCGAGGTGGTTCTGACGCAGCGCGGCGCAGGCGTCCGCTCAGCCCCGCTTGGAGTTCGCCCTCCTGAGTCCAAAGAAGAAAATGCTCACGGTTTGCGGATACCACGCGCCCAACGCGCAGGTACTCGAGCTCGCCCGATAGTTGTTGCGAGAAAAAATCGTTCCAGCCAAAATTTTCGAGTAACACGGAAAAGACCTCTCTTGGAAGAAGAGAAAAGACACACCTCTCACGCGGCCGCGCGAAGAGGCAGTACAAGAGAGAGGTTTAGACAGTGACCGGCAGAGGCGCTCCGTACAACAAGGCTATTCTAACAGGGAAGTGTGGCGGAGAAGGCTTGGCGGGTTGTTTCCAACTCTGCAAACATGCGCCTTGATGCGAACGCAAATGCCCCCGTTCAGGCCCGATGTAGGGCTTAGCAATTCCGTGCTTAGCACACGGTTTTGGGCAGAATCGGCTGGGTCAAGACGACCTCACCACACAAGGGGCCAGCCTCGGTGATGGCCACGGCCAGGATCACACTGTCCAGATGGTCTCCATGCTTTCCATAAATGGATTCGGTACTGATTCCTTCCCCGATTAACGAGCTGCAGTGTGCGCAGTAGAGAAACAAGGATTCGTATCCGCCGGTTACTACAAGAGTCTTATTTGATTGGTCTTCCATGATTCAGGGCCCCCGTCGAGCTTGTGCTTCGTACTAGGTTTCCGGCATCCGCCAAAAAGTTGCCGTATCAAAAATTGAGATGAGGATCGGATGCCACTTGATGCCAATGCCCTTTCTTGCTGGCTTTCTTTGTTTCCATGTATCGATCTTTCTGCAAAGGAAAACATCGATGGTTCCTCATGAAGATTAGCGAGAGGAGATCTTGATTTCCGCCATGCCCGGGGCAATTTATTGCGCCACCGGCAGACATCGGCCTTGGCATCGATCGGACAGATAGAGCCAAGCAATTCGATGTCTGGAAGTAGGCCAGTGGGACAATACAACATCAAGAATGATCTCTTCTCATTTTCAAACCAGCTATTTCAAACCGGTTATTTCCATACCGGCAGAGAGAAGATGGACTTGTCCTTGGCAAAAGATGAAGAAGATAAAGAAGACATGTTCCTTCATCCTTTTTCTACGGCTACAGCATATAGCGGGGGCTCTTGCGACCCGCAGAAAGTCTTGCAAAGAATTGTGAGGAAAAATAACAATACTTGTCGCTCTTGTACAGGGAGCGACGCCGCAAATGGGTGGACCATGCGCTGGGGCAGAGTCTACTTTGGGGCGACTCGATCATAATTGTTCCATGAGCGAAAACGTCCTCTTGCGCCCACTACAGGAATGTATTCCCCAGCCTTGATATAGCTGTCTTGAAGAGCGCCGGAAGCCGCAAATGCGATAAACTCCCTCCCGAACAATTCAGGCATATAAAGAATGGAGAGACCCTATTGAAGCCCCTTTACCGTCTCGCGCTGGTCGTGGCTGTTGGTTTGCTGGTTGTTTCGAACTTGGCGTCCTGGCAATCGAAGAGCGATGCGCCGCTTTGGCGCGTTTATGAAGAGTCGCTGAAGAAAGCTAAGTATGTGGACCTCACCCACAACATCACTCCTTCGATCCCGGTGTGGGCTGGTTTCGGCCACTCGAAGTTTGCACCCACGACCAACCCAGCTACCGGCAAGCCATACTCATTCGAGGCCGATGGGTTTGAGGCGACGCACTATGATCTTTCCACCGATCAGCTTGGAACACAGCTCGATCCGCCCGCGCATTGGAACCCGATCTATCCCGCCATTGATGAACTGCCTCCGACTTATACGGTGAGGCCGCTGGTGGTGATTCCAATTTACGAGAAAGCGGCCAAGGACCCCGGTTATCAAATGACCGTGGACGACATTCAGGACTGGGAAAAAAGAAACGGAAGGATTCCTGAAGGCTCCGTGGTGTTCATTCGCTCGGATTGGTCGAAAGATTGGCCTAATCCGGAGTTGTCCACGAGAAAGCAGTTTCCAGGCATCAAGCTGGAGGCGCTGAAGTTCCTGCACCTGCAGCGAAAGATCCTCTTCCACGGCCACGAAGCCCTCGATACCGACACCACTCCGACCCTGGAGGGCGAGGCTTGGCTCTTGAGAAATGGATATACCCAGGCTGAAGGGGTGGCGAACCTGGACAAGGTTCCTGAGAAGGGCGCATTGGTGGCCATCGGCTTTCCGAAGTTGCAGGGCGGCACCGGCGGCTATGCGCGCTACATTGCCATCTGCCCGCCGGACTGGAAATACGGCGTCTCGGTGGGTGAGGTGCCTGAAGCGCCGATGCGTCCTTATGATAAGCCGCTGCATTGGGATGCAAAAGCGGGAATGCGCATCCGGTAGATTCCTTCGGCCATTGAAATTGATCTACACTGTTATGGAGGAAAATAACCGTTCAACGAACCATGGATCATTCGCAATTTGGAAAGAAGCCTGAAAGAAAAACTCCAGTGCCGTGCAAAGGCGCACGGTCGAACCGTAGAAGAAGAAATTCGGGAAATCCTGCGGAGTGAGGTCGCGGAAGATGATTTCCCATCTTACGGTCTTGGGACAGAGATCACTGCACTCTTCTCTAAGACGGGTCTAGAAACAGGAATACCCGAACTACGAGGACACTTCGTTACTTTCGTTTTTGATGGCCGGCGAGAGGAGAACAAGTAATGCGGCCTTTCCGTCCAGCCCCTCTTCCGCAAATTTTTTCACTCATGATGCCAATCTATTCACAAGGCTTGACGAGTCATAATCTTCGGTATACTTCGTAAAATCCGTGCAAAAGACATGTTGATGCGAACTTTGACCGTATGGTTCCTGAGCCTCGCCGCCGCGAGTTTCTTCATGCTTGCTTTTGCGCGCACTGCCGATGATCCCGCACAAAAGGCCGACCAGGAGCGCAAGGTCGACGAGTTGCTTGCGGCTTTCGACAAACCTGGCTCTCCCGGATGCTCAGTCGGCGCGGTTCGCAATGGCAGCTTCATCTACAAAAAGTCTGTTGGTCAGGCAAGCATTGAACTGAGCGTCCCGCTCACTTCCGAATCGGTCTTCTATATGGGCTCGGTGGCCAAGCAATTTACGGCGGCGAGCGTCCTGCTGGCCGCAGAACAGGGCCATCTGTCGCTGGACGACAACGTGCGCAAGTACCTTCCGGAACTGCCGGACTACGGCCATCCGATCACGCTCCGGAAGATGCTGCACCAGACCAGCGGATTCAGGGATTTTCTCGATCTCCTGATTCTTTCCGGACGCGATCCCTCGGAAAATATACCGTCGGGCGATGTGTTGAAACTGATTGCGCGCCAGAAGGCATTGAACAATGTTCCCGGCGAGGAGTGGATCTACAGCAACTCAAACTACTTTCTTCTGGGTGAAGTAGTCCGGCGGGCCACCGGGAAATCTCTCGCCGTGTTTGCGGCGGAAAACATCTTTCAACCGCTGGGAATGGCGCACACGCTTTTCTACGACGATAACTCGCTTGTGGTGCCGAACCGGGTGGCGGCTTACAGTCCAGGAAAGAACGGAGGCTTTGTGGTCGATTGGTCCACGAGCTACGCTCTTGTTGGAGGCGGCGGCCTCATGAGCACAGTGGACGATCTTCTGCTTTGGGAGCGGAACTTCGATTCCAACAAGCTGGGAAAAGGAACTCTGGTCAAAGAGTTGCTGGAGCCCGGCACGTTGAACAATGGCAGCCGGATTTGTTATGCGATGGGCCTCTTCTTAAGCTCATACCGCGGCCTGCCGGTGGTAGAGCATGACGGTGCGCTATTCGGTTATCGCGCCGAGTTGCTGCGGTTTCCAGAGCAGCGATTCAGCGTGATGGCGCTTTGCAATCTTTCCAGCGCGGCGCCCGCCGATCTCGCCCATAAGATCGCCGAGGTGTATTTACAGGAAAACTTTGCGGAGGCGGCAGGAGAATCGAATCCCTCGACCAGTTGGCATGACCCCTCGGTTTTTGCAGGAGCCTATCTCGATCCCCGCACCAAGTCGATCGATACTTTTGTTGCCGACCATGGCGCTCTCTTCGCTGGGGGATCTCCCTTACGCCGCGTTGGAGCCAACAAGTTCTACGATCTGAGCGGCGAAGAGATTTCCTTCGACAATGAGCATGGTTCCATCCAGCATGGTTCCATGCAACACGGTTCCATGCATGTTTCTGTCAGCATGCCGGGCCAACTCTATTTTTCGGGAGACAAGATTCAGCCGCCCCAGCTTGGCGCGAGCGAGTTAGGGAGATTTACCGGCGCATTCCATTCCAGCGATCTGGATGCCACCTATACGCTAGCGGTTCGCGATGGGCGATTAACGGTGAAGAAGCAAGGCGGTTCCTTGATCCTTCTCGACGCAGTCGGCCCGAATGAATTTCACTCCAGTGAAATTGGCACGGTTGTATTTGCGGTGAATGCCGGCCATCGTATTTCAGGGTTCGGCCTCTTTACTGATCGAGCTCGCAGGATCGTATTCAACAAGGTCAATTGAAGACTTCAATTGGCTATGAACGAATCGCTCTATGTGGGTATTGCGGAAGAGTGGATGCCGCGCATACTCGCCACAGAAAGGAGGGGACACTGTATGGAACCCCATCTTATTGCCGTGGTCACGCTCTGGTGGCTGTAACCGCCGACAGAATTGCCTTTTCTCCTTTTGGATTTGCCGGAAACTGCCAGTGAACAGAAATGCGGCTGCCGCCCGTGTAGAGGGCGGCTTTTTTGGTTGCAAGCGTTTACATTCCATCTGGCCGATTCCTGGGTGACTCGGACAGGGGCTGCCTAAAATCGCGCTTCTCCCCGAATGTGCGATGTAAGAAAAAGCAAAGCGGCTTGACTGCAAACTCCCCCATGAGGGAATCGGTTGCAGCGGCAAGCCGCCGCCGGTCGTTCTTCACGCTTCACTTTCTACTCTTTACTCTTCGTTCTTCACGCTTCATCTTTCATTTATAAATTCTTTGATCCCAAAATCTGGAAGCCGAATCTCTGAGCGAAACAATACTCAAATGCGCGAATAGTCAGGACGCCAGTTGGCCACGGCTTTCTTGATCGCGGCTCGATCCAGCTTCTCGGACAAGGCCCTTTGCACAAGCGCGGGAAGTTCCGCGTCGGAGGCAAAGCGCAAGCCGACCAGTTGACCATCCGTCAATTCGCCGATGCGCGAGCGCAGCGGTTCCTGCAGCACGGTCATCAACCGCAGCCGCTCCTCAAGCCGGATCACGCGATCCTGTACGCGCAGAGGATAAATACGCAGGCGGAACATCGCTACGGCCGCCGCAAGCGAGAGAACCAATACCCAGGCCGTTCCAACTCCCGGATGGCGAACCACGTTATAGATGGCGGCAATCAGGTTGATGGTCAAGATGGGAAGAAGAACATAGTGAAACGGTGGATCAATCTTTGCGTGATTCGCAAAGGTTTGTGTCGTATTTTCCATATTGTTTTTTGAGCCTCCTTTTTCAAATCTCCTCTACAGCTCTTTGGTCTTTGGTCTTTGGTCTTCGGTCTTTGGTCTTTGGTTGTAGTTGCTTTGGAATCGGCTGCGGACCCCGGATTCAGACAGTCACCGCTTCCGCACGGGGCGCTACTGGCCCCGATGGATGGGTTGCCCAGCCGATTGCTTTGGATGATGCTACCCGTTAATACGACTCACGAAAAGCCCATCCGTTCATGTATAAAGGTGTCCCTGTACTTATAGCGTTTTCAGCGTTTCTAGATTGGGTAGTCATGCGCTTCTGGTGCGGCTTTTCGCGCCTTTTTCAAAAAGGGGGAAAGCCGCGCCGAGGTTTCATTGATTGATACACGCACGCTGAACACGCCTCGCAACGGGAGGCAACAAGGCAAATGGCGAACTATATTGGAGCCATCGATCAAGGAACCACCAGCACGCGATTCATCGTGTTTGATCGTTCGGGCAAGGTGGTTGCCAGCGCTCAGAAGGAGCACCAGCAGATCTATCCCAAACCGGGATGGGTCGAGCACGATCCCCAGGAGATATGGCTCCGGACCCAGGAAGTCACCGCGCAGGCGCTACGCGAAAGCGGGGTGAAGGCATCGGATCTGGCGGCAGTCGGGATTACCAACCAGCGGGAGACCTCTATTCTCTGGCACAAGACGACTGGGCAACCGGTTGCCAACGCCATTGTGTGGCAGGATACCCGCGTGGCCAGCGACGTGAACAAGTTTGCCCGCGAGCGTGGACAGGATTGCTTCCGGGCCAAGACCGGCCTTCCGCTCACTACCTATTTCAGCGGCTTGAAAATCCGCTGGCTGCTGGAGAATATTCCTGGTCTACGCAAGCAGGCCGAGACGGGCGAAATTCTCTTTGGAAATATCGACACATTCCTTGTCTGGAGCCTTACTGGAGGGCCTAACGGCGGCATTCATGTAACGGATGTGACCAACGCCAGCCGCACGCAATTGATGGACCTGCACTCCCTTACCTGGGACGGGGAGATCCTACAGACGTTTGGCATTCCGGCCGTGATGCTTCCACGTATCTGCTCCAGCAGCGAGGTCTATGGAAAGGCTACACAGTCTGCCATTGCCGGGACGCCGATTGCCGGAATCCTTGGCGACCAGCAGGCGGCCCTGGTCGGGCAGACTTGCCTGAACGCGGGGGAAGCCAAGAACACGTATGGAACGGGATGCTTCCTGCTGATGAATACCGGCGAGCGGCCGGTACAGTCCAAGCATGGATTGCTGACCACGGTGGCGTACAAGCTGGGGCAGCAGCCCGCCCACTACGCCCTGGAGGGAAGTGTGGCAATTGCAGGAGCGCTGGTGCAGTGGCTGCGCGACAATCTCGGGATTATTAAGACCAGCGCCGAGGTGGAAGATCTGGCGCGAAGCGTCGAAGATAACGGCGGAGTTTATCTGGTTCCAGCATTTTCGGGGCTCTACGCGCCCTACTGGAAGGATACGGCGCGCGGCGTGATGGCCGGCCTTACACGCTATGCCAACAAAGGACACCTTGCCCGGGCGGCCCTGGAGGCCACGTCATTCCAGACACGCGACGTACTGGAAGCCATGGAGCAGGACTCCGGAATCAAGCTGGATGTTTTGCGCGTAGATGGGGGCATGGTCGATAACAACCTGCTGATGCAGTTTCAATCCGACATTCTGAATCGACCGGTGGTGCGTCCAGCGGTAAAAGAGACAACCTCGCTAGGAGCAGCCTATGCAGCCGGACTGGCCACCGGCTTCTTTGGCAACACCGGTGAGTTGCGCGCTCGCTGGGCCGTCGACCGGGAATGGAAGCCCGCTCTCGACGAGGCCAACCGCAGCCGTCTCTATAAGGACTGGAAAAAGGCCGTGAGCCGGTCGTTCGATTGGCTGGATTCATAGAGGTTCTCTGCGCAGATTGCAGTTGAGCCGTTGGCAACGGGATCTGGGCCGCGGGGCGGCCTTCCTCTCCATCTAGATTGAGATAGGCTTCTAAGGAAAGCCAAGTTGCTCGAAGGGAAAGACGCGACTGACTACGTTTAGATGTTATAGATACTCCCGCCAAACACCCTAAGCTAAGGACCTGTGGTCTGGGAGCCGGGATCTCCATGTACTCGCCATTTTTCGTCAAAACGCGTGAAATCCGTGAAGTCCAAATGTTGCCTAACCGGCGCGCAAGAAGCGTCATCGTGCGAGGCCGCCGATGAACCGCACAGGCATTACAGGCTCGGCGTTAGGAACCACGATCCTTGCCTTCCTTCTCTTTCGCGGCATGGCGACTCCTCCCGGCGCTCAAGATACATCCGGCGTGAATCCTCGAACCGGACAGGCGCTTGCCCAAAAGCATGCGAAGGCGGTGGCGTCGGAGGAGCAAGAAGGTCCGTGGACTGCCTCCCGCGAACACTACGCGGGACAATTCAAGTCGACGGATGAAGGCTGTCGCGGAGGGAAAGGGAGACCAAATCCGCGCCTGGAGCGTTGGTGCATCCCCGATGCCGAAACAACGCAGGCAATGATCGCCTTTGTGCCCGATCCCATCCACACCCATCTGGCCTTGGTCTTCGATAGGTCTCTGGACGCGCTGCTATTAGCTGCAGGCACGATGGGGTATGTTGTCGATCGCTTCTGGCTGCCCTGGGAGCCTGGGGCCAAGACCGATTGGTCCGATTATGCTTCCAACAAGTCGGCGGTCGATGCGCAGAAAATAAGGGAAGATCAGCCCGGCCTGCTGATGTTCCGCAAGAGCAACGGGCAGACCCTTCCTAGCTCGCCGCAGATGCTCTACGTCTTCCTGGTTGCGGACACGCCCACGTCAGGCATCGATGGCGAGCAGTTCGGGCATGCGGTGGAGTATGCGAAGGAGGTTTCCTGCAACGCATCGGCTGTGATGGGGCCGCGGAATGCCACGGGCTGCGGGCCACAGCAACCGATCGATGTGATGGGGCCTACGTTCTCCGGATCGTTAGCTTCGTTTCGCCGCCTGGTGCAATCGAAGCAGCCGCAAAAGTTCAGGGCGGTTAGCGGAACGGTCTCCAGCGCCTGCGCGATTGAGAAACAAGGGTTGAAGAATCAAGACCAGCCGGAGCCCTGGGACATGCTCCTGCCGCCCTGCTCTTTGCACAATCCTGGAGCCAATGAGCTTCCGCTGTCCAATCTTGAATTTCAATCGTTGATGGTCCCCAATGAATTAGCGATTCCGACGTTTCTCCGCGGTCTTCCAAACGAAGGGGCGTGCCGTACGGCGATCTTTTCCGAGGCGGGAACGGTCTATGGACACTCTAGCTCCTACAGCCAGGTTGGTCCGGGCAAGGGCGCAATTCCGATGAGAGGCTTGACTATGCCGCACGAGCCGGGAAGCCCTCCGGACGGAGGAGAGCCGAACAATACAAAAGATACGGCAAAAGACAAGGCGCAGGAAAAGTCGTGTTATACGGTTTTTCTCTATCCTCGGGAAATCTCCCAATTGCGGAATGCGTACCAGCGTTTAGGCAATGACGCGGCTTCCGCCGATGCCAAGAACAATCCGAGTGCGCGGCCTTTCTTATCTCTCAATCTGGCCGACCCCAGCAATCGCAGCGACGAACCCCGGGATTTTTCAGAATCGCAGGGCCCGACTTCCAAAGAAGCCATCCTCATGGGCTTCGCGGCTACTTTGCGGAGAAATCGCTACGACTATATCGGCATTACCGGCACTAACGTGCTGGACATCCTGTTTCTGGGCAACTTCCTCCGCAGCGCCTGTCCTGACGCCCGACTATTCATGTTCAATTCCGATCTGCTCTTTGAGCGGGAGATCGACAATGCGCCTTACCTCGGGATGCTAGCGGTAGCACCCTATCCGCTCTTTGATCGTTACTTCGACTGGCTTCCCCACCATGAAGGCGAGCGGCGTTTGCGTCTGCCTTTTGCCGACCATTTTCAGGAGGGCCAGTACAACGCCACGATCGCTGCCCTGGAGAAGGCGCTGACCGTGGGTGAGGCAGAAGAGAAGCAACTTGGGAATCATGGGAATCGTCTTCCGGCAATCGAGCCGCCTGCCTTGTGGCTCACCGCGGTAGGCACAGGCGGGCATTGGCCGATCCGTTTGCTGTGGCAGGATCCATCGAAGCCGGCGCTGACTCAACACCTGACTCTGGACGATCAGGACTTTTCCAACGGCTGGAAGGTTTTGGAAACTCTGCTGTGTGGGATTGCACTGCTTCACATCTGGATCGTGCTTACCGCTTCTCCGGCGTCGCGTTTTCGCGATTTCATCCTGCTGCCGGAAGCTCCTTCGCAGCGTGTCTTTTTTCTCCACTTCGCGGCGGCAGCTTTGGCTCTGGCGCTTGCCATGATGGTCGCACCCGCCTGGAAGTTCAACAGGAGTCCAGGGTTTGACATGCGTGCGATCCGAGCCATTGGCCCGGTCTTGGTGGCCGCTCTGCTGCTTACTTCCGTCCATGTGCATGGGACGTATCTTCGCCGCTTGCAGTACAGGTCGGTCTGGAAAGCATCTGCAGGGTCGCTCATTGTGTGGGCGTCGGCGGCTGTGCTCGGTTGCTTCTGGTGGCGGCTCTTTGCCGAAGATTGGTCGCACTATGGCTTCTTTTTCGCCTATCGCTCCGTCAATCTTTCGACAGGTGTCTCGCCCATACCTCCGGTTCTCCTGCTTCTGGGAGCCATCTATTTGTGGAGCATGTTCGAGATATTGAGGCTGCGATTCAATGATCATGTGCGTCCCAGGCTCAATATGGCCGAGGAAAATGCCGCCCAGGCAGTGACAAACACGCTGCAAGAAACTCTGGAGGACAAGGTAGCGCGTTCGGTAAACAGCTACCTGCTGCGGCTTGACTATGTAGTGATTTGCGCGGTGATCTTTGCGATCTGGCTGTTTTCCTTCGACCCGGTAAATCCCTTCCATCTGTTCGAGCAGAATCTGTTTGGAGTGGTCTACGAAGTTCTGTTTTGCTTGCTGGTTGCGGTCATGCTCTCGGGCGGTTTTCGCCTGGCGCAAATCTGGTCGTCTTTGCGGCAATTGTTATTTAGTCTGGAACGGTCGCATCTTCGTTATGTCTTCATGAACTTCAAAGGCGCAAGCTGGTCTCCCTTGTGGCAGCAGGGCGGGATTGAGCAGGAGTGGATCAGTATGGCGCGTTCGATGGAGACGATCCAGCAGGCGAAAGTTTGTTATGAGGAGCAGAATTCGCGAATCGAGAGCGACCTTGAAGACCTGCGCGAAGAGACCCAAGAGATTCGACGGCTGTTGAGAATCGATCGTGCCGCCGGTGCAGCCGGCACGGCGACACAGGCCGCAGTTCAATACGTTCAATCGTGGGATGCTACAACTCCCCTTCGTCGGCGCATCGGCGATGTAAAGGAGGAGTTGGAGACGATACAGCATGCTTTGGGGCGAGAGGCCATCCGTCCCTCGCTCGATGCCAAGCTGACTTCCATTCAAACCCGCCTGGCAGAAATACAGGAGGAGGTTGGCTCTCTGAACGATTTGGCTCCGGTCCGCGCCAGACTCCTGGAAGCTGCCGCCTTTGTCGGCGATCAACCGGACGACGTTAAGGAAATGATCGCGCAACTGAGGCTTCGGAAACTGCCCGAGAATCTCTCGGCGGAGGATCGACGGCGTTATGAGAACCCCATGGTTGAAATTCAGGACCATTTAGGGCGGATTCTCTCTCGTGCGCGCGATCTGCTTTCGGAACGCTGGAAGCGCTGTGGGGGGCCGGAAGCCAACGCCGAAGGCAGCGATCAGGAGGACGATCAGAAGAAAGAGACGCGCCCTCCCACGGAGATGACCCATCCTTCGGATCGCCCGACCCGCTATCTGGAAGAGTACGTGGCGCTGCGTTACATCGCGTTCATCCGTAATGTTCTGCTGCACGTTCGCTACATTCTGATTTTTCTTGGAGCCTCGTTCAGCCTTGCCTTGATGTCGCTGAACATCTACTCCTTTCAGCCACACCAGGCCTTGGTGTGGTCCTTCACCGCGATCTTCGCGGTGCTGGGCTATATCGTTGTTACCGTGATGATGCAGGTCCATCGGAACACGATCCTGAGCCGCATTACCGGAACCAAGCCCAATGAACTCGGCATCGAGTTCTATCTTCGCCTCGTGGCCTTCGGGCTGCTGCCACTGCTGACCCTATTGGCAACTCACTTCCCGTCTATTGGCCGCTATCTACTCTCATTCCTGCAGCCTGGTTTGGAGGCGTTGAAGTAAGTGCAGAACCCATGGTTTCACTGCCGTGAAACCATGGGCTACTCTGTCGTCGCGCCGCTAGCGTTTGGAGAATAGCAACCCCATTGCCTTACTTTGGGCTCTCCTGCCCTCCTTAGCTGCCAAATTCCAAACTTGAGTTTTGCGACAGCCTCTAGTTAGGTACACGGATGAGATGGAATCTCCGTGCCTAAGCCTTCGATTACAATATTTCGCTTCCGTAAGCAATCTTCCTGGCTCGGCTTTG
Organism: Candidatus Angelobacter sp.; assembly: GCA_035295685.1. Lineage (GTDB taxonomy): Bacteria > Acidobacteriota > Terriglobia > Terriglobales > Acidobacteriaceae > Angelobacter. The sequence goes on from DATGIO010000133.1 coordinate 16,298, forward strand.
GAGACAGTATGAAACGCAACTTTTCCAGCTCCGTCTTTTTCCCTGGGTTCCTCTTTCCCGGTATTGTCGCGCGGTTTTGTCAACATGCGCTCACACTCTTTGCACTTTTATTCCTGACGGTTATGGCGGCGCTGCCTTCCGCAGCTCGCGATGAGAACGGTTCCAAGTTCGAGGCCAAGGGAGCGACCATCTACTATGAAGTCTTGGGCTCGGGAAGCGGCACGCCTTTGATGGTCGCCAATGGAGGGCCGGGATTCGACCACACCTATCTCCACGTTTCCACTGCTTGGGAGTCGCTGGCGAAGAATCGCAAGGTGGTGTTGTACGATCAGCGCGGCACGGGGCGGTCGATCTCCTCGCGGAAAGACCAGACCTATACCCTAGCCGACCAGATTGACGACTTGGATGCCTTACGCGCCCATCTTGGCTTTGACCGCATCGACCTTCTCGGGCATTCCTGGGGAGGCTTTCTGGCGATGGCTTATGCCGCGCGCCATAGCGACCGCATCTCCCATCTGATCCTAGTGGACTCAGCCGCGCCCCAGTTCAAGGACACCATCTTTCTCTTCAGCAACGTCTTTCCGGAAGGCGTGGAACGGCAGGCGGCGCTCACGTTTAACGAGGAAATGGGTGACAATAAGGCCCGCGATGCCGACCTGCGCGAGTACCTTTCCATGCTGTTCTACTCTCCTGAAAAACGCGACGCATTTCTCGCAAACGTCGATACCAACGTCTACCAGCGCGATGTCAATGAGGCTGTGAACCACGACATCAGCCGGTTCGACCTGAATCCAGAGATCCGCAAGTTTCGATTTCCGGTGCTGGTGGTTACAGGGCGTTATGATATGAATGTGGCGCCGCTTGTGGCCTACAAAATTCACCAGTCGATCTCTGGGTCGCGCTTCGCGGTTTTCGAGCGGAGCGGTCATTTGCCCTTTTACGAAGAGCCGGAACAGTTTATCCGAATCACGGAGGAGTTCCTGGCAGCCAGATGAGCGAGAACGGCACACGGGTGAATTGAAGCGTTGAAGTCTTTTGAAGCGTTGAAGGCTTTGAAGACCGGCGATTCAAGCCCGATCTTTGGTATCGGATATCCGGATATCCGAAAAGACTTTGATATCTAAAAGCTCTTGATACCTGGAAGTCTTTGATAGCAGAAAGTCTTTGATAGCAGAAAGTCTTTGATATCTGGAAAACAGGGATGCCTGCAAAATAAGGAAGCCTGACGAATGAAGGAAGGCCTGAGAAAGCAGGGCGGCGAAAGGGCAGGTGGCCCCAAAAGCGGCATCCCTGCAATAATAGGCTGCCATTTTCACAGCGGTGGCGCTGTTCCGCTCTGTATCACAGTTTGAAATCGAGTGAGGTACACTACGATGCGTTTCTTTCGTATTCCCAGTCTGGCCGCTGCGCTGCTGGTTTCCATCGCGGCAATTCTGCACGCAGCAGCTCCGAAGAAAGCCCCTGCCGTAATCACTGGAAAAGATGCTTTTGCCGATTTCAGCCAGCAAAAGCCCGGCACGTTCCGCAAGCTCACGCTGGCCGATCTGCCTCAGCCTTTTGAGTCCGAGTCTGTGGATAACCGGGCCAAGGTCGTTCCCCGTCCGTCGCAGGCCTGGCCGCAAACCTTGCCCGGCTTCAAGGTAGACCTTTATGCCAGTAACCTCGACAATCCCCGGTTGATTCGCACCGCCCCCAACGGCGACCTGTTTTTAGCCGAGAGCGAAACCGGCAAGATCAAGGTTTTTCGCGGAACAGGGAAAGACGGGGCCGCCGAAAAGACTGAAGTTTTCGCCACCGATCTCAATTGGCCCTTCGGCATTGCCTTCTATCCGCCCGGGCCGAACCCGCAGTGGGTCTACATCGGCAACACCGATTCCGTTGTCCGTTTTCCCTACCATCAAGGCGACATGAAAGCGAGCGGCGCGAAAGAGGTGATCGTCGCGGAGCTGCCTGGAGGCGGCAGGCTGCGCGGTGGCGGGCATTGGACCCGCGATGTCGTCTTTACCAAAGACGCCAAGAAGATGCTGGTCTCTGTGGGATCGCGCTCCAACAACGACGATCCCGACACCACGCCGCAGGAGAAGAACCGCGCCGACGTGCTGGAGTTCAATCCCGACGGAACCGGGCAGCGCGTTTATGCCTACGGCTTGCGCAACTGTGTTGGCGAGGCCGTTAATCCACAGACGGGCGAGTTGTGGTGCTCGGTCAATGAGCGCGACGGGCTGGGCGATAACCTGGTGCCCGACTACATCACGCATGTGAAGGACGGAGGCTTCTACGGCTGGCCCTGGTATTACATGGGCGGCCACGCCGATCCGCGCCATCAGGGAAAACATCCGGAGCTCAAGGACAAGGTCATCACCCCCGATGTGATCCTGCAGCCGCACTTTGCTTCTCTGGAAATGACCTTCTATGAAGGCAAGCAGTTTCCGGAAGAGTATCGCGGCGATGCCTTTGCTTCCGAGCACGGCTCCTGGAACCGCAAAAAGCGCACCGGCTATGAGGTCATCCGCGTGCCGATGAAGAACGGCCGGGCCAGCGGCGAGTACGAGGACTTCCTCACCGGCTTTGTCACTGAAAGCGGCGATGTTTGGGGGCGTCCCGTGGGCGTAGCCGTTGCCAACGACGGCTCGCTGTTCGTCAGCGACGATGGATCGCACTCCATCTGGAAGGTCAGCTACGTAGCTAAGTAAATCATCTATGAGCCAGCTTGCCCGCAAACTCCGGACCATCGACTACTTCACGCTTGGTTTTGGAACTATGGTAGGGGTGGGCTGGCTCGTTTTGATGGACGATTGGCTGCAGCGGGGTGGGCCGTGGGGCGGTATCCTCGGATTCCTGCTTGGCGGCGTGCTGCTGCTCCCCATCGGCTATGTTTATGGCAAGCTGGTCATGGCGATTCCCGACGCGGGCGGCGAGATTGCCTATGCCGCCAAAGTATTTCCTCCCAGCGTCGGCTTCTTTTCCGGCTGGATGATGATGTTGGCTTACCTGGTGGTATGTCCCTGGGAAGGCGTTGCCATTGGAAGCCTCACGGCCTACATCTTTCCTGAGCTGAATCGAGGCGAGCTGTATCGCATTGCCGGGCAGCCGGTCTTCCTTCCTCATCTGGCGATTGGCCTGGGTCTCACCGCGCTCATTACCTATGTAAACTTCCGGGGCATTCGCATCAGCGCCGCCTTTCAGAACTGGACGACCTTTGGGCTGCTGGCGTTGTTTGCCGTGTTCGCTTCTTGCGGGCTGGCCAAGGGCGAGATGCACAACACCCTGCCGCCTTTCAGCCAGGGCGCGGCCGTCTCCATCCTGCTGGTGCTGCAAATCGTGCCGTATTTCATGACCGGCTTTGAGTCGGTGGCCAAGTGCGCGGAAGAGGCCAATCCCGCGTTTCGCGCCCGGGGCTTTTTTCGGGCCATCGTGGCCGCCCTGCTGGTGGGTGTCGGCTTTTATGCCCTCATTCTTTTTGTCGTGAGTTATGCGTGGCCCTGGCAGGAGCTTGAGCATCGGCCTTTCGCCACCATCTATGCGTTGGAGCACGCTCTGGGCGCACGGTGGGTTGTGAACATCGTACTGATTGCGGCTTTGCTCTCGCTTCTGAAAATCTTCAATGGCAACTTTTTGGCTTCCTCACGCCTGCTCTTTGCGCTGGGCAGGCGGCAGATGGTGAATGGCCGCGTCGCGTACATTCATGAGAAGAATCAGACGCCGGTGGTCTCCATCCTCGCGATTGGAGCGCTCACCTCTGTGGGCGTCTGCATGGGGAAGGCGATCCTGGTCCCGGTGACGGAGGTCGGCTCGCTGGCGTGCGCTTGTGGCTGGCTTTCCGCGTGTGCGGCCTACTTCTGCATTGAAGCTTCTGCCACGCAGCGTTTGATCGCCTTTATCGGGGCTATGGTTTCTGTGGCTCTGATTGCCATGAAGCTCTTATGGTTTGTCCCTGGCCACTTTTCTCTGGCGGAGTGGATTGCGCTGGCTGTCTGGATCGGCGTTGGCCTGCTCGTTCGCGGCCAGGCTACCGTGCGCGTGGCCACACGGGCTGCGCTGCAAGAGCAATAGCCTGTTTAGAAAACCTCGAAATTCATTGTACGTGCTTAACGGGCCCTGAGTCGGTGTATCTGCCCGCATGATTGAAACCCACCCTTTGCTCCGAGCGCTAGGACCAAAGGCGGGCTCTCCACAAAGGATGGGGCACCCATCCATTTCGATAAGAACTAGATCTTCGTGTTGTAGATGACCGCCGTGGTCACTGGGCGCAACAACTCTATTCGTTGCGCCCAAGCTTTAATACACCTGGTCAATGATCCGTGATCTGCGATCAGTGAAATGTAGCCGGATGGCAGGTGGTTCCAACAGCCGGCGGTACTGGAATTTGATTCTGTGCCGGCGGCGTGGCCCACGGCTTGTTCGTGAAATCGAAGAAGTCCAGTAGGCTCGGCTGGGCCGCATCCCTTTTGGTGAGTGGAGACAGATTGAACCGCTCTTCTAAGAAGCGCAGCACCGCGGTGTGGTCCATGGCGGCGTGTCCTACATAGTGCCTCCGCGTATACGGCGAAATGATCATGTTGGGCAGGCGGAACCCGATCTGCGCCGCAAAGCCTTGGAGCATTGCTGCGTCGCCGGGATGTGCGCCTGGATCGGCCGCGCGCAGGTCGCAGTGATTGGTAAAGACTCCCGCAGTCTGCGGCAGGCAGGGCGAGAATCCGTCTGGGTTTACGGCGATAGGTCTTACATCGCCTTCAACTGTGGCCAGCAGGGCACTGGTGTTTTGGTTGGTGTGTCCAGGGACGGGCGGAACGTGATCGTAAGGGCCACCCGCTTCGTCGAAGGAGAGAAAGAACACCGAGTCTCCCCACGATGGGCTGAACATGAGGGAGTTGATGATCTTCGCCACTTCCTGCTGGCCAGAGAGAATGGACTGGCCGGAGCCCGGATGCTCGTCGCTGACGCCGAAGTCCGTTTCGATATAGGCAAACTGGGGAAGGGTGTCGTTTTGTACGTCGAGGAAGTACTGGCTGATGGGCGCAATATGCGTGGCGTCGATCACCAACTGCCCCGCAGCATTGCGCGAGACGAACTTATTGCTGTAAGAGAAGTATTCGAATACCGCCGAGGGGGTTCCGTTCGCGTTGAGGTGGGAATAATAGATCTTCCACGAAACATGCGCGCCATCGAGCAGTTCGAAGATCGTCTTCGCGCCCAGCTGGGGCGCATGGTCGTCGTTGGCCGGATCGAACACGTAGCCCTGCGTGGTCCCGCCGGAGATGCTCGCAATCCGGTTGGGGATGCTCTTACTGGATACCGGTGAAAACCACCGGTCAGAGAGCGCAAACTGCGAGGCCATATAGTAGTAGTAGTTCAACTCCGGATTGGCGCCGGTTGAGTCCACATCCTCATAGAAAGCCATGGCACGCTGGCCGGTGGTATCGGTAAACACTCCGCTACCCGCTCCCGATTTGGCAAAACCTTCCGCCGTGTGAACGAACCCATCCATCAGGATTGGCCGGGTCGCAGCGAAATTGAAGCGGTTGACATCGCCGTAGCTTTCCAGCCACGAGGAGGTCATGTCGTCGAGGCAGCTACTGGTGGCGTGGAAGAGGGGGAAGATGTCACCGGCATCGTCTTTGTTGCTGATGGATGCCAACTTGTCGTCAATGCCGTCGACATCGTAGACGTGACCGTCGTCGCCCACGTTAAAGTTGTGGGCGCGACGATAGGGATTCAGCATGCCGAAGTAATGATCGAAGCTGCGGTTTTCCTGCAGCATGAAGATCACGTGTCTCACGTCCGCAAAGTCTGTTTTTGAGAGCACAGCGATGGCGGTTGAAGCGGTGGTGGTTGCCCCGGTCGCACCGGTTGCGGTAGCGGTGTACGTCGCAGTTTGTGAAGGCGTAACGCTGACTGTGCCGCCGTTCCCTGGCAGGGTAACGCTGGTGCTGTCCAAGTTGTTCGTGATGACAATTGTTGCCACATTCTGCCCCGATACCATGAGGGTAGAAGTCTCACCTGCTGCGATTTGTACCGGACTGGCGGCAATCGCGACCGTAGGAGCAACGACGGTAATGGTTTCCTGCGAGGAAAATGAGAGGCCGGTGGAGTCCCACGCACGAATCACAATCGCGTGGTTGCCTGTGGCGAGCGCAACAGAGGCAGAGAGAGTTGCGTTCGTGCTGCTCGCCTGTTTTTGTGAGTCCACATAGAGAATCATGGCGGTTACAGGATGCTCTTTATCGAGTGCGGCCGCTGAAAATAGCGTGGGCGAGTTGACTGCCACGCCGCTTACGGGCACGCAGATGTTGACTGTCTGGTCGGCGACGGCGGAGCAGCCGGTGGCCTGTGCGTGGGAGAGATTGGTGGCAAAGCTCGTAAACAGCCCGAGCAAACTAACGACTAATGCGTAACGCGGCGAGTTCATGCAGAGTTCCCGCTCGACTGAGAAGCTGCTTTTTTCGCGGAGGTTGGCCCACAGCGCCGTACATGTGCCATGGGACGTTTGACCCGGGCCAAAAGTCCCATGGCCTAAAAGCAGCTCCGGTAGTGCTCCATAGGGGCGGCGGCCCTGGAACCGGATGAAGACGGTCAACGATCATGGGAGGCTGCCGAGATTGTCGGCAATTCATGGGATGTAATGATCCAACAAGTGGAAGAGCGGTTCTTAAACCACATCCTGCTTCGGCTCTTCCTTGGCTTTGGGCGGGAACAGGATGGATGCCAGGATCGATAGACCAAGGATCGACACGATCACAATCAGCGTGGTTGCGGTATGAAATTCATACCGGGCCTGGATCAGCATCTTCGCGCCGATGAATACCAGAACCAGTGCCAACCCATAATGCAGGTGGTGGAAGAGCTTCATCAAACCGGAAATGGCAAAGTAAAGCGAGCGCAATCCCAGGATGGCGAACACGTTCGACGTATAAACAATGAATGAATCGCGGGTGATCGCCAGAATGGCGGGAATGGAGTCCGTGGCGAAGAGAATGTCGGTGGTCTCCACAATCAGCAGCACAATCAGCAGCGGGGTGGCGAACCTTTTTCCCTCGCGGATCACAAAAAATTTCCCGCCTTCATAGGTATCGGTCACAGGGAAAAGCTTTTTGGCGAACCGCAAGACGAAGCTGCGGGAAGGATCGACCTCATTTTCTTTGCCCCGCAGCAGTTGCAGCCCGCTGTAGACGAGGAATGCGCCGAACAGATAGAGGATCCAGTGAAACCGCTTTACCAGGGCAATGCCGGCCACAATGAAGAAGGCGCGCATGATCATGGCCCCGAGAATTCCCCAGAATAATACCGTGCGCTCCTGCTCCGGCGGCACCTTGAAGTAAGCAAACAGAAGGATAAAAACGAAGAGGTTGTCGATGCTCAGGGCCTCTTCGACCAGATAGCCGGTCAGGAACTCCAGAGACTTCGTGCCCCCCATGATGAAATGGATCGCAACCGCGAAAATCAGCGCCAGCCCTATCCACACGGCGCAGCTAAGCAGGGTCTGCTTGAACGTGATGATCCGTCCCGGCTTGTTGATGACCAGCAGGTCTACCAGCAACAGGAACAGGATGTACGCGTTAAAAACGATCCAGAAAAGAAGCATGGTCGATGGTTCCAGTATGGCTCATCTATGAGTCATCGGGCGGCTTTGCCGATGAAAAATTGGGAGTACCCGCCGCTACTATTTAGCGCGGCCACGCTTTCCGTTGGCCCAATCGGCCCAGGTGTCGAATCCCTTGAGCTGGTCGTCCAGGTGCGTTTCCTGAATCAAGGATTCGATCTCTGCCCGGCTTTGGCGCGGCCCAAGCTTTTCGGCGCGGTCGGCAATGGCAAACGTCATGTAGGCGGCCATGCCGATGTGCTTGCGGAGTTGCGGCAGATCGACCTTGTCATAGGTATCGGAGGAAGCGTGATAGTTGATCAGATAGTTGGCTTCCTCCTGATTGGCCACCAGTGTCGGAACGCCTTCCAGAAGAAAGTCCAGATTGTCGGTGCCGACTGAGGCGTCGGTGGTGAGCTTGGCGGCATCCAGAGAAGCAAGCGGCCCGGCAAGTTGGCCAACCGGATCGAGCAGATCTTTTCTGCCTCCGAGCGAAAAGCCGGTGGTTCGTCCCGTGCCGGAGTCCCAGGTGAGCATGGCCACCACGTTATCCAGTTCAGCGCGATGATGGCGGACGTAGGCCAGCGAGCCCAGTGTCCCTTCCTCTTCTCCTGTAAACAGGGCGAAGCGTATCGTCCTCAAGGGCCGTACGCCTGAAGCCTTGATGGCTCGCAGGGCTTCAATCACCAGGGCGGCATTGCAGCCGTTGTCGAGAGCGCCGGTCCCCAAGGCCCATGAATCCAAGTGCGCGCCTAGCAGAACGTATTCATTGGGTTTCTCCCGGCCGCGAATCTCCGCCACCACGTTATGCGAGACGATCGGCCCACCCACGCGGTTCGGAACCGAGGTGCGCATCTTCACCGGACGGCCCTCGGCAATGAGCCGTGCGATTCGTTCGCCGTCCTCTCGCGCCAGCAGGAGTTGCGGGAACGGGTTGATATGGTCGTCAAAGCTTCCAATATGCCTGTAGAGCAGGTCATGCTCGCGTGTGGAGATGAAGGCAACTGCCGAAGCGCCGCCCTTTTTGGCCGCCTCCAGCAGGGGAACCTGGCGGAAGTACTCGGCGAAAAGATCGTCCCACACCTTCATTACATTGGAGTGGACGAGCAGGACCGCTCCTTGGATATCTCCTGCTTTCCGAAAATCATCGGCTTGGCCGAAGCCGATATCGACAACTCGCAACCCAGCCGCCGGTGAGGCAGAGGGCGCCGTCCAGGTGAGCGAAACGGCTTTTACGTGAAATTCCGCGGGGCTCACGATATCGACCTGCGTGTTTCCTTCCTGCCAGGAGGCCGCCATTCGCACCTCTTCGGTATGAACGCTGTCTGCGCCCGCGGCCTT
>DATGIO010000134.1:0-112078 GCA_035295685.1 Candidatus Angelobacter sp.
ACAAACGCCTGCAGCCGGTCAACATGTCCGCTGCCTCGCCCACGGCCACCGTGTTCAGCATCAATTATGACTTCCACTTTGGAGCCGGGGACAACGGCAATGTTTGGGCCATCGCCAACAACAAGGACACGACACGCAACCAGAGCTTTACCTACGATCCCCTCAATCGTCTGCTGACAGCCCAGAACTCCGGCACAGATTGCACCGTTCTATTGCCTTCGGCGGCCAACCAGGGCAGCGCCAACACTACCAAGTTCTGGGGCAGCAGCTACAGCTACGATCCGTGGGGCAACCTGCTCTCCAAGAATCCCACCAAGTGCAGCGCCGAGCACCTGAGCGTGACCGCCGATGCCAATAACCGCATCCATACCGGCGGCGGAACCGACTATCAGTACGACGCAGCAGGCAACATGACCAGCGACCCGACCGACGGCGTGACCTCCGTCTTCGACGTGGAGAATCGTATTGCGACCGCGACGAAAAACGGCGTGAGCACCAGCTACGTCTACGATGTTGACGGCAACCGCGTGGAGAAGCTCTCGGGATCTCCCGCCACCGGGACGCTCTACTGGTACATGACGCCCGGCATCGTGGCCGAATCCGACGCCAGCGGCAACCTGAAATCCGAGTATGTCTTCTTCGATGGCGACCGCGTCGCGAGAAAGGACTTCTCTGGGGGCACAACCTCTGTTTCCTATTATTTCTCTGACCATCTGAAAACCGCCTCGGTCATCACCGATGCCTCGGGCAACATCAAAAACGAATCCGATTTCTACCCCTGGGGCGGTGAACTGGGCTTCAGCGACTCCGACTCCAACCATTACAAATTCACCGGTAAAGAAAGAGACTCAGAAACCCAACTCGATTACTTCGGCGCGAGGTATTATTCCAATGGCCTCGGGAGGTGGCTCACCCCGGACTGGGCAGCTAAGGCAACGGCGGTGCCGTACGCAGAGTTTAGCGATCCGCAGTCGTTGAACTTGTATGGGTATGTGAGGAATGTCCCGACGACGCGGTTTGATGTGGATGGGCATTGCCCGGTTTGCCCTTTTGAACAATTCCTTGAACAAGCCGCTGAAGAGCTATCGGAAACGCCACTCGGGCAAGAGGTTCTCGACAAGGGTGCCCAGGCCCTTGGGGCTCTCGGTACCGGGATTGCCGCTGGATGGGCCCATACTTCCGGTGCTTTCGACGCTTTGGCCAATGCTTGCGGCCAAGCCGCGTGCCTCACAGGTTTCCAGCAGCCCCCTGGCGGCGCACTTAAGAACTTCGCTGATAATGCTAGTAGTGGTGGACAAAATAATGCCGCCCCGAACCAAAATAGCGGTAATGCCTCAAGTAATGGCCCAACTGGCCCCTACAAGAGACCGACTAATGCAACTACACCAGAGCAGCGGGAGTCGGTTCAGGGGAAGCCATGTGCCACTTGCGGTAAGGATCAAGGGCAGAAAAATAACGCAGACCACATAGATCCCCTGGTGGAACAGCATTATCGAGGTGGAATCGACCAGAAAAAGATGCGTGATGTAAATTCGGTTCGGCCACAATGCCAAGACTGCTCAAATCAACAAGGAGGTTTTCTGAGTGGTTTCTCAAGGGCAATGAGGAAATTATTCGGATTCTAACCATGAAAAATATATCTATATTTCAAGCTAAGATTGAGAGCCAACAAAGAGCAATTTGTATCGAACAACAGGTGGAGTATGTGCCAGCCCAGGCAGCACTCAAATCAGGCTTTGCTCTCTCCACAAAAGGGTTACAACCGATGAATGGTTTACGTCATCCGCCTACAGGTGATACGACTGGCTGGTATATTTGGTGTGGTGAACATTTTTCTGAATCTCCCGGCTTTTTTGCTCCCCTCCATACTAGTCATATTTATGAAGAGTACCCAGAATTGACCAAACTTCTTGGTTTACCTCCTGGCTATCGTTTTTTAATAGCTGATGCCTATCTTGATATTTGGTATGACGCTTCTTTATTAAATGTGTAGGCTGTGCCTCTTTCACGGATGGGTGACCCAACCCTCAAAGCATTCTCTCTATTCATAGCCCTCACGAAAGTGAGGGCGCCATCCTTTGTGGAGAGGGCGTTCTTGATTCTTGCGCTCGAAGCAAAGCGTGGGACCGATGATATTTGGCTCCGTAGATCTTTCGGGGTTTCCCGAGTGATTCCGTGTAGTACTACTTTTCCAGATCATCTCAACGTTACAAATTCACCGGCAAAGAGCGCGATATCAAAACTCAACTCGATTACTTCGCGCGCGGTATTATTCCAATGTCCTCGGAAGCTGGCTGACGCCGGACTGCTACCACAAACGGCGTCAGCACGAATTACGTATATGACGTGGACGGCAATGTCTAGGAAGGTGGTTGACGCCGGATTGGAACTAGCTTTTTTCCTGATCCGGTATCTTACGCCGAGTTGCATGATCCGCAGTCGTCGAATCTGCACGCATATGCTGAAAATAATCCCGTTGTCCGTCTGGATGCGGACGGGCACCACTACCACGTTTGTAAGAATGGAAAAGCCTTCAGCGTAACCAATAGGGCGACGGGTGGACCGGCGACCGAGTATATAAGTGCAAGTGGAATGTTTGTAGTCATAAACAACGCGACCAAGCAGGTAATACAAGTCTCTGGAATTGGTTTTATTCCAAATCATCTATGACAAGTAACTTTGAAATGTTGCCTAAGATCGCTTTAACCGCAGCTCGTAAGACGGTGGGAGGTGAGCTATCATTCACATTTCCAGAAGTATTGGAAATAATCATGCTTTGCACCATTAATGAAATTGCAGTTCTTGGAGTGGAGATTTTTGAAGTGCATTCTCATGGATACCGCACAAAAACTCTGTCTATTTATGACCAACAGATGAAAAACAGCCCCAACCAAAAATATGAGTAGTTGGCATATGTAGAGGAAAACAACGCTTTTGTTAGCGACTTTATATATCTAAACCCGACGGGCGACGATCACATTTATATATTAACTACTTCGTCGTGGAGAGAATTCTGCAAGATTCAAGATATAAAAGGATAGTACACCCTTAAAGTTATCTCTGTTCGTAACCTCACAATCGGTGAAGGATAAGAGACGGGGATGCTGCTACTACTACGAGGTGCAGCGTATGCCGGTCACTGACAAAGTTGGCAAGAAAGGTCGAATAAAAACAGGGAAATATGCGGGATTCTTTGTTCGCATCGAAGATGATTCAGAGAATACAGGAGGCTATCTAATCCTTACCTGGCAGGGAGCTTCGTCCATGGGTTATGACAATTGGGTAGAGAATTTACCCGATCTCGATCAATTCTTTCATGACTCCGGTTGGGATATTGAATGGCTTGAGTAAGTCGAACTTTCCACGCTGACTTGCCATTCCAAGCTGCTTCCGGATTCCGTGAAATATTGTTGCTCTAGGATCTGGACAGCTTCGCGTGACCGCGGATGCGCACACCAGCACCCACACGGCCAGCAGAACCGACTATCAATACGACACCTCGGGCACCATGACCAACGATCCCACCGACGGAGTAACTTCAACCTTCGATACCGAAAGGTTCACGACAGTCATTACAGAAGTGGGAATTTATCAGCCGAATCCAGGACATGATCGGAGAGGTGTCAGTCCGCTATCGACTCGTGGTTCACTTCAGGATTAAGCAGTTAGTGTGAATGGAAATATTAGAGTGCTGCTGATCCATCAAATGGTAAATCCGTAGTGTATAGAACCGATGCTAATGGACAAGTTCATGGATACGAAACGGACTGGAAAAGACTCCGGAATAATCACCGTGCAGCGCTGCAGGAAGCCGGTGTAGTCGCACAACGAGGAAAGATCATTCAGAGGAGGGTTCAGAATGAATGAATTAAATTATGCTCCAGTTCGGCGTCGTACCAGGGGACAGATCACACAAGCTCTCTCTACTGATAGCCCGGAAGCGATACACGATGCACTAATCAGTGCTGCTTACTGGGACGAGGATTGGAGATGGGCACAGCATCTATTGGTAAGATTTGCAGAATATGACAACGAGAAAGTGTTGTGGGCAGTAGCCTTAGGCTTAGGTTATATAGCGGTCTTTCATGGAGAAATTGACGAAGAAATAGTCTGTCCAATTCTGGCTCATATCAAGGGGACCCGGCCAGCCCTAGCTAGTGTCGTGCAAGAGACCGAAGAGGAAATAGAGCACTTTGTAAAACTTCGGCGAAAAGATAAGAAGATTTCTCTTGGGAGACGCCTACCCGAAGATTGGCGTCCGCCAAGCCAACGGCAGGTAAAGTTTCACTGAGTATATTTAGTTACCAGATGCGATCTATTTCCAGCGTTGCATTTCCAGACGTATATGTTTCGTGTGGCTTTTCTTCGACGAGAAAGCCACACCATGAGAGGTAGAATTATCGACACAGATAGAGTGAGGGGTGGCCCTGCTTATCTTGCCAGCATCTCTTAGACGAACTGGGGTTAATTCATCAATAATGTCCGATGAAAGGGATATACGATTTCTCTATCCAGATTTAGATAGAATGGAAGAATGCGACGTGGTGTGGGGCGGCGATTCATGCAACCAGTTTTGCATCGCCTGCTTGTCATTGATTCAACATCAATTCCCTCCGATCGCGCTTGAAGCACTTGCGCTCGCAAAAGACTATTCTGCGCAGCGAACGGATCTTAGCGCGGTTGTCGAAATGAAAATAAGATGCTGGAAAGAGCTAGATTCAACCTATAAGGGTATGAGGGATGTTGATGCTCCAGTCGCTGCAATCCGTGCAGTTATTTGTGTGCTTCTTGCACAGCAACATCCGGAAGATAACGATACCTCCATGCAATTGCTTAACTTTCTGGAGTTCGTCACTAACGTGGAGCCCAATATTAAGGAGATAGGGCTCCTTTTTCAAAAATATTTTCCACAATGTTTTGGACTTGCCCGAAGTGAGCTAACTTAGGATCTGGAAGCCCGGATTATTGCGTCGGTGCCGAATCGCACGGGTTCATTGAATGGCAGCGACCAGGTGAAACGGAGAAATGAACACACCTTGCTATGCCCAGGTTAAGCAGCGAACTCGCGACCAACTTGAAGCTTATTTATCCAGTGGCAACGTAAATGAGATTCGCGATGGATTAATCAGTGTAGCTTATTGGGAGGACGATTGGAAGTGGGCTCAACAAGAGCTAGCAAAATTTGCCGACTATCACGATCTTGTCCTATGGGCCGTGGCTACAGGTTTGGGATTCCTGGCAGCTTTTAATGGGCAGATCGACGAAGCAGCGGCTTCTCACATACTCACACGTCTGAAGAATCATCCTACCGCTTCCGTCAAAAATGCAGCCGAGGAAGCACAGGCGGATATCGACCATTTTGTTAAGAGTCGACGAGAGGACAAAAATATCGATTTAGCGAAGCGCTTACCCGAAGGCTGGCGTCCACCAGAAGGGCATTTTGGACGCTCGTGACCCAAGAATCGTGAGTACATAGAGACGGCAACGGGTGGGCATTAGCGGGAGTCACCACCAGCTTCAGAGATATTGATTTTATAGATCACGATAGACCTAGTAATCATCCAAATCCACACCAGCACCCCTATGATTCAGATGGTGGAGCCCGCGCTCGCACGGCAGAGCCTTTGCCTCCTGAGCCGGTAGAACCTAAAAAAGAACTCCCTCATTAGGAGGTATGAAGTATGCCAAAAATTGAAATTCTTGATGGGGGTGACAATACTCCGTTCATAGATTTAGCGAAAATATTAGCTGCTATCCAGCCTTTCGCTCAAGGACTGGATTGGCACTTCGTTGATCTTGAACCGGTGCGTTTGGTGGCGCCAAAAACAGAGGATGGCGATCCCCCATCGTGGGTGTCCAATCTATTTCAAGAAATCAGGGAAAATCCGAACGGGGTCAAGTTGGAATGGCAAAAGCTGGAAGCGTTTGCGCGGCACATATATCAGACTGTGGACGCAATTCTGATAGGTGTGCGGCCAGGCACTCACCCGCCGATTGCTCCCGTGGATCTGAGTGCCCCGGAATATGATGTAGTTATTCAGGCAATAGATGGGGATGTCTGGGTAATTACTTCCCGGAATAAAGATCTGATCGAACGTGTACAGCGTAATTTCACAAGCACGAAGATCATTGAGTGATCATGGCATCCTGTTTAAACTGACCGGCCCTGTCTCCGGACAGGGCACCGCTTTGCCGGAATCACTATGACAATCTCGGCTAAGGATTGCTTCGACCAAGTACGGATGCTCGCTGCACGGGGAAATCTGGTAATCGTTCGTGAGGATCGCACCTATCTGATCCTTCCCACTTTGGCACAAGCTTCTGTGAAGCCAGAGATGGTAAAAGCGATCGAGAAAATGATTCCATCCACGACGAAGCGCAACGTGTCTACAATTGCGGACACTTCCTGGGCTATCGGCACTTCTGCAAATCTCCAAATCGCGAATCAGGCTATTCCCTTTTTCGGGTTGCTCATGGGTATCGCCAGCATCGGGCATTCAGTCTGGATATTTAATGGAGCAGCGAATCTACTGGGCGTAGGTTGCCAGGATGCAGATGTCCTAATCGTAGACAGCGCTTCAGTTGGAGTATTATCGTCGGACTGGAAAATCCAGGCCAAGCAGGTGATGCGAAACCCTCAAATCCTCGTACATGATCGTGCGAGTTATCAGTTACGAACTCCTGAGCCCTAAGCAGGGTGACCCAAGTCCTGGCTCCGGTTGTAGCGATCATGGCCGAGGAGACCATGTGAATCTCGCCTGCATCCGACAGAAAGCCCATTCGGTAAAATCTGATCGAGAAAGCCCTTCCGCTAGTCAAGTATGTTGGGGAGCTTACATAATGACAAATCAGCGTGCTCTCGATGTCGACTGGTATCAATTGATCGTGACAGACGGGAATGGCCTTAAAGGTAGCAGCGTTGCAGATTTTGTGGCGCCCCTCATTCATAGGCTTGGGGCTTCTGCCGTTGGCATGTCCGATTTGGAGGGTGCAATTCCAGAGTTGAAAGATTATGAAGACCGAGTGATTTCTCCGGCCGCCTTTCTGACAAAGGCAGCTAGCGCCACCCAGTTCGACTGGGCCTTTATCTTTCTCTACGTGAAGAACCCTTCAGGGGAATTGACTGATGTTGATGACAAAGAAGCCATGCTGCAGGCGGATCTCACGATCAGGCTCGCAGATGACACATACTTTTATGTTTATGGGCGAGACCACAATGTAATGAACGATTTGAGACAACGTTACCCTGAAGCCGAATTTAAGGTTTCAAAGTTCTTCGGATTGGATATCCCATATTGATGCCGGGCATGAGCCAATTCGCGCATGCTCGGCGACAGCCCAGAAAGCAATCTAGCGAATGAAGCGTCCGGGATAGCTGACCGGACGCCAATCCCATGGGGAGGAAAGGAAATGCCTCGACAAACAGATCTATCCCGTCCCGTAGATGTCTATAAGGCAATCATCGATGAACTCGCCACCGAGACGAGCCGCGGCATTTCCGAAAGGCTCGTCGCTCAAGAGGGCATCTTCTCAAAAGCGCCAGATCACCGAGCATTCAATACGTTCGTTCAATCTCTCTCCACCGACCAGCGGCAGGTGCTGGCGCAGATGCTTCACATCCAGCGTACAGGAGCGATTCATGACGTGTTGGCGGTCTTGTCCTGGTGGGTGGGGCCTGGCAAGGTAGGCTTCACGTTCCGAGGAGAATCGATGCCAGTAGGCCTTAGCGGCATGGGCCTGCATGGGGACTATGTCGGCCGTCAGAATGATTGGGAATGGCCCAGTGACGACAGCCCCGCCGCGACATAAGAAAGCCATTCGAAAGCCGTAAAATTAAAAGGGATAACAGAAGGTTTCAGCATGGCTAAACTGGAGCAGGGCTTCGAAATTGTGCACGCGGTTCACGACTACTGGGACGGTCCCCGAAGCGGAGTCGCAGAATACCGAGGCCGTCCCCATTGGTTTGAAAATATCTTCGACGAGCGACAGGATGATTATTCTGACCTTTTTTGGTTGAAGCCTTTAAGCGATGAAATTCTGCGACAAGAGCAACAGCGGTCAGCAATCTTCTTACGCTGGCAACAGGCATTCCATAGGCGCGAGGTTGATGTGTCCACTCACCCTGCTCTTCCCCAGGATAAGGAGACCTATGATCGTCTAGCCAATGCAATTCAGCAGGAAATTGCGGCCAATAGCAGCCTCCGATTCAAGGTAAAAGGACAGTTGAAACCGCTTGGCCCGCCCGCCGCTCCTGGAACAATTTCCGACTTGCAAGTGAAGTGGGACCCGGAGTAGTGGTGCTATATTGCAGACCGCCGAAATATCAAGTTGAGTTCGACGGGCAGTAGTAAAATCGTAAATAATTCCGGAAGCTACAAGGTGGGATTGATGTATGAAGTCGATGAAAGAGACGAAGTTGAGCAGTTGGAAGACGTACCGCAGTCAGCTATAGGTGCGCCAATACCTCTTGTCATCGCCGACGAGCACCGCACTGTACTTGCATATTACATGGAAAACCGATCGCCAGAATGGGACGGCTCAACTGTTCGAATCCTTGATGCGGTCACAAGCAATGAGCCCGTTGCACTCATCCGCTTTGAAGCCTGCATCGCCCATTTCCTTGGTCCGCCAAACGATGAAGCCTTTGAAGGGCATCCTTTAGAAAGCCGCGGCTTGCAACCTTACGCCGCTTTCAGGATCAAGGACTCCTCGTGGATCCGCCGTTTGGAACGCATGAACTCCGTTCACGAGCACCATCGGCCTGAGAAGTTCTTCCGCTTACAGCATTTCATCTTTGCTTTTCACGACTCAACATTCGAATGCATCTGCCGGGGATTCGACGTTAGAACTGCGACCGGCTCGATTCACTCGATGATCCCGGAGATGGTCCGCCTTCTTCATGCTTAGGCATCCGGCAAGACGTGGCACAGAGATATCCTCGGAGATTCGATCGATGTCTTTTATGATTTGGAATTAGCCAGTCGGGATTCGACCGACACACCCACCCTTTGCTCCGAGCGCAAAAGCAAAACCGCGCTCTCCGCAAAGGATGGGGCACCCTCACGCTACGCGGTCATCCTCGTAAGTTCGGAAAGGGCGTGCAAAGCTTGGCCAACCACTCCTCATCGAAGAACCATTCGAGAATGCTGATTTCGGAATGGATGCCTTCAGGAATTAAGGCCAAATGACTCCATTTCTATATTTAGAGTTCTACGATGTCCCTCGCTGCATCGCGCTCCCCTATAGGGAAAGGTTGTTCCTTCTCCAGAGCGCCTTCGACGAGCTTCTAGATGATTATCCAACCAGCTATTCAGTTTATATTCTCCCCGAATCGGTTGAAGGTTCGGTTCGAAAAGGTTCGTGGGAGCTCCTCGGCGACACGAAGGTAACCTGCATTGGACACATTCAGATCAAAGACGTAGTGTTTGACCCAACCAAACGCAAGGAACTCGACGCCTCCATCCTTGACAGGTTCCTTGCCGGCTGTCGTTGAAACATCAGCAGCCTGGCGGATACCATTGAAGGAAGTCCGAAGATTGGGCCAGCAAGAGCCTGACCTTGGCCGGAGAGATATAGGAACTGAAGAAACCGACGATGCATTTATCGGGTTAATAACATCTCACGGGGATGCAGCGGGTGAAAAAGCGCCTACCCATCTCAATCGTATCGCCGGATCGTGAAGGCCGAGTGAACCAATAAGAAGCAATATGCATCTCGATCAAATCGAAAATCGCTTTCGGTCTTTTCGGTCAAGGGCGGGCGAGAACCTTATCTATAGGTTCGCTGCAGGCGCGACGCTCGAGGCTATGCAGAGAGCCGAGGCCCATCTTGCTGTTGAGTTTCCGGAACAGGTTGCCCGCTTCTGGCTGGCTTTCGATGGCCTGGAAGTCCTGGACCCGCCATTCAAGATTCTGCCTCTTTCAGAAATGAAGCGTAACGGCGAGCTTTTGACTTTCTGCTACTGCGATCGAACGGCAGAAATCTCATTTGATGTTCGCGCGCACAATCAAGCCGCGCAATGGTCCATCGTGAATGCAAGCACACGATACGTTGTCACTTTTACGTTGGCGAGTTTTTGGTCTACGCATCTGTGGTCTTGGATTCTTAAGAGGCGGACCTTCTGGCATGAGCGCGCGGCTTCCGAAGGCAGTCCTATCCGATGAAAATCAACGAAATAGAGGAATTCACTCGCGATTGGGATTGGTTTGCAGTCGATCCCGAAGGGAGAATTGCGCACTTCACCACCGCGGGCCAGCGTGCTCTGCCCCGCTCGGTTAAACAGGATCAAGAGGCTGCTTTGAAGCTGATCGATTATTTCTTTCAGGAAACGCCCAGAGGTGCGCCCTATACAGTCCGGGCAGAGGCTGAAGGCGGCGCCGGACGATGGGCAGACGACCAGGCACGCAGCCTTTATTTAAAGGATTTTGTCGCCATGGCATCCGCCGGTCTCTTTTCCTATAACGCAGATATTTCCGGAGCCACCAAGAACTATTTTCAGGTGGCATTTCCTAAAGAGCCTTTGTACATCGATCAGCTTCCGTCCTTTATCTATGGACTTGTCGGGCGCACACGATCGCCATTCTTATTCTCCGAGTCCGCCTATATTTTCGAGATAGATACGCACAATTGGTAGCAAAATACTTTGCGCATGGCTGAAAAACCATGCTCTTCCACGGTTGTGCAAATTTCATCGCCGGTCGAGATATAAGAACTTTATATAGAGCTTAGGTTGTGCTCCCCCGTAGAGCCGGTTATATCCTCAAGCGAAATATAGAAACATCAGGAATGGGGCTAAGGAATTTAGCCTCTCACCAGATTATTTTCAAAACATCTTTCAGGGTTTTGACTGTTTCATGAATACTCTATTAAGCATTAGAAAACTGAGGTATAGGCCCTTGCCGGGACTCATCGGCCGGCAGATGACGATTCCTGCTATCACTCAAATCGAAGACACAATCCTCTCGGCGATTTCGTCCGCCCTGCCAGGCAATTTCAGGCTCAAGGACTCGGTTGAGAATCTATCATCGGTCATAGCCAAATATGGTTTCATGGATCTGACGTTTGCGAGCACCGATCAGATACTAGGTTCGAAGGATAAAATCAACCGAGCCACGATTCGCGAGCTTGGCTTTTCACCAAGGCCGGATCATCCCTCAAGTGACGATGAGTCAACAATAGAAACGGCGATGGAAAGCGACCGGCCCTGCCTGGAAGTCTTGACAGAGGATATACGAGAGCAGGGCTGCTTTCTGCGGTCATTTCTCAACTCTAAATGGTCTCAGGGGGCCATGTTACGGTTGTTTGACCAGATTCAAGAAGAGCAATCTCATGGAGTTGAACAGGCATTTGCAATAGGAGCAGCTCAATTTGCGCTCGCCAAGAAGATGCAGGATTGGTTCCCTGTTGCTTTTACGATTGAGGATGCCTGTCTCTCAAACTCAGATGCAATTTGGTTTGCGAAGCATTTCTATCTTTAAAGGTTGACGAAGGGATTTGTCGTTTCTTTTGCGATGGCGACGTGCCGATCGGAATGAGTTTTGAAGAAAAGTGCTTGTACCCTTGTCAGCGGCCTACTATTCTGCCCAACACCAATTCCGATGAATATCGAATTCCTTAGCGAGTTCAAGCACACCACCGAAGCGAGATGGCGCGACCGGCCAATCAATCCTGACATCTATGGTTTTCAAATCCAACCCGGTACGCGCTGGAATCCCGGCTTGCCGAACTCGGCCATTGCGGAGTACGAGCGCATCCTTGCAGTGCGGTTTCCTTTTGATTTCTCGGCATTTCTGGGGGAAATGAACGGAACGGACCTACCAACTTTGAATGTTTATGGAAGTCGCGGCATGCCTTCGACCGAAGGCGTGGGCGTCTATTCTTTTCCGAGAGACATCGAATTGGTAAAACAGCGAATCGAAGACGTTCGGAGTCTTCGCAACGAAATAACGGCCAACCTGTCGGAGCAAGGTGTTGATCTTCCAGACCAAGCGGGCCTAGTGCCAATCTATTCCCATCGATTTGTGGTATGCGCTGAGGGCCGCGAAAGCAGCGCTGTTTTATCCATCTCGGGAGCGGATGCGATCGTGTACGGAGATTCGCTGCAGGAATGCCTTACGCGGGAATTTCTCAACACATCAGGCTGATTCGGGAGCGTGAATTGGCTGTGATCCATGCGCCCTGGCATTTATTTTCAATGCTTTGCGGCGTACGATATTATTTGGAGTGGCAAACTAGCCAAAAAGCATGTCGGTTTATGGCTTTGGAAAAGTCGTTGGGGCGAGTCTTCCGCTGTTGGAGCATGAAATTGAGCAACTGGCGTTACGTTCCTGCATTGAAATCAGCCTAGGCCTTGGGGATTCCGAAGACGACAAGGTTCTTCAAGAATCGCCGTACTTGCGGGGCGAAGGCATAGCATTCAATATTTTTACTCCCGGCGATTCCGATATTGGCGCTCTGTGGGAAGAAGCGTTTCTTGCAGGCCGAAAAGCCCTTCAACGGTTGCCGGGAGATGCGGCTCTCCCTCAACGCTGGGCAGACATCAAAGACCGCTCCCTACCCCCTGAAGTCTACGCCGCCATGATTCAGACACGGCTTGGCCAGTTCCTTGAAGGGCTTACCAAACTTCCAGGAGCCCGATCTATGGGAATCGCTATGTTTGACAATGGCGTCGATCAGCTTATTGAGGAACCGGCAAAAAGCTGGATCTACTTGGTTCTTCGCGCCTGTCTAGTTCCGTGGGATCTTGGCTCCAATGCCCTTGTCGTAAGCAAGCCCTAAAGACGTTTTTACGGCCCTGCATTTTATCGGAGCATTGAGATGGCGGACAAATACTCCTTGCAAGTTGGAAACTCCGTTCTCGAATATCGGGATACGGCCGGAGCGCTGCGATGGTCTTTGCCCGCGAAATCTGTGGTCTTGATTGCCGAATACACCACAAACGAAGGCCCTTACGTTGACGATTATTTCTTGGTGTTCACCACCGTTGAGGATGGCACGCTCTATTCCTCCACATGCTCCTTTTATGCGGACGGCGTGTTTGATACCCTGAAGACCCTGCAAGAGCATCTGGGTGCGCCGATTCAACTGGGCCTGGCGGCATCTACGGAATGGCGATCGCGAGTTGTCTGGCCGGCAGACATGGCGGATGTCGAGTATTTTACCTTCAAGGATGTTCCAGCAAAATCTCTGTTCGACAGAATAAAAGCAAAGATCGTAGGGCCAACGCAGGAATATGCAATTTCCATGGCCATCCGAGAATATCTTGAAAGGAAGCGGCTTGCAGCTCTAGCTTTGAGTCCGGATATTTAAGGCGTTTGGATGTATAGAGCCTTGGATCTTTAGATTGTTGGGTGCGGCTATTCTATCTATTTGGGGATGATGGATGTTTGGCAAGCTTTTTCAAAAGCGGAAGCCCAAGATCAATTGGCGGTCAACCAACGACGCCACGGTTCTGAGAATGCGGCTTTTGGCTCCTCAGTGTCTGGTTTGCGGCAAGGAAACCGTAGGGCATTCATTTGTCCAGATTGCCTCAACCGTCATCAGCGAAGCAAATCGGCCGCGGGTGCTGGCGCTGTACAACCATGTAAAGAGCCACGAATGGAACGCGCTGCAAGACTTTACCGACTTCGACGCCACACTTGACGATGTGCTCGTTTATGCGATTCGCGGCGAACACCCTGGAGGAATGGTCCTTCTATCTCGCGATCCGTTTGAATTGTGTGCTCCGGAAGAAGTCTACCTTCAGGAAACCATTACAGACGATGAATTGCAGCTCGTCTCCAAGCTCGTGAGTAAGGAAGGATGGCGGGAGTTTTGACAGCAGGCCGTTGGTCATAAATCAATGAAGCCCAGGCGCTGAAGCGCCGCAACGGGGAGAAGCATCTTGCGGACAGCTGTGCTCTTCCACGGTTGTGCAAACTTCTTCGCCGGTCAAGATACAAGAGCTTTATATAGAGCTTAGGTTGCGTCCCGGTAGAGCCGTAGTTAAGGAAGGATGGAGGGAGTTTTGACGACGCACCATGTTGGCGCACCTCAAAAGGAGGAGATAAGAGAAGCATTGCTGCAGATTCTTGGCATCGGCCTCTTACGAATTCGGATGCTTGGAAACGATGGATTGGCGGACGAGTGCAGTATTGAAGCAGACCATCTGCACAATCTGCTGGAGCTTGTTCGATCGTGCTCGATGGAGCTGTTGCGGTACTACTATCATGTGGAACGCCCTTGCTTCCTGCAAGGCACTTCCCTGAATACAGAAGAATTCAAGACACAGTGGGATAGGTTGGGTAGGATCATCGAGGCTTTCGATCGGCAACGATGAATAGGGTGTGCGAGATGAAGGGACTGAGCTATGCCCGCTCGTAGATATGAGGAACCAGCGCCGATCTCCCGCCAAGAGGTCGAGGAGGCCCTGCGCTCGCCGGACGGCCAAACTACGGCTCCAGCCCTGATACGGATGGCACTGCACGAGCGGGATTGGCAGTGGGCGGAAAGGGTGTGTCTGCGGGCACTCTCGGATTCGAGGACGCCGGTGCGCATCGCCGCGCTCATCGCGCTTGGCCACCTCGCTCGGCTGCATAGAAGGCTGCATTTGGAGCTTGCCGTTCCGGCAATCACAAGGCTGCTTGGCGATGCCGAATGCGGGGGAACCGCGGAAGATACACTTGAAGATATCGCGATCTTTGTTTTGCAGGCGTCTCCATAGAGAGCGGCGAACATGGCCGGAACGCAATTATGCGAAGGGATCTTTCTATCGAAGTATGAAGTACCGACCCATTTTTTCGAAGTACCGACCCATTTTTTCGAAGTACCGACCTTTCTTTTTGAAGTGCCGCCTCTTCTCTTTGTGGATATGCTCGCTGGCTATCGCCACTAGCCTCTCCAGTTGCAAGCGTGGAGGCGAAACAAACGCAAGCCCGGATGGAAAAACTCCGGTTATGCCTACTCCCTTCGCGAGTCCGCTAGCGGCCAATCCTAAGCAGCGAATTCAACTGCCGGTGCACGAGACCATGCCACCAGAGCTTAAGACCATGGCGCCAGTAAAGACCATTTCGGTGCAGCCCCCTGTTTCTTTCGGCACCGATCAACTCTCGAAGGGTGAGGCTGTGGAGTTTCGGCTCTCAGGACGGGCCGGACAATTCCTAAAGGTAAACACAGCCGAACCATTTCGCGTTTCCGTTCAACCGCCGGATGGGCCTGAGCCGCTTCAGCAAGGAGGGGACAACGCCGATAACTGGTTTTATGCACTTCCGCAGACAGGCACGTACAGGATCAAATTCGCGCCAGTCAAGAGTCCTGCAATCCAATTCTCTTTTCTTGCAGACAATGATCCCATCACCGACGCGGGCATTCGCCGCAACCAGGTTTCCATCGACTTTGGCTCATTTGCGAAAGGGCAAAAACTGGAAGTGGCGCCCTACGAACTCAACGATGGCGTGGACTACCCCGACTCCTGGCCAACTCATTTGGCCTTGGTGCGAGACGATTTTTCATTTCGCATTATGACCGTTGAAGGATATAAGAAGATATTCTCCGAAGACCATTCCAATATGGATGCATTTGAAAAAGCCTTGCTCAAGGGCGGCGCAGGATTGGAGTCAGACAAGTTGCCGTATTCGGCTTTTTACGATGCAGGCATCATGATGTGGAGCCGCAGCCAAGTTCTGAGGGGGCCAGGATGGCACGGACTCCGGTGGATTGTGGACATGGGGCAGGACTATGGCTGCGAACTATATCTATTCTACCTTTTTGAAGGGCTCAGCGACGATGGCCGCTACTTCATCATGCTGAAGTCCAAGATTTCCAACGCGCCTGTGGAGCGACAGTTCAGCAAGCAATGTGAGGATGCCAGCCGCCCTGGCGGAAACCCAGGCGACGAAATGTATCGTCGTCTATTCCAAAAAGAGATGACAGGCGCAGCGCCCGATTCATTCCGGCCCAATCTCAATCAGTTGGACGGTGTTCTCCGTTCGCTGAAGCTGCAATAAGCGCTGGCCGACATTTACTTAAAGTCGATCGAGCCTTCTCAACGTTGACGAAAAGCCCATATGAAGAGCGCTGCCGATGACACTCCAGCCACGGAACGTACGTGATTCCAGAGATTCCATGCCGCCAGGTAGTGAGGCCAGTAGGCAGCGGCTTCGGCGGTATCGCCAAGAGATGCAAGGCGGTCATTCAACGGCACGTTCAAGACAGCGGTAACTCCAAAGCAGCCCACCAAATAAACGAGGCTCGCCGCCAAAGCAAGCTTCGAGCCCGGCTGGCTCCACAAATAAATCGATTGGACACTCAGGGCGAGGCACACGATTCCTGTACCCGCAAACACAGTCATGAAACTTGGGTTGAGGACAGCCACACTGATCGAGTTCATCGCTGCCACTCCCTGTCCCGCTGGAAGTTTCGCCAGCGCAGTCATCACGAACGATGAAAACGCGTAGAAGATGCCGCCAACGATTCCACATCCAATGGCTGCCGCAAAAATAAGAACGCTGTGCAGGGATTTGAGCATCTCAGTGTCTCCGATAGGCGAACGTTTTCTACAAGCAGGCAAGTGCCGAGCCGTTTGAACGAACTTGAAAGGGCCCGTTGGGCCATCGATGAGTTGAAGCCCACGAGCCAATCTGGGTTGCCACACGGGATGCAGACTCGACAAGCCAGCAATCGCTTCTCGATCGGTTCCTGAATATGCGGTGGGCAACAAAGCCCGGTCAAGATAGGGTCGGGAGAGCGGAAAAATCACCCTCCTACCTTCAGTCTTTAATCTTTAATCTTCAACCATCAACCGCCAATCGTCGATCGTCAATCATCAACCATTCTTGCGGCGACGGCTGGTTTGGACCCGAGCCAAAGCCTTTGCCGGGCCGGTAGATTCGCGGACGACAAATTCCGGCTGCACGACTACTTCCCGTGGGTCCTTGCCGCCGTTGAGCCGATCCAACAAAATTCGGGCGGCGGTCATGCCCATGGTCCGGAGCGGCTGGCGAACGGTGGTGAGGCTAGGATTTTGGAAGGCGGCGCTGGCAATATCGTCGAAGCCGACTACGGAGATGTCTTCGGGCACGCGCAGTCCGTGGTCGCGAATGGCACGGATGGCGCCAATCGCCGAGAGGTCGTTATATGCGAGAATCGCGGTAAAAGGAACGGAGCGCGACAGTAGCTCCTGGATCTTGGGATATCCAACCACAGGCGAGTACGTAGAATCCTCAAGCTGAACCGTGAGTTCGGGCAATATGGCGACCGCCATCTTGCGTGCCACATCCTGCACCGCCTTCCATCGAACTTCAGAATCGGAACTAAACGCCTGCCCTTTGACGAAAACGATGCGCTTATGGCCCAAGTCCACCAGGTGCTGCAGCGCCAGCTTGGCGGCGAGATGATGATTCAGGATCACATTGGTCACTCCCGGCACCCTGGTATGGCCGGAGATATTGACGGTGGGCAGCGGCAAGCTCTTGTGCAGCACCGTATCGATCAAAATCAGGCCTTCCACGGATCTCTCCATCAGCATGCGCGGATATTCTTCGAGAAGGTCTGGCCGCCGCCGATGGCTCACCACAAAATAGAAGTAGCCTTCCTGCAGCAGATAATCGTCCAGAGCATTCAAGAGCAACGCACCGTAGCCTTCGCTGATCTCATGCACCAGCAGTCCAATGGTGGAGCTGCGCTTCTGCCTGAGGGTGCGCGCCATTACATTGGGGCGGTACCGGAACTTTCGTGCCGCATCGAGAACGCGGTCCTTAGTGCGCTGCGGGATCTCGCGCGCGGTCGGCGAGTCGTTGAGGACCACGGAAATGGTGGCCGGAGACAGAGCCAGATACTCGGCCAGGAATTTCAGGCCGACAGGCCTCTCCTGCCCGTTTTCTTTTTTGGTCTGATGGGCCATGGATGACTGAATCTTACTACGAGCGCGCCTCTCGCCTATTCCTCGCGCACGGGCCGGTTCTCCAAAATTAAAAAGCGCAAATCCGGAGCGGACAAAAAAGAGCTCACGGCCTTGAATATCGAGCTAAAACGTTTTAGTATGTGCCCCGCAAGGCAGCGATCGTATCATTCTTTGGGAATCGGGAATTGGAAATTTGGAAATGCGCGGGATTGTACCGGTTTGATACAACGACCGGCATGGCCGTCCCTGCGGCCTGGAGTGTTGCAAGAGAAACCGCGCGAGAGACATTGAGTGCTGCGATCGGCACTAAAAGCTGGCTGCCTGGCAAGTGGCCGCCCCAAGCACGGCACGGAAAGGAACGACTATGCACAGCCCCAATGTGCAATCTCGACTCGCTTCCCCTATTGCAATCCTCTCCACCGCAGTTTGCCTGATCGCCATGACGGCCTTGCCGATGCAAGGCCAAGTCGTCCACGTGGGCGCAGGAAGCTATACCACCAGCTTGCCTGCAGGAGACACCGCCCCGTCAGCCCAGATTTTTAATTCCGTCGGCGGGCCGAAACCCACACACAGGTTTTGGGCCGCAAAGAACTGGTATGCCGACAACATCGTGAACGGCTCCGTCACGTTTGGTGGTGGAGGCGGCGGCCCGTTCAATATGTTTCCGCAGCCGTTGGGCATGCAGACTACTTCCGGAGGCCTCCTGATGGGCTTCGACGCTGCGCTGAACAACGGAGGCACATTCTTTAACCAGCCGTTTGAAGGCGATCTCACCCTCGGCGTCGCCGGTTTGAATACGTCCACCGTAAACGTCAGCGCCTTTACCGATTGGACGGTGGACTTTAACTTCGGCCCAATGACCACGCGCGTGGGACGTGGAATGCCCTTTGTCTACGTAACCACGAACGGCAGCAATCCAACGATCACGTTTGCCGGACAGCCAACGGTATTTACCAACAACGGCAACATTTTGGGCGTGAGCATTGCGAACAACAACTACGGGCTGTTTTGCCCCAGCGGCGGGAGCTGGAGCGGAATCGGCGGCACGACGCTTACCTGCAACCTGCCGAGCGGACACAACTATTTCTCGCTGGCTCTGCTACCCAACCAAGCCGCTCTGAATACCTACGCAAGCTTTGCGTTTTCCTTTCCCACCAATACCCAGGTCACGTGGAACTATAACCAGAGCAATAGCCAGGTAACCACAACTTACACGGTCACAACCCAGGCCCAGGAAGGAACGCAGACCGGGTTCCTGATGGCGCTCTACCCGCATCAATACACCGCGCTGCAGAGCGGGTCGATCAACACCAATTTCACCTATCCATCGAGCCGGGGCACCATGGAGGTGCTGCAAGGAACCTCTTTCACTACCATGAATGTGTTTCGGGGCGTGCTGCCGTTTCTGCCCAACACCGGCAATTTCAACAATACAACTTTGAAGTCGTTTGTCGACACAGTCGCGAACGAGTCGAATCACTTCGCGGTGAGCCAGAGCGGCGGCGGAACCAACACCTACGATATCGGCAAAGACCTGGCCCGGGTCGCGCATCTTCTCCCCATCGCCAAAGTTGCAGGAGATTCCACGGCGCTCAGTTCCCTGCAAACGGGCCTGCAAAACGAGCTACAGAACTGGTTCAACGGAGCCGCGAACAACCAGACTTCCAACGTGTTCTACTACAACGGCAATTGGGGCACGCTGATCGGCTACCCCGCAGCCTTTGGAAGTGACATCGCCCTTAACGATCACCATTTCCACTATGGCTATTGGATTCACTCTTCCGCGATTCTCGGCCTCTTCAATCCGACCTGGATCCAATCGAGCAATTGGGGCGGAATGGTCAACTTGTTAGCACGCGATATTGCAGCGCCAACCCGCAATGACGCCCTTTTTCCGTTCTTGCGCCATTTTGATGTCTATGCGGGACACTCATGGGCATCGGGCCAGGCGCCCTTTGGAGATGGGGAAAATCAGGAGTCCAGCTCCGAAGCGGTCAACGCATGGACCGGCCTGATTCTATACGCGGTTGAAACCGGCAATACCCAACTGCGGGATACGGCCATCTGGCTGTATACCCAGGAAACCAACTCTATCTTCGACTACTGGTTCAACGACGGCCCGGTAGCCACGTTCCCTTCTGGCTTCAGCAGAGTGGAAATCGCCAACGTGTTCGATGGCAAGGGAGACACAGGAACGTTCTTCAGTGGGCAGATTGAACTCGAACATGGCATCGAATTTCTGCCGTTCCACGGCGGATCGCTCTATCTCGGGCGCGACCCCGCTTATGTGAAGAGGAATCTGGCGGAAATAACCTCCATGGATGCCAACGCGTTTGCATCCAGCAGCCCGAATTGGCCCGACCTGATTGAAGAATATGAAGCGCTCGAAGATCCGGCCACGGCCCTGAACCAGTTCAACAACACATCGTTTGTATTTGATGGCGACAGCAAGGCCAACGAATACTACTGGATCACCAACTTGCAGGCCCTGGGACAGGTTGACGAAACCGTAAGCGCCAACACGCCGCTGTACCGTGTGTTTCGGACACCCAGCGGGGTTCGCACTCACGCGGCCTTCAATGCCGGAACGGCCAGCATCACCGTGAATTTTTCCGACGGCGCAAGCTTCGCCGTTCCCGCAAACACCATGGTCAGCGAATTTGGCAGCGTGAGCCTGGGCGGCAACAACACCCCACCACCACCGCAGGCCCCCAACGCTCCCAGCAACTTGAATGCGACCGCTGTCTCCAGCAGCCAGATCAATTTGAACTGGACGGCCAGCAGTACTTCCGGCGTTACTTATAACGTTTACCGCAGCACCAGTTCGGGCTTTGCGATATCGACGGCGGCTCGAATTGCAACCGGCCTTACCGGAACCACTTTCTCGAACACTGGCCTGAGTGCTTCGACCACATTCTTCTACCTGGTTACCGCTTCGAACGCCAATGGCGAGTCCGCGGCCTCCAACCAGGCTAGCGCCACCACGCAAGCGAGCGGCGGCGGTGTCGCAAACGGGCCAATCTCCATCAATGCCGGCGGCGGCGCCAGCGGCAGCTTCGTTGCCGACACCGGATTCACTGGGGGAACCCCGGTATCAACCACTGCGGCGATCGATACCAGCCTGGTGCCGGTCAACATTCCTCCACAGGCCGTCTACCAAACCGGGCGCTCGGGAGCCTCCACGTATACGATCGGCGGATTTAGCGCAGGCAGCAGCCATCAGGTCCAGCTACATTTCGCCGAGATCGTATTGACCGCCTCCGGTCAGCGAGCCTTCAACGTCGCGATCAATGGAACCGCGGTACTCGGCAACTTCGATATTGTTGCCAACGCCGGAGCGGCAAACAAAGCCATCGAAGAGAACTTCAGCGCCACCGCCAACAGCAGCGGACAGATAGTGATTCAGTTCACCGCTGGCTCAGCAGGCACACCACTCATCAACGGAATCGTAGTCCAGTAAACATTCCCAGCCCAGAGGCCCGGCAGCAAACGCCGGCCTCTGGGCCTTTTATCTATTGCAGCCATCCTGGTAAGAGCCGGAAGGAATTCTAAAAGGAGAAACCTAAATGCCACGCAACCGATGTATTTCAGCTACAAGGTTAGGCCCGCTTTGGAGTATGCGCTTGCTTGCTGCAATTCCATGCGCGTTCTTGTTGATGTGCGCGACTTCATGGGCGCAAGTAACAACCGCGGATGTCCACGGTACGGTGACCGATAAGACGGGAGCGGTGCTGCCCAACGCCCACATCACGATCACCAATGCGGGCACGCATGAAAAGCGATCGGCGGACACCAACCAATCCGGCGAGTACACGTTCACGCTCCTGCTGCCTGGGCATTACTCTTTGACCGTGGAAGCCAAGGGCTTCAGGGCTTACAAAGTTCAGGATCTGGCAGTCACCGGAGGCGATCGCGCTCGTGTGGACGCGCAGATGCAAATCGGCGAGTCATCGGAGATAGCCGAGGTTACGGCGCCCGCACCGCTCCTGCAGACCGATACATCCACGCTCAGCTCAACGGTAACGGAGCGTTCGGTGCAGGACTTGCCCCTGAACACAAGGAATCTCACGAACCTCGTCCAACTGGTGCCGGGGGCCAATGAAGCATCGAGCATCAACGGCCTCAGCAGCGGCCAGCGTCCCGACGACCGGCGCCAGACCAGTTCCTTTTCCGTGAACGGACGCGACGACATTCTCAACAATCAGTTGATTGACGGCACCGATAATAACGAACGGATTATCGGCACGGTGGGCGTGAAGCCATCCATTGACGCCGTGGAAGAAGTGACGGTCCAAACGAATGAATATGCGCCGGAGGCCGGAAGGACCGCGGGCGGCGTAGTGAGCATCATTACCAAGAGCGGGACGAACGCCTTCCATGGTTCGCTCTTTGAGTTTTTTAGAAACAATGCTCTGGACGCCAGAAATCCTTTCGACCCAAAACCCAACGCTACGACGCCGATCAGTCCCCAGTCGGAGTTACGCCAGAACGATTTTGGCGGAAGCCTGGGCGGGCCGATTATCAAGAACCGGACGTTTTTCTTCTTTGCGTATGAAGGCTTCCGCCAGGTGCAGGGCGTTCAAAATCCAATCTTTAGCTCCGTTCCCACACTAGCGCAGGAGCAGGCGGGCGCCGCAGCAATTGTTGCCGCCGATCCGGCGATTCCGGCCGGTACTCCGGTAGATCCGATTGCGGCGAAACTATTCACGCTGTTCCCTGCACCCAACACGGGAGCGCCCGGGGCCACCACCAACAACTTTGTTTTCGACCCGAATCGCACCCAGTTCAGCACGACCATTGATGGACGCATCGACCATCGATTCAGCGACCGCGACCTTTTGTACGGCCGCTATACGCTGAACAATGTGAGCACCAATATTCCGAACAACCTTCCTTCGGTCAATGTGGGCGGCAAGCTCATTAGTCCTGGAAGCGGAGCGTTTGGGTTCTCCGGCCCGGCTAAAGATACTGCCAATAACTTCCAAGTCAACTACACGCACATCTTCAACACCAATCTCTTGCTGGAGTTGAAAGCCGCCTACACGCGCATCAACAATTTTTCCAACCCACCCAACGCCGGCACCAATGCTTCCTCGCTGTTTGGTTTCCCAAACAATGTCAACTTTGGACCTGCAAGCACCGGTCTTACCCTCATCAATATCAACAACCTCGCAACGCTTGGAGACAGCCAGTTCGTTCCCTTGCAGGCCCTCGACAATACCTTCCAGTACAACGGCGCGGTAACCTACAATATCGGCACCCACAGCATTAAAGCCGGAGCCGCTTTGATACGCCGCCAGGCCCGCTCGGCACAGAGCGCGAATACGAATGGCTCCATCAACTTTGGACTGCCGGAAGACAACGCCAATACAGCGAATATTCTGGCCTCATTCCTGGTCGGCGCGTTTACCGGCGAAAACCGGAACAACAATCTCTTTACCCCGGACTATCGCATGTGGGAGCCGGGATTCTATGCCCAGGATAGCTGGAAGGCAACGCATTGGCTCACCCTCAACTACGGCTTCCGCTACGATGTCTACACGCCGTTCACCGAGGTCCACAACCACCTTGCCAACTTCGATCCCGCAACCAATCAACTACTTGTGGCGGGCCAAAACGGAGTATCCAGCACGGCCGGCGTCCAGACCGACTACTCGAATTTCGCGCCGCGCATCGGCTTTGCGGCGTCGGCCGGTCACGGCATGGTCGTCCGTGGTGGATTTGGATTGACCTTCTTCCCCGGAAACTATACTTCCAACTCCGCGCTGAAGAATGCGCCCTTTACCTCGGTGTTTGCCCCCAATTGCGCGGCACCCATTGCCGTCCAACTTGAGCAGGCCGCAGCTACGGCGGGAACGATCAATCAAAGCCAGGTGCAGATTGCCTGTTCCTTGGCCAATGGGCAGCCAACCGCCCTGGCGCAAGGGCTTCCCCTGCCGGTGGCCCAGAATCTCAATAGCCCGAACTTGAGCCTTCAAGCTGTCCAGACCGACCTAAAATCCGGCTCGGTCGACCAATTCAATCTTCAAGTCGAGAAGCAGTTCGGACAGAATGTGGTTACCGCCGGATATGTGGGCAATGTGGGGCATCACCTGCCCATCGTGCTCAACAACATCAATGTTCCCGATCCAGCGACGCTTACTCCCGGCGTACTTCCGACGGTACGACCGAGGGCTGCGATCCTGCCGAACCTTGGCAGCATTGGAGACTACATCAGCGAAGGGTCCTCCACGTATCATGCTCTGCAAGTATCCTTTCAGCGCCGGTACCACAATGGACTAACAATCTTCTCCAACTACACGTGGTCCCATGCCATCGACGATGCGACCGTGCTAAGCAATGAAGGCCAGGAAGGCTTTGGAAACGCCGATCCCTTCAACATCAAGGGAACCGAGACCGCCAATAGCGACCTTGACCTTCGCCATCGATTTGTACTGAGCGGCACGTACGATCTGCCGTTTGGAAAGAACTTCTCCGGAATTAAAAAGATGGTGATCGGCGATTGGCAGACCAACACGATCTTCGTATGGAATTCCGGCAGCCCTTACACCATCACCGATAACTTTACCGGCACCTCGAACAACGTTTTCGGCAGCCTCGGCGGCGGACCTACCCGCCCGAACCAGGTTGCATCCGCCTCCGTTCCCAACCCCAACGTGAGCGAGATTTTCAATCGAAACGCATTTGTGATTCCGGAATTGGGCATGATCGGCAACACACCGCGAAACAGCCTCTTTGGCCCGCAATTCCGGCATTTCGATTTCTCGCTGTTCAAGCAGTTTGCCCTGAAAGAAAAGCTCAACATGCAGTTCCGCGCGGAATTCTTCAACCTGACGAATACGCCGAGCTTCTTTGTGGCGAACGATCAGAACCATGACTCCACCACCAACCTTGTTCCCGCCGCCGGAGCAGTCGCAAATCAGGCGTTCGGGCAAATCGTTCGCACCAACCCCAACTACACGCCGCGCGAAATTCAATTGGCGTTGAAGTTTTTGTTCTAGTAGGAAATTTCTCGGCATCGGCAAACGGGTTGTTCCCCTCCCGTTTGCCGATTTTTAGATTACGATCACTTCCCACGATTTAATTCCCTGCCCCTGGATAGTACCGCAGCGCTTTGATATCAGAAACAACTGTGGAATCACCTTATGATTTTTTACGCTTCTTCTTTGCTTTGTGTCGATGGTTTTTCTCAATAGAGGGCTTGTGCAGCTTTTCATCCATTTGAAACTGCCGATAAAGAATAGGGCAAAAAAAATACATCTCCCCGAAAGCTACCACCACAAATAGTATGTATGGCAATTTTTCAACGACAAACAAAATCGGAATAAATATAATGCAGTGTAAAATGGTAAACGCAGACCATAGAAACCAAAAGCTAGATCGTTTAGGAATACCTCGCGTCCAATAGACGGGATATCCAAATGTAATGACCGAACTCAGTCCGAAGGCGATCCATTTTGTCGGTAGATCTCTGTCAGGCAAAAACTCCGCCCACAAAATAACAAGAGCCACCGCCAAAAGGCCCACGAGAATTTCAATTCCTATCTCTAAAATTCTTCGCATTCTATTCTGACACCGTGAATTCCCATTAAAACTCCAATAAATGCCTCAGCCACTGAGCATAACTGCACACAAGCCGGACCTCCCGGGAAATATGGCAGGCTAATCGTTATTAGCCCAGCACCAATGCTTGCCGCATTAAGAGCATTTTTATAATTGTATGGAAGAATTGTCCCTCAAGACGGAGTGAGGGGCAACCGCGAGTTCGGAAAGTGTTGTAGATAGGCTAGAGCTTGCACATCCCGTGCGGGTGATCTCTCAATCAATCTGTGCGGTATGATATTTATAGATTTTTCAGCATTACTGTAGCCGTTTTACATGGTTCTTGTGCGGCTCTTCTTTTGACGGAATGCCGCGCATCGATCTTGATTCCCTCTTACGCTTATGCTGAAAACGCTTTAACGCAAACAAAAACTTGGCATGCGAGGTTGAGATTTGAGCGTCACGAGTGCAGAACTGGCAACGCTTTACTTTCGTGATCTTTCAAGGCTGATCCAGCAAATCGGCGCATTTCCCACCGACGCAATGCTGTGGCAGACCGTCCCTGGCGTTACTAATCCGGCGGGGAATCTTGCGCTGCACCTCGAAGGAAATCTACGGGAATTCATTGGCCGACGCCTTGGCCAAGTCGCTTACAGCCGGAATCGTCCGCTGGAGTTCAGCAATAAGGAAGTTCCCAAGCAGGAACTTATCGCACGCCTTGAAGACCTGCGGGCGATGCTGCCCTCCGTCATTGCGTCACTGGCCGAACCGGCCCTGGAGGCGGAATATCCGGAGACCGTTTTGGAAACTCCACTTTCGAATCTGGCCTTCCTGATTCATCTTTACGGCCATTTGAACTGGCACTTGGGGCAGCTCGATTATCTGCGCCGTGTTCTCTCCGGTGACGGAGCGATCCAGCTAGCCGGGCTTTAGATTTAAGTTAGCGGGTCGGTAGATCGGTAGATCAGGAGATCCATAGCCAGCAGATCAAGAGGCCAAGCATATCCATAGGCCAATAGATCAGTGGTTAACGATCGGCATCCAAACATCGGCCTCTAAGTTGTGCGTTGAGGGTCTAAATCTCTACTGAGCCTTCCAAATAGAAAACGCAGGCTCCCTCGAGTTCCACGCGGTCTTCCATTCGAACATCTGCTCTGACCTCAGTTCGATGCGGGATCAGCCGGCACACTACTTCTCCTCCCCGGCGCGACGCCTGAAAGGCGCGAAACTCGGTTTTGTTCAGACGCTTCGCCCAGTACGGCGCGAGCATGCAGTGCGCGGCTCCGGTGACCGGGTCCTCCGGAATACCTTTGGCTGGAGCAAAGTAGCGGCTTACGAAATCGTATTTGCCATTGCCGGGCGCGGTAACGATGACCCCAGGACGCCCGATTGCGGTGAGCGCGGCCATATCGGGAGCAAGCCCGCGCAGCACTTGTTCGTTCTCCATCAATGCCATGTAGTTGAATTGGTTTGACCAGACCTCCAGAGGAGTAGCGCCAAGAGCTTTGGCAAGTCCCGCGGGCTCCGCAACGGGCTCGGACGGACGCGCCGGAAAATCCATCACATAGCCGGCGGCAGTACGCCGCACGGTTAAGGGACCGCTCTTCGATTCAAAAACTATATGATCCCGGCCAACCTCCAGCTTTTCCATGACTACGGCGGCGCTTGCCAGAGTGGCATGTCCACAGAGCGGCACCTCCACTACGGGAGTAAACCACCGCAGCCGATAGTTCCCGCCAGCGGGAACCAGGAATGCCGTTTCGGCCAGATTGTTTTCAGCAGCAAGATCCTGAAGAACCGAATCGGCTGGAAAATCCTTCATCACCATCACGGCTGCCGGATTTCCCGCGAACCGGCGATTGGTAAACGAATCAAGCTGGAAGATGGGAATGCGCATCCACAATGATTATCCGAAACAGCCGGACGATGCCAGCCTTAGGCTTCGAAGCAAGGACAAACGCAGCTAAACGGTCATAAGCTCGGTTGAACGGATCGAGTCGTTCTTTCGAACCCCGCTTTCAGAATCTGCTCTCGGACCCGCTCTCCGAATCCGGCGTGCTGAATTCGGATTTAGAAAGCGCCGCCGGCGGCAGGCGCAGGTGCGGTAGATGAGGTCGATAGAGGCACGCGCTTGGCGATATGGTCGTTGATCCAGTGGGCGTCCCACCATTCTTTCGGATCGATCTGGATGCCATCGAGCTGCATGCTGAAGTGAACATGATCACCACCGGCCATGCCGG
Organism: Candidatus Angelobacter sp.; assembly: GCA_035295685.1. GTDB lineage: Bacteria > Acidobacteriota > Terriglobia > Terriglobales > Acidobacteriaceae > Angelobacter. Next base: position 27,661 of record DATGIO010000134.1, read on the forward strand.
TCATGCCGCTTTTGCCCATGCTCTGGCCACGCTTTACCATGTCGCCTTCGTGCACATCAATGTGGCTGAGGTGACCATAGATCGACTGCAGCGCGTATCCGTGGTCTACGACGATGCAGTTGCCGTAGATGCCGAGCGGCGCGGCATAGACCACTTTTCCGTCGTTGGCGGCAACGACATCGGCGTGCTGCGTGCTGGAAAGGTCATAGCCGAGGTGAACCTGCTGATCGATCTTCTTGCCCTGATACATGTAGTTCCGCACGTCGGCAAAGTCGGCTTCCACTTTGGTGTTGGGCTGCTGCAAGAAAGGCTCCGACCATAGGAAGCGGCCCTCGGTTTTCGATTGCAGGCTCGACAACAACTGGTTATTCGCCTTTCGCATTTCATTGTTAATCTTCACAAAGCGCGTCGCGAGATCGCCCGTTCCGTTGGGATCCAACTCGCTGACGACTTTGTTCATGAAGGCGTCGCTCACCGGAAGATCGCGCGCGCGATACTTCGGCTGCTCCTTCTTGGGGAAGGTGAACTTGATTGGGCTGGCGGCTTCATTGCCCGGATTGGCGGCATAGACGACCGGATGCGCATTGGGAGCCATGTTCCAGGCAAACGCAAAGAGGGAAAACATTCCCGGCTTGCCATCGGGCAGCGGCCAGGCCCGGAATTTCTCATCGCCTACGCGGACACCGGCTTCCGTCCAATACCCGGAGACGTTGAACGTAGTCAGGTCGGCCATTCCCAGGTAGAGATAGTGCTGATCGGAATCGACGCTGACCGCCGGAGGACGAGTGATGACCGTAACGTCACGCGTGAGAGTCGCCGTTTTTCCGCGCAGGTCGTTGGAGACCGCTTCGACCGTCAGCATAGCTTTGCCATCTTTGAGCTGAGGCGCGGCTTGTGTTCCCGCCGGAAACGTCCAATTGCCATCGGGCACTCCGAGCCGCCACACGAACCGCCGCGCAGGCTCGCTGGTTTGCCAAAGATCGTAACGCTGGCCATTTTGCTCGATCCAGGCTTTGACGCTGCGTGCTCCGTGCGGAGCGCGTACGTGAACGGCAACCGGTGTTGATCCGCCCAAGGCAGACAATGAAGATGGAAGGTCGATCGCAGGCTCCGCCGAAAATACAAACAGCATCGCCACGCTAAGAACTACAAGCAGAATGAGGACGGATAGAAAAACTCGCACAACGATCATCAGCATAGCACGATGATCGGCGGAGCTACAGCCCTTCCCTCGATTGGTACCTTACTCAGAACTAAGAAAGTCTAGTCGCCGCCCTCAACCAAATAGCCGAGGGCGATCATATACGAGAGCCATCTGCACTAGGTCTGCTTGTAGCGGTCCAACGTCTCCAGGAAGCGTTGAATGTCCTTTTTCTGAAGATAATAAGGAGTCGAAAGCCGCACCTTATGTGGAGCGCCACCCCGTATGCGGATTTTGTGCTGCTTCCACATCCAGTATTCAAGGTCGGGCATTTTTGCCGGAGGCACGTTAACGGTTACGATGCCACAGCGAAGGGCGGGATCGGGCGAGGTCCACGACTCCGCGCCGCGCTTCATCATTTCGGCGTAAATCAAATCGGCCAGTTCGCGGTGCCGCTTTTCGATGCGGTCCATGCCGATCCAGGTGGCAAACTCAATGGCGGCGCGCAGCCCGGCGATGAGTGGGACATTCGAGGAGCCGATGTGTTGAAAACGCTCGGCCTGAAGCTGGGGCTCGTCCCAGCCATGGGTGGCGATGGTGCTCCAGAGCTTACTCATTATCGCGCCATCCCGCAGATAGAGGAAGCCGGAGCCCTTCGGGGCTTGCAGCCACTTGTGGGGCGACGACGTGTAGAGATCGCAGCCAAGCTCGTTGATATTGAGCCTCATCATGCCGGTGACGTGCGCCCCATCCAGAGCCGAGATGATGCCTTTGCTGCGCGCCAGCGCGGCGATTTCCTTTACTGGCAGCACGACCCCGGTGACCGTGCTGATGTGGCTGACGAAGATGATGCGGGTGCGGGGTGTAATCGCATCGTTGATGCGGTTGAGAATCTCGGCAGCGTTCTTCGGCGGCTTGGGCAGCTCAAATTTCTTGACGACGATTCCGTATCTCTTGGCGCGCAGGTTCCAAGGCTCTTCACCGCCTGGATGCTCCTGATCGCTGATCAGCACCTCGTCGCCCGCCCGCAGGTCGAGGCCGTTGGCAATGTAGTTGTTGCTTTCGGTGGCGTTGCGGGTCAGTGCTATCTGGTCCCTGGTTGCGCCTACGAATTGGGCGAGCGCGTCACGATAGACGACATAAGGTTCGTATCCCCAAATCGGATATTGCTCGGGATCTTCCTGGTCCATCTTTTCGGTTTCCAGGAAGCTGTTGAAGACGCCTTTCAATACCGGCCACGGACTTGAGCCCACCGTACCGTTGTTCAGGTAAACCTCATCTTTCGGGATCAGGTATTGCTCGCGCAGGGCCTCCCAGAATGCATCCTGATTCTGGTCGTAGAGCGAACGCGAGGGCAGCGGAGGCGCGTCCTGGCCCGCGATGGCGGCGGTGCGGCCGAGGCTGAGTTTCGTTGAGGAGGCGAATGCGGTGAGAGCGGCGAGCGATGTCAGGAAGTCCCGACGATTGGGCATGGGTCACAACCTTTTGCTTGCGCAAAAATAAGAGGGGGACATTCTACCGCATGGCCTCGGAAGCCGATCGGAACCAGACTACGATTTTATTGGCGGCAATTCCATCTATTTGAAGGAAAGCCAAAACAGCCAGCCCAACCACCAAAACAATAGACGATTTTATTCGATTAAGAATCGATTTTTTGAAGCCCAAATCGTACCCCAAAAAACACGAAAATAGTGAACTGTAATGACGGTAATCGATCCAATTTTGCTCCCTAAGCAGCTTAGGCATCATGCTATCCGCAATCTCACAAGATTGCTTATCCGTGATGGCTCCGATTTTGCGTCTATAATGGCCGGTTTTTACGGAGGTCCCGTTTTTACGGAGATCAGTGATGCGGCCGAGCGCGATTTGTAAAGACATGATGGTGAGAGGCTCCGATGGTCTTTTGCGCGGCGAGATAGAAGGCCGCGAGATCATCCTCGATCCTTTTGCCGAACTCATTTGGGACCTTTCGAATGGCGCACGCACAGTTCAGTCCCTGGCGCTTGCCGCTGGTCAGGCTTGTGGCCGGGCGGTGTCCGCGGAAGAGGTGTTTTCAGCGCTTGATTTTCTGGCCGATGCCGGCCTCATCGAGCAAAGAGTTGCTCCCCCGGCAGCGGAAGCCAGCGTTTCCCGGCGGACATTATTGGTGAGACTGGCGCCAGTGGTCGGGGCCGCTATGTTTTCAAGCATCTCGGTAAGGGGAGAGGGCCTTGTCCAGTCAGGCGAGAGCAGTGGCAAGGAATCCAGCGACAAATATAGGGAGTCCAGTAACAAGGAGTTAAGTAATAAGGAGTCCACCAGCAAGGAGTCCTATGGCAAGGATTACAAAGAGCAAAACAGCAAAATGGAATCCATCAACAGGGGGCGACTCTCCCAGCCGGTCAAAGACTTCGATGCCAAGGAGGTGGAAGGTAAAAATGAGGCTTTCGAGCAGAAGATTCGGAAATCGTGGCCTCAGGTTTATGAGATCGTTGGACACAAGCTGTCTGAACTTCAGGAGCTGTTAGAGGTTTGGCGAGCAGCTACTCGATCGAACCCAACCTTGACCAAGACCAACTTCCACACGCTCTACCTTCAGTCCCAAAGGTCATTTCGAAAACGCCTGGCAAAATCAGCGTCCGCCAAGGCGCTTCTTATCCATGCAGGCTTCGAGGTAACGAACAATGACTTCTTTTACGACTTTGGCCCTGTGCTCCATGGCGATAAGCGGAAGAGGACGGCCGTGATTTTCAGGTACATTGAAGACCCATTTAAGGGCGACAACTGGCATTCTGCCCTCAGCGCAGACAATCTGCGATTCGTGTTCCTTAATACCGAATGGGCGTACGAGTTTTTATCCGCTGGGCAAGCAGCCGAGACACAAAAACGGTAGGCATCAACCTGGAGAAGACGCGCGCGGATTGGACGTTACGCGCCAATTTGTGGATTTTGGAATTTTGCATTTTCTAAAGAGATGCCGAAGTTTTACCTGATCAACGCGAATGTCCCGGACGAGACGGTGCGGACGCTTCACGCCTCCTGCGAACAACGCGATATTGAATTTGTAGAAATCGACGCGATCACCTTCGACTATGAGCCCTCCCATCGCGTCGGCCTGGGAGACATGCTCTATTGCGCGGGGACCACCGCGGCTGCCGGATTTGTCGAGCAACACATCTATCAGCCGGGCGTGGCAACGTTTTATTCGAGTTCCGACGGCCCCCTGGCGCGAAAAGGCAATCCACTCCTGGTCTTTCAACGTGCCGGCGTTCCCGTACCGCGATGGGTACACGTAACCACAAACGATCGCAACTTGCTTCGCCGGTTTGTGGAACGCATGGGCGAGTTCCCGGTGATTCTCAAAGTTCCTGGATTCTCTCGCGGCATCGGCACAACCCGAATCGACTCGATGCCCAGCTTATTTTCCATCGTTGACTACATCCTGGCCAGCGGCGTGTATCCGATCCTTTGCGCGTATATCCACCCGGCGACGCACTGGCGCGCGGTGGTGGTGGGAGATCGCATGGTCTCGCATTACCGCAATGTTACCGAGCAAGACGACTTCCGTACATCTGGCAGCGCGCAAGAGGAGGATTACCGCGCTCCCGCGCCCCTGGGGTTAGAGGAAACCGCCGTCGCGGCTGTCCACGCCTTAGGACATGAATTCGGCGGCGTCGATGTTCTGGAACACTCCAGCGGGCGCTTGTATGTTCTGGAATCGAACAATCCCTGCTATTTCGCAACCGCGCAGTTGGCGATTGGCACGGATGTCTCAGGAGCAATGGTCGAATACTTACTTCAAAAATCAAAACGGCTGGGTGGGAGTTCAAATAACCAGGATCGAAAGGCCCGCGGCAGTCGTCGAAAACCAATGAAGACTCGGTCCTCCGTGGCGGGCTCCGCATAGGGATTGGGTAATCTTTCGAGAAACTACTTGTTCTTTTGAAAATCTAGAATTCTTAAAAAATCTTCAATTTAACCACTTTAACCAACCTGGAACATTCGGCCGCTCCGGATCGGGTATCCTGAGATAGTCGGGTCTCTTTGAGATGGCCGGGTCTCCTTACATAGCCAGGTCTCTTTGGCGGGCATCACAAGGAACACAGCAGTCGTCGATAGCAATACATCGATAGCAATGCATGGGCAGCTATGCACAAGCAAAGGAGTATGAAATGCAAGCAGATGCAGGCACATTGCAGAGTCCTCTTAGCTCGCAGGAATTGGCAAAAATGGATCGTTACTGGCGCGCCGCCAATTACCTCTCGGTGGGCCAGATTTATCTGCACGCGAATCCGCTACTCAAGGAAAAACTGACGCTCGATCATGTGAAGCCGCGTCTGCTTGGCCATTGGGGCACGACGCCGGGACTCAACTTTGTCTATGTGCACATGAATCGGCTGATTCGGCTGCACGACCTGAATGCAATCTATGTAACCGGCCCCGGCCACGGCGGGCCGGGAATCGTGGCCAACACCTATCTCGAAGGCTCTTACACGGAGCTGTACCCGAACATCACGCAGGACGCCGAGGGCATGAAGCGGCTGTTCACGCAATTCTCGTGGCCCGGAGGAATCCCAAGCCACACCTCCGCCGATACGCCGGGGTCGATTCACGAAGGCGGCGAGCTCGGCTACTCTCTGCTACACGCCTATGGCGCCGCGTTCGACAATCCCGATTTGTTCGTGTGCTGCGTGGTTGGAGACGGGGAGGCGGAGACCGGGCCATGCGCGGCCAGTTGGCACTCGAACAAGTTCCTGAATCCTGAAAGGGACGGCGCGGTGCTTCCGATCCTCCATTTAAATGGATACAAGATTGCCGGACCCACGGTTCTCGCACGTATTTCCCACCGCGAACTCAATGACCTGTTTACCGGCTACGGATACCGCCCAATTTTCGTAGAAGGCGACGATCCAGAAGTCATGCACGAGCGCATGGCAACGGCGCTCGACCAGGCTTATTCGGAGATACGGGCCATCCAGAGCGATGCGCGCACGCATGGGTTTTCCACCAGATCGATGTGGCCCATGATTGTTTTGCGGACGCCCAAGGGCTGGACCGGTCCCAAAGTGGTGGATGGCCTACAGGTGGAAGGCACATTCCGGGCCCATCAGGTTCCGGTGGCCGATCTGGCGCGCAAGCCAGAGCACCTAAAGATCCTCGAAGAGTGGATGCGGAGCTACAAGCCGAACGAGCTTTTTGACGGCAATGGACGGCTGATTCAGGAACTTGCCGAACTGGCTCCCACGGGACAGAGGCGCATGGGCATGAATCCCCACGCCAACGGCGGCCTGCTGCTGCAGGACTTGAAGCTGCCGGACTTTCGCCAATATGCCGGCGCGGTTACGAAGCCGGGAACGACCACGGAGGAATCGACGCGCATCCTGGGGTGCTATCTTCGCGACATTCTGAAGGCCAACGACAGCGCGAAGAACTTTCGGATCATGGGCCCGGATGAAACCGCGTCCAATCGCTTGTCGGCGGTCTTTGAAGTCACAACCCGGACTTCCACCGCCGAGGTTCTTCCCAATGACGACCATGTAGGCCCCTATGGCCGCGTGATGGAGGTGCTCAGCGAGCACCTGTGCGAAGGGTGGCTGGAGGGATATCTTCTTACCGGCAGACACGGATTCTTTTCGTCGTATGAAGCCTTCATCCACATCGTGACCTCCATGTTCAACCAGCACGCAAAATGGCTGGAATCCTGCCGGCACATTCCCTGGCGCAAGCCGGTGGCCTCGCTGAACTACCTGCTTACATCGCACGTCTGGCGGCAGGACCACAACGGGTTCAGCCATCAAGATCCTGGATTCCTCGACCACGTGGTGAACAAGAAACCGGAAGTAGTCCGGGCCTATCTTCCGCCCGACGCCAACACGCTGCTTTCGGTTGCCGACCACTGCCTGCGCAGCCGCAACTACGTGAACGTAATCGTTGCGGGAAAGCAGCCGCAGTTGCAATGGCTCGATATGGATGCGGCCATGCGCCACTGCGCTGCCGGAGCGGGAATATGGGAGTGGGCCAGCAACGATCACGGCAGTCCGGATGTGATCATGGCTTGTGCGGGCGACGTAGCCACACTGGAAATCGTAGCTGCCACTTCCCTGCTACGACGGCACCTGCCGGAATTGAAGGTGCGTGTGGTCAACGTTGTGAACCTGATGTGCCTGCCGCCCGCGAGCGAGCATCCGCATGGGTTGACCGATGAGAAGTTCGACAGCATCTTCACCCCTACCAAGCCCACGATCTTTGCGTACCACGGCTATCCGTGGCTCATCCACCGCCTGGCTTACCGCAGAAAGAATCACGACAACATGCATGTGCGCGGCTACAAGGAGGAAGGCTCGACCACCACTCCCTTCGACATGGTAGTGCGTAACAATATGGATCGCTATCAACTCTCCATCGACGCTATCCGCCGCGTCGGGAACCTTGGGAGCGCTGGCGATAAAGCCATCCAGGCATTCCAGCAGAAGCTGGCTGAGCACCAGAGCTACATCAGGGAGCACGGAGAGGACATGCCGGAAGTGACCAACTGGAAATGGGAAGAAGGAGCCTGAGTCCGGTGGAGAAGTAGTTTGCCTCCCATGGAACAAACCGTTTTATCGTTAAATAGTGGTTCGTCCACGCTGAAATTCGCGCTGTTTGGAATTTCAAAGGCCGGTGAGCGTCAACTTGCCAACGGCCTGGTGGAAAATGGCGCGAACGAGAGCCGCCTATCGCTGACAGGCTCCGATGGGCAAGTCTTGGCGAGCGGTCAATCCGTCTCGGCGGATGCGCGTGAGCAGCTGGCCGCGATCTTCAGCATCCTCGATCGCTTCCTCTTCCCCCGGCCAGAGGCCGCGGGGCATCGCATTGTGCATGGCGGCCCACTTTATGCTTCCCCACAAAAAGTTACTCCCGCGTTTCTGGAGTCGTTGAAGGGGCTCATTCCTCTTGCGCCGCTCCACCTGCCGGCGCAAATCGAGTTGATGGAAGCGGTGCTGCGGCACTACCCATCGCTCCCGGAAGTGGCATGTTTCGATACCGCATTCCATGCCGCCATGCCGGAGATTGCAAGGCGCTTGCCGTTGCCGGGAAAGTTCTGGGACGAGGGCGTGCGGCGCTACGGCTTCCATGGATTGTCATATGAATCCATTTTGGATGCGCTAGGGAGCGAAGCAGGAGGGCGCCTGATCGTCGCTCATCTGGGGAATGGAGCGAGCATGGCGGCCATACGCAACCGCCAGCCGATCGACACCAGCATGGGGCTCACGCCTACGGGCGGCTTCTTGATGAGCACGCGTAGCGGCGATCTCGATCCGGGAGTCATCCTCTATCTAATGCGGGCAGGACAGTCCATCGACCGGCTGGAGTCGCTGGTGGATCATGAATCGGGCTTGTTGGGAATTTCCGGCCTCTCCGGCAACATGAAGCTGCTTCTGGAAAAACGAGGCCACGATCCCAAAGCGGACCAAGCCGTTCAGATGTTCTGCTACGCGATCAAGAAATTCATAGGCTCTTACGCCGCCGCGCTCGGCGGTCTGGACACCCTGGTCTTTACGGGGGGCATCGGCGAACACGCCGATGCCGTCCGCGCGGAGATCTGCGCAGGGATGGAATTTTTGGGAATCCACTTGGATCCCGTGCGAAATGCCAGACACGACTCCGTTATCTCCGCCGTTTCCGACATCGGCCCGGAATCGCGCCAATGTGTGGTTCGTGTGCTGGCGGCCGATGAGGATCGGATGATTGCGCGCCATACGTGGCGCACTATCTGGGAGCGCTGATGTTGGAGCGGAGCAGCACAGTCGTGATCTAGATGCCTGCGGCGCTACCACAGAGGACGCAGAGGAAAAGAGCAGAGGACACAGAGAAAACAGCAGTCAGCAAGGACGCCGCAGGGAGCGACTCCCAGGAACGAATGGGGCTAAGCTAAGGCCCCCAAAAAGCTGGGGCAAGAAGCCGGGGCTGAGAAGCTGAAAGCAAGCAGTTGGAATCAGGCAGCCGAAAACAAAGGGCTTGAAACATCGCCCACATCCGGCAAAGATTGGTACGGACGATCAGGCGCAAGCCGCCTTCTCTTGTCTATGATTCGTTCTCGATGAGGAACCGGACGCATGAGTCAAGCGAATGACCGGGACGAGCGAGAGCGCCTCTCCACAATCGTTGCGAACTCCCTGGACGCTCAGGCGACGACACAGGATCTGGCGCGGCAAGCCTACCAAAGCCGCACGCAGTTCCATCGCTTGTTCCGGACCATGGTGGAAGAAACACCCGGAGCCATGCGCCGGCGGTTGCTGCTGGAAAGGGCGGCCTATCAACTGGGGCATACCGGAACGTCGGTTACCGAGATAGCCCTGGACGCCAACTACGGCTCGCTGGAGGCGTTCACACGGGCTTTCCGAAAAGCATTCCGGACTTCCCCTAGCGTCTATCGACGCGTGCGGGATGCGCACTATCATTTGCCGGCACCCAACAGAATTCACTTTCTTGCGCTTGGTTCCTCAACCAAAGGAGGAAGCGACATGGACCTATTCGATCGATTCGCAGGGAACGACTCCTGGCACACGCGGCATTTGCTGCAATATGCCGCAACGTTGACGGAGGAACAATTAGATCGTCCGCTGCCCACGGTGGTAGAGATGCTGCCGTGGCGGGAGTCAAACAAAACCTTACGGCAGCTCCTGGAAAATATTGTCTATACCAAAGAAGTTTGGGCGGCGGCGCTCTCCGGAACCGACCTGGAGAAAAACGATTCCGCCCAATCAAACCGCACCCCACAGGCGATGTTGCAAAGGCTGGAAAAGGCCGACGCCGAGCTGCATCGTATTTTCAGCGATGTGCGAAGCCGCTCCGCGTGGGACGATACGTTCGTCGACGCCCTGTGCGAACCGGCGGAGACCTTCACCTTCGGCGGCGTCTTCGCCCACATCATGACGTACAACGCACATCGCCGATTGATGGCCTTGGATGCGCTCCGCCAACTCGGCGTCCAGACGGAGGGGTTCGGCGATCCCATGGAATATGAAGAAAGAGTCGCGCCCTGGAACCGAGAGATAGCTCTCAAAACACCCTGAGGCAGAACACAGAACCCAAGTGAATGTAACGACGATGAAGACCGATTTTCTGCGATTCAACGGAGCGATGGAGCGCGATCCCGCGATCGATGCGTGGATGAAGGAGCATGCGGGCGAGTTGGGAGCCATTGCGCATCGATGGTTTGAGGCGATGCGCCATTGCGGCGACGAAGTCCGGGAGTTGATGCATGACGGGTGCCCGGTTGCTTGCCTGGGCGACGCGCCGTTCGGCTACGTAAATGTCTTCACTTCGCATGTGAACGTGGGTTTCTTCCACGGCGCAGCCTTGCGCGATCCCGCCCGCTTGCTGCAAGGCACAGGAAAATTCATGCGCCACGTGAAGCTGAAGCCGGGAACAGCCACCAACGCCGACGCGCTAGGCAGGCTTATTGAGCAGGCTTATTTGGACATTAAGAACCGCGTTGAAAACGGCTAGGCCAGCAGCCACTGTTTCCCCATACTGCCAAGGCCTTTTAAACTATTCCGTCAACTCGTCGAGAAGTCTTCCGATGAAAATCCCTTAATGGTCCAAAACGTTTCACGAACCGAAAATATAGAACCCTGCCAAAATTCAACATGAATCACCCACGAATAAGATTGCCTGCCTATCTCACTCTTTTTCGACATAAACTGAAATGAAATTGGAAACTATTAAGACAAGTACAGACTTGGAAAAAGGCTTTGATTGCAATTTGTTAAAGTACTCACATGATCGCCGCCCAATGACCGCAATCTTATTCAAGATCTAAAACATTCTCTTTATCTAGACCATATATGACTTATGATGTTGTGTTCCGGTGTATTATTCTACTCGGCACTGTGAATACTTTTCTTTGCTGGTGAAGTTCTCCCGCCCAGGAATTCCAGCGCCAACTCTGCACGAGCGCATACCACTCATTCATGAATAGAAAGGGAAGACCAATCATGAACATTCCATCCTCTTTGTCTATAGCACAAATCACACAAATGGCCGCAGACGCATATGTCTATGCATATCCGTTGCTTGTGATGTATTTCACGCAGCAAGCATCCACCACGGTTCCCCTCGACCCCTCGATAACACCAGGTATCAGCGCTCCACTCAACGTCTTTTACAACCTGACCAGTTTCCCCAACGCCGATCTTCAACTAGTCGTCCGCCCAAACCTCGATACCCTCTATTCTCAAGCCTGGCTCAATTTGTCGACGGGACCTTTGGTCCTGAAACTACCGAACACCAACGCACGCTACTATCTCATGCCGATCCTGTCCGCATGGACCGATGTGATTGCGTCACCGGGTATGCGTACGAACCTGACAACGCCCAGCACTGCAGCCCAGGACTTTCTTCTAGTTGGACCGGGCTGGAAAGGCCCTGTGCCGCCGTGTTTTGACAGCTTGCATGTGATCCGCATCCCTACCAGCATGGCCTGGATTATCGGCCGCACCAAAACTCTCAATACGCCAGCGGACTTGGCAAAAGTTCACACACTCCAGGCGCAGTACCAACTCGTGCCGTTGGCCAACTATTTGCAAGATCCAATTGGAGATTACCAACCCGATCTGACTATTCCTGCGAATCCGAGCTACACGACTGCCAATCCGCCGGATGCGGTCGCCCAACTCAGCCAGGGGACGGCGGAACCGTACTTCAATTTATTCTCACGTTTGCTCGTACACAATCCGCCTTTGCAAGGGGACGGCGAGATGGTCGCCGAACTGGAATTGTTGGGAATTTCTCCCGGACAGCCTGTCGATTGGTCAGGAGAACCGACCGACATCCAGCAGGCGATTGCCGCCGGAGTCCAGCAGGGGATTCAAGCGATCCAGAGCGCCCAGAGCCAAGTCGGGACCGAAGCGAATGGCTGGATCTATAACACAAGTGGGGTCGGCAATTTCCAGCCGCCGGGAGCAGATCATGACAACTACATCGTGCGCGCTCATGTAGCGCTTGCGGGCCTAGGCGCCAACCTCCCGCAGGATGCCGTGTACCCATCCAGCGTCGCATCGAGTCCTCTGGATGGCTCAATTGACCATATATTACAGTTCACGAAAGGAACGCCATCGCTACCGCTTGTGGCGCAGGTTCCGCCAGTGAATGCTTCGGCGTTCTGGTCCCTCACGGCCTATGACGACAAGGGTTATCTCATCCCCAACGCTGCGAACAAGTACAACATCAACAGCGGCGATCCCCTAGTTTATGACGCAAACGGGATACTAACCCTTTATATTCAGAGCCAGGCGCCGGCCGACGATCTTGTACCAAATTGGCTGCCTGTGGCTGCGGGGCAAACGTTCACCCTCACGCTACGGCTCTACTGGCCCGACCAGGCCGTGTTGAGTAATGCGTGGACTCCTCCTCAGGTTCAAAAAGCCACTGGAGGCCTGCTAGGCCGCAAAGCCGCTGTTTCAAAGTAGCTCATCGAACCTGTTTACGGGACATCTTCTAGTGGGATCTCGCCTAACCGAATATCCATGGCAAGAGTGTCTTTCGGCACTCTTGCCTGTCTTCTATTTCGGATAAGAAATCTTGGTGGTTTCGGTATAGCCGGCAAGGCCCGACATGCCCTTCTCTGAGAGAGGATTTTCGAGTAAACCTCAGTCGTCCCTAGCGGGACTTTTATTTCTATGGGAACGGTTCCCACCATTAGGATTCGTCGCCTAAACGGCTCCGAACCCATGGTGGGCTATTATCAATCGTCCCTTCGGGACTCTATTCCTGTCTCCTAAGAGTGCGATCAAATGTAGAAACTTCAGGCACAGCTAAAGCTGTGCTCTTCCACAGTTGCGCAGGCCTTATTCACCATACAAAGCTTCACCATGTAAAGCTTCACCATGTAAAACAAGGCATCCTAAGTCCACTTGGGTCCACTTGGCACTGCTTCCTCTTCTTTTCATCTCGTCTTCACTTTCACCTCGGGGCAAGTCACAGGCCTAAGACACGCAAGGAGCCCTCCAGGTTGGCAAATCGCCCGGAAGATGACGGCAAATGCCGTCGCGAACTCAGACTAGATCGGCGCTATTCTTCCAAAGGCTCCGTTTAGTGATCGGCGGTTCCGTCCGACCACGCTCCCACGGGAATAAGGAAGGTAATGAGGTGCTCCGACTTATCGTTGAGTGAGAGGACCGGAGAACCCGGCAGGTCCGCGCCCCAAGTGGCGGGATCGTCCTGCGAAACGAAAAACATAAGGTGAGGATGCCAGTGTCCCGCCTGATCGTTCAGGTAACCCTGTTTCGATAGCATGTAGCACATGGCTCCCGGCTCCATGGACGGCAACTGTTTCTTATCGACTGCGGAGGCAATCGCCCCAGCCACCTCCTCTTTGGTGCTTCCGGCGAGTACGAGTTCAGTCTTCTTGATGGTCCGTGGAAGGTAGGACCGTGCGGCTGGCGCATTCAGGCATAGAGGGCCGCGCAGCTTAGGGTTCCAAAAGTTCGGATCGTCGGACGGAGCGGTCCAGGAACGTTCCACGATGCATACAAAACCATTCTTTCCGGGAATTGCCGTTTCGTAGCCGTGGCGTCCCAGCACCAAGATTTTGGCATCGCGGGAGATAGAATCCGGCGCCGCGCTTCGCGCCAAGGCGATTTCAGAGTTCTGGTCGGTCATGAGATATTGCTCGAGAGGAGCCATTTTCGGATACGGTGTCTTGGCGTCTTCCGCCGTCGCATGCCGCGCAGCGCCAAGCATAACGGCTAAGGCGAAGCCCGCAACCGCCACTGCAACGAGTTTCGGTATCTGGATTTGTCTCTGCATGATGTCCTCCAAAGTGTGAGAAATCCACAAAAAGGTGGATATCAACATATATCAGTAAGTCTTCTCTTGGCAAGATAGGTTGACATCCCTATTATTTCCCTAGAATGGCCGCCGACCCGACTTTCGAAACAACGCTCATGGTCCGCGACGCCTGCCTGTGCCTTCACGTACAACGCGCAGCCAGGGCGCTGGCCCGGCGCTTTGACGATGCGCTGCGGCCCGTTGGCCTGACGAACGGCCAGTTCTCTCTCATGATGTCCCTGAACCGTCCGACACCGCCGCCCATGGCGGCAGTGGCTTCGTTGCTAGGCATGGATAGGACGACCTTGACAGCCGCCCTCAAGCCGTTGGAGCGGCGGCGTTTGCTAAAAGTCACAGTTGACCCGGAGGACCGGCGTAGCCGCATCATGACCCTCACACCCAAGGGACGCAAGCTCCTGGCTCGCGCCGTTCCCATCTGGAAGGAGGCCCACGTCGTAGTCGAGGCCCTGCTTCCCGATGGCGATCCCGAACGCTTCCGCAAGAATTTGCAGGCTGTGACGTAACTGTATGATGGGCCTGAGAGGTATGTAAGAACTTTGTTCTTACATACCTCTCAGGCCCGGTAATTTATATCGCTCTTTACGCGCGGCTGAAGCCGCGCTCTTCCACGGTTGTGCATGCGTTCATTTCCACGCAACGTGCAGCGGTCCTAAAGGACCGCTCTTCCATCGCATCGCCAAAATGTGGCAGCGTGTCGCGTAGCGATCTTTGATTTCTGGCTACGCCGCGATTTCTGGCTCCACCGCAATGGAAATTCTCAGGCAGATCGACAATCTTTGTGCGCCAAGCCTCAGAGGTTATGCTAGAGCTCCGCTTTTACCTCGGCTCTCAGGCCCGGTAGTTTATATTGGCCTTAACGTGCGGCTAGAAGCCGCGCTCTTCCACGATTGTGCCTCGCTCTATCATAGGTATTCGTCGTCGGTAACAAGTGTGAAAATTTCAGATCAAGGGCACCAGTGAACCGGAGACTCCTCATTTTTTGTGTGCCAATCATCAGCCTAATGGCTGGCTCAGTGCCGGCCCAGCCCTCCGCCGATTCACAAATCATTCCGCTCTGTGAGTTGCAAACGAAACTTGCACAAGGAGAGCACCGAGCCGCCCGAGTTGAGGGTGTCTTCCTGTCTGGCTTAGAGGGGCAGTACCTTGTAGGCTCGGGTTGTTCGGGAAGAAGCACGTGGATCGAGTTCGAGTTAAAGACACATCGGCTTTGGAAGCACCTTATGCGGCTTTCAAACCGGACGAACACAGACAAACATGTTTCAGGGGATGGCGATCCCGTTCTGGTTCTCTTTGAGGGCGAGTTTTATGGGCCACCTGTTCCTAACCCGAAACTGCCCGAAGGCATCCGCAAGAACTACCATCCGGGTTGGGATCCCATGAACGCTTCAATGACGAGGATGGTAGTGCATGTGATCCGGCGCGTACAACCGCTACCTGCCGATCATCCATGCGCTCCGCCAAAATCCGATCCCCATCAGTGGCCGTGTTTCCGCAATCCGAACCTTACGCTCCCATAAAACGGAAAACATCATTCGGTTTCACGATAGGGGACGGCGAGGATATCGATTGCTGTATAACCTGGGTGTCCAGACCATTGAGGAATACGGTCTTACGATCTATGCGCAAGGCGCGGCGGCACTCAATTTGAGTCTAAGACTTGCTGGCGAATCCTAAAAAAGCGGACCATCTTACGACGGTCCGCTTTGCTTTGGCGGCTTGGCTAGATTTTTATGGGAGACATTTACTTCTTCTGGTTCTGGCTCACGACTTGCTTCCCCCATTTGACTTCCGTTGCCTCTAGACGGTCGCCCACGGGCTTCGCATGGATTACGACGCGGTCTCCGGCTTTCAAGTCGTGAAGGGTGGAAGCGTCTCCGCTCTTGAGAAACTTGGTTTGATCCGTTACATAGACGACCTGGACCTTATTGGAGGCGCCTTCCACGCTGATCGAATCGGCTGCAACAGCGGTGACCTTGCCCATGACGTGCTTTTCGTTTCCGTGGGCGGAAGCTATGCCCGGAAGGAGCGTAGCGACGAGTAGCAACAAGAAAATCGCTTTGGCGCGATAGGATCCGGCAGCTTGGACGTGATTACTTCTTTTCAGATTCTCCATTTAAGAATTCCTCCTCTTCCTGTTCCTCTTTGAGTTCCATGCGGCTTACGGGATTGAATTGCCGCATATCCTGAAGTTCGGTTGGCGACAGTTGCGGCAAACGCCGGATAAAATGCACCAGCGCCCAGCTAGCGTGGTCGTGATCGGATTTCTCTCCCCAGGCCGGCATTCCGCTCAAGCGTATTCCGTTTTGAATCACGAAATAGAGTTCGCCATCGGTAAGCGACTGGGTAGCTTCCCCGCGCATATCGGGGGCCTTGGGGTATAGGTTCTTTCCCATTTCGGTATTTCCGCTGCCGTCGTTGGCGTGACAGGTGGCGCAATGATCGGCATAGTGCCGACGGGCTTCGTCCATCACGGCGGGGGTGAGTTCCACGGGATTCGGGAGATTCTTAGCGTTTGAGGGAATCGCCAACCGGCGCGCCTTGCGCGCAAGCATCGCTTCCATGGCGGTAGGCTCCTGCCGTGTGCTGAAACCTCCTGCCGATGCAATCCACCAGATGCCAGACGCGGCCACGACCAGGAGCGCCAAAGCGGCGATTGTGATTCTCTTGCCCATAAAACTCACTCCACGATGTCTTACGCTAAGAATGTAATAGCCTGCCATCCATACCGGCAAGGCCTCTTACGGCGGGCATGGCAGCACGGACTGTTGCTAGGTACGGCACGCGACAAGTGTTTGCTATGCGTTGCCTTCCTTATCAGAGGCAGCGGTTATCAGAGGCGGCGGGCCGGTTAGTGGAAACGGCGCTATCGAAGACGAGTATCAACTGCGCCCTCGAAGTTCCGCCAGGCGGTGCAAAAGCAACACGGACTCGACCGAAATTCGGCCCTCCGGATCTCGTACCGGATCAACCGGCACGAAGTAGACGCTGCCTTCACGCCGGGAAAGAATATTCCTCGCAAGCATGGCCCGCATCAGCCAGACTGCCGACGCAACATCTCGGCACTCTACGCCAAGCCAACCGGAATATGGATGATCCGACGTACGAATCCCGCTCGATCGTGCGATCATTTCGGCCATCTTTTCTTTAAGCTCCTTGAGTGACTGAGGCGAACAGGAGGCCGGTTCAGAGCCTGGGAACGCGGGCTGCAGCAAAGGAGATTCCACTTCCATGGTGTCCATGAGATCGCGAATCGTCGCCCGCTGGGATCTCGAAGTGTGGCCGAACCAGTAGTGGCAGGTTTTCGCCATCACGGTGATGACGTTCTTGATCTCCTTCTCCAGCCTGTAAAAAGGCCCCGCAGGCAGTTCGAGCTCCGTGCCTACGCGATGAACCGAAACATTTTCCATGGTTATGGCGCGTAGAAGCCAAGATGCAGTGCTTAGGTTGACGCAGCTCACCCGGACCCACCCGGGATTTGAGGAAGGTTCCGAAGCAAGTCCCGTCACCGACTCAATTCCGCGACAAATCTCCTGGGTGACGCTTCGATATTTTTCCGGCTCCGCGTTTATTTCCGCCTCAGACGCCGGTTGTAGCAGCATGCCCTTATGTGGAGGCCCACCGGCCATCGCCAAATCACAAAAGCTCTCCCACATCTCGTTCCACGCGACCATGCCGTCGCGCCCATATTTCAGGCTTGCCGAGCCCATAGAGACAGGCTGCACGTCTTCGTAACGGTCCTGATACTGCTCGGGCAGGAGCGTTCTGACACGCTGACTCAATGTTTCCAGCGTGGCTGCGTCTTTATTCTCGTGATTCTCGTTATTCTCGTTGTTCTCGTTCTGAGTGTTGCGGGGCATTATCCCTCAGTTTCCCTAATTGTCCTGCGATAGAAGTTCGTTTGACTTCATTCGATCAGGCTTCATTCGAATCAGGCTTCGATTGATCCCGTTCCCTTGATTGCAATGATAGACGACCAGCCATGATTCAGTGTAAGAGCCTCAGTGATTGGAACGGCCAAATCTGTAGCTGAATGTAACGCTGGCGTACGAGGGAATGCGGACTCCCACAATCTCCTGAACTTCAGAAGGAAAGAAGTTTTCCGTGGTTTGGCCTGTAAATCCGCGCGCAATGGTCAGGTTCAACCCCGCGTCCAGCCGCTCATTCCAGAATGAGCGACTCAGGGCTGTCCGAAATTCCTTGACGGGGACTCCGTTGCAAGTGTCGACTGGCACGCATCCGGTTCCCAGAGGTTTGGCGCCAACATACTCGAACTCGCCTCGCGCTTTGAGTTGCAGAGGCAGTTTGTAAATCGCGCCAAGCAAATCGAAAATCATGCGCGGGGCTTCAGGGGTTGGCTGTCCGGTCGATAGATCCCGGGCATCGGCTTGAGAATAGGTAACAAGCAGAGAGCCCCGGCTAAAGTTCTGCCTCATTCCGACACTCACATAGCGCATCCTGCCAGGACCTTCATTTTGCTGAAGGCCAGTATCCGGATCGATCTTGGCCAAGGTGGCGCTGGTGGTGACATGACCAAGAGTAAGCCGCAGGTCTGTCTTGTGAATGGTTTTACGCGCAACGAGCTGGTAGGAGCGAGCGGTGCTTAACAATGTGCCCTGTTCTGCGCCGCTACCGATACGTGGATCATTGGTGAAAAACGCTTTTCCAGCACTTAAGGAAACCGCCGGGGCAAACGCCAATTCGCCGGGATTGATAGAGACCGTGGCTTTGGGTGAATTCACCGTTACCCATTTTTGGAACGAGTTCTGCGCTTGAACCAAATCAACATTACTCAAACTAACTTCATCAGCCCGCCATCCGAGGTAGTAACTGAGGAATCGGCTCAACTTCCCCTCTCCGGCGATATAGGGAGCCAGAGACTTGATGGTAACGTTCGCGGCCGCAACGCGTGTGGCGGGGCCATAAAATGCCGGTTGGGCCGGATCGAAAAAGCCATAGTGGTCGAGAGCATCGTTGCGTGGGGCTTCGCGCTGAAAGTCGAAGCCCATCAGCAGCGAGAACCGGTTGGCGAGCCGATTTACATAACTCGCATTGCCACCGCTCACCGTACGGCCTTCGCTTTGGCGGATCAAACCCTGGCCAAAGTTCGAAAATAAGGAAAGGTTGTAGGTACGGAAAAAACCGGAAAGCTGCAGTTGCTGCCGACTATCCAGTTGCCATGCATCCGACGCGGCGAATAGCCCGGTATGAGTCTGGTCCTTCTGCCGGGGATCGATTGTGTCGCCGATGTTGGGAAAGTTTGCATCATCGGCGTTGGGAGGCTGGATCGGCACAAGGCCGGGAATATAGGAGTATCCGTAGTATCCGATGCCCAGCAAAGTCAACTGATGCCGGCCAAACGAAAATACACGCTCGCCGTTCAATTTGTACTGTTGCCGATGCTCCAGCCGTTTTAGAAAGCCGTTGCCGAAGGAACCCGAAAGCGCCAGCCAAGAGGCGCTGTCCGGCGCAAATCCCGTTACCACATCCAGATCTCGAACGTCGCCTGTAACCGTTACAAACGGGTCTACGTGCGAACGAAGGCCGTAGATTGCCGCCAGGTTCAGCGAGTGGTTTCCTTCCCGGACGTTATAGGCGCCACCATCGATCTGCACACTCTCCAATATTTCCGGGACAAAGATATTCGGATCGGAATAGCCATTGCCGTGAGCGTTGGCCGACAGATTGTTGGGGACCAGGTAAGTGCCTACAGCGATATATTGCGCAATGGGTTCGCCGTGGTCTCCAGCCACTCCAGGTGCGAAATACTGGGGCGCTTTGATGCCGCTGGAGGCAGTTTCAATCGGATACCCTGGAATAGAAACCGGAGCGCCGGGACGACCGGGGTTGGCATCGAGCAAGTCTTGCGTAACGAAGACCCTCTGAGCCGGGTCTGCACCCAGCACATTCATCTCGCCTACGTCGGCGGTCACCGTGACCGTATCGATCTTCGAAGTAAGCTGCTCCAACCCGATCTGAATATGCAAGACCTCGCCAGCATGCAGGTTAACGTTGCGGGTAACAGGTTGGAACCCTGAGGCTGCGACCTTCAGCGTTGCCGGTCCTTCCCAGGGGACAACTGCACGAAACTTTCCGTCAGCGCCGGAAATCGCCTTCTGTACCGCACCACCTGGGGAGGAAATTGTGATTGTGGCATTGGGCAGAAGACTTCCTTGCGGGTCTACAATTTCACCTTGAAGCACAACATGCTCTGCGCTCGCGAGGGTGGAACAAAAACTGAGTGAGGCAAGAAAGAAGACGCTCACGAATATACGTGTGAACAAGGCAGCGAGTTGAGTATTACGGCACATCTATTCCTGCTACGCTTGCGCGCGTCCTTTCTTACGAATCGGTCTTCAATATTGACCCTTAAATTGGCCCTTGCTGCAAAATTGGCCCTTGCCGAAGGGGATCTTGCCGGCGTAACACAATCCTATAGATCGTGTTACCGCACCCTATATACAGATTAAATTTCTTATCTCAAGACAAAGCCGTCTCCCAAGCGGAAATCTCCAGTTTTGTCCCACCTCTGGCGAATAAGGGTTCGTTTTGGGTGATTCCATCCACTTTATCTTCTAAGAACCCTTTTATAATCAACTGCCATGGACGGCCCTTCACTCGAAAGGATGAACGAGTCCGCTGTTCGCACCAAGGACACCCAGGACGGTTCGGAGCGCAAAGAGCCGCATCTGCGTGTGCACTGCATCAACATCTACGTACGCGACCAGGACCAAAGCCTGAGCTTCTATCTCGACCAGTTGGGCTTCGATCTGGCCTTCGACGCCCAGCTTCCATCGGGCGACCGCTGGGTGGCCGTGGCGCCGCCGGATGGTTCCGCCATCCTCGCCCTGGTGGCTCCCAAGCCGGAGTCGGAAACCTATAAGCTGATTGGCAGGTCGACCGACGTGGTTTTTGTGACCGAAGACGTCATGGCAAAGTATAACCAGTGGCTGAAGCGCGGCGTCCGTTTTCAACATGTGCCACGGCTGCGGCGGATCAAGTTCGATCATCAACTCCATTCGCGGAAGCTCAATCCTTCCTCTTCAGGCTCTTCTTCAAGTTCGGGAAGCGGGCAAGCACCCGTTTGGGGTGGAGTGTTCACGAGATTCAAAGATATCGACGGCAACTCGTTTGCGCTGGTGAGCTTCGACGAGTTTACCCAGGCATTGGAAGAAGAGCGGCGGGCCGTGGCCGAAAAGCAGGAGGCCGAGCGCCGTACCGCCCAGGAACTGGAGATCGCGAAGCAGGTGCAGGCAAGGCTTTTTCCCCAGGTCACGCCTACCTTACAGACGCTCGAATATTCCGGCATCTGCATTCAGGCACGGCAGGTGGGCGGCGACTATTACGATTTTCTCGACCTTGGGCAGGAGCGGATGGGGTTTGTGATCGGCGATATCGCCGGCAAAGGCATTGCGGCGGCTTTGCTCATGGCGAACCTGCAGGCCAATCTGCGCAGCCAGACCGCCATTGCCTGCGACCAGCCCCAGCGCCTGCTGCTCTCCGTGAATCAGCTCTTTTGCCAGAACACCGCGGATGCCGCCTATGCCAGCCTTTTCTTCGGCCAGTACGACGACCGATCGGGACATTTCCGCTACGCCAATTGCGGACACCTTTCCGGCCTTCTTCTACGAAAGAACCATTCGGTGGAGCGCCTCGAATCGAACTGCACGGTGTTGGGCCTATTTAAAGATTGGACTTGTACCTTTCATGAACAATGGATCTTGCCAGGCGACCTTCTGGCTCTCTATACCGACGGGGTTACCGAGTCGTTCAGCGCTTCCGGAGAAGAATTTGGCGAGGAACGCCTGATCGAAGCCTTGCGCCGCCACAGCAAGATGACTCCGCAGCGGATGCTCACCTCCATTATTCAAGAGGTCAAGGAGTTCATGCCGCATGAGCAGCACGACGACATTACGTTGATTGTGGCTAAGCGCAACATGAACTAAAGAAGAACTAGATTTTTCTTTCTATTTACCAAGCGATTTACCAAGCTCAAAACCACTCAAGCCGGGCGCGACAAGTTTTCACCGAACCTTAACCTGATTTTCAAATACGCCCAATATTCTGAACTGCACTGCTCCCGTCCGACTAAGAAGCATTTCAGCCCCTTACCCGTGTTGCAACGCCGATCGTTCTTGAACACGCAGAGATGCCTGTGCGGCGAGTAGTGTAAACCAGCATTCTTCGGAGAGGTTCATGCAACGCATTCGCACCTTGCTCGCCATCATCACCGTGCTGTGTTTCACCAGCACAATCCTTGCCCAGGTCAATACGGCAAGCCTTACCGGCATGGTTACTGACCCGAGCAACGCAGTGGTGGCCCATGTACCGGTCACTGCGCGCAACACGGCCACCGGCTACACCAGGACGGCGGTGACCGATTCAGCCGGCTACTACTCCTTCCAGGAACTACCGATCGGCTCCTATGTGGTTACCGTGAAGCAGCAGGGATTTGCCACGCTGGAGCAAAAAGTAGAAGTCGGCACCGCTGAAAAGCTGCGCCGCGACTTCCAACTGCGGGTGAGCGCCACGCAGGAAACCGTCGAGGTGACCACCACCAACGACGCGCTCTCGCCCGACGACGCCTCGATTGGAACCGTGATCGGCGGCGACACACTGGAACAGACACCTCTCTTCCTGCGCAACTGGGACGACCTGCTTCGCGGCGTGGCCGGCGTGCAGATCAGCCGCTATACCCAGCAGAGCGGCGCGACCAGCGCGGGACGCGTGGGCGATTTCAACGTTCACGGCGTACACTCGCTGCAGAACAACTTTATTCTGGACGGCATCGACAACAACACCTTCTCGGAAAACGTGCAGGAGCTGAGCACCGAGTCTGCCCACCCTTCGGTCGACACGATCCAGGAGTTCCGCATCATTACCAATCCCTACTCGGCAGAGTATGGACGCAGCCCGGGCGCGGCGGTTTCGGTGAGCACCAAGGGCGGATCGAACGAGATCCACATGCTGGCGTATGAATATCTGCGCAACCAGCTTTTCGACGCCAACGACTTCTTCTCCAATCAAAACAAGCTGACCAAGCCGGAAAACAACCAGAACCAGTTCGGCGCAAGCATCGGCGGACCGTTCATCAAGAACAAGCTCTTCGGCTTCTTCAACTATGAAGGAACGCGCATTCACCAGGGCGTTCTGCGCATCAGCACCGTGCCGCTGCCCAACGAGCGGATCGGCGACTTCAGCCCGGCGGCTGCCGCGGCTGCGGGCGTGAAGTATCCAACCATCATCGACCCGACCACGGGACAGCCGTTTGCCAACAACCAGATTCCTTCGGGACGCATCGATCCGGTGGTTTCGCAGCTCATCAACTTATTTCCGCAGCCAACACGCCCCGGCGATCTGAACAATTTTGTCCGCAACGCCCTGGCAGTCGACAATAACGATAGCTACACGGGACGCATGGACTGGACCCCCTCCTCGAACGACACGGTGTTTGGACGCTACAGCTACTTCACCCGCTTCCGCTTTATCCCGGGCAACTACGGCGGCATTGCGGACGGCACCAGCACCTCGGCGTTCGGCCGCCAGAACCTGGCCGGCAACAGCCTGGCGCTCGGATGGACCCACATCTTCTCGCCCACGCTGCTCAACGATTTTCACCTGGGCTTTGTGCGCAACTACTCCTATGCCCAGCAGGACCCGTTCGGACAGAATGCTGCCAATGCGATTGTTCCCGGCATTCCCAACAATCCGGCCATTGCCGGCGGCGTTCCGCTCACCACCTTCGCCAACTTCACCTTCCTGGGTTCACCCGACTTCCTTCCGAAGCGGCAAATTCCGCAGCAGTTTGAATGGCTGGACACCGTAACTAAAACGTTCAGCGGCCATACCCTGAAATTGGGATTCAGCTTCTACGGACCGATGAGAAACATCTTCCAGGATGAGCCCGGCACACGCGGCGACCTGGGCTTCACGGGCATCTTCACCGGTTGCTCCAAAGCACAATGCCCTACCTCCAGCGGCTCCATTTCTTACGCGGACGGCTTGCTGGGCCTGGTTCAGAGCACCCAGCTCACCAATGTGTTTTTCGTCGACCAGCGCCTGTGGATGGCTTCCGGCTTCGGCCAGGACGATTGGAAGGTAACCCGCAAGCTCACCCTGAATCTTGGCCTGCGCTACGACTTTGCCTCACCGGTCACGGAAGGCCAGAACCGCATGGCCAACTTCAATCCCGCGACCGATTCACTGACCTTCGCCAGCGGTGGATCGCTGCAGAATCGCGGCCTGGTGAAGCCTTACAAGACGGCGTTTGGCCCACGGCTGGGCTTCGCCTGTTCGCTCTTCGACAACACCGTAGTGCGCGGCGGATACGGCATCTACTACACGCTGTTTGAACGCTTCGGCAGCGAAGACCAGATGGCGTTGAATCCGCCTTTCCTGATCAACAAGGTTTTGGCCAGCAACACTGCTCCGGTCCTGATCGCGAAGAACGGATTTCCGTCCAACTTCCTCGATCCCGCGACCATCAACCTCAATAACCTGCAACAGTTTCACATCCGCGCGGTGAATCCATCGAACCCCGCTCCGACGGTTCAGCAGTGGAGCTTTGGCGTGCAGCACGAGTTCTCCCGCGAATGGGTCGCCGAGCTTAACTACGTTGGAACCAAATCGACACACCTCGATACCCTGACCGACTTGAACCAGGCGCCTATCGTCAACGGAGTAAGCACCGGCGTATTTCCATTTCCCAACTTTGGCTTTATCGAGTACACGAACCAAAACGGCTTTGGCTACTACAACGGGCTGGAAGCTACCCTTACCCGGCGCTTCAAGAACGGCTTGAACCTGCGCGCGGCATATACCTACTCCCGCAGCACGGACAACTCACCGCAGGAGCTTGAATCCAACTCAGGCGCGGCCCCCAATGGCCAAAACTACAAAGCATGGTACGGACCGAGCGATTTCGATATTCCGCACCGCGTGGCGATCAGCTACGTTTACGAACTACCCTTCGGCCACGGAAAGCCCTTCTTGAATCAGGGCCTGCTCTCCCATATTCTCGGCGGCTTCCGCACTTCGGGCGTCTATACCTTCTATAGCGGACATCCGTTCACCGTGAACGAAGGCTCGCTGAACGCTACGCTCGACCGGTTCGGCGAAGCTACGGCGGTCCCGAACGTGATTGGAGCCTCCCACATCGTGGGCAATCCAAGCTGCTGGTTCTTTTCCTCTATCAACAAAGCCTGCAAGGCGCTGGCTCCCAACCTCACCGATGCGTTCCAAGTGCTGGGCGCAGGGCAGGTTGGCAACAGCGGACGCAACACGTTGCGCGGACCGCACGTGAACGTGTTTGACACGGCTGTGATGAGAGATTTCTCCATGACCGAGCGGACCAAGCTCGAATTCCGGTGGGAGGTCTTCAACCTTTCCAACACGCCGGAGTTCGGTCAGCCAAACACCAACCTTACCAGCGGAGCGGCAGGAGCGATCACCAGCCTGGCGGGCGATCCGCGCGTGATGCAGTTCGCGTTGCGCCTCTCGTTCTAAAGATCGATTTCGTTCATTCGACTTCGTTCAAAGGTAGATTGATCGTTTGATCAAGTGATCGGTGATTCGGGCCGGGTAGGATTCCGGCCCTTTTTTATTGGAGAATCGAGTCAATCGGCGGAATCGTTGGGCGGATACGCGTTGGCACGGCGGCTAAAGCCGCTTGCTTTTAACATCCGTAACGCACAGCTAAAGCTGTGCTCTTCCACGGTTGCGCAAGCAATCTTCAGGATTGCGATTTACGGGTCAAACAAGAATGGAAACACCTGCCGGTATCAACGCACGCATGCTTTCCAAGGTTCAATCGGCGTTCCTCCGACGATGGCTTGTCATCAGAAAGAGTATCTTCGGCCCAAAGATTCTATGCCGTGCCTCTGGCACTCGATTCTTACTCCTAAATCAACCCACGGCGTCGCTGCGCTTTGCCGTGGGCTAATTCTCTCGTCGCGCCTCTGGCGCTTAAGGCATTTACAGAGAAACCCTTAACGCATAATCCAGATTTTCAAAAACGTGCCTCTTGATTGGAAGAGCGCGTTAGGGATTCGTTGAACCGGAACCCAATTGAGCTTTTGTTTGGCCTTGGGACTGGGCTTCCACTCCCTTGAGCGATGCCTCGATGAGCCGATTGGCCATCGGCTCTTCAAAGCTCTCGACCACCACTACGACGTTGCCCTGCCTTTGAATGAAGATCGGGCCATCGGAGCTGGAGTAGCGCGTCTTGCCCGCGGCAGCGTCTTTATCGGCTTGACCGGGCTCAGGTTGTTCACGTTCCGGCTTGCCTTCCACCGCACCGCTTCCGGCCTCCGATTGGGCTTGGGCTTGTTCCAGCTTGCTGTATCGCTTGGGAAGGGCGGCCGCATAGGCCGTGGCAAATTCCTCGGCAGCCTTGCCGCTGGACCACTTGGAGACGTAGAGCAACCCAATATGCCCGGTGGAGTTGTGGTCGGCGGGCTTTGCGCCTTTGCGACCGGCGGCATAGTAGGCTCCGCCGCGCCACTCGGGCGCAAGGTGATCGGCAATTTCGTCTCCGGAATATTGTTTGAGCAGAATCTCCACGTCAAACTCGCCCATGGCTCCGGCATCGAACGCCTCATAGTCTTTCTTGAGAAAGGCGAGATCGGGCAGGAGAAGCGGCGCGATGTGGTGTCCGGCAAGGTACTCCTGCGGCTCCATAATTTCCCGGGTGGTCAGGGGCATACGCTCCAGCACGCCTGTGAATGCCTCTTTCTTGCCGCCGTGCGCGATCAGTTCGGCGATGAACTTCATCCCCTGGTTGTAAGGAAAGACCAGCTCTTCGCGGAGCAGCAGCGGCGCGCTGGAAAATACAGCGCTCTCATCGTGATCGGACATGCGGTCGCGCATCCGGTCCACAATGCCCGGCGCTTTTTCCACGCTCCCGCCCATCGGCGCGAGGATGTAGTCGAGCAGGACGATCATGGCCTGCCCTTCCAGCACGGCGCTGCGGCAAGTGGACTCTTCATCGTTGCGGATCTGGGCGTTCGGATCGGAGGGGCCGCGCTTCTCGATCTCTTCATCCTGCTTCATCATCTTGCCCAGGTTGAAGCTTTGGTCCTGCAAGGCATGAGTGAGCTCGTGCGCCATCACGGGCTTTTGATTCTCCATGTCCACCCAATCGAGGAGATTGATGGTCTGCGTCTTCTCGTCGTAGTAGCCGGCCACCTGTTCGCCCAGCAGCTTCACCAGGAAGCTGTGCAAGTCGAAGGTACGGGGCAGGAGTCCCAGCTTCTTCAAGACAAGCTCGGAGCGCTCAAAACGCATCCGGTCTACGTCGTCCTGAAACTTATCCTCGATGTATTTCTCCACATGCGCGCGATCGATCATCGCCTTCTTGACCGGATGCTTGATGGGCAAAAGCGTATCGGTGCTCGCGAAGTGGAGAATTTCATCAATGGATTGAAACAGCTCCTTGGCTTCCGCGGGAGTGATCTTGTGTTCCGGTTCCGGCGTGGCCTGGCCCGCGCTCGAAGGAGGCGGGGCCGTTTGCTGTCCGGTCTGGGCAACGGCCGGTTGGAAGGCAATCCACAAAGCGCCAAAAAGCAGCAGTCGGGCGGCGTGCAGTTGTATTTTCATGAAAAAGATGGACAAATCCCCTTGTAGCTCCGCCCATAACAGTACCTTATTCCGTTGCTTCGTGGCGCGGGTGAGCAGAGTTGCCTTCAACACCTGGCATTTCTCTCCCATGTTTGATCCTAATTACGGGGAAAAGGTGAGCGGCAGGCAAGAATATTTGGAGGAGTGAAAATCCGGGCAATCCCATGCGAGATTGCCCGGATCAAGCGGACGTTACATTAGCAAAGGCTCGGCGGAGCGGATGTATTCGACGACCGATTCGCTCCAGCCATCGATATGCACCCAAGGGCCATAGCCCACGCCGTTCTTATAGCTAGCCACGTTGACGACATAGGCCAGACCCGAGGGGCTGGGCACGGCATCGTGGCTTTGCTCATCGGTGATTACGATGAGGCGATCGTAATGCTTGCCGTTCTCCTCATTCTGATGGAGATCCGTGATGGCCCGGCCAAGGTAGGTTCCATGGCGCGGCTGGCTGGCATGAATCGCATCGCGCAAAGCAAAGCCAGTGCGATCCGGCACGCGCTCCAGACGGTCGGAGAAGCTGTAAACACTGACCTTCTCCCCGACTTCTCGCAAGAGGACTGCGAGGCCGTAGGCAGCGTCACTGCGGCGCATCTCCGACCGGCGGGCAAGCGGAGCGTCCATGCTGCCGGAAACGTCCACCAGCAGGATGGTCTTTCCTGGCAGGCGAGATTCGCTTGCCAGAGAACGGAACATGGCCTGCTCCAGTTCGCGCTCCCACTGCGGCGCATAACGCGCCGCAGCGATGAAGCGGAACGGCAGCACGCGGTCGGTCTTCATGCTCTCCAAGGCGTGTGCGATCAAGCCGGCATCGACTTTAGCCTCGGCCATGTTGCGCAAATTGCGCAACATGGCAAGCGCACCGAGCTTGTTTTCACGCAAGAGGCGCTCCCAGGTTTCGCGCTTATCACCACCGGCAGAAAGAGCTACTTCCCAGGTATCGGGGGTGGCCAGTTCGCCATCCACCAATCTCTTCCATAGTTCGGCCTGCGCCGGACCAACGGGCTTGGCGTGACAGAGAAAGAGCACATCGCGAAGCTTGATGGGAGCCGCACGGTTGTACTTGGCCAACGCGTACTCGTCGAACTTGGTGAAGGCGGTCGCCAAGCCTCTCTTCACCTGGGCGGAGAGCGGCTGTTTCCCTTCGCTCCAATACATGGCGACAAACTCCGAGAGTTCGTCAGCACGCTGAATCACACGCGCCAAGGTATCCGCCACGAGATGGCTATGCGTCTTAGTTCGCGCCATTTCGCGGGTGAGCCAGAGAGGAACGTGGCGAAGCTTCATCTTCTCGCGAGCCTCGACGGCCAAGGCCGCCACCTTCTCCGGCGTGGTCTTCGACACCAGATCGCGAATGCGCTCGGCGATGGTTACACCATCCTCATAAAACTGCTTCTCCCACAACAGGCACGCCAGCACCGAGCGCCTCAGTTGTTGCTCATAAGAGATGGGCCTCACGGGCGCTCCTTCGTAGGTGCGAGGTTGAGAGCTCATCAGATTCAGGCGAGCCATGGTTTCCTCCTTTCTTCCCTAGATTGCTAGATTGAAAGATTGCAGGCTTCCGCAAAGGGAAAGCCGCATGGTTACAGGTGGATGGATTTGACCGCGGGGTTAAGCCCGCGACTGCCGATTGATCGGGGAACAAGCGATGAGGGACACTCATTGGAACCCGCATCTACACCACCGATTCACGACAAAGTTCTGCCGGGGAACAAATTTGACTCAGGTAAGGCGCTCTTCCACTGAGCTACACTGATGGCAACATCAGCGGCAGGACTCGAACCTGCGACCTCCTGCGTAACAGGCGAAGTAACCCGAATCGCCGCCACCGGCAGAAATTGATAAAAAAGAAATTCAGCGATCACGGCCACAAGAGCAGGTGCGATGCCGAAGCTATATGTCTTATGTTTCTTAGATTTAAGGTTTGAGTAAGGCTATCCGGCTATGATTGAGAGGCTAACTTTCGGAGAGCTTCATCATCGCCCACGAGCTATCAGGGGAGCTTTCCAGCTCTGATAGCCTACGCACTCGGGTTTGCGTTACGTGTCTCATTCGATGGGCGTTCTCTCCACTACGAGAACTACGATAGCAGGAAGCTTGAGCTTTGTAAACTAGAAAGTGGAAATTCGGGTTTCTTTCTTTGCTATAGGAAGGTCGCTATCCTTCAGAAGGGCCGATAGTTAACTGCAAAATTGCACGTCCAAGATTAAAGCTCGGTTACATACCAGCCAGCCCCGAAGGCGATGAAGCCCGCGGGGCCGGATGGCTCGGAGGACGGCTTACGCCGAACATCGTGAAAGACCGTACTAAGGAGCGTTGCGCAGGACCACGCGGACATTGCGCTCCGCGTTGAGTTTTGTGGTCGCGCTCCAATCAATGTCATGCAGGGCGACCGAACCAGAATCGTCATCGGAGATCACATAGGCAAGCTGATCCTTGTCGCGCCAATATTTGCTTACCGGAAAGACCGTGCCATCGGTCAGAGCAAAGAGCGTGGTGGTTTCCGGCCAGGCATGGTTGGCAGCATCGCCCTTGGGCTGATAGCTTGCCAGCTTCAAGCTTGCCGAATCCGTTCCCTCCCCTGAGGACGCAATCGTGCGCACCGAAGGATTGGGGGACGATCCATACGAACGCTGCGAACGAATGGAAGCAGGAGAGGTGTACTGCGCTGGACGATTGTAGGAACTCGGCTCCTCACCAAAACGATGCCAGGTAGAAGCTTGAATCTGGGGCACTACGAAATCGTCCATCACGCGGAGCGTGACCCGTGTCTCCCCTTTGAGTGTGGGCCGAGGGCCGCGCGCGGGCAAGGTCAGCACCTTCCAGGGCCAGAGCGGGGGCAGCATCCATTCGACCACATCGCGGGTGGCATGGCCATGCCCGATGATCTTGCCATCGCGATCGACGTTGTAGCGGGCCACCGCAATGACTTTGGCATTCAGCGGGACATCCGAGGCTGGAAGGCCGATGCGATCAAAGGCAAGCTTGAGATATCCCTTGCCGACGAAATGGCCGGGCTCTTTAGCATCTTCGAGATGGCCCACGAGGTAGGTTCCGCGAGGAAAGACCGTTTGACCAAACTGCTGAATCGATCGCGGAAAACAGAGAAACGGGTCGCCCACGCTTACCGTGGCGGAAGAAAACTTGGGTTCATCCAGCGTGCACTGGAGTAGAGTGCCAGCAGGCACGTTCACGTCGCGTCCCTGGGCCATTCCCAGCGATGCTGCAGAAAACCAGACAACTACACAACAGAGCGTTGCGATTCTCATCTTGACCTCGTGAAATAGCAATCCCCAACAAAAACGGCACTCCGGGGTTGAATGCCGGTTGTCGCGCCGCCGGACCAACATGGCCCGTTAAATATGTCTCATGATCGGAGATCGTCTCTCCAGAGTGGATACACAGCGGACGAATTATGATTGGCAATCTTGTTGCCAGTGGAGATGCGCCGCGTTTTGACGATTTATGAAAGACTTGGCTGGCAATCAACCGCATGAGCGCTGCGCGAGTGGTGACTTTCAGCCACCGGAACGGTGGATTTGAGCCAAAGCTGAAAAGCGCTTCGAGAGTCGCCGGTGCGTGATATAGATTAGAGATGATTAATGATTGTGCTGAATCTGTAATTGCGACTTTGTCATTGATTTTGGAATCCTGCAAGCTCGCCAATAACGCGAAGGCCTTGATGGTTGAGAAAGACGGGCGACCCGACTCATGCCTGCCAACGTCTCTCATTGCCCACTATTTTTCCTGCAAGTCCCATGAGCTCGCTTCTGGCCACCTTCCGGCTGGCTGACAATAGAGGAGTTGCTAGTGACAAGTGCGTCTATGAGAACCTATGGTAACGAATTGAAAGAAACAGTTTCACCTCTGCTGTTGATTTTTCCATACATGTCGCATATCTTGTTGGCGAAATTGTTAACGCCCATCCGTCTCCGCATGCCGCAGAATTTCGTCCGCCACACGCGATTGAACCTTAGCATAGCGTCTTTCTGGATGTTCGAGCCCGTGTAAGATTAAAGATATTCTCGGACCGCAAACCTATCTGGAGTTTGTTCGTGGAAGAATCAGAACTAATCGACCGGATCAATGCTTTGGACGAAGCCCCCATGCTCCTGGAATGCTCGAAGCGAGCCAAGCGTCGGTTCGGTTTGAGGGGCGGTCTGTTGAGAAATCTGATTCTTTCCGAACAAGTTAAGAAGAGTCTATTCGACTACATCGACCCATTCTCAGATTTGGATTGTGTCGTAGAGCGACAAGAGGATTGGTCTGGATTATCATCCTCGCTCGCGAGTTCTATCGCATATGCCGGCTTTTATCGGTGGGAAGTGCAGACACTTCAACGCATCGCTGCAAAGTTCAAGAACTATCCGACTCTCCCGTCGGAGCGGTTGATCGCTTGGTTCGACGGAAGATCGGAGAAGGCAAGGATTTCGCTGGAATCCTTGGATGAAAATCTGCACTCCAACTTATCTGCCGAGCAACTTCCACCTGCTTTCCAAACTGGTGAACTGGATCGCCCTTTTTGGGATAGGATTCTGGTGCTGCTTAGGCGAATGCGCGCTCTCCATCAATTTGCCGGTGATCCGGACATCCTATCTGTGCTTGCGGTATTTAATACTGCGGACGTTCCCGAGTATCCACCCACTTCTCTCACCGTTGATAGGCTACAGATTCTATTGGCAAGTCTCGCAATGACCTCGATCAATTTATCTTTAGCCATTAAGGCGTTGAAGGTTCTTGATGCGATGACCCGGCATGCAATCACACAGCAAGGAGGCCAAATTGCCTATATGTTGCTTGCTGAGCCGATGAATAAATCCAGCCAAATTACGACCTCAATTTACAGCGACAAAACGGGAAGGCATATCGATCTGCGGATGGCTGATGCAAACTTTAAGAATGCTCGTTTTAAATCACTGAAGCCCCTCATACCCTGGACTTTATTCCAATCACCCTACGATCCGGGTTGTTGCGAATACAGCGACTTTGGCTTTGGAGTTGGCGTCGTTGCGTCTAGGGGAACAGACCCTGTAAGCCTCGTTCAGATCGAGGCAGCCGAAATTGTCGCTTTACCGATTGAGGGCTCCATGGAGGATGCCTATCAAATTGCTCAAAACCCACTGCAAGCGATGGAACCCTTGCCCCTACCGGGTATCCTCACGCAATCTGCACAAAGTATCGTACTGAGAGTTGACCATGCTTTCCCCAGCACATATCTGGGTCGTCCAATTACGTTTTTCACCAGCGCACTTGTTTCGGAGAATGCACAGTGATCCCTGCCTCAATCGATGCAACATTCGGAAGCACACAGATCAGAACCGATTACTCTGACTGCGTTATTGTTGTGCGTCATCGCTTTAGCAGCGATCACAAGCCTTTTATCAAGCTCTCAAATAAACTCCAGGGACGTTTTGTCGGTGCTGTAGTAAACAATGTTGATTACACGTGGACAAAGCCGGTTATCGAAAACGGAATCGAACTCGCATTGGACATCCTCCACAACTGCGAGGATTCACGACCTTTATGCTTGATTGGCCACAGTATGGGAGGTCTGGTATGCAGGGTGGCGAACATAGCACTAACACGCACCCTTGAGTTTCAAACCTATATGACAGCGCTTAGCATGGCTGGAGGATCAAATTACTTGGATCCAGAAAGGAGGCGGGCGCAGGGACTGCGTCGACGCAAGGTGTCTGGTCTTGTTACACTCGCAACCCCGAACTCCGCGACGCTGACATATGGGCAATTGGCGGGCTGGATGAAAATATCGACAGTTGCTGCGAGGCTTGGATTTCCTAACAAGACCGCCTCCTTCGTAGATCTAACGACCGACAGGTTATTCAGAGTTCTCCAGAGCTTTAGTATCGATACGCCTACGTTGTCTGTGTCAGGCTCGGCCCACAACCGGTTTGCTAAGAAACCACCAGCGCTGGGAGTTTTCGTTGGGCTCGCTGGAAAGCTTGCGCTGCCGAACGATGGCCTCGTTGAAGACAGATCCGTCGATCTAAAGGTATCGATACTACCAAACGAGATCTGCCATATGGGGACCGGTAAGTATCTCCATTTGCGTGAGTATTCTAACTGTACTGATGTTACGCATTCAAGTATCTACGATGAGATAGCGGTCTACGAGGCTCTAAGCGCTTTCATTGAAAGAACTCTATGAACGCCGCTGAGCTGACAGGGCTGTCGCGTCTTCTTCACGTATTCAGGCTTTTCCAGCGCGGTCACCCAAATGGATCTAGTTTTCTCTGCATGACGCGTAATCCGGAACAGATCGGAAGGCATCGTCCTTCCAAGGTCGAAGTCAGCCATGAACCTGAAGACACGCACTACCGACGGAAGCGCCCATCACGGCTGTCAACGCCTCATGAGCTGATGGCCTGGGAAAATATCTTCATTTTGTCCTGGGAGTGCTGGTTCTGCCTTCCGACCGCATCCCGAACGTGATTCGGGTCAATGCTCTCTAACGACGATTCTTTGAGTTCCTCAAAAAATCGCGGAAAAAATTCGATTACCTCGGTTCGGGAGAGCTTCGCATTGGGAGCAACGAGAGCCAAAGCGAACTCGCCACTACTGACAAACGCATCTATTGCATCTTGACAGAAGCCGTGGCAGACCGCGAGACAAACCAGCTTGTTGGAAAGACCAGAACTGCGCGAAGCAAGTTCGTACCAATTGGAACGTCCTCCTGGGATAACCACTTTAGAAGCTTCCACTTCGCTGACATCTGGAGCGCCGTGCGCCACGAGTAGCAGGATATTGAAATTCAAACCACGATCAAATACTGCTGCGTATTCTTCGTCGGTTCTGGCGATGACCACGTCATCAGATGCAAGGTCGATTCCAGTTTCTTTGAACTTGTGGAGTAAATCAGACAACATCTGACGTTCGAAGCCAAGGGTGTTGTTTGTGATGTCTACAATGAGAACTCGCGGCGGCCCCGGAATACGGGAAACAATTATAGCCATACCACAGTATATACAAATTGGCGCGCTGCAGACCTTATATTCGCACTCGTGCCGTTCCATCATGCCATCTATTGACTAGTGACGAGCAAATCCGGAAGCTATTCCAGTTCCAGAAGCCACCGCGAGGAGATTGACATTCGTTAATCTTGCCGGGAAACTTAATTCTGACCTAGAAGCAGAGCTCTTATTGGAAGGGCTATTCTGGACAGTTGATCTGTTTCGAACGCCTTCACTATGCATCTAATTCCTACGCAGCATAGTATACCTCGACCACTCACTTTGGTTTGGGAGAGCGCGTCTTCATAAACTTTTTGAATTTTTCAATTCTTGTGTACCGCAGAGACGGAGGTCGTTCATGTCCAGGGTCGTCAACTTCAACCTCGGCGTTAACCTCGGATGGCTCCAACAGGGGGCGGGCTTTGGAGGGCGTCCAGTCGCGGAAATGACCGCTGACTTAGAAAGAGTACGAGCTAGCGCAGCAGCCGCAGGTTACACCGGCTACCAAGCACTCATTGACAATGCTCGCCGGGCGCTTAGCTCGGGCCAGCCACCGAGCAGCGCCCTTGACGGGATCAGCAATCTGATCCGGCTATTTCAGGGGCAAGCACACGGCATCGATGCCGCAGCGCTGAATCTCGGCATCGTGCTCGGGTGGCTCCAGCAGGGAGCGCGGGCCGATAACCGTCCGATCGCTATGGCAACCGCCGACTTGGAATCGGCGCGCACGCACGCTGCCAATGCACAGTACAAAAATTACGATGTATATATCAGCAACGCGCTGACTAAGCTTTCCTCGGGACAGCCTGTCAGCTCGATCTTGCTCGAAATCACCGCACTGATCGGTTTGTTCCAGGGAGAGGCGTAACCAGACTGGGAATGAGCCACGCCTATTGGTAAGTTGGCCAGGCAGCGGCTAAAGCCGCTTGTTTTCTGAACGCCACCAACGCACAGCTAAAGCTGTGCTCTTCCACGCTTGTGCAAGCGGCCTTCACGGCAACGCTTTGTAATTGTCTTCACGACGACGCTTTACGATCGTCGTCACAACAACGCTTAATGATCGCCTTTTACGACAACGCTTTTACGATCGACGAACGCATCGTTCCAGATGCGTGAAATACGAATCCGATTTTTCTCTCGATGCGCTGCCAACCGCAAAATTATCCAATCTTCAGGGGACCGACTACCTTGTAATGATTGAGAAGCAGGCCGGTCGGCGTGGTTTTCGTGTCGAGGAGTTCGAAGGTACGCGGCGGTGTTCCTTCCGCAAAGATGCGTTTGCCTACGCCCAACAGGACCGGATAGACGATCAGCAGGATTTCGTCCACCAGCCCATGTTCGAGCAGTGGCGATGTCAGTGTGGAGCTACCCCAGAGGATGAGGTCGGGGCCATCCTGTGATTTGATGCGGCGAACGCCCTCGACCAGGTCCGGCCCAACGGCCACAAACGGGCCCCATTCCAGGCTATTCGGCCTGTGGGTTACAACGTATTTCGTCGCAGCATTGAGGAGGTCGGCCATCGGACCGCTCGGCGCTTTTGGCCAGGTGCCAGACCATGAATCATAGGTGCGACGGCCAAGCAGCACATCGCACTTGGTGCCATGGGCAGCGAGGAGCGCGTCTCTGCCAGCCGGGGACCGATAGGGCGAGGACCAATCGCCGTAGGGAAAGTTATTTTCGTCGGCAGTGTGCTGGATCACGCCATCCAGCGTGATGTGTTCGAACATCTTGAGCTTTCTCACTTTGAGTCTCCGTCTTTTCGGGGGTTGAGGTTCTATTGTTTCCGGCCTTCACTAGAACGACGAACGGTCCGACCGGAATTCTACAAGCCGTTGGGAAACATTTTCGTGAATTTGCTCAGCACGGCGGATGAGCAGGATGGTCTGATCGTCGGCTTGTTTGCCAAAGGCCTGCGCGGCGGAGACGATGCTGTCACGCAGGCTTGCGAGATCCTGCCCGGGCATCTGTGTGAGGAGCGCGGCGATGCGGTCACTTCCGAACTCTTCTTGTTGGGCGTTGGCAGCATCGAGAATGCCATCGGTGACGATGGCGAAGAGATCGCCTGGTTCCATTTGCAGAGAGTGAGAGACATAAGCGTCGACCGGAAGCAAGCCGACGGGGAGTTGATCGCATGCGAGCGCTTGCACGGTGCGGCTGGATGCCTGGTAGTGGAGGATCGATGGGTGTCCGGCGAGCGTGTACTCGACGCGGCCATCGGGCGCAAGGCAGACAGCGGAGAGGGTCGCGTACATGTGCGCTTCCTTGACTGTAGGTAGTGCGCGGTTGAGACGGTCGCAGAGACTGGCAAGGAGGAAGGCGGGATCATCAAAGGATTCGAGCAGGATGGCGCGGACGGCTGTTTTAACCATGCCCATGAGGATGCCGGCCTGGAGTCCGTGGCCGGAAACATCGGCGACATAGGCAAGAATGGATCGATTGGGGAGCAGGACTACATCCACCAGGTCGCCGCCCACTTTTTCGCTGGGCAGCGAGAGGCCATTCACATCGTAGCCGCCGAGTGAGGCGGAGATGGGCGGCACGAGCGTGCGCTGAATGCCGTGGGCAGACTCGAGTTCACTTGCAAGGCGCGTTTCCTCCTGCCGGGCGAGCGAGAAGCGCCGAATCAGAAATAGAAGCAGGGCGAAGACGAAGATAGTACCGACGGCCGGACCAGGCATCAGCACGAATGGTTTGGCCAGCAATGGAAAAGCCGATTGTAGCGCCCATCGCTGCCAGCCAAACTGCCAGGTGATGAGCAGGGTGTAGTCGATGAAGCGCAGTCCTTGCCAGAGAAGGGTGGGAACGAGCAGGATAAGCGCGTCGCGGTCGCGTTGGAGTGCACGCTTAAGCAGGATAACAAGAATCCATACGATGGCAGGGAGCATCGCCAGGGCGCCAAGCAGCCCGGCGACTCCCACGGAGCTAACCTTGAAGACGTAAAGAAAGACCACTAGCGGATCGATGAACAAAAGCGCGGCGACGAGCCACCAGATTCTGGAACGCGGGGCACGCAGCACAATCGAGAAAAAAACCAGGGCGGCAAAGAGAGCAAACGATTGCACGAAGCCATCGACAAAATCAACGACCGGCAAAGGGAGCAGAGAAAGTGGCCGGCTGATGTCTAGTCCAATATCGATCGCGTTCGCCAATAAGAGCAGCGCGAACCAGAGATATTCGCGTTCTTTGCGGCGGATGAAAAACAAGACGAGCACGACGAGGCCAACGAGCGTGCTGAGCACCGCATAGGCGTATTCGTCGACAACCCGGTTCCACTGAAGCGATCGAGCCGCCGCCGCACGTTGCGCGATGAGGCGGGAGTCTCCGAAATAGCTGCTGCCGTAAAACCCTCCCGGCGCATAATCCGCCCACACAGGAGAGTGCCAGACGCGAATGGCAATATGAATCGTATGCGGGCCGGAGGCCGCGGGAGATAGGGCGAAGACACGGCTTGAGGCGCCGTAGTTCAGAGAGTTTTGGATTGGGCCAAATGAACCGGTGAGGCGTCCTTCGACAAAGAGCTGATAGCCCGTTTCCATGGGGCCCAAGTAGAGAGACCATTCCCTACTACCCTCGGGCACCGCGACGGTGAAGCGATACCATGCGAATCCGCCATAGTTCTGATAGCCCTGTTGGCTCCAAGGCCCATCGGAATGGAGCAAAGGCCATTGCGAATCATCGAAATTCGGATCGGCCCATGCGGGATTGTCTCCAGTGTGAAAGCGCCAGAGGCCATCGAGGGAGGCGACGGGCTCTCGCCCGGTTTGCAGATTGAAGTCCTGGGCATGGAGGCCAGACGACGCGCAGAGCAAGAGCGACAACAAGGCGAGCGAGACGCACAGCAGAAAGAGCAGCGAGCGCCTCATTCTCCTCCCACGCCAGACCCCTCCCACGGCGAGATCGCGATGCGGCACCATCCACTAATATATGGGCAATCGCCGTCTTCGGTCGCGCGGCTGGGAGCCTGTATCACACCGGCCAGCGCGATAGGTTCGATGATTTTGAGCTCTCGCAATGCTCTGTCTCCTTCGGCGCTGTGGGCTTCGGACTTCTGTCTTTCGATCCGTGGGCGCCGAGCTTCGGCATGGGCATCTCCACGGCCTGCGGGCACTCGTCTGGCCAAATTTCTACCCATAGTAAATGATGAGTCGAGAACCCCTTCTGGGCCTAAATCTCATCCAAAATACCTATTTACAAAATAGGTATTCCAGTCCTACAATCCTGGGAATGGCAAAGAATCCGGAACATCGCGACCTCTTCCCGGGCGCGCTGGAGATCATGATTCTCCAATCGCTGCGGCTGAAGCCTATGCATGGCTATGCGCTGGTGAAGCACATCAAGCTGGTTTCCGACAACCTACTGCAGGTGGAAGAAGGCTCTCTCTATCCGGCGCTACAGCGAATGCTGAAGGAAGGCTGGCTGGAAGCTGAGACAGGAACCTCGGCCAAAGGCAGACCGACGAGGATTTATCGGCTCACCGCCGCAGGCATTCGCCATCTCGAAAGCGAAGTGGTGAGTTTCGAGAGGATGTTTGCGGGCTTTTCCCGCGTGCTGGCCGCAGCCAAAATCTAGGAGGTGTGGATTGTTACCATTCAGCCGATTCTTTCGCTTGTCTCGCTTCGTCCACTTCTTCTTTAGAAACCGCCGGTATGACGATATCTCTGTCTCCATTCAGGAACACATGGACGAGCGGATTGACGAATTGATGGAAGAGGGCATACCGCGCGATGAGGCCGAACAAACCGCGCGCCGCGATTTCGGCAATGTGGCACTGCTGCGCGAGCGGAGCCGCGAAGTGTGGGAGTGGCAGAGACTTGAATCGCTGCTGGTGGATCTGAAGCATGTGTGCCGCCGGCTCATGCGGTCGCCGGCGTTTGCGATCACGGTGGTGCTCACGTTGGCCATTGGCATCGGGGCGAACACGGCTGTGTTCAGCGTGCTCAACAGCGTATTGATCCGGCCGCTGCCATACCCGGAGCCGGAGCAACTGATTTCGATGCGCATGAACGCCCCCGGCGCGCCGGGACTGACCGACTTTCGGGATGAACTGCGCATGTCGGCCTCGATGTACCTGACCTTCGCTGCGCATAACAGCAGCTTCCAATCGATGGGCGTGTGGCTGCCGGGAACGGCAAGCATCACGGGAATCGCACAGCCGGAGCAGGTCAACACAGCGATGATTACGGACGGCGTTCTGCAGGCGCTCAATGTGCCTGCCGCCGCCGGGCAGTGGCTTACCGCAGCCGATCAGGAACCACGCGGGGCGCAGCGCGTGATGCTCAGTTATGGATATTGGCAGCGGCGCTTCGGCGGCGATCCGGGCGTGGTGGGGCGCACCATGACTGTCGATTCCCAGTTGCGCGTGATCGCCGGTGTGATGCCGCGCGGATTCAAGGTGGTGAATTACGACTTCGATCTGTTGGTGCCGCTGGCCTTTGATCCGGTCAAGCAGGCGCTGGCCGGGTTTGCGCTCCATGGCATCGGGCGGCTCCGGCCAGGCGTTTCCATCCCGCAGGCGGACTCCGATGTGGCGCGTCTGCTGAACGTATGGATGGACTCGTGGACGAACGGTCCAGGCTCCGATCCACACTGGTATCTGAAATGGAAGATCACTCCGGCGTTTCGGCCTTTGAAGGACCAAGTGGTCGGCAGCGTAGGCAATCTGCTGTGGGTGGTCATGGCGACGATCGGCATCGTAATGCTGATCGCGTGCACCAACATAGCCAATCTGCTGCTGGTACGAGCCGATGGACGCCAGCAGGAGCTTGCGATCCGCGCGGCACTTGGTGCGGGACGATGGCGGATTGCCCGCGAACTGCTGCTTGAAAGCGTGACGCTCGGCCTGGTAGGCGGCGCAATCGGCGTGGGCGTTGCCTACGCGGGACTGCGCTTGTTGATCGCGATTGGCCCGGAGAATCTGCCACGCCTGAGTGAGATCTCGCTCGACGGCCGCTCGCTTGCCTTTACCCTGATCCTCTCGGTGCTCTCCGGATTGATCTTCGGCTTCATCGCCGTGCTTCGGTACGCTCCTTCACGGCAAGCAGTGCCGCTGATCGGGTCTGTACGAACGGCAAGCGTGAGCCGCGAACGGCAGCGCGGCCGCAATGTTTTGGTTGTGGCCCAGGTGGCCATGGCTATGGTGCTGCTCATCAGCGCCGTGTTGATGATCCGTACCTTCCGTGCGATGCGCAACGTCGACCCGGGCTTTTCCGATCCCATGTCGATGCAGGTGATGCGCATTTCAATTCCAGAGACGCTGGTTCGCGATCCGCAGGCAGTCACCCGGATTCAAAACAGCATCCAGGATAGTCTAGCCGCAATTCCTGGGGTCTCCTCCGCAGGCTTCGCCGCTTCCGTTCCCATGAGCGGGGCCGAACCAAACTGGGATGGGATTTACGTCGAAGGAGTCAACTATGACGGCAAAGACGCTCCCTTGCGCCTGTTCAACTATGTCTCGCCGGGTTATTTCCATACCGCCGGCACAAGGTTTGTTGCCGGGCATGACTTTGCGTGGCCGGACATTTACGGCCTAAGACCGGTGGCAATCCTGTCTGAAAACCTGGCGCGCGAACTTTGGGGATCGCCGGGCGCGGCTATCGGCAAGCGATTCCGGGAATTCCCCAACATGCCGTGGCACGAAGTTGTCGGGGTGGTCCAGGATGTAAGCGAGAACGGCGTCAATCAGAGCTCACCCGCAATCGTGTATTGGCCTTCGATCATGCGGGATCTCTATGGTCCTGGGCCTCTCGACGTCAGGCGCACCGCCTACTTCGCCATGCGGAGCAGCCGGGCCGGGACGCAGACCTTCATTAACGAGATGCAGCGCGCCGTGTGGTCGGTCAATGCAAGTCTGCCGGTTGCGGCAATCAGCACAATGCAGGATATCTACAGCCAATCGATGGAGCGCACCTCGTTCACGCTGGTGATGCTGGCGATTGCCGGAACCATGGCGCTGGCGCTTGGCGTCCTGGGCATCTACGGAGTGATCTCGTATGCGGTATCGCAGCGCACACGCGAGATCGGTATCCGCATGGCGCTCGGCGCGAACAAGCGTGGGCTGCTGTGGATGTTCGTCC
This sequence comes from Candidatus Angelobacter sp., assembly GCA_035295685.1. Classification (GTDB taxonomy): domain Bacteria; phylum Acidobacteriota; class Terriglobia; order Terriglobales; family Acidobacteriaceae; genus Angelobacter. Next base: position 69,273 of record DATGIO010000134.1, read on the forward strand.
GCTCAGCGCTGGTGCTTACCGGTGTAGGCACGGCCGTGGGCCTGGGCGCGGCAGCCGCACTCATGCGCCTGATGCGAACCCTGTTGTTCGGCATCAGTCCGCTCGATCCGTTCACGTTCATCGCGGTACCGCTTGCCCTGGTGGCAGCAGCGGCACTGGCGAGCTATTTGCCAGCGCGCCGCACCGCCACTATCGATCCGGTCGAGGCGCTTCGCGCCGACTAATTGGACGGCGGAATTTGCAGTTGCAGCTCAAGCATTTTCAGATTCCACCGATCGGTGCATCGAATCGTCAGCGCGTCAATCATGGAATCATCAGTTATGGGGCCAATCGGCCATTGACCAGCGGGCCGGGCAGCGCTCAATCTTTACCTAGATAAATTTTATTTCTACCTAGGAAAAGATTATCCATCTTCCTATCTACTATTAGAGGCAGCTAACGCGATTCGTCGAGTTATTCCAACTAGCGTTGCACCCCAAAATAAGATTTGTGAAATGCCGATGAAACTATGAGCGAATACCGATAGTCCCGCCGGCCTTCCCGCGTATTATTTGCCCACCATTATTTTGAACTCTATCGATATCCACAGAAGGGCTATTGTCAAAGCAACGCCACTGAAGCTACAAACCAATGTGAAAGGAGAACTACAGTGGTAAAAAGCGTCATCTACAGCGCTTCCATTTTTGCAGTCGCGATCTTCTGGAGCACGATTGCGGCGTCACAAAACCCGACACAGCCGGAGGATCTGGCGACAGCCCTCAAACACACAGCGGCGATACGTTCGGCACTGAGTTCACAACAGGCGGCCACAGAGCAGGATCAGGCAAACACAGTACAGGACCAGGCGGCATTGGCCGCGGTCACCGGCCCGGGCACCGCGCCCGACTGCACCACGGTTCACGTGGGCCCCATTCTGCCCGCGCCCCCGGAAAACATTGTGCATACAGGAGGGACCTGCATCTTTGCCAACAATGCACAGACTGTGCTCGACTTTCAGCACGATGGCAATCTGGTGGTATACGATCTCAATCCCAATACCTTGATCATCAACCGCGCCTTATTCGCAAGCAATACACGAGGAACAGGGCAGTTCTTTATATTCCAGCGCGATGGAAATCTCGTTATCTATAGAAACGATGTCAACGGAGTTTTAGAGAACCCCGTATTTTCCACACATACTTTCGGGCACCCGAATGACCATTTGAGCGTGCAGGACGACGGGAACGTCGTGATCTACGATTCGAACTGTGCAGTACTGTTTGCGACGCACACAAACCGTTTCTCCAACTTTCCGCCGGGCGATGGAACGTGCGGTAAATAGACGCGTCTTTTATATTTAATTGCCTATGTGGGGAAAGTCAGCCGCGGGCGGCTCTCTTTCCCCCCTTCACTTCCTATCGACAAAATCCGGTATGGAGCCAGAAAAACGGCTTCAAAGAAATCCCACACACGGATTAAAATAAGCAGAGCACGTTCAGCTATCTAGGAGGCACGATGGCAACCGATTCTGAGCAAGAACGCCGCCGCCTGATGGACGTTTACTCGCACATGGCCGATGGCGAACTCCGGAAGATTGCGAAAGACGAAGCTTCCCTCACCGATGTAGCGCTGCTGGCGTTGCATGAGGAGTTGACCCGCAGAGAACTCGATCCGTTGCTGCCAGAGGACGGCGAATCGCAGGACTACGTCCCGGAGGGCCGAGCGCCCGAGCCGATGGTTACGATTCGCAGCTTTGGAGATGTGATGCAGGCTTGGCTGGCGCAGAGCAACCTGGAATCGTCTTCCATTGAGTGCCGCTTGGTCGATGACAACATGATACGGATCGACTGGGGTCTCGCGAACGTTCTCGGCGGAGTTAAGCTTCAAGTGCGACCGCAGGACGCTGAAGTAGCGCTTGAGCTGCTTGAACAACCTGTCTCAGAGCAACCCGATGAAGAGGAAGATTAAAGGGCTTCCATGGCCGCAAAAAAGCACGTATCAACAGGATGCGGCGATCGGGTGCGGCGGCGGCCTCGTCTGGGGGCAGATAAGTTTCACGAGTTATAGAAACGGCGAAACCGCCACTGGCCAAGTGTCTGCCACAGTCCTTTCTGCTGATCTTCCCTTCTCCTGATCTTCCCCCTTTTCAACGGCTCGCCAGCGATAAGCGCTATCGTCCGCACTCTACGTTGACCTCTCAACTTCTCATGCCTGCCAACTTCCTCATTACCAACTACTTTCCGGGCAAATTCCTATAAGCCGTTGCGACCAACTTCCGGCCGGCCGACGATACGCCGAGACCCGATCCGGCGTTCATCAACTTTCTTCCTTGACTTGGTAAATCTACAGCGTGATAATTGAACACGTTCAATTACTGAACATGTTCAATATCTTGCAAACGGACACTGGAGCACACGCAATGGCACTCGCTATCGGCCTCACGCCAGTGAAGGAAACCAACTATTCTTGGAGCGAAAATTGTCTGCGCAGTATTGGCGGGTGTGATCGGGACGCGTCCCTTCACACAACTGACCATCGCGTGCCTGCAGATATCAAAGTGCGGTTGGAATCGAGGCGATGCCGATGAGCGCCGATTCGTATGATGTAGCGATCGTTGGCGGCGGCCTGGCAGGTATTGCAACAGCAGCCCGCTTACAAACAGCGGGGTTGAGCACTTTAGTGCTCGAGGCTCACGGATTGCCCGGCGGTTGCGCCGGATACTTCAGCCAACAAGGTTTTAGTTTCGATGTGGGGGCCACCACACTGGTCGATTTCGGCGCAGGCGGCCTAGGGCGCCAATTCCTCGATGAAATTGGCTGCGAGCTTCCACCTGCTGATCTGTTGGACTATAAAGCGTGGCTGCCGGATCGAACCGTATGCTTGTGGCGAGATCCCGATCGATGGGCCGAGGAGCGCCTGAAATGTTTTGGCGCAACACAGAACTACAGAGCTTTCTGGAGTCTTCTCGACACGCTCTCATCCACATTCTGGCGTGCCACGCGTCGGGGTGCGGTTTTGCCACTTCGCAGCCTCTCCGGCCTTTTGAAAAATCTGAGCGCCATCGAATCGCGAAATCTTCATTTGCTTCGATATCTCACCTGGACGATGGCTGACGTCATGCGCGCACATCGCGTGTACTCCGACGTCGCACTTAGGACCTTCCTCGGTATGCTGGTGGAGGACACGCTCCACACAACCATCGAAGAAGCCCCGGCGATCAATGCCGCATTGGGAGTGACGATTCGTGGCGCCGCCCTTATGCGGGCGCGGGGAGGTATGCGTGGATTCTGGAACGCGGTGGTGCCTCGCTATAACGAACTCGGCGGGACGCTCAAAGTTGGGCACGCCGTCCGGAAGATCGAGCAGACAGCACAGGGATATTGTCTGCAAACCGCGAAAGGCATGTTTCGTGCAGCCTGTGTAGTCAGCGCCTTACCCACCGCGAATACATATGCGATCGCTCCGGAGATGGTGAAGAAGAAACTGCATGGTCACGTGGGGCGCGAACGGCGCCGTTTGGGTGGAGCGCTAGTCGCTTTTCTCGGAGTGCCGGAATCGGAGGTCTCGGGCGAGCCGTTCACGCACCACCAGCTATTCCAGGACTACGGAAAGGGCTTTGGCTACGGGAATAATATGTTCATCTCTGTTTCTTCTCCCGGAGATCTGTTGAGCGCGCCTGCCGGATACAGGGCCGTCATGATCTCCACTCACTGCGGTCTCGACGAATGGGAGAATCTGTCGCCCGAACACTATGCCGAAAAGAAGGGGGCGGCTCAACGTTCCTTACTGGAGTATGCGAGGCGTGTGTACCCGCTCCTTGGAGAGCAGGCAGTAGTCTCCAAATTCGGCACCCCAAGAACCTATCTAAAATTCACCAGAAGAGAGCGCGGCGCAGTGGGTGGGACCAAACAGACTCTGTGGAATACGAATTTCTTCGCACGCTCTCAGGATATCGGAATTTCTAACTTCTTCATCGTTGGGGATTCCACATGGCCGGGATTGGGCACGGTCGCATGCGTAGCAGGAAGCAGAATTGCCGCAGAAGCGGTGTTGCAGAGTATGGCTCGTGTCCGGTCCACTGAACACAGGAATGACACTTTGCCTAGACCTATCAACGTCGAAGATTTCCATCAACTCGTTAAGGAACGCTAGAAGAGCGATAGCCATTCGTCATCTATTACTTATCTGCAGGGCGGCGCAGGTTGATTGGTTCTCCAACTTCGCTGCCTGCACTTGAGCTTATGCCCGTGGTTGGCGCAAGAATCCATATCACTCTTCACGTCTGCGAAAGATAACGCTGCAGTCGAAGGATTGCCTGCTCGGTCTCTCCCACAAGGCACGCGAGCGTCTCAGCCGCACTCTTGCAGTCACGGATCAAGCCCACTCCCTGACCCGCGTAAAGAGCTTGCTCTTCAGGACGGCCTTCGATGTTCGCAGTTGGCGCGTCGCTGTCATAGCGGCGTATTTCGCGGCCTCCACGCACTCGCGAGACGATTTCGTGCTCGCCCGGACGATGGCCCGAAGGCGGGCAGCCTGCCTGGCGCCAATTTTCATAGGTCGAGTTACGCAGGGTCCGATGCGGCGCATTCTTCCATCCGATATCGAAGAGAGACGTGTAAACCGTGCCGGCTTCCGTGGCCTCAATTATTTCCTGGCGATAGACAGAATGGCTATTGGCTTCGTCGCACACGACAAAACGAGTACCAATCATGACTCCCGCGGCGCCCAGGGCCAATGCGGCAGCAATGGTCCTGCCATCGGCAATTCCTCCCGCAGCGACTACGGGAATCGGAGCGACAGCGTCGATGACGGCGGGAACCAGCGCCAACGTACTGACTTCACCGCGTACATGGCCACCGGCCTCCCATCCTTGGGCAACAACGATATCGACCCCATTTTCAACACTCTGTATCGCTTCCCGCGAGGAACCTACGGTGTGGATGACGGTACCGCCAGCATCATGAATTCGCTTGACGTGCGCAGAGGGGTCGCCCCAGAAGAACGAGAAGAGTTTTACATTGGCTTTGAGACAGGCAGCAACCTGGTCGGCAACGTCCCAGTTCAAAACGTAATTCACAGCAAAAGGTTTTTCGGTAAGCGCCTGCGTTTCACGCAGGATTCGAAGCGTAGACTCCACCGACCTCCAAGTCAGGGCTATCATCCCCAGCCCGCCACCGTTTGATACAGCCGCCGCAAGTTGGGGGTTGGAGACTCCTCCAATGGGAGCTTGCCAGATGGGAACTGTAATTCCAAGTTGCTCGCAAAGTCTGTTCTGAAGCACTAGATATCTTCTCCAAGATCGGTTTACAGAATCGTTGGACGGTGGTTACTATGTGTGCGATTCGCATGTTCGAGATCGCTCCCTCCACCACTCCAGGGTTTTGCTCCCCATAACGGCTTTCGTGAAAGGCTTGGATGCCCTTGGGCACAAGTCCTCCTTCTTGCTGCTTTGTGGGTGCAAGAATGCGCTCGATCTGCTGAATGCGATTGAGATCGTAACCAGCGATCATCCGCGCGATATGCGCGATAGCGGCCTCCACTCGCCCATATAAATAGCATGCTCCCTTTCGGTCTCCAGGCCCGTTTACCGAGACTAATCCTGATGATAATCGGTGTCTGGTCGTCGAAGAAGGAATCAGGGACGCAAGCCTCAGCCTCACGATATACTCGCTTTCGCTGACCCTAGGCCATCGGTGGAGTCGGCCAACTACAAAATCCAAATATTTCGGAGGTCCCATGCTCGGGACGAAAGCAGTAGTCATTGATAATGGCTCAGGGTGGATGAAGGCAGGTTTCGCCGGAGACGACATGCCCCGGCACGTTTTTCCCAGCGTCGTCGGACGTCCTCGACACCCCGGCGCATCCAATCCCGCTATGGGTATTCTCGTCGGGGATGAAGCTATCGCAAAGCGAGGTCTGCTTACCCTTCGGTATCCCATTGACCAGGGCCGGCTGGTTGACTGGGACGGCATGGAACATCTCTGGCGTCACGCGTTCACGGCGCTCGGCGTGTCGCCGGGCAACCAGCCTCTGCTGATAACGCAATTCTCTCTATGGTCTGCAAAAGATGTTGACAGGTTAATAGCGATAATGTTCGGCACCTTTGGCGTTCCGGCCATTTATGTGGGCGGCGAGGCGGCCCTCACTCTTCTTGCTTTGGGCAAGCACACCGGCGCCATGATCTCCATTGGCGACTCCCAATCGCGCGCGGCCTGCGTCCACGCCGGTGTCGAGTTGCCCACCTCATATCACCAGATTGATGAGGGCGGACAGCATGTCACTGACTATCTCCGGAAAATCATGACGGAACGCAACTACTCCTTCACTACTATGGCGGAGAGGGAAGTTGTACGCGATATCAGGGAAAAGCTTTGTTATATTGCGGCGGATTTCAGGGTCGAAATGGAGGCTGCAGCCGCGTCCTCCGAACTGGAGCGCGATTACCCTCTTTCCGATGGAGGCGTTGTCACACTCGGCAACGAGCGTTTCCGCGCGCCGGAAGCGCTTTTCAGGCCCAGCCTGATTGGGCAGCAATGGGAAGGCATTGATAAGCAGGTTCACGGAGCCATAGCCCATTCGCCGGCCGAATTGCGAAACGATCTGTACGGGAATATTCTGCTCGCGGGCGGTAACGCGAAGATCCCCGGACTGGCGGAGCGTATGAAGAGAGAACTGACCGGTCTTGCGCCCTCCGGCGTTGATATTCGGATCACGGTCCCGCAGGAACCTGCGTATGCCGCCTGGAAGGGCGGCTCACTGCTTGCTTCTTCCTCCGGCTTCGAGCACAAATTGTTGAAGAAGGAAGAATACGACGAAAGTGGCACCGCAATGCTCCATGCGACGCGTGAACAGGAAGTGCGCCGTATTCTTGCGCCGGCGACGGCTGGCACTAGCGGGGCCCGTTTGCAGACCATATTGCCGCACCACCTTGCCTCGACACTCTGGTTTGACGACCGAGCGGTCGGACAGGTAAAGCTGAAAAACATCAGTGACAGGGCGATCGCCGGCCCCCTGCATATTCTTTTCGCGGGCGTGCCTGACATGGTGTATTTTCAGTCGTTTTCGGGCACCACTAGAACCGATGTGGCCAGGGGGCCCTATGTGACGGTGCCCGATACAACTAGTCTCGCTCCGGGCCAGTCGGTCGTGATCCGTTTTCAACTCTTAAAGGGTGCATCCCCAATCACCCATGCCGCTCTCACAACGGAAATCTGCATCGGCGGATTGGATTGAGTGTCGTGCGGACTTTCAAACGGGGTGATTGACCTCTCAACCTTTCGATGCGGCGGTAGCGATCCACTCCGCGGATTCCTTGGTGCCGAGATTGCCGCCGATGTCCTGGGTTGTCTTGCGCTGCCGCACGGCTTCCAATACAGCGCGGTTGATGCGCTCCGATTCGATGGCAAAACCAAGGTGGTCCAGCATCATGGCTGCCGTGGCGATGGCTCCGATGGGATTGGCAATGTTCTTTCCGGCGAACGGGGGTGCGGAGCCGTGGACCGGTTCAAACATCGAGGTCTTGCCGGGATGGATGTTTCCGCTCGCGGCCATTCCTAGCCCGCCCTGGAGGGCCGCCGCCAAGTCGGTGATGATGTCGCCGAACATATTGTTGGTCACAATCACGTCGAACTGTTTGGGATCGCGCACCATGTGCATGCAGAGGGCATCCACGTACATGTGAGACGACTGGATGTCCGGATACTCCGCCGCCACTTGCTTGAAGACCCGCTGCCATAAACCTCCGGCGAAGGTCATCACGTTCGACTTATCGCTCATTAACACTTTTTTGCGGCGCTGGCGGCGCGCCAGTTCGAACGCAAAGCGTACCACCCGCTCGACACCTTTGCGGGTATTGAAATCTTCCTGCGTGGCAATCTCGTCGGCAGTTCCCTGCTTGAAAACTCCGCCCGCATCGACATAAGGGCCTTCGGTATTCTCGCGGATCACCACAAAATCAACGTGCTCGGGCTCGGTATTCTTGAGCGGGCAGAGGCTTGGATCGAGAAGCTTGACCGGGCGCACATTGGCAAAGAGATCCATCTTGAAGCGCATACCGAGCAGGATGTCTTTAGCGTGGATGTTGGTCGGCACGCGCGGGTCACCCAGAGCGCCAACCAGAATTGCGTCGAAGTCGCGCTCCAACATGGCGAAGCCATCGGGCGGGATGGTCGTGCCGTCTTTGAGGTAGCGGTCCGCCGACCAATCGAAGGTTGTAAATTCTACGGCAGCCCCAACCGCTTCGACCACTTTCATCGCCGCCGGGATCACCTCTTTCCCGATGCCATCACCGGGAACAACTGCAATACGTTTTTTTTGTGTCATTAGAAATATGGAATGATTTCGTTTGTTTTGTTTTCGCAGCGGCTAAAGCCGGTGTGATTTTATGAGTTTACGACGCAGGGATAAATCCCTGCTCTTCCACGGTTGTGCCAGCTTTATCGTCACCCAAAGTGTAAAAAACTCAAACGTGCCGATTCCAATCCTTTAAAAGAAATCTCAAAATTTGTCACAACCCGGCCTCACGGCCCGCTTGCCTCAGGCGCTCCACGAAGGCACGTTCATCTTCTGCACGGCGAAACCGTTCTGTAGGGCTCAACTTCAAATTCGCGAGAAGAGCATAGAGATCCACGCCGAATGATTTCGCTTCCGCGATTGCGATCCCCTCCGGAGGATGCTCAATAAGCTCCCACAATTTTTGCTCTGTCTGCCTGGTCATGTTCTATGGTTTCCCATCCGGGTACAGAGTTCCTCCTTGATGGTGCCATAAATCACAATCCTATTTAATCAAAGATCCCATCCAAACCATAAGGCTACGGATTTGAGTTATGAACGCCGGAACGCCTTTGTATGGATGGTAAATATTCGATTTTGCCGCAAGGCGTCAAAGGGCTTTCGTCCGTGACAAATACGCGCCGAATGGCTTAGAGTCGCCCTAAAGCGGGGATATATTGATGACTGTGACACTCAACCTTACGCCGGAAATCGAAGCAGGTCTGTGGGCGCAAGCTCGTGCGGCGGGCGTGACGCTCGAAGTTTATCTCCAGCATTTAGTTGAGAAGGATCTCTCTGCCAAGGAAACACCTCCGCCTGCCTCTGAGGAGAGCGGCATGGTCTGGGAAAATGGCTTGTTGGTCTATCGTACAGGAAGGCCGCTGCCCACCTATGTCATTGACGGGGCTATCAACCGTCGGCGGGAAGAAAGAAGCCGAGATATTTAACCGGCTTCCTGCTCCTTATGAAAATGCTTCAGAACGGCCTCGGCCTGGGGCTTGGTGAGGATGGCCTTGAGGGCGACTTCATCTGCATCCTGGACGGCGCGCACGCTGCCAAAGTGCTGGAGCAGGCGCTGGCGCGTACGCTCGCCGATGCCGGGAATCTCCAGCAGCTCCGATTTCCGGTCGCGCATCTGGCGGCGCTTGCGATGGAAGGTAACGGCGAAGCGATGGGATTCGTCACGCACCATTTGCACCAGATGCAGAACGGGCGAGTGGCGGTCGAGCACGACAGGCTCATCCTCCTGGCCATAGACGTAAATCACCTCTTCGCGTTTGGCGATGGAAGCCAAGGGCTGATTGGTGATTCCGAGCGCCTCCAATGCATCGGCGGCGGCGTGAAGCTGACCCAAGCCGCCATCGACCAGCACCAAACTGGGGAAGGGTTTCTTCTCTTCCTGCAACCGCTTGTAGCGACGGGTGACGACCTCGCGCATCGAGGCAAAGTCGTCCACACCCTCAACGGTGCGAACGATGAACTTGCGATATTCGGACTTATTCATCGCCCCCTGCTCCCACACGACCATGGAAGCCACGGTCTCCGCCCCCTGGATGTGCGAGATATCGAAGCACTCGATGCGCTTGGGCAGATCGGGCAGAGTAAGGATGTCCTGCAGCGATTCCTGCACCGCCTGGGCAGCCGGTTTCATCACACGAAAACGCTGATCAAACGACTGCTTGGCGTTCTGGGCCACCAGATCGATCAAAGAGCGCTTCTCGCCGCGCTGCGGCGCGAGGATTTCCACCTTGCCCTGGCGCTTTTCGCTCAATAGCTCTTCGAGCGTGGCCATATCCTCGAACTCCACAGGCACGAGCAGGTTGCGGGGCACATACTTCTGGTCGATATAGATCTGCTTCAGCAGGGCAGAAAAGAACTCGCCAGGATTAAAGGCCTCGCCGGGCTCCTGCTCGGGAAGCTCTTCCCAGAAGAATTCGCGCCGGTCGAGAATTTTGCCGCCGCGCATATGGAAGACGTTCACGGCCAGCATGCGGCTCTCGAAGTGGTATCCGAATACATCGGTGTCGTCACCCTCCACGGCGGCAATGCGCTGCTTTTCCTGAAGCTGATCGACGGTGGAGAGAAGATCGCGGTAACGAGCGGCGCTTTCATACTCCTGGTGTTCCGCCGCCTGCTCCATGCGGACACGCAACGACCGGGTAAGGTCGGTCTGCCGGCCTTCCAAGAGCAGCTTTACGTCACGCACCGCCTCCTGATAAGCCTCGGGCGTGGTGAGGTCCTGGACGCAAGGCCCCAGGCAGCGCTTGATGTAGTACTGCAAGCAGGGCCGAGGGTGATAGCGGCTGAGATCAACCTTACAAGAAGGAACCAGAAAGTGCCGGTGAATCAGGTCCACGATACGATAGGCCAGATTGCCGGGAAAATAAGGACCAAAATACTCGCTGCCATCTTTCTTAAGGCGGCGCGTGACGAAGACGCGCGGAAATCGCTCGGCCAAGGTCAGCTTGATATAAGGATAGGTCTTGTCATCCCGCAGGAGGATGTTGAAGCGGGGCTTCTTCTGCTTAATAAGGTTGTTTTCGAGCGCCAGGGCCTCTTTTTCGTTGTCGACAACGATGTATTCGACATCGACCGCTTCCCGCAGCAGAGAGCCGGTCTTGGCATTCAGTTCCCCAACTCCCTCCTGGAAATAAGAACGGACCCGCGCCCTGAGGCTCTTAGCCTTACCTACATAAATGACCTCGCCTTCGGCGTTTTTATAGAGGTAGACTCCGGGCTGGGTAGGGAGCGTCCGAATTTTCTCGATGAGATCCAATCTCTCTCCTGCAGCCTGAAGTCATGGTAACAGGGATACGATAGTAAAAATTTTACTCGGCTTTCATCACGGATAGGACAGGGAGCGCGAACCGCCCTTCCTCGCAGGTTATTGATTAGCAATCAGTTAGCGATGAAGGTGAGAACCTGCACAATGGCATTCGGTTTGCACAAAGCACAAGCGACTAGAGCGGCTGCCCTAACCGCCGCACGGGTTCTCTCGATTAAGGAGTGTCTCCCTATGATGTGGAAATTTAGCGCAGTTGTACTGGCTGGAGGAATGCTGGCGTTTACCACCGGTTGCGCCACCAAGACTTATGTGCGGCAACAGACCCAGCCAATCATTGATAAGTCGAACGAGCTTGACGAACTGACGGCCAAGAACACCAATGCTATTCGCGACACCGATGCTCGCGCCCAGCAGGGCATTCAGGGAGTCAACGACAAGGCAACCGCAGCGGACCAGAAGGCAACGGATGCCCGCAGCCGGGCAGACCAGGCCCAGACTGTGGCTTCGGCAGCGGCAGGCCGCGCCGATGCGCTAGCGACCCAGGTGGCCAATCTGGACAATTACCGTCCAGTGGTGGAGACCGCCGTGTACTTCGCCTTCAACCGGGCGGAGCTAAGCACGAAGGACAAGGATGCCCTGGATCAACTGGCGGCGGGTGTGCCCAATACCAAGGGATACATTGTGGTGGTGGAAGGCGCCTGCGATTCCGTAGGCAGCTCCGACTACAACTACAAGCTCAGCGAGCGGCGCGCCTCGGCGGTCGTTCAATATCTGGCGGGTAAGAGCATTCCGGCCCACAAGATTTACCTGGTTGGCCTGGGTAAAGACCGCGCAGTGGCTTCCAACGATACCTCTGCCGGACGCGCCCAGAACCGCCGCGTGGATGTGCGTCTGATGACGAACTCCACGGTTCAAGCAAATCCTGCTTCTGCGCAAAATACGGCTCCCAACCCGAGCCGGTAACGTCCTAAACTCCCCCCGGGACAAGCGCAGACATAAAGGCTGCCCTCACCAGAGGGTGGCCTTTATTATTGAGCCCGTCTTCCTAGTTCCGCCTTTCGCGTTCCGTCTTTCGCTTTTCAGCTTCCGTTTTCCGGCTTTTCGTCATTTCGTCATTTCTGTGCAATAGAACCACCGGCCAATCGTTCTAAGGGACAGAGGAAGACAACCGGAGTTGTCTTAAAATAAGGACAATATGAAGCTAACTCTCTGTCTCGCCCTGCTTATGCTGTTTTCGTGGACGGCAGCGCAGGCGCAAAGCCGGTCCCAGGACGATCAACCGAATATCGAACCGCGCAAGACGCCTCCGGCCCAGCCGGAAGCAACGCCGGAACCACCGCCTCCTTCTGACAACACCAAGAAGGCCGATCCGCAGGGAGAGAGCTCCAGCAAGGATGCACAAATCCAGATCGGCGGCGGGCCGGCAGGACCCGGAGCAGCACGCAGCCCGAGTAATCCGGGGGATGTTTCCGAGTTTTATCCCTTCGATCCCCACAAATCGGCGAAAGACGTAGAGGTCGGCGAGTATTACTTGAAGCAGAAGAACTACCGGGCGGCCCTCGACCGGTTCAATGAAGCCCTGCTGTATAAGCCCAAAGATGCCGTCGCCACCTTCCGGCTGGCCCAGACGCAAGAGCACATGGACCTGCTGAACCAGTCCTACCAGAATTACCGGAACTACCTGGAGATTCTTCCAAGCGGCCCATTCGCCAAGGAAGCCAAAGAGAGCCTTTCGAAACTTGAGCCGCATCTGGAGTCGCGGAACCCCCAGGGGGCAAGCATGGCGCAAATGTCCCACGATATTGAAGTGGGGGAGACCTACTTGGCCCAAAACGACTATGATGCCGCCCGCGAACGATTTGAAGAAGCCGTGCGGATCGCACCCGACGACGCCTTAGCAAATTTCCGCCTGGCGCAGAGCCTGCAAGGGCTGCAGCGCCTCGATTTCGCCCGCCTCTATTTCAGGAAATATCTGCAGCTACAGCCCGAGGGACGCCATGCCGCAGAGGCCAAGCGGTCGATTGCGGATATCAATGCGATTTTCGGGTCCAAGTAGGGTTGGAAAGCAGATTCAATTAGAACCCTCAAATGCTTGAAATCCGGGCGATGTGTGGTCTCGCAAGAATCGACATGCCATCACGCCATCACCCCGATTGCCCCCAACGACACAAATTGGCTCAGTATGGAAGGGAAAGCGTTATTTCGCCAAACCGGGAATACGCCAAGAAGCCGAAAATCCGACACGAAATTGGTAGTTGCTCCGGACAGGAATGTCGCCAGTCAGGTTCAAGGGAATCGCTTCGTTAACAAATAAGCCTCCAGTAAGTTGCTGCTGTCGTCCGGCGTAGGCTCCGGCGCTGAGTAGGAGATGCCGCTGCAGGACACTCTGCGAAAGACCGACAAAATACTCGGGCGCAACTCCATTTGAGTCGGACTTTGCGGTTATTCCGAAGCTCGCGTAGAGGACTTCCGCCTTTCCTCCCCACTGATGCACTCGCGTATTTAAGAATGCCATCGGACTGAGCCGATAGGATTGGTCCGTTTTTAATATGATTATGTTGGCCGTGCTTTGCCCAGCAACAGGGTTGCCGCTCGCGTCGAAGGCCTGTCCCACTCCTTTACCGAACTCCTTGAGCGGCAAAATCGCACCTGTAAGGCCAGCGCTCACAATAAATCTTTCGGAACCGAAGTTAATCCTACGCCCTCGTGTCGTTGTGCTCGAGTCTTTAGAGCCGGAAGGCGTACCTTGCTGCCCTGCGTCGGATGAACTGCTCTGATCTGCCGCAGATCCCGATTGCTTTTGCTTGGGCGCCGGCTTTGTTCCTCCATCAGGTGTCGCTGGAACTACAAAAGATGCATTCATCAAAACAGGTTTCTTGAGAACAAGGCTTTGAGCGACGCCAATGCTGGAGGCTGGCTTTTGCTGCTTCACGCCAGGGGTTGAAGGGTTGGGCGATGAAAGGCAAGTATCTATCGCTGCGTCAAAAGACGCAGAATCCATCACTTTGATGGGAGCCTGGGCCATGGTTCGTTCCAGAGTCCAATCCACCTGGGTGGAGTCGGAGTAAGGACCAATAAGAATCTCCGATCGGAAAGCGTTGGGATTGACTAATACCGATTCAATGCCTCCAAGACTTGAAGTAAGATTTGGCGCAATCTCGGTCCTCATCGCTTTCAAGGTACACAGGCTCGAAGCGAGGCTGTTCAAATCGGCAGCAAGAAGCGTGCTATCTCCCGATACTGGCTTATTCTTGGTACTCGGGTCGCTCGCGGGCATACTGAAAGTCGTAGCAACCATCGCGTCCCTGATATTCATATCGATCCTAGTATCGAGAATCTTCGCCTGCTCATAGGAGATTAAGCGCCAGAGGCGCGAAGCGGCGGACGAAAGGGTCTTGCATTCCGATTTATTGGAGAGCAGCAAAAGCCGTTCGCGATTGTACTCCTGCGCAAAAAACTCATAGTTCTTAGTCAAAGTATCAACACGACTTTCGATACCTGCAACGCATGCATTGACCTTATTCGCTGCGCCGGTAGCCTTCTCCATAAGGTCGGAAGCCATGCTCAGAGAGTGAGCCCTGTCCGTTACCAAACCTTCTAGATATTTCAAATCAGGATTCTTCTCTTTGGAGCCCTGAATCCTTGCTTCTTCAGCGTTAGCTTTTTCTAATTTCGCGGCCGCTTCATCAAACAAATTCTGGACGTTCTGTCTCTCCGTCGCTGCCGGATGCAAAGTCCTACGTTTATCTTCTAGCGCAGATAGTAGCTTATTTTGCACAGCGAGAGCTTCGTCAATTGTTTGCAATTTTTCTGGCATTGGCTTGCCACTATTAAATATAAAGCCGAACAAAGCCTCAGATCCAAATAATGTGTCCAAATTATTATTTGCCGAATCAGATTTTCCAGAGCTTGCTTGGCCAGATGACGGTTTTTGGGAAGAACCACTGATGCCTGGAACAAGCATGCTGAGGAAAGGGCCAATGTCGTCATCCTTTATCTGAGTGTCCATTGCTGAGAACTTGTAGGTCTGCAGAAATGGATTTTTATTTACCAAGTAAAGACGGACTGTGTCCCTGACCCCTAATTGGATCGGGTTTTTTTCTACTTTTTCTTCATTCAAGCAACTTGCGCTGGGTTTCTTTAAGTCAGAAGCTGTACATGTGAGGCCGGTTTTTCCGTCCACAATGATGGCTTTGTCGGCTTTTGCAGGATGAAGGTCACAGCGATCGGCATCCCCTGGCAGCGCCGAGTCAATGGCTGCCCCTTCAGAGCGCAATTGAATGAGGGATGGCGCCGCTGCTGTAGGAATCTCTTCCCCGTTACATAGAGAATCCAGCACAGCAACGACCGTTGGGCTCTGAGCAAGGAGATCACATCCCTCCGCAGGCCCGGTTGCCGGGACTGCGCCCTCAGATTTCCCATCTTTTTTCCCTTCCTTCCCTTGACAAGGTGTCGTACCCTTGTCGTCTCCAGTTCCCTACACCACCGTTGTTGGCACTAAGTGCACAATATACGTTCCAGGCCGATCAATCTTAGCATCGCCCATAAACACGCGACCCGCTTCAGAGACCTTTCCATCTACTTGAAACTTTTTGCTATTGTCCGCTTCATCCGCCAAGAATATTTTCTTATCTTCCAGACATACTCCAATGATGGTGAAATGAATTTTTTGAGGCTGATTGGCGATCGCCACAAATTCAGGTGTTACCATGGCGATCCTGGGTGGACACTGATTGGAGTTTTGTGCGTAAATTAAATTCACGCTAGACATGACTACGAACAGCAACAGTGTAAACTTCTGCATCAATGAGCGCATGGCAGCGCCCCCTTTCTCGCATAGCGAAGCGGCGTGTTATCTTTTTTGATTTCATCGACATTTAAAATTCACTGGACATTGGTCAGCGTACGTAAGTTCTCACGTAGAACTCGCACAGCATTGGCTGACGATATCCGACAAATTTACGGAAAAGATGTGATTGAGATCACATCCTCAGATTGAAATGAGCGATATTGAAATCTATTTCAACCTATCTATTCATTTATTTATCCATGACCATGCCGGGGTCAGATTTCCCGGTTGGGGAAAAGCAATCCGTGGCCGCCTCGGAGGCAAATTTTGATCTCCCTTATGCGGGCGATTTCGGATGGCAATGGCGGATCTCAAATTGCGCAACCTTCTTGCAGCGCGCTGCTGTCACGCCATCAAGCAGGCAAAATCAGGGGCTCATTTGAAAGGGGCAAGATATCTTTCGTCATTGACGCATACTAATGAACCGCGAATCACCAATGGTTACAAGCGTGTCATTGGAGTCGCCATTTTAATTGGTATGTTCTTGTTCGATCCTTTTTGGCAATAGCTGTGCTTATTCCGGGATGTGCTTTTATTCGAAATACGATATCCACTTAGCAACGCACGGTTAAAAAACCAAGCTCTCCGACGAGAGAGTAAGCACTATTTCTGAGCAAAGCGATTTAACCGTACGCTCATCGGCTCGAAAATCTCGCCGGCTAGTTGGGGTTACCGACCAACATCGCTCCCCACACGGCGTTGTTCGGCGCAGCCGCCGTGATCGTGATCGTGCTTCCCGATAGCGCACAGGATCCTGCCATCACTACGGTCGATTGAATATTGGCGAAACACAGGGGCGCGCTATTGTAGACGGCCTTGATACCGGTAATCGTGCAGGTGTTCGAGCCCGACATGGTGCATGAACCGGCAAAGACGCCCGGGGACGCCTGTGCCAGCGCACCGCCCAACTCAATCGCTCCGTTAAAGGATGGATTGAGCTGCAAGGGCAATCCGCAGCACCCATTATCGACAGCCTCCATATAGCTCGCGCCCTGCGCTCCGCGGGTGGAATCCGTTCCCAGGTGTATCCCTTTGGTTGGGTGCAGCGTGCTGCGAATGGCAAATTGGCCAACGCTCGTGAACTGGGTTTCCGGAATGCACATCAAGTACAAGCCGCCTCCAGTCGGGTCGGCACAGCCCCAGGAGCGGCCTGGCCCCGGACCAACGACGTAAGGTTCTTCGATACCCGGATAATCGCTGCTATACAGCGTGGTCGGAGAAAACGGGTAATTATTGCTATAGGTGTTTAGCTGTCCGGTCCCGACGTTGAAGCAGAAATTGGCTGCCTGGCCGCAGCTGTTGTAGGAAAAGTCCGACGAACCAATGGCGTTGCCGACAAAAAAATTGTAGCCGGCATTGTTATTGGCATTTCCGATATTGGCACGGAAGATGACGACAGCTCCCGATAGGATTTCATATTCCGCCGAGGAGCTATTGGTGATGCTGCCCCGTGTCTCTGCCTCATTTTCCGAAATGATCCAGCTTCCCTGGGAGTTGATCCGCATGGCGCCCAGCCCTTCGCAAGTGAGGTTGTTGTGATTGATCCACATGGTGCCGGCGCCCGCGCCGCCGGAGGCATCAATGCAGCGCGCAGGAATGCCATTGCTGAGAGTGCCGTTTTGATTGGAGAGGGTGTTATCAAAGATGTGGAGGCTATCGGTGGGGCCGCTGATGAAGATATCGGCTACCGCGTTCCCCATCACGTTGTTATAGATCGAGAGGTTTTCCGAGTCGCTGAGGATTCCGATTCCCGCTCCCGTGCCGGCGCTGGAGCTTCCAAAGTTATAGATGAAATTATCGTGAATCTTGTTATTCAGGGCGCTGGCAGCACTCGATGTATTCGAAATCGCATAGGCGCCCGCCACATTGTTGCCTTGCATTTGAAGATCATAGTATTCAACATTGCGCTGGCCCGCATTGGTGAAGCACCCATTCGGGCAGCGCAACAGGGGAAAGCCGACTCCCCTGAAACGCAATCCCTGGCAAGCAACCGAGGCCGAGGTCGCCCAAAAATAGGAACCGGCGGTTGCAGGAAACTCGATCACCGGAGGATTGACTTGGCTGCAGGCATACGTGATGACTGCCGCCAGAGCGGAGGAGTTGTCGGTCGCACCGTCGTCCACCAAACCCATGGCCTTCACGTTGATGGCATTAAACCCATCGCCGGCTGCAAAGGTCTTGGCCACTTGCATCCATGCCGAGCCCGAGGTCCCGAAGTGCGTTACGTTCAGCGTGCTCGTGGGATTGGAACCGGCTCCCAACACGTCCTGCAAGCACCATTGATCGAGCATCGAAGTCGACCCGACCGAAAACATGCCTCCGATATAGTTGAACATACTGCCCTGAGTTCCAGTGGTTGCACCGTTGGGGGCCGGCGTACTTGTTGGGCTAGCTTTGTCTTGAATAGGGCGCGCCGTAGTAGAAGTCTGCGCGCTCAATTGTAACCATAGGCATGAAAATAAAATGAAGATACAGCCCCAACGAACGCAGAGCCTCTGCATGATGCGATCTCCTTTTTTTGGACTCAGGAGAGTACCACATGGGATGCGAACCAGATGTGAAAATTGCGTGTTGGTTGACGGAATCGGCGAGATAACGGTCGGCCCATGAGGAAGGAGAAATGAGAAACCGGAAGCTGTGAGCACAGAAAATAGAGTGCCAGGGGTACTGTTACGGGCCGCTCTGCCCAATACATGTGCAGTTCGGATGGAAATCCACCCTTGTCGCGTAGTTTCTACTAGATCGTACGGTTGGCCACCCATGCTTTCACGCATGAATTTGCCTGCAATCAGTATCGAAGGTACATTGTGTATTATAGTTACTATATAGGGACAAATAGGATTCTCAAAATGACAAAAACCGCTCTACGATTGTTAATCGCAATAGCTTGTCTAGTAATGCCGATAGTAGCAGCCGCCCAGCAGCCCGTTGTGGCCGACAGTTTGCCCGGCAACGACTGGTGTGCAAAGGTGAACTATGCCGATCAAGTGGTGCTCGTGGCCTCGAATCAGGCCCCGATTCCGGGCGAGATATGGGTGAGCACCGCCGCGGGTAACTCTACTTGCAGCGCGCAGGTCCTGCTTTCACCGGGACGGACCCTGCGCTTCACGCAAGGCGGAGTATTCGCCTTGTCTTGCTCCGGCATCTTGGTCCAGAGCGTAACCCGAACCATCGGTGGCCAGCCGGTGGTGTTTCCAAGCCAGAATGTGAACATCATCGGCACCTCGGGCGCGGTGCTAGCTCTACCGAGCGGCTGCGCGAATTTTTCTAGCCCGGTACACATACAAGGCGCAACGAATGTCCTGGTCCGCGATCTGGAGATCAACGGAAATGGCAACCTGCAGCAAGGGGGAGAGCAGGATCATGATATTTCCGTTGTGGATTCCAGCCAGGTGAAGATACTCAACAACTATTTGCACGACGCGCAGGGCGACGCAGTGTCTGTGTTTACAGACGCCAATATGACGGCAGGATGCAATGACGTACTGGTTGAGGGTAACTCCTTTACGAACATCGGACGACATCAGGTATCGTTGTCGGGCTATGGCTGCAACGATTTTCGGGTACTAGGCAACTACTTCAAATTCGGCTCGGCAGTTACCACCTCTACCTCGCGGGGGAATGCCGTTCACGTCGAAGGCGAAACGGCTGGCACTGGGATGCAGAGAATTACGGTTGCTGGAAACACGAATGTGGGCGCCCAAGGCCTGTGTTATTCCTTCCTCGCGCCAACATCCAACCCGATTCTGGGTCTCGTTGTCGAGCACAACCAATGCAGCGGCACCAATATCAATGGCGCTACTGCTGCGGGGATCGTCGTGCTGATGGCGCAGGATGTGGTGATCGGCGGAAATACGGTAAACATGACGGGGTCCACCATTGGAACCAGCGGCATATTAGTGGAAGAAGTAGGCGGTGCACCTGCTCAGGCGAATCGCATCATGATTCACAATAATGTCGTGGAAGGCGTCAGCGTGGCGGGCATTCAGCTATTCGCAGCGGGCACCAGCACCGGCACGCCTCAGGCGTTCTCTATTAATGACAATATTGTGAACAATGCCGCGCTCTTCTGCGTGGAGGTGATCAATAACTTTTCAGATTTGGACATTCACGATAACACTTGCACCAACCTTCAGGCCGCTGGGATGCATATCGAATCGGCGGCGCGGTTTCACATTCATCACAATACCATCCGCGACTACGGGTTGAACGGCGCCGCCGCCAACGGCATTGAGATGACCTGCAATAGTGTGGATACAGCGATCGGGCCAGGTGAGGTCGATACCAATCGAATTGGCAATGCGGTGGCCACCAATAAGACAGCCATTCGCGAGGATTGCAGCGGTGCGAACGGAATCTACGTATACCATAATGACGTGGCAGGCAATGCAACCGGCATCAACCATGTCGCCGGCGGATACGTGAACGGGCAACCTCCGTTTTAATGATGGATCTCGATACAAACGATGCTTGGAAGCGGAGAAACGCGGAACTCCGCTAGTTTCGGAAGCCAGGTCTAAACCTCATCCAGCAACCCATCATGAGCTCAAGGGGTTGCTGGATGTATTCAAGATCCAATCGCAACCACCCTTTGCTTCAAGCCCAAAAACCGTCCTCCGCAAAGAATGGGTACGCGCATTCTTGTTGCCCTCACCCCGTTGACACTTCTTCTCGTGAAACCACACCCTCGTCTGCATGGAATCAAAGATCAAAGATCGAAGATCGTAGACCAAAGATTGAAGATTTAATATTGAAGACCGAAGATTTATCTATTGCGGGCATTCATTTTTTCAATTTCCTTCAGCCCACCATCTCTGGTTAGAGTAGCTTCCGTAGTCATTCGCTCGCCTGTGGGAGTTGCGGAATGCCGAAAAAGAAATCTTCGATTGCCGGTTACGTTGTTCTCTTTCTCGTTTGTATTTCCTGCTTCAGCCTAGCTGCTCATGCTACCCAAGCCGCTCATGCCGTCACGCCCGCCGATACGACCGGCGGCGACTTGGGCGGCGACTTGGGAAACGAGCGGCTCGCTCGCTTGGAGAGGCAGGCCGGCGCTGCTCAAAATTCAGCCGACAATGCATGGATGTTGACCAGTTCAGCCCTCGTCCTGATGATGACCGGCCCCGGCCTGGCCCTCTTCTATGGCGGCCTGGTGCGCAAGAAGAACGTGCTGGCCACCATGATTCAGAGCTTTGCCATGATGACCATCATCACAGTAGTATGGGCCCTATTCGGCTATAGTCTGGCGTTCGGCTCCGGCAACAGCCTCATCGGTGGGTTGCACAACATCTTCCTTCGCGGAGTAGGAGCGCAGCCCGATGCCGACTATGCTTCTACGATTCCTGCGTTGACCTTCATGGTCTACCAGCTTATGTTCGCCATCATCACCCCGGCCCTGATTACCGGCGCTTTCGCCGAACGCATGAAGTTCAGCGCCATGGTGTTGTTCATGGTTCTGTGGTTTGTGGTGATCTATGCGCCAATGGCCCACATGGTGTGGGGTAAGAGCGGACTCCTGAATGCCTCGCTCGGCGGCCGCTTCCCGACCCTCGATTTCGCGGGCGGCACCGTAGTGCACGTGACTTCGGGAGTGTCCGCCCTGGTTTGCGCTCTCTATCTTGGGAGACGGCTTGGCTATCCGCAGGAGCCGATGCCTCCCCATAGTATGGTGCTCAGCTTTATCGGCGCGTGCCTGCTGTGGGTGGGCTGGTTTGGATTTAATGCGGGCAGCGCGCTGGCCTCCGGCAACCTGGCGACTAGCGCCTTTGTCGCCACCCACCTTGCAGCAGCGGCGGCAGCCCTTGGATGGGGCGCAGCAGAGTGGTTCCGAAGCGGCAAGCCTAGCGCTCTGGGAGCCATCTCCGGAGCAGTGGCAGGATTAGTTGCGATTACGCCCGCGGCAGGATTTGTAGATCCAATGTCTGCCCTGGTGATCGGCCTGCTCGCAGGAGTGTTTTGCTATCTGATGGTGGCCGTGGTCAAGGCCAAGCTCGGCTATGACGATACCCTGGACGCATTTGGAGTGCATGGCGCGGGTGGCACCATCGGCGCACTTCTTACAGGAGTCTTCGCATCCAGCGCCATCAACCCGATCTTCAAAGACGCACATGGACAGGCGCTCCCCTCGGGAGCGCTAGAAGGCAACCTGCATCAGGTCTCCAACCAGTTCGTGGGCGTTGCAATCGCATGGGTGTTAGCCGGAGTTGGAACATTCGCCATCCTTAAAGTCGTAGATATGACGGTCGGATTGCGGGTTTCCGAAGATCATGAGATTCAGGGGCTCGACCTCACGCAGCATGGCGAAGAGGGGTACTACTGGGAGATTCCGGCGTGAAGATTACGACGTGCACAGCGGCTAAAGCCGCTTGGTATTTTGAGCCCGGTAACGCATAGCTAAAGCTATGCTCTTCCACGGTTGTGCAAGCATTGTTTCCCTACGAACCTTGGAGCAGGCGATTCTTCTTTATAGTTCAACAACGAAACCAAGGGATGCAATCGAACCTACCCTTTGCTTCAAGCGCAAAAACCAACAACGCGCTTTTCGCAAAGGATGGGGCACCCAAACTCTCGTTGACCCTCACCCTCGTGGCAAGGGCTTCGTTTCGTTGCCGGGCTACTCGTAGCGAAGAGCCACCACCGGGTCGAGGCGGGAGGCTTTGAGCGCGGGGAGGATAGCGCTGAGCAGCCCAACTACCAGCAGGACGCCAACCGAAACAAGAATGGTGGCGAGCGAGAGTCCGAGATGGATGTCGCCCTTGCCGCTGTTATCCTCGAACAACGCGCCTAGCATCGGCAGCGACGGCGTAACAGCAACAACTCCATACGAAAGAACGATCCCAATCGCTCCGCCGACCAGGGTGATCATCAGGACTTCCACTACAAACTGCGCCTGAATCTGCCTGCGCGTGGCCCCTAAAGCACGGCGAAGGCCGATTTCACGGATGCGCTCATCGACCGAAACCAGCATGATATTCATCACGCCCACCCCGCCGATACCCAAGGTAAGCGCGCCGATAAACAACAGGAGCACCTGCAGGCCGATGGTAAGGCCATCAATCACCGGACGAAACTCTTCGCGGCCAAACATCAGAATGGCTTTCTTATCGGTGGTGGAAAACCCCTGGCGCTCGGCCACCGAGGCAAGCACCTGCTCCTCGGCCTTCTTCTCAAATTCCGGGGCCACCGGGGCAAAAACCATCACGCTGGCGTAGCGCGTGTCCCACAGCTCGCCCGCCGAACTATAAGGAATGAAGGCGGATCGGTCGTCGCTGGTGAAGTAGTTGCTCAGTTGCAGCTTGCGCTCCATCACGCCCACCACCGTAAAGCGCACCCCGGCAATCTCCACGGTCTCATCCACGGCATTCCGTCCGCTGAAGAGCTGCTCTTTCAGCCGGGCGCCCAGAAAGACCACGTGGCGATGCTCCACCAAATCGGAGGAGTTGAGCCAGCGCCCTTCTGTGGGAGCTTCGTTGCGCATCTCGCCGTACTCGGGGCACACGCCGCGAATTGCCGTGTTCGCAAGATTGTCGCCAAAGGTAATGGAGCGATAGCGCACACTTTCCAGACAGGCCGTTTTCACCAGGGTGCCTTCACGCTTGATGAAGTCGACATCCGCCTGCTCAAAACGCACCTTCTTGCCCGCCCGCTGGCCTCCGGGCTGCTCGCTGGTCTGCTGCGGCCAGCAAACAACGGCGCTCTTTCCAAAGGCTTCGAACGCGTGCACCAGGACCGCGCGGAAACCGCTGCCGTAGGCGATCAACATGGTGACCGACATGATGCCCCAGGCAATGCCCAACAACGTAAGAAAGGTACGCACGCGGCTGCGGGAGAGCGAAGTCCAGGCGTCCAGAAGGATTTGAGTTAGCACGCGCTCAGCCTCCTGCCTCGTAACGGAGAGCTTCGATGGGATCGATGGATGCCGCCCGGTTCGCCGGATAAAGCGCCGCCAGCACAGCCACGGTTCCGAGCAAGAAGAAGGAGAGCAAAGCCGATTCCCAAGTGGGCAGCAAGCCCGCGAAGTACTGCGGCATGGGAGCCAGATTCACCAGGGCGCAAAGGCCGAAGGCCAAGCCAAAGCCCATGATGCCGCTGAAAAAGACCACAATCAGGCTTTCGAGGAAAAACTGCCGCAGAATGGTGCCGGCGGGCGCACCGAGCGCCTTGCGTACGCCGATCTCGCGGGTGCGCTCGCGTACCGCAACCAGCATCACGTTCATTACGCCCAACCCGCCGAGAAAAAGGGTGGTTATGCCCACGGCGCCGAGAAAGGTTTTCATCCCGTTGGTCATCTGGGCAAACGCTTTGGCGTCCTCGACTGTGTCCCAAATGTTGGCGGCTTCTTTATCGTGAGGATCGAAGTTGTGGCGCGCGGCCAGGGACGCAAGAATCTCCGCCTTGCAGGCTTGATGCTGCTCCAAGCTGGCGGGCGTTACGAGCAGGCGGTCGAGGGTGTGGGAGTCGTCCGGAGGAAGATTGGGAAAATCTTTGCGAACCGTAGAGTACGGCACAAATCCCTTACTGACATCGGAGCCGTCATAATTGGAATCCTGCTCCTTATTCTTCATGACCCCAATCACCGTATACGGAATGTCATTCAGATAGACGGTTTCCCCCAGCGCGGAGCGGGATGGAAAAAGCTGCTTTTTCAGGTCGGTGCCGAGGAAGATCACACGGCGCGCCTGAGCCAGATCGGCATCGTTATAAAAACGGCCCTCCGCTACCGGGATGCTGCGCACCGACGAAAATGCAGGGAACGATCCATTCACACGGAAAGAACCGGCGTTATAGCTGCTATGCACCCTGACGCTGTCTGGCCCCAGCTCGGGCAGCACATAACGGCAGTCCGGAGATTCCTGCGCCACGGGGACGAGGTCCGAATCCTGCCAGCGAACACGGCGGCCCGCCCGCGTTCCACCGGCCTGCAGGCTGGTACGGCCCGCAAATACGATCATCACATCGCGGCCAAAGTTCTCAGAGACGCGCGCCTGGCCCACGCGCAAGCCTTCACCGGCAGCCACCATCAAGACGATGGAGATGATGCCCCAGGCAATGCCAAACATGGTGAGTCCCGTACGCAGCTTGTGGGCCCAAAGAGTCGAAAGTGTGTCCTGGATCAGATCTCGAAAGCGCAAAAGGCACCCGTATGCACGAATACGCAGCACCGGCTACCAAGGTTCCCCGATTTTTTCCGGGCTTCAAAAGAAGCATTGGCGCAATCTTCTACAGATTGCGCCAATTGCGTTGTTCCATTGCGCCGGGAATTTGGCGGCGGCTAGTTCTTGGGTGGAAAGTTGGTCAAAGTAACACGAACGTCCCGAGGAGCATTGAGTCTTGCGGTTGCGCTCCAATTCACGTTGCCCAAAGGAACCGTTCCCCGATTTCCCTCAGCCAGCATGTAGGAGAGTTGGTCCTGAGCGATCCAATACTGCCTTACCTGCAGCGTGGTGCCATCGCGCAGAGAAAACAGCGTGACATCGGCGGGCGTGTTCATGAGGCTTGGCTCCTCCACGGGCGATGCGGAGGCGGTAAGAGTCTGGGTGGCGGCGCTGCCCGAGGGAGCGGCAGAATCATGCGAGCCGCCGTCTTGCTTCTTCGCAGGAGCATTCGCGCCGTTTCCGTAGCGGCGGAAGGCCGGTTCGGGAGCTATTTTGGTTTGGGGCATGCCCTGAGGTTTATAGGCGCTTGGCTGCCGCCACGCCGAGGGCGGAAGGGCTTGCGGCACCACAATATCGGCCATCACGCGCATGGTCACCCTGGTCTCGCCCTTCAGTGTGGGACGCGGCCCGCGCGCGGGAAGAGTCAATACCTTCCATGGCCAGAGCGGCGGCATGAGCCACTCCACGGTGTCGCGCGTTGCATGCCCGTGGCCAATGATCTTTCCTTCACGATCGACATTGTAATGAGCAACGGCGATGATCTTGGCATTTAGCGGCACGTCGGTTGCGGGCAGGCCGATACGATCGAATTCGAGTTTCAGATATCCCTTGCCGACAAAGTGGCCGGGATCTTTGGCCTTTTCCAGGTGTCCTACGATGTAGGAGCCGCGAGGGAAAACCGTTTGGCCGAACTGCTGCATCGCGCGCGGATAGCAGAGAAACGGATCTTCGGCGGTGATGGTTGCCGAGGAGAACTTGGGCTCGTCAAGGGTGCATTGCAGAAGCGTTCCTGCCGGCACAACGATGTCGCGAACCTGGGCTTGGGCTTTACCGAACAAACCGAGACAGCTCGCGCAGAAGAGCGCGAGAGTCCAGGGGAGCGATTTTGATTTCATTGGCATCCTCCAGGATTGTGCTCGCTCAGCGCCGGACTGCAGGGTATACGAGCTGAAAACGTCGCATTAGTTACGATTCCAGCTACTCACAACGCTGTTGCCTCAAACGCCAATAGGCAGGGATTTGCGGGTGCGTAGGCACCCGCAGTATCCATCGCATCCGCAGCATCGCGTCATCGTTTTCTGCACGGCCTTCGAATTACGCTTCGTGTTTCGACCAAGTGCTCTTTCGCCCAGATGTAGCTTCGACAAGGTTTGTCCTCGATTAGGTGTGTCCGTGAATGGGAAGGCATGGAAGCGCAACGCGGCTTTTCCACAGAAGAAGAGCTGCAAGGAAAACACCTTGGCCAGGAGAATGGCCGAACGAAAAACGGTTATGATCTTCTCTATCATGGCGTTACACATTGGCACCTCGGGCTGGTCGTATCCAGCCTGGAAACCGGCTTTCTATCCCGAAAAATTGCCGCAAAAGAAGTTCCTGGAGTTCTACTCCACGCAACTCAATGCCGTTGAGCTGAACGCAACCTTCCGGCGCTTCGCCACGGCTTCGTCGCTCAAAAGCTGGATCGACGCCACCACGCCGGACTTTCGCTTTGCCGCCAAGTCGCACCAGATCATCACTCATTTCAAGCGGCTGAAGGATGCGGCCGATCCGCTGCGCACCTTCCTGCAAAGCATGGAGCCGATGCGCCAATCGGGAAAACTAGGGCCCATTCTGTTCCAGACTCCGCCGAATCTGCATGCCGACCCGGCACTGCTCAAGGAGTTCGTGCAACTGCTGCCGCGCGCCTACCAGTTCGCATTTGAGTTTCGGCACGAATCGTGGTTCGAACCGGAGCTGCTGGATATTCTCAAGGAAGGCAATGCGGCGCTGTGTTGGGCGGAAAGCGAAAAAATCAAAGCGCCCAACGTGGTCACATCCAACTTTCTTTACTATCGCTTTCGGGAAACGGATTACCAGCAGGAACAACTGAAGAAGATCGGCGAAGAGCTATTGCAGCGCAGCAAGGACATGGATGTGTTTGCCTTCTTCAAGCACGAGGAGAGCCCGGAAAGCGCCGTGAACGCGGTTACGGTATCTCGCCAGGCGGGCATTGAAGCCAAACCGTTCGCCATGCCGGAAAAGACGCGCACGACAAAAACGAAGAAAAAAGTGGGTGAGTAACAGCCTTTTTGAGCCAGGGCCTCAAATGCTTGGGCATGCTTGGTGCGGAGGGAGGTCAGGGCCTGCATGAGACAGTGCGGCCACTATCGCTAGCGTATGTTGTGAGCCGGTTTTCCGAATTCCCAAGAACTTTCGCAGGCGGACGTTTTCACTGCGAAAGACCAGCAATCGAAGTCGCTATTGATGGGAGTCGACGCTCAAATTCTTCTTTTGCAGTTTCACAGTTAGTCTTCGCTCGATCCCCGGTCTCAGGAGCAGTTCGGAGGAATGGTTCCCCAGAATATCCGTATCTGAATAGCGCCAGGTTTCGTAGTCGGCAACCCGAACCTCCAAACGAAACGGTATGCTGGGCAACACGATCTGAAAGACTCCTTTCAAATTGGTGTTTGTCATGAAGATTCCGCCAGTTTCCATATCGGGACGAACGAGTCGAATGCTCGCTGGAACCGGCTGGCCCGTTTCCGAATCGACCACGGACATTCTGAGCTTGCCGCCGTGTTTTGCAGGAACGATGATCCCGTTAACCAATTGACCAGCCTTGACCCTGACCTTTGTGGATACCGTAGACGGATCGCCGTAAAAGCCTTGCATGCCAATATCATCGCGGCTGTCAATATAATCTCGCTCGGGATCAACCGCGTAAAACACATACGCCCCGGAAGGAACATCTCGGATGACAAAGTGGCCATCCAGGCCAGTCCATATCCTTCTCACTGGAATTGCGCCGGAGTAGCCCATCGCAAAGTCCGGACGTATGTCCACCATGATCCTCGGCACCGGGTTTCCCAACTCATCCACCACTTCCCCTTCCACCACGCCGCTCCTCAGTTCAAATTGCGGTTGAGCGCCCCATGGCAGCAAAAGAAACAGGAAAGCGGAGATCACAGAAATATGTCGCATGAGAGTTGATCCTCAAACCGAAATTTGAAGCCCGACAAAAGAAGAACGTGCAAGGAGATGAAATCTTGCCGCTTTTTCAACTCTTCCATTTCCAATGCATGGAGGAGCGCTCGAATTCTCAGCTTGTCTAGCGAGTCGCCAGAGCAAGGAACCTGCAATGTCATTTACGCGGGTTCAGCAGAGGGGCATACTGAAGCATGGTGAATGCCGCCAACCAGCGCGTCGTAAAAGAGTTTGCCGATTACCTTACGCTCGAAAAAGGGCTGGCGC
Source organism: Candidatus Angelobacter sp. (assembly GCA_035295685.1). GTDB lineage: Bacteria > Acidobacteriota > Terriglobia > Terriglobales > Acidobacteriaceae > Angelobacter. The sequence goes on from DATGIO010000134.1 coordinate 97,759, forward strand.
GGTTGACGGTTGAGAGCTACACCTCGGACCTCACGCAATTCGCAGAATTTCTGGAGCAGCGGCGGCGCGACCTGCTTCAGGCAAGCCGGGACCATGTCCGCGCCTTTCTTGCGCAGTTGTATGCCAACAACGTGCAGGGCCGCTCGGTGGCCCGCAAGCTTTCGGCGATGCGTCATCTTTATAAGCACCTGGCGCTCGACCGGAAGATTCAGCACGATCCCACGCTGGAGATCGACTCTCCGCGCCAGTGGAAAGTTCTGCCGAAGTCCCTGGCTGCGAAAGAGATCGATTCCCTGCTGGAAAACACAGAAAAACACAGATCGGCATCGGTATTGACCGGCGCACTCAGCGAACGCAACCGGGCGATGCTGGAGATGCTGTACGCCTCGGGCCTGCGCGTTTCGGAGTTGGTGCAACTCAAACTCGAAGACTTGAAGCTGGAACTAGGGCAGGCTCTGGTTCGGGGAAAGGGCGATAAGGAAAGAATCGTTCCCCTGGGCCAGGCGGCCCAGGAGACCATTCAGCACTACCTGGCGGGGGGACGCAAGTTTCTACTGCGCGAGAAAACTTCTTCCTTCCTCTTTATACAGCGGGGCGGAAAAGCGATGACGCGGCAGCGGGTATGGCAGATGCTGAATGCGGCCTCAGCATCAGGACGACACGCCAGTCCACACACGCTCCGGCATAGTTGCGCGACGCACATGGTAGAACGAGGAGCGGACTTGCGAACCGTGCAGACGATTCTGGGACACGCCGACATCTCCACGACTCAGGTCTACACCCACGTTGCTTTGGACCGTTTGAAGAACGTTTATCGGAAGTTTCATCCGAGATTGCAAAAAGCTAGATCGGGCACGGCGTTGGGAGAGGCTGAGGAAGCTCAGAGCGTAGATTCCAAAGATCCGATATCCAAAGATCAAGATTCGAAAGCAATAGGCAACGACCATGGGCAATCGTGAGCGGCAGTCGGCCGCCGAAGCCAACTCGAGCAAGAGCGAAGCGCCGACGAATCCCGAAATCAAGAAGGGCATCGCGGGGTTTCTACTATCGCTGGGCGCCGAAAGGAACGCATCGCAACATACCATCCGCGCCTACCGCCGAGAGTTGGATCGTTTCGCCATCCACCTCGGCCCGCACCTACGATGGAAAGATGTGGACCATGGGACGATCCGGGGCTTTCTGGCGCATCTGCAGTCTTCCGGCTTAAGCAAGGTATCGGCTGCCCGCGCCCTGGCGGCCCTGCGCTCCTTGTATCAATGGCTGGCGCGCGAGGGCATGGTGAAACAGAATCCGGCCAAGCTGGTATCCACTCCCAAGCTGCCCAGGAAGCTGCCGCGCGTACCCACCATGGAAGAGATGAATGGCCTGCTCGAAGGAGAGATGGCGGAGAGCGCAAGTTTTCCCGAGCGCGACCGGGCCATCTTCGAGCTTCTCTACGGCTGCGGCCTGAGAAACTCCGAGCTTGTAGGAATCGTGCTGGGCGATATCGATACCGCCAACAATATCCTGCTGGTGCGCGGCAAGGGAAAGAAACAGCGCTATGTGCCGCTGGAAGGAAAAGCCGAAGAGGCCCTCGCGAACTATCGCGAGGCGCGGCAGCAACTGCTGTTAAGGACGCGCAAGAGCACCCAGCGGCTCTTTCTCAACCTGCGCGGCGGACCGCTCACCACCCGCAGCGTAGGGCGCATCGTAAAACAGATCGCAATCCGCCAAGGCCTGCCTCCGGACGTGCATCCTCACACGCTACGCCACGCATTCGGAACCCACATGCTGGCCGAGGGCGCCGACCTGCGCGCCATCCAGGAAATGCTGGGCCACGAGCGCCTCTCCACCACCCAGAAATACACGCAGCTCACGATTGCGACCGTGATGGAGGTCTACGACAAGACCCACCCTCGGGCTAAGGTGAAGGCCGAAAGCTAGTTACCGCAGTCAGGTTTTTGCCTGCGGCTGCCTATGGTATATTGCAGAACTAGTTATCCGAAGATCTGATCATCCAAAAATCTGGTCATCCAAAGAGCCAGCCATCACCTATGTTCTTCAACAGTTTTCGTTACGGCTTCATTCTGCAGCTTATCGCGCTAGTCCATTACATTCGCCGGCGTCCGGATGGCTATTGGATCTGGGTCATCTTTCTTGGGAGCTGGGTTGGCGCGCTCGTTTATATTGCGGTGGAAGTCGTCCCCGATTTCAGCATTCTGCGCCAGTCGATCCGCATTGCCTCCCATCGCAAGCGCATCCGCCAGCTCGAAGTGCTGATTCTCGACAACCCTTCCGCGGGAAACCTGGAAGAGCTTGGCGATCTCTACCTGGAGCAGAAGAAGTATGCGCAGGCAAAGGCATACTACGATCGCGCCATCTCCGCGCGGACCGATTCGCCCGATCCGTTTTATCGCAGGGCCTTGTGCGAACTGGAACTCGGAGATGCACAGGCAGCCGCCGTCGATCTGGAGAGGGTAGTCAGGATGGATCGCAACTACGACTACCAGAGAGCGGCGGGCCTTCTGGCTCACGCGTGGGCGAACACAGGACGGCAAGACCAGGCGGCACAGCTCTTTGCCGAAGTCACGGAGACCTCCACCATTTCGGAAACGCAGTACAACTATGCTGAGCTCCTGCTCCAGCAAGGCAAGCCTATGGAGGCGAAACAGTGGGCCGAACGGATCTTATCCAAGAAAGCCACCTTGCCCGGCTATCTGAAACGCCGGGAGCGCCCATGGCTGCGCAAAGCTTCCGGCCTGTTGAAGAGATTGCCGGCATAAGAGCCTTGTGGGTTAGAGATTTTCAAAGATGGATCGTTTGGGCAGGGGCTGAAGCCCAAATTCACAGCGCCCCTTGAACGTGGCCCTGAAAGGGCCAATCTACCACAGTTTTGCCAGCTTCATGGCCAGCCTGAATTAGGGCAACTTTTCGCAAAAGCAGCCGTGGTACCATCGATGGGTATCCGTATCCCATAGCTCCATTTCTGGCGATTCCATCGCACCGGAGGCCCAAGCCGTGAAGAATATCTTCTTTTCTTTCTTTGCAGTTCTCTTTGTTGCACTGCTCCTGCCTGGCCCATCGGAGGCCCAGACCAGCGAAAAGACGCAGGAGACAGTCGGCTCATCGCAATCCCTGCCCCCCGGCGCAGCCAGCCGCAATGAGATCGAACAGCTTTTCGTAGCAATGGATCTTCACAAACAGATGGAGGGCTATCTGCAAGCGTTTGAGAACAGTTTTCTGCAATCGATGGAAGCGCAGATGACGGGGATTACTCAAAAACAAAAGGAAGAATTGAGCAAGCTGAGCCATCAGCTCTTCGATAAATTCATGGATAAGGAAGGCGTCGATCAGTTATTGGAAGACATGATTGCCGTCTATCAGAGGCACTTAACCCAGTCCGATGTGAAAGCCATCGTTGCCTTCTACTCTTCCCCCGCTGGCAAAAAATTGCTCCATGAGCAGCCGCTCATGGTTCAGGAATCGATGCCGGTGGTGATGGCCAGTTCCCAAAAACGGATGGAGGAGATCAAGAAACAGATGAACTTTGACGAGCGCATCCGGCAGATCGTTTCGGAGAAGGACTGAGGAAATTCAAGGACCGATAGTCCTTCGCTGCTTTATAAGCGCTAATCTTTCATCTTCCTCCAAGCTCTCCTCAGGAAGAGGTGTAGGCGGCCTTTGCCTCTTGGCCTAAGCCCGTTGCGCTCTTGCGAACCTTCATGATCCGTATGCCTTCCACTGCGGGACGTTTTCCTTCGATGCGCTCCTCCAGAATGACTAGGTCGAGATAGACACGAAGGAAGTCGTCAACAAATCGTCCTTCCATCGTTGCCCGCCTACGACCCAGCACCCGAACATCCCAGGGTGCATTGCGATGCTTAAGCGTCTTCATGCCAAGATCCAACAGCATTACACGGCCGACAGCGCGGGCGAGGACACCGGCACGGGCGAGGACACCGGCGCCAACACCGGCCAGGGTGAGGTCGCGGGCCAGGGCGCGGTCGAGAGCGCGGGCGAGGGGGAGGGCAAGGTCACGATCGAGGGCAAGAGGGAGGGCGAGGGCGCGGTCGAGGTCGAGGGCGCGGTCGGGGTTGAGGGCGAGGGCTAGATCGAGGGCTAGATCGAGGTCACGGTCAGCGTTGAACAATGCTTCTCTGTCCCGAGATAAACGATCGCGCAGCGATTCCGGCGTTATAGGCGGCTGCGGGCTGGAGGCGCCGTATAACTCTGTTCTACTCGCTGTCTTTACCCAATGACCGATATTGCTAGCAGGCCGATCTCCAACATCTCTATCGGGGAGCTGATAGATCCACTCGCCGCCTTCGCGCCCAGAGAGCCAGAGGCAAAACTCTTCCGCATCCGAAGGGCGCATACCGAGGACCGGCTGCGCGGCAGAACCGGCGGGAAAGTGGGTTCCGCGCCAATGGTCAGGCCGGCGGTAATCTTGATTTGCCAGGCGTTCATCGATAAAAAGCTGATATTCAGCGCACGAAATCAACGAACCATCAACATACGTTACATCGTCAATCCGGGTGAGGCGGCGCAGACGCAACGCCAACTTGGTTTCCGCCGCCAGCCTAGCCAATTGCGGATCGGGGGACTCCAGACCCGCGACCACCATCGTCTCGACTTTGGCCTTGAGCCCCGGCTGAACCTCAAGGGCTTCTTCCAGGCATTCGATCGCCAGTGTCAGCTTCACCACACTGGACTTGCCATCCGCAATGCACGCTTCCACAATGCGGGTTGCGTTGGCCTGGGCCACGTAAAGACGAATGGCCTCATGCCACCATGGAGACTCAACCGGGCCGCGAGCTGCTCTTCTAGCTTTCCTTCCACAATGTGGCTAGCCGCCAGATATTCCTGGAAGGTGAGATGAGCAAAGCCGAAGATGCCATTTTCCCGCTCCAGAAGCAGGCCGCTGGAGTTCTCCACGCCGCGAAGAAACTCTTCAGGGCTCATCTTGTCATTGACCAACGCAAGTGGCACGGAAATGGCCTGTACAGCGTCCGTCAGTGGGAGCTCACGCTTTTCAACGCACATCATATGAAAGGCCAAAGGCTGAAGAACACGCTTTTTTTGCGCAGGCGTGAGATCCAGTTCCAGGCCCCGCGCCTGCTGGCGCTTGCCGAGAAAGACCTCGCATATCTCGGAGTAGAGTTCCACGCGGCGGCCGGGAAGCGAGCTGCGAAAACGATGGACGTTGGCAATCATGGTCAACAAAAGCGGGTTCACGGCCAACTCCGACAAAGCCGGGTTGACGCGCAGCCGCCGCAACAAGTCCGCTGCGCCCTCCTGGGCGGCGATGTGCACCCCTTCGTCATTCTTCTGCGCGCTCATGACCTCGTTGGCGAGATACCAGTTCGAAATGAAGCGCTCAACCTGCTCCGCGCTGAACGGACGAACCTCGAGCACGGTGACGCGAGCCAGCGGATTGCTCTTATATCCGAAAGGACGCGAGCTGACCAGAAAGCGGTTCGTGCCAGAAGCCTGTAGTTGCTGTTCCACCCATTCAGCAACCGTCTTGCGCAGGGCGGGGTCGGCGACCTCGTCCAGCCCATCCAGCATAACCAGGCAGCGGCCGCGGGCGAGCTCGCGCCCAAACCAGCCCAGGGGCGCCGGTATGCCCATTTTTTCGGCGGCTTCCTGGGCAACATCGGCAATGTCTCTTTGCGGATTGGCAGCGATGGCCAAGGCGTGATCGCGGAGGAAGAGCAAGACCGGCAGACGCTTGACGCCGCGAAACTTGCCGCGATTGGCCGCCAAACCCAGGGCAATGTGCTTGAGAAGCGTGGTCTTGCCGCTGCCCGGAGCGCCGAGAATCGCAAAGTCTTGACGCTGCATTTGGGGAGAACCGAGGAAGGTCCAGATATCGTGCCGGCCAGGTGGCTTTTTGGATTTTTCTATGGGGTTTATGGAGGCGTCGCTGGCCATGGTTGGATCGACGGTGAGCTCAACGTAAACCTGTTCGATTTCCAGCGCGTAGATGCCCTGCGTACTCAACCCTTTTACGTCAAAGGTGCGGTGACGCTGCTGCAGATGCTCCAGGTACCGCTTCCGATAACGAGATGCGAAGTCGCGGAGATAGATATCCAGGGCATCGCCCACCAGGTCCACGATGGTCTTTTCCACACGTGCCCAGATCTTGGAGGTAAGACCAACGAAAGTAGTCCAGAGTACGGCGCCGACTGCTGCTGACGCTGTGCCGATCAGCTTACTGGAAAAAAAGAGGGCAACCCAGCCAGACAAGATTGTTAAAGTGGGAAAGCGGGAGGGCGGCGAGTCGTGCGCTGGAAGGCCGGGCATTGTTCTAGCGATCTAAGTTCTGGCAATCTAGCCTTGCAAGTAAGCCGTTCTAAGTAGCGGAAGCGATGCTAGCGGAAAAGACGGATGGGGCGCAAGCGAAGAGTTTATTTTGGTGGTATAGCGTATTCCGTGTGAAGCTGCATCTGCCACCGCTGGTCACGCCGCACCCACACGGTGGAGATATTTGTCTCGCCCGACAGCGTTCGGGAGCCACAAGTCGGTGTCTCAGTGGCGTGATAAACGACGGTGGCAATGTCGGACGTGAGGAACTTCACGTGTGGCTCAAGAATCTTGACTGGAGCGAGAGTGCAACTCTCATGAAAGCTTTTGACGAATGCCAGCACCTGATCCCGGTTCCATATCTCCTGCTCGACATTGGTGAAGTCGGCAAGGAACAATTTCGAAAGGCTCTCGGCGTTGCCATCTGCATATGCCTTCCAGAAAGCGTTCTCCTGCGAGAGGATCGTCTCGGGAGTGTCTTTTATTTGTACTTGCGCAACCGGTGTTTGTGCAGCCATGGTTTGCGCAAGCATTAACGCAGATGTAAGGATCACAGCTAAGACCAGGAGTCGGCGCATGCCCGGATTGTAAAACAGGCTGCATTCGATCTCAATTCCGAAATGAGATGGAGGCCGCGCAGGAAATCCCTACGGCCCCCTTATCCATTGTGGCGTCCTAGTTGAGCGGCACCTTTTCCAGCCAGTGGGCCACCTTCACGCTCCAGCCCAGCTTGCTGGAGATCGTCTGTTGCAGTAGAGAGGCCGCATCGGGCTCGCCGTGCACCAGGAAGGTAGTCTTCGGCTGCTTCTTGAAGGTACCAAGCCAGCGCAGCAACTCATCGGTATCGGCATGGTCGCTGAACTGCTCCAGAGCCGCGATGTGGGCGCGGATGGGAACATCTTCGGAGAATATCCTGACGGTTTTCGCTCCACTCTTGATGATTGCGCCGCGCGTGCCCGGCGCTTGAAAGCCCACAAAGACTACCTGGTTGCGAGGGTCGCCAAGACGCTGCGCCAGGTGATGCAACACCCTTCCGCCGGTAACCATACCGCTGGAGGAGACGATAACGCACGGATAGCGGACTTCGTTGATCTTCTTCGACTCTTCCTGTTTGGCCGCAAAGTGAAAGCCCTCCCACTCCAGTGGGGAGCCATACTCGCGGACAAGCCGGCGCGCATCCTCGTTGAATTCTTCGCTGTACTTCAAGAAAATCTCCACCGCCTTGATCGCCATGGGGCTATCGACGAAAACCGGCACGCGGCGTGCTTTTCCGGACTCCATCAGATCTTTGAGCAGGAAAAGAATCTTCTGCGTTCTCTCCACCGCAAATGCCGGGACGACGACGCTGCCGCCGCGAGCGACGGTGTCGTTCACCAGTGAAGCCAGCGCGGGCCGCACATCTTCATGCGGATGCTCGCGGTTCCCATAGGTCGATTCCATCACCAGCAGTTCGGGATCTTCATTCGGGTCGGGGCCTGCTTTTACGACGCGTCCAGGCGCGATGGATTCATCCGGCACGCGGCCGATGTCTCCGGTGAACAAGAATTTGCGGGGCGCTCCTTCACGGCTTGCGTCTTCATGACTTGCTCCTTCGTGCTTAAGAAAAAGCTCCACCATGCAGGAGCCAAGGATGTGGCCGGCGTGTACGAAGCGAAAGGAAAGCTCGCTGGAAAGTTGCTTGAGCTCTCCAAAGGCGACGGGTTGAAACAAGCTCATGCAATCTTCCGCTTCCTGCAAGGTATAAAGAGGAAGCGCGGGCTCGTGCTTCGAACTTCCCTTCTGGTTGTGAAAGCGCGCCTCTTCCTCTTGCAGGTGGCCGGAGTCGGGCAGCATGACCGAGCAAAGATCAATGGTGGGCGCGGTGGCATAGATTGCGCCGTGAAAGCCTTCCTTTACAAGGCGGGGAATCCAGCCGGAGTGATCGAGATGGGCGTGAGTCAGGATGACGGCGTCGATCTCGCGCGCGGGGACCGGTGTGTCGGTCCAATTCTTGCTGCGCCACTCTTTCGGCCCCTGAAACAATCCGCAATCGATGAGGACCTGCAAGCCCGCTTTGCCCTTGGCATCTTCCGAAGTATTGATGAGGTGCTTTGACCCGGTAACGGTGCCCGCGGCACCGAGAAATTGGACGTAAGCCACGTGTACTCCTGAGAAGTAGATGTCAGCAGCAAGTGTACTCCGTAGGAATTGTGAAGAGGAAGGGCTACGGCAGGCGCTTGATCGGGTACTTGCCGCGGCATAGGACTAAAAAGCGGGCGGGAATCGTGCGGCCGCCCGCAGCCAGGCATTGGCCAAATCAATGAGAGTGTTTATGTCGCGGTATGTTTCGGTTCACGGTTTTATACCGATACAATCGTTCTGTCAATGCGAATCGGAACGTTTCCAATTACTCTGCTGCTATACTCCAGGCATGAAAATCGCTATCCGGCTCGCTCTCGGCCTCCTTCTTCAAGCTGCGGCATGGGCACAGGCACAGGCTCCGCAAGCGACACAGCCAACGGTACAGCCCTTTCTGGAAATTAACGGCGATGTTCCTCATCCACGCGTGTTTCAGGAAAAGGAGTGGGTGGCGCTGAAGCACAGCTCCCTCTCAGCTACCAACAATCACGAGAAGAAAACGTCGACCTATAGCGGGGTTGCGCTGCGCGACCTGCTGCAGGCGGCTGGCCTGCCCTCGGGAGAGAACCTGCGGGGCAAGGCGCTCGCGACTTGCATCGTAGTCACCGCCACGGATGGCTATCAGGTGGCGTTTTCCATTGGGGAGCTGGATGAAAGCATTGGCGGCGAGGCCGCGCTGCTTGCGGACCGCGAAGACGATAAGCCCCTGGGAGCGAATGTTGGCCCTCTGCGATTGGTCGTGCCTGGAGATAAGCGTCCCACCCGGTGGGTGCGTATGGTGCGGACGATCCGCGTGATCGGCAATCCTACCGGCGAGACCTCCCGATAGCGGAAGGAAATCTCAGAACCTAACCTACCAAACTATTGCCCGCGATTGCGTCATTGCTTTTTAAGGGAATCACAATGCGGAAGCAAGCGCCAGGGCGGCCTCCGGTACGGTTGCGAACCTTGATGGAGGCGCCGTACTTATGAAGGATCTCGCGAGCGATCCAAAGGCCCAGACCGGTGCCTTCTTCTTTCTTGGTGGTAAAGAATGGCTGAAAGAGTTTTGGCAGGTGCTCCGCACGGATGCCCTTGCCATTATCCGCAACCATCACGACCACCGCGCCCGGTCCATCGGAAGCCGGGCTTGAATAGGTGCGCAGCCAAAGCTGCCCATGCTTGCCCAGCGAATCAAGAGCGTTGGAGATCAGGTTCACAAACACCTGGCGCAGTTCGCCGCCATCGGCGCTCACGTTCTTGCGGCATCGGTACCGCTTATCGATGAGCACATGCTTCTCTCGAATCTTTCGCGAAAATAGCGCGAGGCTCTCTTCGAGCACGGCCTGAATTTTTACCTCGGTGGCGGTGGAGGTATCCTGCACGAAGCCGCGGGCGTGATCGACGATTTCCGCGATCCGCTTGAGTTCCTGCTCGCTGCACTTCAGGTGTTGCGCCTGCTCGGGCGAGGCCGACTCCTCCAGGATGCGTAGCCTACTCGCAATGGAGTCGAGCGGATTCTTGATTTCGTGGACAGCGCCGGCCGCAAGACGCCCCAACACCGCAAGGCGCTCGGTGGCCTTGAGCACGGCCTCCACCTGCTTTCGCTGTGTAATGTCACGGATGAACCCCGTAAAGAAGATCTTGTCCTTCAGCCGAAATTCGCCGAAGGAGACTTCCAGCAGAACCTCGTGGCCGAGCTTATGCAGCCCGGCAACTTCCACGCCATGCCAGCTTGCATGTTCCTTATCGGACTCCAGGTACTTTTCTAAAGCTTGTTCATACCGGATGCGCAGATGGCTGGGCATGAGCAGCACAATACTCTGGCCCCGCAATTCGCTGGCCGTGTAGCCAAAAATCTCTTCGGTGGCGCGGTTCACCAGCAGGATGTTGCTCTCTTCATCCATGGTGATGATGGCGTCGGAGGCGGAGTCCGTGAGGCTGCGGTAAAGTTCCAGCGATTGGCTGAGCGACTCTTCCGCTTCCCGGCGCTTCATGAACTGGCCCATCTGCCGGCCGATGGCCACCATGGTTTCCAGCAGTTCACCATCCGGTTCGCGGAACTTGGTGCTGAAAAATTCGAGAACCGCAATCGCGTCGTTGCCCACGAGCACCGGAAACGCAAAAGCGGATTGCAACTCAGCTTTGGTAATGGCGGTGCTGCCCGCGAATTCCTCTTCCTGTGTCAGATCCTGAACCCACGCAGGCTCCGATGTGGCGAAGACGCGGCCCGGAAGCCCTTCCCCCGGCAGCAATTCATTTTTTCTCGCTTGGGCAATAAACGTTCCGAGGGTTTCATCGACGGCTGAAATATTTGTACAGACCAAGACCGGACGGCTGGTTGCGTACTGCCAGAATGCTCCCAGTTCCCAGCCCAGATTGATGCAGATCGAAGCCAGGATCGTGGGCAGGCTCGCAGAGAGATCGTCTGTGGAGGCAAGCAGCTTGGAAACTGCAAACTGAGTTTTCAGCAGAGGAAGAACATTCGGGAGCCCCGTTTCCCCTTTTCGGGAAGAGCGGCCGTGCGGTCCCTTGGGAGCCATGGCGGCTATTCTACACTGCTGCTGCCATTGAGCATCGGGAGCAACAGGATCGGGGCAACACTAAAGTCACCTTCTTGTACAAGGTAGCTCAGAAAAGATTTGCGCACCTTCCCCGCACCTTCCCTTAAGAGAAGAGCTTTACATTCCACCCGCCCTTGCTCCAACCTTTGCTCCAACGCCCAAAAACCGAAAACGCACTCTCTCCGCAAAAGATAAGGGCGTGCGCGCTTGATCGCATTCAGAAAAAACGATGTTGTTCCACTCGATTTCAAGCATCGAGGAATCGCCGTTCCCCTTTCAACCCACGGCCTTAATTCTCGTGCTACACTTTTGCCCTCTTTATGCTTGTGCGACGAACACTTCTGATCCTTCTTTTGGCCGGGCTCTTTGTCGGCTTGCCGGCCTCGGCTTCCGACGAGTTCACTCTTTACGACCTTCAAGCGCCGGAAACCCATCAATTTGCGATTACCTACGATGTGACCGCCACGCGCGAAGGCGCAGCGTTTTTCTTTAATCCGATACGGCCCGGTTCGATCGCTTCCAAAGAGAGAGTGATCGAGCGCAGCACCGGCAAGGATCTGCAATTTGAGGTTGTGGGCGGCAAAGATGCCCGGGCGACGGGCCTGGTGCCCCCGCAAACCAAAGATGACGCGCAGTTCATCAAGGTTCATTTGCTCGGTCCCGTGCCTAAAGGTGGCGAGACGCGCATCCGTATCTTTAAAACCTATACCGACGCTCCTTCTTATTATGTAAAGGACGGCCTGCTGATCTTCGACCGCCCGCTGGGCATCAAGCGCAACCTGGTGATTTTGCCCCAAGGATGGGAGTTAGTTGGGTCCGCTTCCCCATGCATCGTCTCCACAGGTTCCGATGGCAGAGTGCGAGTGAGCTTTCTGAACGATCGCGACGACCAACTGCCGGTAAAGATCACGGCCAGGAAACTTCCGTAAAGCCCGGGAAACCTTGTAAAGCTTTGCTGCGCGATTTGCGAAACAGTAAGAGTAAGTCTTGCCCATAAAACTTGCCCTAACGAAAGGCGCATAATAAAGATGAGAGCCGCATCCCCCAAGAAGGTCGTATGTTTGCTGGCAGCCCTGCTGCCCGTGGCGCTTTTCGCGCAGTTCCATCGAGCCGAGCAAGACCGTGAAATCACCTACTGGCTGCTCGATCCGGCCACGCACCAGTTCCGGTTCTCGCACGAATTTACCGTGGACAAAGTCGGGCAAAAATCGGTGCACAGCTTTGTGCGCAAGGGCAGCGTCGTTTCACCCGAAGCCAAGTGGACAAATCTCGACACCGGGAAACAGCTCAAAATTTCCGTGGTGAGCGGCAAAGAGGTCAATGCCCTGGGGTATTATCCCGAACCGGCGGAGCCGGACTCCGTGGTGGTGCAAGGCGAACTGGAGCATCCAGTCGGCGAAGGCCAATCGTTTCGCATTCGCGTGGAGGAGACCTATACCGACCCGGTTGGATACACATTTAAAGATGGAGAGTTAACCTGGGACCGCACGCTCGGGCGTCCGCTGAACATCGTGGTGCTGCCCGCCGGGTGGATGCTTACTTCATTGAACGTTCCAGCCATCATCTCGCTTGATGAAGAAGGCCGGACAACGATGCGCTTCATCAACACACGGAACGGCGACATTCCCGTGATCCTCAAAGCGCGCAAGCGGCCAGGCGCAAAATAGACGGCCCACACAGGGAAGATGCTCCGTAGCCTTTTCTTCGGCACAGCCTAGCTCAGCCTTTCTTCCTTCTTTGCCTGGCAATCTCGTACATCACCACCGCCGCCGCGACCGAAACATTCAGAGAAGGCACCTTGCCAAGCATGGGAATGGAAGCGAGGAAGTCGCATTTCTTGCGCACCTGCTCGTGCAATCCGTGGCCTTCGGCGCCCAGCACCAGGGCGCAATCCATGTTGTAGTCGATCTGGTCGTAGATTTGCGTTCCACGCTCGTCGAGCCCGACCGTCCAGATATTGTTAGCTTTTAGCTCTTCGATGGCCCGGCCGATGTTCGTTACTTTTGCAATCGGAAGATACTCGGACGCGCCCGCCGAGGCCTTCACCACGGTAGCCGTAACTCCCGCCGCCCGGCGCTCGGGAATGGCAATGCCATCGGCCCCCGCGCCCTCCGCGGTTCGAATAATCGCGCCTAGATTGTGCGGATCTTCCACGCCATCTAGAACAAGCAAGAACCTGTAGAGACCGCGTTTGAAGCGCAGAAGATCGTCGATATCGCCATACTGTTTTTCGGAGGTAACCGCGACTACTCCCTGGTGGCTTGCCGCACCCGCCAGCTTCGTAAGCTGATCGCGCGGCAGCGTGCGCACGGGAACACCCGCCGTCCGGCACAACTGTTCGATCTTGCGAAACCGCGCCTCGTGCCGGTCTCCAGCAATGGCTACGTATTCAAAGCCGCGTCCACGGGCGGTGAGCGCCTCTTCCACGGCATGAATACCAAAGATGATAGGCATCTTTAAAAGTATAGTCGGTGAGAGCTATCGTACATTGCTCAGCCCTATTGTTGACCTTGCGTCTCTATTGCCGTTGACAAGTAGAGCATGTACCTTCTCCAATCCGATGCGCCGAGCATGGAAGCGCGGCAACGATATTGCGGCGATACGGACTTTCGATGATTTCGATTTGTATTATCGATGTACTAACTGTCACAAGTTGGTTGACAGCCAAACATTTCCGTCATATAAATTGCGCCTAGTAATCGGCCCAAGTCCCAAGAACGCTCCTTTCCGCCTTCCAGGGCAGTGGCAGATTTACGTGATCGCGTGTTTGGGAATGGGGGTTCCCAAGCCGACCGGGGGCAGTAGCTTTCTTCAAAAGGGGACTTCAAGTCCGCTCCCCGTTCATGTTTTCCAAGTAGCGCTGTCGCACTTCATTCTTTCTGTATTGCAGTCTTATTTTTCTTGAAGCAGCAGGGGGGAACATCGTTTTGACTTGGAGGGTATATGCGTAAACGGCGTTTATTGCCCGCACTCGCAGGAGTGCTGATCTTAGGACTTTCAGCCATTACCTGGGCGCAAGATGGGCGCATCGCAGGCACGGTAACAGATAGCACTGGCGCTGTAGTGCCGGGCGCTCAGGTGACCGCACGCGACCAGCAGACCAGCGTGAGCCGCACCACAACCACCAATGCGCAGGGATTCTACGAATTCCTGGCCGCGAAACCTTCTATCTATGCGGTGACCATCGAGGCCAAGGGATTTGAAAAGGCCATCCAGCGCGATGTGACCGTGATCGTGGGCCTTGAGTCGCGCGTGAACATCGCGCTGGTGCCCGGCAACCTGAGCGAGACCGTAGAAGTAAAGACCGAAGTTCCGCTCATTGAGCCGGATAAAACCAACCTGAGCTTTTCCGTAGAGCAGCAGGAAATCAAGGA
>DATGIO010000135.1:0-9485 GCA_035295685.1 Candidatus Angelobacter sp.
AGAGGTGTACAGGGGAGCATCCACAACCTGATCGCGCAGCTGCCTTCCCGTGTAGTGCACAAAAACGTCGTCCAGGGTGGTGCTCTGTACGGTCAGTGTCTTCACCACCACATTCAAGCGGATGGCGGTCTCCACCAGGGCAGTCGTCGTGCGCGAGCCGTCGTTGGTCAGAATCCGGTACATGTGATTGCCCTCCGGCTGCACCTTATTGACACCGGCAAGTTCCTCCAGGTTCCTTGCCCACTCCGGCGGCGCATTGAGGAACTGCGCTTCGATCACCGTGGAGCCGGGAATGCTGTCTTTCAGGGCCCTGGGGGTATCGAGTGCCACCAGCTTGCCGTGGTCCACAATGGCGATCCGGTCGCAGAGCCGGTCGGCTTCATCCATGTAGTGCGTGGTAATCAGGACGGTGAGGTTCCGCTTCTGCTGAATGTTGGTAATCATCTCCCACACCGCCACGCGCGAAACGGGATCGAGTCCGGTCGTCGGCTCGTCCAGAAAGAAGATATTGGGTCGATGCACCAGACCGCGCGCAATCTCCAGGCGGCGGCGCATGCCGCCGGAAAGGTTGCGGGCCGGTGAGTTACGCCATTGCGTCAGGTCCACGAGTTCCAGCAATTCGTCGATCGATTTTTCCCGGTCGGCCGCGGGGATTCCATAGAGCTTGGAATAGATGCTGAGATTCTCCCACACGCTCAAATCGCCATCGCTGGTCATGGCCTGTGGGATAACCCCAATGCGAAGGCGCGCCTTGTTGGGATCCTTGCGCACATCGTAGCCGTCGATGAATGCCGTTCCGCTCGTCACCTCCAGCAGTGTCGTCATCATGCGGATGAGCGTTGATTTTCCCGCGCCGTTCGGGCCAAGAAGTCCGAAGATCTCGCCTTCGCCCACATTGAACGAGACGCCATCCACGGCAGTGAAGGCCCCGTACCGCTTTATAATGTCCACCACGCGGATGGCCTGATTGGTCGAGGCTACCCCACCCGCCATTTACGATCCCTCAACTTTGGCGTTAGGGACGAGAACCTCCGCTGTCATTCCCGGAACCAGGGTTTTTTTACTGTTGTCGACCGCCACCTTCAGCACAATTGCCTTGATGTCGCGCTTGCGGCGGCTTACGTCGCGCTGCGTGGCGAACTCGGCTTCCGGCGCTTTGTAAATCACCTTGCCGGGAATAATCTCTCCCGAGGGTAGTCTTACCGAAAGCGCATCGCCAATGGCAATGTGCAGAGATTGGGTCTCTGGGATGGCAGCCCTGATCCATGTCAGGCTCAAGTCGGTGATGATGGCGATGGGCTGGCCGATGGTTACCACTTCGCCCTCACGGGCTGCGCGCACCGTAACGATGCCGTTGACTGGCGCAAACACCTTGGAATAGCCCATTCTGGTCTCGGCCGCTTCAAGCTGAGCCTGGGCATTGAGGGCTTGGGCCTGTGTAGCCGCTACGGTTTTCTCTGCGGCGTTAGCCATGTGCGTATGCGCCTGGGCAGTGTCCAGATCGGCTTGGGCTGCTTTTATTTGATCTTCGGCCGAACGTACAACGGCCTGCTGGGCTTTGAGTTGAGCGTCTGCCTGCACCGATTGTTGTTCGGAGACCACGCCTTGTTCCGCCAGTGCTATGGCGCGTTTTGAGTCCGACTGCACCCGCTGTAAATCCGCCAGTGCCTGTGCCTGCGCTGCGCGGGCCGCGCTCAATCGTGCCTGCGCATTGGCTACGCCGCTGGTCGTCTCGCCTTTTGTCTGTTCTTCGGTCGCACGGGTCTGAGCCACCTGGGAGCGAAGACTAACCAAGAGCGCATGGGCGGCTTGCTGGTCCGCATTCAGTTCTTTAGAGTCGAGAACCGCAATGGTGTCTCCGGATTTAACTTGGTCGCCTTCATCCACTGCCAGGCGCTCGATTTTCCCCATCATCTTGGGGCTTACTACGATCTGGTTCGCGTCGACTGTACCCACGAGAATAAGATCGCTGGTGCGATCGGTAGTGAAGAAGTAATAGGCCGTTGCTCCCGCCAGAAGTATCCCCAGGAGCACAAAAAATCTGTTTCTCGGACTCACCTGCGTTTTCCTCGATGTGAACTGGAGGGCGCAAAAATTCCAGCGGAGATAAAATCCAGCACCGCCGCGCGCCGTGCGGCGATTCTCTCTGCGGAAAATGGATCTCCCGCACCTGTGAATCGCTGGCTGGGAATGCTGATGAAGTAAAAAATAATCGTACCAAAGATAGATGTCACTGTTTGCGCTGGATCGACCTTGCGGAAATCGCCTGTCCGGATGCCCTCCGCAATTAAGCCCATCATCTTCTCGTAAAAAGGACGCGCATAATGTTCCACGATGCGGTTGACCTCCGAGATCTCATTGCGGTCGGCGGCTCGCATGAATTCGCGCTGCATGAGTCGTGGGAACATCGGCGAATGGGCAATGTAATTGAAATGCGTTTCCACGTAGAGGATGAGTTTTTCGGCGGGCGCCAGGTCGTCTCGGTCCAGCACCTCTTTGGTCAGCGAGAGCAGGCCGGTAAAAACCTGTTCGAGCACCGCCGAATAGAGACCTTCTTTGTCTTTAAAGTAGTAATAAAGGAGAGCCTTGTTGACTCCAGCCGTGCGGGCAATCTCATCGGTGCGCGCCCCCGCTACTCCTTCATTCGAAAATTCCAGAAGTGCGGCTTTCAAGATGGCTGCCCGCGTCTTCTCAGGCTCGCCCCGGGAGCCGGTTCTTCCGGCTTTGGAGATGGAGTGCATGATTTAACTAACCGGTTAATTAGATTATCTGCCAGAAGCCGAAACCGGCGCAACTCAGAAATCCCCATGCCGGAAATTCCCATCCTGGAAATTTAATGACGAAGCCTGTAGGAGCAAGTGCATGCGAAGCGAGTGCATAACTGATGCATGACGTCGAGTGCATTCCAACGACGAGTACTAGAGGCAGGCTGTCTATTCCGAATCAATAGATCCCGTTGGCTGATGCTACAATGAAAAGTTTGGCCGTTGAAGCTTTTCGTGCGATAGGAACCCCTGATGTCTGAAACAATGCTCGCCGTCGTCAAGCCTGAACCGGCGCCGGGTGCAGATGTACGCCAGATGCCGCGCCCAACGATTGGGGCCGCCGACGTTCTTGTTCGAGTCTCCGTCGCTTCCGTTTGCGGAACCGATCTTCATATCTACAACTGGGATCAATGGGCCCAGCATCGCATCAAACCGCCGCTCATCCCTGGGCATGAGTTTTGCGGACATGTAGTCGCAACCGGAAAAAATGTCACTGCGGTGAAGGAAGGGGATTTTGTCTCCGCCGAGATGCATGTCAATTGCGGAAAGTGCTACCAGTGCCGCATCGGCCAGGGACACATCTGCCGCTATGTAAAGATCATCGGTGTCGATGCGGATGGAGCGTTTGCCGAATTCGTAAAAATCCCCGAATCCAACATTTGGAAGATCGATCCTGCCATACCTGCCGATTATGCGAGTGTGCTCGACCCTTTGGGAAATGCGGTTCACACGGTGCTCGCCGGAGAAATAGCGGCGCAAACCGTAGCAGTTATCGGCTGCGGGCCGATTGGGCTGTTTTCCATCGCGGTCGCCCGCGCCTGCGGAGCCGCGACTATCTTTGCCCTTGAGATCAATGATCACCGCCGCGGACTGGCGGAAAAGATGAAGGCCGATTTCGCCCTGCATCCGGTAAGAGACAACGTGTTCGATACGGTCATGGAAGCCACTGGCGGGTTGGGCGTAGATGTAGTGCTGGAAATGTCCGGCCACCCCGATGCCATCCGTCAGGGATTCAAAATCCTGCGGCTTGGCGGGCGTGTTTCGCTGTTGGGAATTCCTTCAAAACCAATGGAACTCGATCTGGCCGACGATGTTATTTTCAAGGGCGCTGTAGTGCAGGGAATCAATGGACGGTTGATGTATAAGACCTGGTATCAGATGACCGCGCTCTTGAAGGCGGGCAAACTCGATCTGTCTCCCGTGATTACCGATCGCATGCCTATGGCCGATTTCGGCAAAGGTATGGACAGGCTGAAAACCGGCGAAGCCAGCAAGATCTTGCTCTACCCGAACGGCCTGCCGAAAGCATCTTTATCGTAATCGTAAGTGTCACTCATGGATGAAGGCAGGAAACGGCTTGCTGGGTTTTTCCCGTCAAAATAAAATTTGCTCGTCGGTAAGCTTGTAAGGCCGATACTCTGATCGCGCCGTAGCTGCTCGGGAGCAGCAGTGAATACCGTCGAGTAAAATGAGCGAAGTCGTCAGAGCGACGGAAGAAACGAAGAAAAGAAGAAACGTGACGAGCGCCAGAAGTGTGGCACATTAGCCTTCAAACAAGGCCGTACAAATTGATTTGGCGCCGAAGATGTATCTCCAACCATCATTTTGCTGATTGCTGAACGCTAATTGCTAATTGCTGATAAGGAAGGATGATCCTATGGTGACCGCCGCTACCCGCCCCCAGCTTGCCTATCTTGCCGATCAGATGAATGAGTTGAAACAGAAAGGCACGCACAGCAAGCTGCGTGTTCTCAGCGATGCTCAAGCTCCCGAATGCACGCTCGATGGAAAGCGGATCTTGAATCTCGCTTCCAATAACTATCTGGGGCTGGCGACGCATCCCAAGTTGAAAGAGGCGGCCATCAAGGCGATCCAGCAATATGGAGCGGGCGCCGGCGCTGTGCGCACTGTATCGGGAACCATGTCGATACACATGGCGTTGGAAGAGAAGATTGCGCGCTTTAAAAATGTTGAGGCCTGTGTCTCGTTCCCCTCGGGATTTGCCTCGAATGCCGGCACCGTATCGGCCATCTTAGGCAAAGGCGATTTCATCATCTCCGACGAACTGAATCACGCCAGCATCATTGACGGCGCGCGCCTATCCAAAGCCACTATTAAAGTGTTTCGGCATCGCGATATCGCCCACGCCGAAGAATTGCTCAAAGAAGTTGCCAATGAGCCGGGCCACAAGCTCGTAATTACCGACGGTGTCTTTTCCATGGATGGCGATATCGGCCCCCTGCCTCCCCTATGCGACCTGGCGGAAAAGTACGGTGCAATCATGATGGTCGATGACGCTCATTCTTCCGGAGTCTTGGGACGTAACGGGCGCGGAACCATCGATCACTTTAATGTGCATGGCCGCGTGGATATTCAGGTGGGCACACTCTCGAAAGCTATCGGAGCCGTTGGGGGATATGTCTGCGGCTCGCGCGATCTTATCGATTTTCTCTATCATCGTGCCCGGCCGTTCCTCTTTTCCACGTCGCTGCCACCCTCGGTGGCTGCCTCCTGCATTGCTGCCTTTGAGGTGCTGGAGCAAGAGCCGGAGTTGATTGAAAAGCTCTGGGAAAATACGCGCTTTTTCAAGAAGGAGCTTGGAGGCTTGGGTTTCAATATCGGCGGTGTGAACACCCCCGCCAGCGAAACACCCATTACTCCGATCGTGATCGGCGACGGACGCGCCACCATGGAGTTCAGCCGCGCACTCTTCGATGCCGGTGTCTTTGCGCCCGGCATTACCTATCCCGTCGTTGCCGCCGATAAATCGCGGCTGCGCACCATCATGTCCGCCGCTCATACCCAGGACCAGCTAACACGAGGTCTCGAAATTCTGAAGAAGGTTGGCAAGCAGATCGGTGTGCTCGCTTAGGCAACAACCGCCACACGCAAAATCAGGCGCGAAAGTCGATTCCGGCTTTCGCGCAATTTTCAAAGCGTCTTTTCATCGAAAAATGGGCCCCCGAATTCGCAATGAAACAAATCCCATCAAGCGGGCTCTACCAAGCGAGGGTGCGATTATGCGCAAGCAAAGCAAGAGGCTGATTATCGAACCGTTGCCGCGCAAATCGCGGCTGACGCTCCTGGTGACCTTGGCGCCGCTTGAAGAAGAGTTGTCGCCGATTCACGACCCGCACCCGAAACCAGTAGAGTTTTGATGTGCTACCTGCTCGAGACCAACATGATTGCTTGGTCGGGCCGGCTTTTCCACAGAATCCACACTTTGCACAGTCGGATGAGGCATTGACCTGATGATTTCCCGCGAGTAGAGTCAATT
The DNA here is from genome assembly GCA_035295685.1 of Candidatus Angelobacter sp. Lineage (GTDB taxonomy): Bacteria > Acidobacteriota > Terriglobia > Terriglobales > Acidobacteriaceae > Angelobacter. The sequence continues at coordinate 6,043 of DATGIO010000135.1, forward strand.
TCAACTGCAGTGACCAGCCACGAAAGCGTTTTCAGCATAGGTGTAAACGGGAATTTGAGATCGTTGCGGCGGTTTTTCCGCCGGATTTTCTATTGAAAGGTTCTCTGTTTCCAGTTTTCTGTTTACCACGATTTCTGTTGAGAAGAAACCGCATCAGAAGTTGTGCAAAACAGGCACACGGTAATGCTAAAAAACGCTGCTTAGGATCGGAATTATCCGGAAAAACAGGCACTTCGTCTCCTGAAAACCAGTATCAGAGCCTGTGATGGCTCGCATGAAATCAGGGCACTTTGGCTAAGATTAAGAAAAATCAAAACTTAGCGGAGGTGAAGTGCGTCTCGTTACTGCAGTACAATATATTGTGTTTTAATCTTGACAGGCACTATATACAGGCGTAAGTTGCATTTCACAGGGTTGTTGCGGACTGAAGGTCGGCAGGACATTCAGATCGCAGGGTAAGTAAAGGCGTTGAGGTGAGCGCCTTCCAGGAATCGGAAAGCAAGCGGCGACAAAATATTGGGTCCTCTGATCTTTTTCCCACGGTGGCGAGAGTCATGCCTTCCACTTGTGGCTTTCTTTGGAGTGATGTCTATGGAGTTGAACTGGTCTCGTTGGTTCCGGTGCGAATCCAGTTTCGGGCTTCTCTTGGTGCCGCGTCAGCCGGGCATTTTTGCCTTGGCGGAAGAAGTAATACAACCGGCGGCTCCTGGTGCCCGCCGTATGTTGGCGGTTTTTGAGGTGAATGAGGCAGAGGATTTGGCACGCGCCCTGAGCCATCTCTTTGCGCCTTCCAGTCCGTGGCGGAATCGTCTGGCGGATGCGCGCTGCTACCTTCGTTATGCGATCGTCCAGAATCCTCAGGACCGAATAGCTTCGGCAGCCAAACTGCGGAAATGGCTTACGTCGCAGCTTGATGTGGCGGCGCAGATTTTTGAGCATGGTTCGGCATTGTCCAGTGAGATGCGGACTGTTGCCGAGCGCGCGGTCGACCGCGTTACCGGCGTGATGGAAGAAGAACCGATGGTGGAGAGAGCGGCGGTCGGCCAATAGTTGGTGGTCAAAATTGTTTCCTGAGCGCAATGGGTGCGCTCTTCTGCAACAATAGAAAATAAGAATTGTGAGAAACAGAAAGCGGCAGCGCATTTTGCAGGAATGCGAAAAATAGGAAGATGGAGCGCAAGAAATAGAGTGAGGAGCCAGTCCTGCAGTGATCGTGCCTTAGGCGATTCAAACATAGTGTAAAGACGGCCGCTCAAGGCCGCATGAACAGCATAAAGATGGAATCTGGAATAAAGAGGGGTCGAGACTTCCGGGTCTTTGACCTGTAATAGAGCACGTCCAAAAATTGAAAACGTACCAGCAGCGTTAAAGAATTGGCTGCTTGTTTCTGGGGAGAAGAGAAAGACCAGGAGCAAGGCTTGTCCATTTTCCTGCAAGTAGGGCCGCGTCTAGAATGTCGCAGTTCTATGGAATAGCAGGAAACAGAAGGCTGCTGGTCGCCCTCCTTTTTGAGGGTTATCGGGAGCTAAACAATGTCCGAATTTACTGCAACAACGTCTTCTGCTCAAACAACCAGCCCAACAACATCATCGGCCCGGAAAACTTCAGGACTGAAATTCTCGCGGCACTTCACCAAAAGTGGGGTCTCTCCGTACGACGAAGTCGAGTGGGAGAAGCGAACAGCCATCATCACCGATGCCAAGGGCCAAACCATTTTTGAGCAGAAGGATGTTGAGTCTCCCAAAGATTGGTCCATGACGGCCATCAATATCGTGGCCAGTAAGTACTTGCACGGGTCATTGGGCACGCCGCAGCGCGAACGCGGAGTGCGCGAGTTGATCGTTCGTGTAGCCGAGACCATCCGCGATTGGGGCTGGGAGCAGGACTACTTTGCCACAGCCGAAGATCGCGACGCCTTTCATGACGAACTGGCGCACATCCTTCTGCAGCAAAAGGCGTCTTTTAACTCGCCCGTCTGGTTCAACGTGGGCTGTGACCGCTTGGAGCCGAAGTCTGATGCTCAGAGCTGGCATTGGATCAGGGAGCGCGGGCAGGTTGAGTTCTCTACAACCGGCTACCGTAATCCGCAGTGCTCCGCATGCTTCATCAATTCGGTGAAAGACTCTCTCGACTCCATCCTGACCTTGGCCAAGACCGAAGGTATGTTGTTTAAGTGGGGTAGCGGCACCGGCACCAATCTTTCTCCCCTGCGTGGATCGGCGGAAGGGCTTTCCGGCGGCGGACAAGCCTCTGGTCCCCTGAGCTTCATGAAAGGTTTTGATGCCTTTGCCGGAGTGATTAAGTCTGGCGGCAAGACTCGCCGTGCGGCCAAGATGGTCATCCTCAATGTCGATCATCCGGATATCGTGGACTTCATCGAGTGCAAAGCCAAGGAAGAAGCCAAGGCTTGGGCGCTGATTGAGATGGGGTATGACGGCTCCACACCCGATTCGGACGCTTATAGCTCCATCTTTTTCCAGAATGCCAACAACTCCGTCCGCGTGACCGATGAGTTCATGCAGGCCGTGGAGCGCGATGGAGAGTTCTGCACCCGTTCGGTCAAGGATCGCCGCGTGGTGCAGGCGTATAGCGCTCGCGAGCTGCTGCGCAAGATCGCCAAAGCCACATGGCAGTGCGGCGATCCTGGCATGCAGTACGACACCACCATCAACCGTTGGCACACCTCCAAGAACACGGACCGCATCAATGCTTCCAATCCCTGCTCGGAATATATGTTCTTGGACGACTCGGCTTGTAATCTATCGTCTCTCAACCTGATGAAGTTTTTAGGCGCGAACGGAGCTTTTGATGTGCCGGCATATCGCCATGCCGTGGACATCATGATTACCGCGCAGGAAATCCTGGTCGATAACGCCGGATATCCCACCGAGGCCATCATGCGCAACTCGCATGACTATCGTCCGCTCGGTTTAGGCTATGCGAATCTTGGCGCGCTGCTGATGGCCAGCGGCCTGCCCTATGACTCCGACGAGGGCCGCGACTATGCTGCCTGCCTGACCGCCATCATGTGTGGCCAGGCGTATCTGCAATCCGCTCGGATGGCGGGGCAGTGCGCGCCGCTCACGCCGGCCACCTCGCAGGTTTCAGCCCGCGAGGTTACGGGAGGAGCTTGCCCTGGCTGGTATATCAACCGCGAGCCGTTCCTCGATGTCATCCGGATGCACCGTGCTTCGGTCAATAAAATCAAGCGCGAGAATGTGCCGGCCAATCTCTATGAAGGCAGCAAGAGCTGCTGGGACGAAGCGCTGGCCCTGGGTGAAAAGGCGGGTTACCGCAACTCCCAGGTAACCGTACTTGCGCCCACGGGAACCATCGGCTTCATGATGGACTGCGATACCACCGGCATCGAGCCGGATCTGGCGCTCGTAAAGTACAAAAAGCTTGTCGGCGGCGGCATGATCAAGATCGTGAACAACACCGTG
>DATGIO010000136.1:0-10459 GCA_035295685.1 Candidatus Angelobacter sp.
CAAACCGTTTGCCAATACCAGCATGTACATACTGGACGTATACGGAGAGCCAGTACCGATTGGAGTGGCAGGGGAGCTGTACATCGGCGGAGCAGGTGTAGGAAGGGGATACCTGAACCGTCCGGAGTTGACGGGGGAGCGTTTTCTGCCGGATGGGATTGGAGGGGGTCAACGGATGTACCGGGCTGGGGACATGGCGCGGTGGTTGGGGAATGGAGAGATAGAGTTCATCGGTCGCAACGACTGGCAGGTGAAGGTACGGGGCTTCCGGATTGAGTTAGGGGAGATAGAAGCGAAGCTGGGGCAGGTGCAGGGGGTGCGGGAGGTGGTGGTTGTGGCACGGGAGGAGGGGCCTGGCAAGCAGCGGCTAGTGGCCTACTACACGGGGGAAGAAGCGCTGGAAGCGCATGGGTTGTGGCTGGAGGCATCGCAGCGGCTGCCGGAATACATGGTGCCTGGGGCCTACGTATACCTGGAGAAACTGCCGTTGACACCGAATGGAAAGGTGGACCGGAAGGCACTGCCAGAGCCGGAAGGAGAGGCATATGCCCAGCAGGTGTACGAGGCGCCGGAAGGGGAAATCGAACGGATTCTGGCGGGGATATGGGCAGAGTTGCTCAAGGTCGAGCGGGTGGGCCGGCACGACAATTTCTTTGCTCTCGGTGGCCATTCCCTCTTGGCCATTCATCTGAAGGAACGCCTGAATCGGGCGGGCCTGCGCAGCGACGTGCGCATGATCTTTGCAAATCCCACCTTGGCGGAATTTGCCGCGCAAGTAGACGAGTTCACCGAGGAGGTCGAAGTTCCTCCGAACCTGCTTCTTCCCGAGTTTATGGAAGCAGCGATGGCCGAAATAAATACTGACATAGAGGAGTTCCGACTGTGACCGTAGATAGCTTACTAGACCTGCTTGGCGAGAAAAGAGTTCAACTGCACGTGGACCAGGGCGAATTGATTGTGCGTGCGCCTAGTGGGGCCATTGATGCCGGCTTAGCGCAGACCTTGAAGGGGATGAAGGGTGAATTGTTGGCGGCGCTGCGGGACCGGCCATCCAACAAATTAAGCCGCATCACTCCGGATAAGCTCACTCTGGTGAAGTTGAGCCAGGAATCGATTGACGCAATCGTGGAGCAGGTGGAAGGTGGTGTCGCGAATATTCAGGACATCTATCCTCTGACGCCGCTCCAAGAGGGCATGCTCTTCCATCACTTGCTGGACTCTGATGGCGATCCCTATGCGGAAGCGCATTTGCTGTTCTTCCAGTCTCGGCCGCAAATCGAGAAATTTCTGGCTGCGGTGCAGCAAGTGATCAACCGCCATGACATTTTTCGCACGAATTTCATATGGGAGCGGTCGGAACAGCCTGTACAGGTCGTGCTACGGCACGCAGCGTTGCAAATTGAGTTTGTGGAACTCGATCCTAAGCAAGGCCCCATCCTGCAACAACTCACAGCGCGTTATGACCCAAAGCTATGTCGCCTAGATGTAAGAAAGGCTCCATTGCTCCGTTGTTATGCGGCGGCTGACGAAAACGGGCGTTGGATTCTCCGAGTTCTATGTCATCACTTGGCCATCGACCACATGACACTGGAATTGATGGTCGAAGAAACCAGAGCTATACAGCAAGGCCGATTGCAGGATCTTCCTGCTCCGGTGCCATTTCGCAACTTCGTGGCGCAGGCGCGCTTTGGGGTAAGCCGGGAAGAACACGAAGCGTTCTTCAAGAAGATGCTCGGAGATATCGACGAACCCACAGCGCCGTTCGGATTGTTGAATGTGCAGAGTAACGGTGGCGACTCTACGGAAGTGTCGCAAATGCTGCCCTTGGAACTATCACAATCCATCCGCAAACAAGCGCGTCATTTGGGGGTGAGTTCGGCCACTGTAATGCATGTGGCGTGGGCGTTGGTGCTGGCGCGGGCCACGGGACTGCAGGACGTGGTCTTCGGGACAGTGTTGTTTGGACGGATGCAGGGCGACGCGCAGGCGGACCGGGCCTTGGGGCTGTTTATCAACACGTTGCCGGTGCGTATCTGCGTTGACGGGCAGGAAGTGGCGCAGTGCCTGAAGCAGACGAATGCATTGCTGGTGGAACTATTGCGGCACGAACATGCGCCACTGGCTTTGGCCCAGCGTTGCAGCGGAGTGACGGGGCAAATGCCATTGTTTACCTCGCTAGTAAACTACCGCTACAGCACGCCGAATGAACCCCTGCCAGATGCCGATTTTGAGTACTTGAAGGGCCAGGAACGCACAAATTATCCGCTAACTCTGGAGATTGACGACTACGGCCAGGACTTCTCTGTGACTGTTCAGGCCAGCAGCCCGATCGCCCCGCATCGGATAAGCGATTTCATGGTGAGGGCACTCGAAGAGCTGCTGGAGGCGTTAGAGAATACACCCCGGCGTTCTGTGCGGGATCTGGATGTGCTACCCAAGGCGGAGCAGCAACTCGTGCTGCAGGAATGGAATCGGGCAGAACGTTCATTCCCGGTGGACAAGTGTATTCACGAGATATTTGAAGAACAGGTAGCCCGTACCCCCGAAGCACCGGCACTCACTTGGGAAGGCGCATCCCTGAACTATCGCGAACTAAACGCACAGGCCAATCAGTTGGCGCACTATCTACTGAAGCTGGGTCTTGGTCCCGATAAGCTCGTGGCCATCTGCTGCGACAGAAGTCCGGAAATGTTGGTGGCTATCTTGGCGGTGCTCAAGGCGGGAGGGGCTTACGTGCCCCTCGACCCAGCCTATGCCTCGGAGCGATTGCACGACATCGCGCAAGATAGTCGGCCCATCGCGCTATTGCGTGATGCGGTAGGCCGTGAAGCCCTTCAGGGTTGGGCGCCGGATAACCTCCCGATCGTAGACCTGGGAACTGCGAATTCACCCTGGGCGTGCGAGTCTCCGCAGAACCTGGATGCAACTGGCATTGGTGTGACGCCCCATCATCTGGCCTATGTGATTTACACCTCCGGTTCAACAGGCAAGCCGAAGGGCGTCATGGTTGAACATGCAAACGTGGCTAGATTGTTCAGCGCGACTGAGGCATGGTTCGGCTTCGGCAGCCAGGATGTTTGGAGCCTATTTCACTCCTTCAGCTTCGATTTTTCAGTGTGGGAGATGTGGGGTGCGTTGCTATATGGCGGCCGATTGGTCATCGTGCCCCTGAAGATTGCGCGTTCGCCGGAAGAGTTTTATGCGCTGCTTTGTGAACAAAAGGTGACGGTGCTCAACCAGACACCCTCTGCTTTTCAACAGCTTATTGCTGCGCAATCCCAGAGTGTGTCGGCGCACCAGCTGCGGCATATTGTTTTCGGGGGCGAATCTCTGGAGGTGCACAAGCTCAAAGGGTGGTATCTCAACAACCACGAGCAGGGCACACAGCTCACCAACATGTACGGCATAACCGAGACGACGGTGCACGTGACCTATTGCCCGTTGGCCGCGAGCGAAATCGATGGCTGGTCGGCTAGCCCCATTGGTGAGCGCATTCCGGATCTACAGCTATACATCTTGAATGATCAGTCGCAGCCTGTACCGGTTGGAGTAGTGGGAGAGTTGTACGTCGGCGGCGCGGGAGTAGCGCGTGGTTATTTGAACCAGCCGGATCTGACGGCGGAGCGTTTTCCGGCGAATCCCTTCCGGGCCGGAGAACGGCTGTATAAGACCGGGGATCTGGGACGTTGGCGTGCAGATGGGAGCATCGAGTATCTGGGGCGGAATGATTTTCAAGTGAAGATACGCGGTTTCCGTATTGAGCTGGGGGAGATCGAAGCCAAGCTGGCGCAAGTCGAGGGAGTGAGGGAAGTGGTAGTGCTGGCACGGGAAGATTCTCCTGGAGATCAAAGGCTGGTGGCGTATTACACGGGAGCAGAAGGGCTGGATGCGGAGATTTTGCGGGAGTACGGGGCGCGCACGATGCCCAGTTACATGGTTCCAGCGGCCTATGTGTATATGGAGCGCTTACCGCTGACGCCGAACGGGAAATTGGATCGTAAGGCACTGGAGGCGCCTACCGGAGAGGCGTATATCCAGCGGGAGTACGCAGCGCCGGAGGGAGAAACGGAAGAGTTGCTGGCGTCGATCTGGTCGGAGCTCTTGCAGGTGGAACGTGTGGGGCGGCATGACGATTTCTTCGAGCTCGGCGGCCACTCGCTCTTGGCAGTGCAGGCGGTATCGCGGCTGCGCAGGCGGTTAAACGTGGAACTGCGAGATATATTCCAGTACCCCACACTCGCAGGGCTGGCAGCGGCAGTGGGGCAAAAAGCCGCACCAACCGACGAGTCTCTGCCGCCGTCGCGGCCAGAACGATTGCCGCTATCGTTCTCCCAAAAGCGGCTCTGGTTTCTCAATGAATTAGATCCGGCTGCCGGGGTTGCCTATCACCTGCCGGTAGTGCTGCGCCTACATGGCGTGCTGGACCACGGTGTATTGCGAAGGGCATTAGACCACTTGGTGGCGCGGCATGAAATTCTGCGGACTACGTTTGTAAAAGGTGATGACGGACAACCGGTTCAGGAGATTGGACCTGCAGAAAGCGGTTTTCTCCTGGAAGTGCAGGATTTGCGGCGGCTGCGGGAAGAGGAGCGGGAGACGGCGGTAAAACGGATCAGTGCGTCTGAAGCACGCCGCTGGTTCGATTTAGCCACGGGTCCATTGATCCGCGGAGTTTTATTGCAACTAACCGGCGAGGAGCATGCTTTGCTCCTGACCCAACATCACATCATCTCCGACGCCTGGTCTATCGCCATCCTGGTCCGGGAGATGAATGCTCTCTATCGGGCGCTGCGCGAGGGGAAGAACAATTCGCTGCCGGCGTTGGCGTGGCAATATGCCGACTTTGCGGTATGGGAGCGGAGCCAGTTGGCGGGAGCGCGGCTTGAAGCCGAGCAGCAGTTTTGGTGCGATCAGTTAGCCGGGGCGCCGGAATTCTTGGAGTTGCCATCGGACCGGCCCAGGCCGGAGGCGCAAAGCTACGCCGGGGACCGCTTACAAGTGCAGTTGCCGGCAGCACTGATACAGAAGCTGCGCAAGGTGAGCCGGCACCACGGAGTAACTTTGTTCATGACGCTGATTAGCAGTTGGGCGGTGTTGCTGAGTCGCCTGAGTGGACAGGAAGAGGTGGTCGTGGGAACGCCGGTGGCCAATCGGCAGCGACAGGAATGGGAATCTCTGGTGGGGTTCTTCGTTAATACCTTGGCGCTGCGGGTGAAGTTGGCGGAGGATCCGAGCATCGCTCAGTTGCTGGATCAGGTGAAAGGCACCACGCTGGCGGCTTTTAGCCACCAAGGGTTTCCGTTCGAACAAGTGGTGGAAGCTGTTGCGCCAACGAGAAGCCTGAGCCATAGTCCAATCGTCCAGGTAACGTTGTCTCTAAACGACACGCTGGGTGCTGCAGAATTGATGCTGCCGGATTTGCGCGTGACGGTGGAAGAGAGCCCGGTGGGAACATCGCAGGTCGACCTGAACATGTGGTTGGCGGAGGCTGGGGAGGACGTGACCGGAAACCTCGAGTACGCTACCGACCTGTTTGATCGCACCACAATCGAACGAATTGTGCGGCGTTGGGAGACGTTGCTGCGAGCGATCGCCGAGGGTGCAGATCAGCCGGTAAGTTGGCTGCCACTACTGCCGGAGACGGAGCGGCGGCAAGTGGTGGAAGAGTTCAACGCTACGGAAATGGAATACCGGAAAGACCGTTGTATCCACCAGTTGTTTGAAGAGCAGGTGGAGAAAACACCGGACGCCTTGGCGTTGGCGTGTGCAGGCCAGCAACTCAGCTACAGAGAACTGAACCGGCGGGCAAACCAGGTAGCGCATTATTTGGTGCAACTGGGGCTTCAGCCTGAGGATCGAGTTGGGCTGTGCGTAGAGCGTGGGCTGAACATGGTCATAGGGTTATTGGGAATACTCAAAGCCGGGGGAGCGTATGTGCCGCTGGATGCGAGTCATCCGGCAGAGCGGCTGGCGTACCAGATCGAGGACAGTGCACCGGTGGTGATGCTGACGCAGCGGTCCTTGGCAGATCGGCTGCCGGTGAAGGTGATGATGGAGCTGTTGATCGATGAGGCGGAAGGGGAACTGGCGGTTTGCTCGGATAGGAACCCGAAACCGGAAGAGCTGGGGTTGGAGCCGCATCATCTCGCCTACGTGATCTACACCTCTGGGTCCACAGGCAAGCCGAAGGGCGTGCTAGTTGAACATCAGGGGCTCTGCAATTTGATGGCGGCGCAAATGCGATATCTCGGTGTAAAGCAGGATAGCCGCGTGTTGCAGTTCGCTCCGTTGAGTTTTGACGCTTCGATCTGGGAGATAGTGATGATGCTGTGCCGCGGCGCCTCATTGCATCTGGCGCAGCACGGCGAAGTTCTGGCAGGTGGCACGCTGATGCGCATGATTCAGGAAAGCGGTATCACCCATGCCACCTTACCTCCCGCAATCCTGGCTACCTTGCCCTGCGAAGCGCGGGTTCTCGATTCCCTCGGTACGTTGATTCTTGCTGGCGAGAAGTTAACGAGCCGGCTTGCCACGCAATGGTCGAAGGATCTGCGCTTGATCAATGCTTATGGACCCACGGAGACGACGGTATGCGCCACCGTGCATGAATGCCGGCCGGAATCGGGAGATCCTCCGATCGGCCAGCCGATTGGGAACACGCAGATTTACATATTGGACAGTCACAGAGAGCCTGTGCCGATCGTTGTAGTCGGCGAGATCTACATCGGCGGATCACAGTTGGCGCGCGGCTATCTGAACCGGCCGGACTTGACGGCGGACCGGTTCCTCGAAAATCCGTTTCGGGTTGGCGAGCGCATCTATAAGACCGGAGACCTGGGTCGTTGGAACGCGGATGGGACAATCGAGTACCTGGGGCGCAATGACTTCCAGGTGAAGGTTCGCGGATTTCGGATCGAGCTGGGAGAGATCGAGGCAAAGCTGCTTCAGATTGAAGGTGTGCAGGAGGCCGTAGTCCTGGTCCGGGAAGACGCTCCGGGAGACCGGCAGTTGGTGGCGTATTTCACGGGGGCAAGTTCGGTTGATGCTGAAATGCTGCGCGAGCATGTGGCTCGCACGCTGCCAAACTATATGGTCCCAGCCGCCTATATACATCTCGAGTCGCTGCCGCTTACCTCCCACGGAAAGCTGGACCGCAAGGCGTTGCCTACATCCGGCGAACAGGCATACGCAAAGCGCGAATATGCTGCACCCCAAGGCGAAACCGAACAGACTTTGGCAGAAATTTGGTCGGAGCTGCTGCAGGTAACCCAGATCGGACGGTACGACAATTTCTTTAAATTGGGCGGTCACTCGCTGCTTGCGGTCAGCCTCACCGAACGCATGCGGCAGAAGGGACTCCATGTGGATGTGCGCGCACTTTTTACCGCGCCTACATTGGCTGAGTTGGCGGCGCAGGTTGGTGCAGAATCGCGTGAAGTGCGGATTCCTCCCAATTTGATTCCAGCCGATGCGGCTCGAATTACTCCGGATATGTTGACGCTGGTCGAGCTGAGCCAAGAGTCAATTGACTCGATCGTGGAAGGGGTTGAAGGGGGAATTGCCAATCTGCAAGACATCTATCCTCTTGCGCCTCTGCAAGACGGCATCCTGTTTCATTACATGCTGGATTCCCAACGCGATCCCTATAAAGAAGCGTGCTTGCTGGGCTTCCGGTCCCGGTCGAGGCTAGAGAGGTTTTTGCTGGCCATGTGCCGGGTAGTCGAACGCCATGACATTCTGCGCACGGCATTTGTATGGAAGGGATTGGAAGAGCCGGTACAGGTGGTTTGGCGCCGGGCTGCGTTGCCGGTGGAATTTATCGAACTCAACCCACAACTGGGCGATATCGCGCAGCAACTTGAGACGCGTTGCGCTTCAGCAGAATACCAATTGAATCTCTCCTGTGCTCCCTTATTGCGCTGTTCCGCCGCGCAAGACGAGGAGAACGGACGATGGTTGTTGCATGTTCGATTCCATCATCTAACTGTAGACCACACAACGCTGGAAGTATTGCTTAATGAGGCAAATGCCATTGAACAAGGCCGGCTGGAGCAGCTTCCTACACCGACTCCGTTTCGCAACTTCGTTGCTCAGGCCCGGTTCGGAGTGAGCAGGCAGGAGCACGAAGCTTTCTTCACGAAGATGTTGGGCGATATTGATAGGCCTACAGCCCCGTTCGGGTTGCTGAATTTGCAAGGGGACGGTAGAGATGTTCACGAATCTGAGCGGACGCTGCCGTCTCTTTTGTCTCAAGCCATCCGAAATCAGGTGCGCAATTTGGGGGTGAGTGCGGCCAGCCTGATGCATCTGGCATGGGCAATCGTGCTGGCTAAAATCACTGGGGATCAAGATGTGGTCTTCGGTACCGTATTGTTCGGCCGGATGCAGGGTGGTGCACATGCAGATCGAACCCTGGGCTTGTTCATCAACACGCTGCCGGTGCGCATCCACTTGGGTGAGCAGGGTGTTGATCAGTTGTTGAAGGACACGCATGCCTTGTTGGCGAGGCTCATGCGCCACGAGCACGCGCCGCTGGCCTTGGCCCAAAACTGCAGTGCGGTGCCTCCACAGACGCCTTTGTTCAATTCTCTAATGAACTATCGGTACAGCCAGCAAAGTGAGCAGGGTCGCGGAATCGGCGCAGATGGGGATATCGAATATCTAAGTGGACAGGAACGCACGAATTACCCCCTCACCCTTTCGGTGGATGATCTGGGAGAAGATTTCTGCCTGACAGCCCAGGTGAGTAACCCAATTGCTCCGCAGCGTGTATGCGACTTGATGGAGAGGGCGGTGGAACAGCTCGTAAAGGCGTTGCAGGATAATCCGCAATGTGCCGCCCGGCAGATCAATGTGCTATCCGAAGCGGAGTGGCAGAGAGTCGTGTATGAGTTCAATAGCACTGCAGCCGAATTTCATTCAGAAAAGTGTGTTCACGAATTGTTCGAAGAGCAGGTGGAGAAGCTCTCCGCGGCGGTGGCAGTGGAGCTGGGAGGGAGTTCGTTAAGCTACCGCGAGTTGAATGTACGGGCCAATCAAATGGCGCATTATTTGCGGAACCTGGGTGTAGGTCCCGACCGATTAGTGGCGATCTGCGCGCAGCGCAGTCCGGAGTTGGTAGTGGCGATGTTGGCGGTACTGAAGGCCGGTGGCGCCTATGTGCCGCTGGATCCAGCCTATGCTTCGCAGCGACTGTGCGACACCGTGCAAAGTAGCTCGCCGGACGTACTGCTCTGGGACTCCGTGGGCAGAAAGGCGCTGGATTCCTGGGAACCTGACGGCGTCCCAGTATTGGATTTACAGGATGGTAACCCTGCTTGGGCGCAGGAATTGGCCGAAAATCTGGATATAGCGGATATTGGCGTGAGTCCGCGTGATTTGGCCTACGTGATCTACACCTCCGGCTCCACCGGTAAGCCCAATGGCGTGATGGTCGAGCATCGCAGCTTGTGCAATCTAGTGAGTTGGCATGTCCAGGTATTCAATTTGCAGGTGGGCAGCCGCAGCAGCTCAATGGCAGGAGTCGGCTTTGACGCTTGCACGTGGGAGATTTGGCCATCCTTATGTAGCGGCGGCACTTTGATCTTGTCGCCAATCAATGCTGCCAGCCACCCGCAGGATTTATTGCGGTGGTGGCAACTTCAGGAGCTGGAGGTGAGTTTTCTGGTTACCCCGCTGGCGGAACTCGCTTATGCCACTGGACATGTGAATGAAGGAGTACGTACGGTTCTGACCGGCGGTGACCGTTTGAAGCGTTGGCCGGAAGAATTGCCTCCGGGACAGGCTCTCGTAAACAACTACGGCCCTACGGAAAACACGGTAGTGGCTACTTCCGGGGTACTGCACAAAGACGATGCAACACTTCACATCGGGCGACCGATCGCGAACACGCAGATGTACATATTGGATAAGGGGATGGAACCGGTGCCGGTGGGAGTGGAGGGAGAGCTATACATCGGAGGGGTGCAGGTAGCGAGAGGGTATCTTGGGAGGCCGGAGTTGACGGCGGAGCGGTTTGTGCAGAATCCGTTTCGGGAAGGGGAGCGGATGTATAAGACGGGGGATTTGGGGAGGTGGAGGGAGGATGGAGCGATCGAGTATCTGGGGAGGAATGATTTCCAGGTGAAGATCCGAGGATTCCGGATTGAGTTGGGGGAGATAGAAGCGAAGCTGGCGCAGGTGGAGGGAGTGCGGGAAGTGGTAGTGGTGGCACGGGAGGAAGAAGGTGGAGAAGCGCGATTGGTGGCGTACTACACGGGAGAGGAAGCACCGGAAGGAGAAAGGCTGCGAGAGCAAGCAAAGCAGGGCTTGCCAGGGTACATGGTGCCAGGTGCGTATGTACGGATGGAGCGGATGCCGCTAACGGCGAATGGGAAGCTGGACCGGAAGGCATTGCCGGCACCGGAGGGGCAAGCATACGGGCAGCGGGAGTATGAAGAGCCGCAAGGAGAGATGGAAC